>JBEEJN010000027.1:0-78284 GCA_041169165.1 Pseudomonadota bacterium
ACCGGGCGCGACGGCGGCCTGATCCGCGCACGCAAGATGAAGCTGCTCGACAAGGACGACCCGAGCAAGGAGCACGACGTCGGCCAGGTGGGCGACATCGAGTCCATCGACCCCAGCGTGGTCAAGGCGCTGCAGGACGACGCCTTCATCCCGGTGGTCAGCCCGATCGGCTTTGGCGAGCACAACGAGAGCTACAACATCAACGCCGACCTGGTGGCGGCCAAGCTCGCCACCGTGCTCAAGGCCGAGAAGCTGGTGATGCTGACCAATATCCGCGGCGTGCTGGACAAGGCCGGCGAACTGATCACCGAGCTCACCCCGCGCCAGATCGACGAGCTGGTGGCCGACGGCACCATCAGCGGCGGCATGCTGCCCAAGCTGGCCGGCGCCATCGACGCGGCGAAAAGTGGCGTGAATGCGGTGCATGTGGTCGACGGCCGGGTGCCGCACGCCATGCTGCTGGAGATCCTCACCGACCAGGCCTACGGCACGATGATCCGCTCACATTGAGCCGCGGCGCAGTCAGCGCCCTGGCCGCTCGCTACCATGGGCGGATCGCCACCCCAGCACCCGCGCCTCACCATGGGCCTGCCTCAACCCCGCTTCGACCGCGACGCCTACCTGGCCTGGGAGGCGCAGCAGGCCGACAAGAACGAGTACCTCGCGGGCGAAGTCTTCGCCATGGTGGGGGCGCGCCAGGAGCATGTGCTCGTGGCCGGCGCCTTGTTCGCGCGATTGCGCGAACACCTGCGCGGCACGCGTTGCCGCGCCTATACCTCGGACATGAAACTGGAGGTCGTGGCGGCCGACGCGGTCTTCTATCCCGACGTCATGGTCAGCTGCGACGAGGACGACCGCCTGCGTGAGCTGGCGCTGCGTGCGCCCAAGCTCATCGTCGAGGTGTTGTCCGACTCGACCGCCGCCTACGACCGCGGCGCCAAGTTCGCCGCCTACCGCCGGCTGGAATCGCTGCACGAATATCTGCTGGTCGACATCGACGCGCGCCGGCTCGAACTCTTCCGCCGCGAGCCGGTCGGCTGGGTGCTGCATGAGGCGGCACCGCCCGACGCCGGCCTGGACGGCGTGCTGCACCTGGCCAGCATCGACCTGGGCCTGAGCGGCCACGACGCCTACGACGACCTGCAGGCATGACGGCCCCGCTGACCTCGGCGCGTCGGCGCCAGCCCGTCTGGCTGTTCGACCTCGACAACACCCTGCACGACGCCAGCGCCTATGTGTTCGGTGCGCTCAACGTCTCGATGAGCGACTACGTGCAGCAGGCGGTGGGGGTGGACAAGGCGCGTGCCGACGAGCTGCGCCGCCACTACTGGCGGCTGTACGGCGCCACGCTGCTCGGCTTGATGCGGCACCACGGCGTTCGGGCCGCCCACTTCCTGCACGAGACGCACCGACTGCCGGGGCTGGAGGACAGCCTGCGCACGCATCCGCACGACCGCGCCGCGCTGGCGCGCCTGCCCGGGCGCAAGGTCATCGTGACCAACGCGCCGGCCGCCTACGCGCGCCGGGTGCTCGACGGCCTGGGTCTGGGGCGTCACTTCGACGGCGTGATTGCCATCGAGCAGATGACCATGTTCGGCCAATTGCGCCCCAAGCCCGACGCTCGCATGCTGCGCGGCCTGGCGGTGCGGCTGAAGGTGGCGCCGTCGCGCTGCGTGCTGGTGGAAGACACGCTGGTGCACCAGAAGTCGGCCCGCAGCGTCGGCATGGCCACGGTGTGGATGCAGCGCTGGCTGCATCTGCACCGCCGCCACGGCCCGGAGGCGCACGTGCGCCTGCACCGCAAGCCGGCGTATGTGTCTGCCAGAATCAGGCACTTACAAACGCTGCTGCACCAGCGGCGGCTGTTGGCGACCTAGACCCCCCATGCCTGACTCGATGCCTGTTGTCTTGCCCGCCCTGAAGCCGGCGCCCCCCGCGGACTCTTCCGATGTGGCCGTGATCGAACGGGCGGCAGCCGATGTGTTGGTCGACGGCGTGCCCAGCGCGGCGGCCGAGCCCGGCGCCCGCAAGCGCCCCAAGCCAGGCGAGCGCCGGGTGCAGATCCTGCAGACCTTGGCTGCGATGCTCGAGGAACCGGGCGCCGAACGCATCACCACCGCGGCGCTGGCGGCTCGGCTGGAGGTGAGCGAGGCGGCGCTGTATCGCCATTTCGCCAGCAAGGCGCAGATGTTCGAAGGTCTGATCGAGTTCATCGAGGCCAGCGTCTTCACCCTGGTGCGCCAGATCACCGAGCGTGAGGCGGACGGTCGTGTGCAGGCGGCGCGCACATTGGCGCTGCTGCTGCAGTTCGGCGAGAAGAACCCGGGCATGACGCGCGTGATGGTGGGCGACGCCCTGGTGTTCGAGCACGAGCGGCTGAGCGCGCGCATGAACCAGTTCTTCGACCGCATCGAGTCGCAGCTGCGGGTCAGCCTGCGCCTGGCTGCAGATGCCGCCGGCTCGACCACACCCACCGTCGATGCCAGCGTGCTGGCCTCGGTGCTGGTGAGCTTCGCCCAGGGCCGCTTGCAGCGCTACACGCGCTCGGGCTTCAAACGCAGCCCGGCCGAACACCTCGACCCGGCGCTGGCGCTGCTGCTGGGCTGAGTACGTCCGGCGTGGCCGGCATCACGGGGCGGACATCACGGGGCGGACAGGGCGGCTTCTACACTCGCCGCCCATATGACGACCGCACTCGACCACCTGATCACCCGCGCCGAGGCCCTGCTCGGCCGGCTCGAAGCCATCCTGCCCCACCCGCTCGGCGAGCCGGACTGGGGCGCCTCGATCGCCTTTCGTTACCGCAAGCGCGGCGGCCATGTCGGCGTGCTGGAGCCGGTGCGCCATGTCGCCCGCATCGCGCTGGACGATCTGAAGGAGGTCGACGGCCAGAAGGACAAGCTGCTGCGCAACACGCGCCAGTTCGTCGCCGGCCTGCCCGCCAACAACGTGCTGCTCACCGGCGCGCGCGGCACCGGCAAGAGCTCGCTCATCAAGGCCTGCCTGAACGAATACGCCGGCCAGGGCCTGCGCCTGATCGAGGTCGACAAGACCGACCTGGTCGATCTGCCCGACCTGATCGACCTGGTGGCCGGGCGGCCGGAGAAGTTCATCGTCTTCTGCGACGACCTCAGCTTCGACGAAGGTGAACCGGGCTACAAGGCGCTCAAGAGCGTGCTCGACGGCTCGGTCGCCCAGGCCGGCGACAACCTGCTGATCTACGCCACCAGCAATCGTCGCCACCTGCTGCCGGAATACATGAAGGAAAACCTGAGCTACACCCACACCGAGGACGGCGAGGTCCATCCCGGCGAGGTGATCGAGGAGAAGATCTCGCTCAGCGAGCGCTTTGGCCTGTGGGTGAGCTTCTATCCCTTCAGCCAGGGCGAGTACCTGGCCATAGCGGCGCAGTGGTTGCGCCATTTCGGCGTGCCCGAGGCGGCCATCGTCGCGTCGAAGCAGGAATCGCTGGTCTGGGCGCTGGAACGTGGTTCGCGCTCCGGCCGGGTGGCCTACCAGTTTGCACGCGACTACAGCGGCCGCCATGCCGGCGACGCGGCTCGGGACCTGCCGGTGGCCGTGGTATCCAGCGCTCCGGGCGCCGACGACATCCCCGCCGGTCTGGACGCGGTGTGATGGCGACGAACGCTGCCGCCGCGGAACAGCCCGGCGGCGACGCCGCGCCCGGCCTGGTCGACCCGGACGGTGCACTCGTCACCGCGCCGGCCGCCACACCCGAGGCCCAGGCCGCGCGCGCGCGCCGCACGCCGGTGGACGTGGCCGTGGGCGTGCTCGTGCGCCTGGACCCGGCCACGGGCGCCGAGCGCGAGTTCCTGCTCACCAGCCGTCCTCCCGGCAAGGCCTACGCCGGTTACTGGGAATACCCGGGCGGCAAGGTCGAAGCCGGCGAGTCCGTGGCCCAGGCGCTGGCGCGCGAGTTGCACGAGGAGCTGGGCATCGCGGTCGATCCGACTGACGTCATCGCCTGGCGCACGCTGCTGATGGACTATCCACACGCCCGCGTGCGCCTGAACTTCTGCAAGCTGCACCGCTGGACGGGCGAGTTCGAGATGCGTGAAGGCCAGCAGTTGGCCTGGCAAGGCTTGCCGGTGCAGGTGCTGCCCGTGCTGCCGGGCACGATTCCGGTGCTGCAGTGGCTGGCTGAGGAGCGCGGCCATGTCGGCCCGACCCACGGCGTTGCCGACCCGCCGCCCCTCTGATGATCGGGCCGGCAGTATTGGTTCACTGACCGTCGCGCGGGGCCTCGAAAGGATCGGGCGGCGCGTCGGCCGCGACGCGGTAGTTTTCACTCGCCCAGGCGCCGAAGTCATGGCTCTGGCAGCGCTGGCTGCAAAACGGGCGGTAGGGATTGGCGGCTTCGAAGCGGGTCTTGCTGCCGCAGGCCGGGCAGTCGACCTCAGGGCCGCGCCGGGAGGGTGTTGCGCTGGGCAGGTCGGTCATGGCTGAGGCGGGGTGGTCGAGGCGGTCGCAGCCGGGTGACCGGTCAGGCGCACAGCGTCAGGTCGAGACTGGCGTCGTCGCCGGCCGGGCGCAGGCGGCCGTCGGCGTCCGGCTTCATCATGCGGATGGCCACCAGCAGGCGATTGCCGCTGATCTCCGGCACCAGGCCACAGGCATCGTCGATGGCCACACGCAACAACTGGTAGCTGCGACTGCTGCCGAGCGACTGCTGGTACTGGCCGGCCCGGGTGCTCACGTTTTGCGGCGCGCCAGCCTCGCGCAACAGTCTCAGGCTCACGCTCAGCGCGTTGGCCAGCGGCGTGAAGCCGGCCGTCCAGCGCTGCAGGTCGGCGCGGCGTTCGGCTGCCGGGCGCTGTTGCCAGGCGTGATAGCCGGGCAGGTCGAACGAGCAGGTGCCGCCGGGAATGCTGATGCGGCTGCGGATGCTCATCAGCGCGTCATTGCCGTTGAGCGCCTGGCCGGCCTTGCCCGGCAGGGCGTTGAGTGCCGACCAGGCGGTGTTGATGCGTTCGACCGCGGCGTCCAGCGCCGCTTCCGAAATGGACGGGTTGCCGCGGAAGCTGGCAAGTTGCTGGCGCTGGCGATCCAGGTCCTGCAGCAGGTCGCTCTTGATGTCCGCACGCGCTGCCACGTCCATGATCTCGAACACCGTCGCCAGGGCGTAATGGTGGTCGACCGCATGGTCGCGCTCACGCAACAGGTCGAGCCGGCCGAACAACTGTTCGAGCCGCAACATGGTGCGGATGCTTTCGTGGAAGGGGTATTCGTAGACGACGATCAAGGCTCGGGGCTCCCACAGCCGCAGCGCGCGGCCACTGCGGCGGGCGGCATTGTTCCACAGGGTTCAGGGCTGGCCGGCGGTCCAGCGCAGGTGCAGCGCCGCCACTTCGACGCGCAGGGCGTCGATGGTCTTGTCCTGGTTGAGGATGATGGCGTCGGCGACCGCCCGGCGCTGTGCCCGGCTGGCCTGCTGGGCGATGACGCGCCGCACGGCATCGGGCGTCCAGCCGTTGCGTGCCACGACGCGCTCGATCTGCACGACCTCGTCGCAGTCGACCACCAGCACGCGGTCGACACGTTCACGCCAGCGGCCGGACTCGACCAGCAGCGGCACGTCGAACACCCGCAGCGCGTCGGCCGGCGCGGCGTTGGCCTGGCGCTCGGTTTCCTCGCGGATGAGTGGATGCAGGATGGCTTCCAGGTCGGCACGCGCTTCGGGCCGGCTGAAGACCAGTTCGCGCATGCGGGCGCGGTCCAGCGCGCCGGCAGCGTTGATCATGTCGGCGCCGAACTGCCGGGCGATGAGCGCGATGGCTGCGCCTGCGGGCGCCGTGAGGGAGTGGGCAATGGCGTCGGTGTCGATGATGACTGCGCCCAGCTCGGCCCACAGCCGCGCCACCGTGCTCTTGCCGCTGCCGATGCCGCCGGTCAGGCCGATGTTGAGCCGCTGCCCGGCTGGCCTGGTCACGGCGCGGTTTGCGGGCGGGGCATCGCCCATGGTGTCAGTACCAGCCCAGCCAGCCCATGACCTGATCGTGCCCGGCGAGCAGGCAGGCCAGGCCGGCGCCGGCCAGGAAGGGGCCGAAGGGCACGTAGCGGCCCTCGCGCAGCGCGCCGGTCAGTTTCATGACGATGCCGACGATGGCACCCAGCACCGACGCGCCCAGCACGATGGGCAGGATCATGGGCGCGCCCAGCCAAGCGCCCAGGGCGGCGAGCAGCTTGAAGTCGCCCTCGCCCATGCCGACCTTGCCGGTGGCGAGCTTGAACAGCCAGGTGACCAGCCACAGGCTGAGGTAACCCGCAACCGCGCCCCACAGGGCAGCCGGCAGCGGCAGGGTCCAGCCCAGGGCGGCGGCGATCAGCCCGGCCCACAACAGGGGCTGGTTGATGTCGTCGGGCAGCAAGGTGGTGTCCCAGTCGATCAGGGCCAGTGTCAGCAGCGTGGCGCCGAAGCCGCACCACAAGAGGGTGGTGGGCGCTGGCCCGAGTTGCTGGCCCAGCAGGGCAAACAGCAGCCCGCAGCCCGCCTCGACCAAGGGATAACGCACCGAGATGGGCGATTTGCAGGCCGAGCAGCGAGCGCGCAGCACGAGCCAGCTCAGCAGCGGCACGTTTTCGTACCAGCGGATCGCGTGGCCACAGTGTGGGCAGCGTGAACGGGGCCGCCCCAGGCTGAGCCCGGCGTGCGGGTCAGCCGGTGGCTCCTGACCCAGCAGCTCGGCACTTTCGGCGCGCCAGCGCGCCTCCAGCATGAGCGGCAGCCGGTGCACCACCACATTGATGAAGCTGCCGATGCACAGGCCGACCAAAGCCAGCCCGAGCGGGTGCAGCAGGAGGAACAGTGCGCTGCCTTGCATGGGCCCGGTCAGACCACCTGGCCGAGCTTGAAGATGGGCAGGTACATCGACACCACGATGCCGCCGATCAGCGTGCCGAGGAAGACGATGATGATGGGCTCCATCAGGCTGGACAGCGACTTGACCGCCTCGTCGACCTCGCCCTCGTAGAAGTCGGCCACCTTGCCGAGCATGGCGTCGAGCGAGCCGGACTCTTCGCCGATGGAACTCATCTGCAGCACCATGTTCGGGAAGATGCCGGTCGCCTGCATGGACGCAGTCAACGCCGCTCCGGTGGCGACGTTGCGCTGGATCTGGTCGGTGGCAACCTGGAAGACCCGGTTGCCCGAGGCGCCGCCCACCGAGTCGAGCGCCTCGACCAGCGGCACGCCGGCGGCGAACATGGTCGACAGGGTGCGCGACCAGCGCGCCACCGAGGCCTTGTGCAGCAGGATGCCGAAGATGGGCAGCTTGAGCACCAGCCGGTCCATGGTCATCTGCATGCGTTCGGAGCGCTTCCAGGTCTGCAGGAACATGTAGGTGCCGCCGATGGCGACACCGAAGATGGCCCACCAGTACTGCACGAAGGTCTCGGACATCGAGATCACCATGAGGGTGGGCAGGGGCAGGTCGGCGCCGAAGTTCTTGAAGATGTCCTTGAAGGCCGGGATCACCCACAACATGATGATCGACACGACCACGAAGGCCACCACCAGCACCGAGGTGGGATAGACCAGGGCGGAGCGGATCTTGGCCTTGATCTCCAGCGTCTTTTCCTGGTAGGTGGCGAGTCGTTCCAGCAGGGTTTCCAGGATGCCGGCGGCCTCGCCGGCCTCGATCAGGTTGCAATACAGCGCGTCGAACTGCAGCGGATGCTTGCGGAAGGCCGCCGACAGGCTGGTGCCGGTCTCGACGTCGTTGCGGACCTCGGTCAACAGTCGGGTCAGGCGCGGGTTGTTGCTGCCGCGTGCCACGATGTCGAAGGACTGCAGCAACGGCACGCCGGCCTTGAGCATGGTGGCCAGCTGGCGCGTGAAGATCGCGATTTCCTTGGTCTTGATCGAGTGGCCGCCGGTGCTGCGGCGCTTGCGCACCTTGGACACCATGATGCCCTGGCGCCGCAAGGTGGCATTGACCATCGCCTCGCCGCCGGCACGCATTTCGCCCCGCACGGATTTGCCATTGCGATCACGGCCTTCCCACTCGTAGACGAAGTCCTTGATCTGTCGTGCCGTTGCCGCATTGGCTGTGGCCATGTCGCTGTGCTTTCGATGGGTTGAGTCTGGGCGCGATGGAGATGGTCCGTCACTGGTTGGTGACGGCGATCACCTCTTCCAGGGTGGTCTGGCCGTTGCGCACCTTGACCAGGCCGGACATGCGCAGGTCGCGCACGCCTTCGCGCGCTGCCTGCTCGGCGATGTCCAGCGCCGAACCCTCATCCAGGATGATGCGTTGCATCGCATCCGTGATGGGCATCGCCTGGTAGATGCCGACCCGGCCGCGGTAGCCGTTGTTGCAGGCCGAGCAGCCCACAGCCTTGAATGGCCTCCAGGTGCCGTCGAGTTCCTCGCCCTTGAAGCCGGCGCGCAGCAGCGCCTCACGCGGGTAGTCGGCCGGCTTCTTGCAGTTCTCGCACAGCTTGCGCGCCAGGCGCTGGGCGGTGATGAGGATGATGCTGGCGGCAATGTTGAAGGGCGGCACGCCCATGTTCAACAGGCGGGTCAGCGTGGTCGGTGCGTCGTTGGTGTGCAGGGTGGACAACACCAGGTGGCCGGTCTGGGCGGCCTTGAGCGCGATGTCGGCCGTCTCCAGGTCGCGGATCTCGCCCACCATGATGATGTCCGGATCCTGGCGCAGGAAGGCCTTGAGCGCGATCGAGAAGTTCAGCCCGGCCTTGTCGTTGACGTTAACCTGGTTGATGCCGGGCAGGTTGATTTCGGCCGGATCCTCGACGGTCGCGATGTTCACGCCCGGTTGATTGAGGATGTTCAGGCAGGTGTAGAGCGACACCGTCTTGCCGGAACCGGTCGGCCCGGTGACCAGGATCATGCCGTAGGGCCGCTTGATGGCGGACATCAGGCGATCCTTCTCCTCGCGCTCGTAACCCAGGGCCTCGATGCCGAGCTTGGCCGAGGACGGATCGAGGATACGGATCACGATCTTCTCGCCGAACAGCGTGGGCAGGGTGCTGACGCGGAAGTCGATCGCCTTGTTGCCGAACTTGAGCTTCATGCGGCCGTCCTGCGGCACGCGTTTTTCGGCGATGTCGAGCTTGGAGATCACCTTGATGCGCGAGGCGAGCTTGTCCTTGATCGCCACCGGCGGCTGGGTGATCTCGCGCAGTTCACCATCGACGCGGAACCGCACCCGATAGGTCTGCTCGTAGGGCTCGAAGTGCAGGTCGGACGCGCGCATGTTGATGGCGTCGATCAGCATCTTTTGCAGGAAACGCACCACCGGCGCGTCTTCGACGTCGGCGGTGACCTCCTCGTCCTGCTTGGCCCCCGGCTCCTGTTCCTCGACGTCGAAGTCGAAGTCGCCGGCGACGATGTTTTCCAGCGCCTCGGTGGCGCTGGTGCTCTTGCCGTCCAGGATGCGACCGAGCTTGTCCTGTTCGACGATGACCCACTCGGGCGTCAGCTGGGTGGCGAACTTGATGCGGTCCACCGCCTCCTGGTCGGTCGGGTCTGAGCCGCCGATGAAGATGCGGTTACCGCGTTTGCCCAGCACCAGCACCTGGTACTGCGCCAGCGTGCGGGCGTCGACCAGGTTCTGCGGCAGACGGGCGACGTCGATCGCGTCCAGGTCGAGCAGCGGCACGGCCAGATGGGCGGACAGGGTGTGCGCCATCTCGGTGGCGCTGAGCGCTCCGGCGCCGACGGCAGCGGCAACGAAGTTGCGGCGCTGGTCGCGCGCCAGGCGCGAGACTTCTTCGGCGGTGCGTTGCTGCAGCTTGCCGGCATGCACGAGGATGCGCGCCACACCGGTGAGGGTGCTGCTGGGGGGTTGGGCGGCGTCGGCGACGGAATCGGCCACGGGTACAGGCTCAGGTTGAGGAGGCGGGCGCACAAGCGTCACTCACCCGCGCAGACTCCCGGCCCGGGGGTGGCACATTGGCCTTGCCCTCTAGTATGGCCGAGACGGGCGCGATGTTCCCCGATCCGGCACGCACTGGCAATCTTGCCGCTGCAGCCACCCACCAACGCTTTGGATTCCGGACGGTCCAGCGGCGGTGGTGAACGGGATTTTTTGGCGCCGGGGCTTGAAATCCGCAAGGTCGGCCACATGCTGCGCTCACGACCGGCACCAGGCCCAGGTCCACCCTTCCACGTCAGAACCGTTTCCGAGTCGATCCATGGACAAACAGACCCTGTCATTCCAGGCCGAGGTAAAGCAGCTGCTGCACCTGGTTACGCATTCGCTGTATTCCAACAAGGAGATCTTCCTGCGCGAGCTGGTCTCCAACGCCTCGGACGCCTGCGACAAGCTGCGCTTCGAGGCGCTGAACAACACCGCGCTGTTCGAGGACACGCCCAACCTCGAGGTGCGCATCAGCTACGACAAGGCGACCCGGCGCATTGTCATCAGCGACAACGGCATCGGCCTGTCGGCTGCCGAGGCGATCGAACACCTGGGCACCATCGCCAAGAGCGGCACGCGCGAGTTCATGGCCAAGCTCGAAGGCGAGGACAAGGCGGGCAACGCCAACCTGATCGGCCAGTTCGGTGTGGGCTTCTACTCTGGCTACATCGTGGCTGACCGCATCACGGTGGAAAGCCGGCGCGCCGGGGTGCCGGTGACGGAGGGCGTGCGCTGGAGCAGCGAGGGCACCGGTGATTTCGAGGTCGAGACCATCACGCGCGAGACCCGTGGCACCGACGTCATCCTTCACCTGCGCGAAGGCGAGGACGAGTGGCTCAGCCGCTGGAAGATCAAGTCAACCATCAGCAAGTACTCCGACCACATCTCCCTGCCGGTGCTCATGCGCAAGGAAGAGTGGGACAAGGACAAGAACGAAAACGTGCTCTCCGACGAGTGGGAGACGATCAACAAGGCCGCCGCCCTGTGGAGCCGCAGCAAGAGCGACATCACCGACGCCGAATACAAGGCCTTCTACGAGCAGCTCACCTACGACCAGACCGCGCCGCTGGCCTACACCCACAACCGCGTCGAAGGCCGCAGCGAATACACCCAGCTGCTCTACATCCCGGCCAAGGCGCCTTACGACCTGTGGAACCGCGACAAGCGCGGCGGCGTCAAGCTCTACGTCAAGCGCGTCTTCATCATGGACGACGCCGAGGCGTTGATGCCGGTCTACCTTCGCTTCGTCAAGGGGGTGATCGACTCGGCCGACCTGCCGCTGAACGTGAGCCGCGAACTGCTGCAGGAAAGCCGTGACGTGAAGGCCATCCGCGAAGGATCGACCAAGCGGGTGCTCTCCATGCTGGAAAGCCTGGCCGACAGCACGGACGAGAAGACTGCCGCCGACGACAAGGCCAAATACGCCACCTTCTGGAAGGAGTTCGGCGCCGTGCTCAAGGAGGGCGTGGGCGAAGACCATGCCAATCAGGAACGGCTGTCCAAGCTGCTGCGTTTTGCCTCCACCCATGCCGACGAGGGGGTGTCCTTCGCCGACTACGTGGGGCGCATGAAGGAAGGCCAGGAGGCCATCTACTACATCACCGCCGACACCCTGGCCGCGGCGAAGAACAGCCCGCAACTGGAAATCTTCAAGAAGAAGGGCATCGAGGTGCTGCTCTTCACCGACCGCGTCGACGAGTGGATGCTCAGCCACCTCTACGAGTTCGACGGCAAGAGCCTGCAAAGCGTGGCCAAGGGTGGCGTCGACCTCGGCAAGCTGCAGGACGAGGAGGAGAAGAAGAAGGCCGAGGCCGCGGCCGAGGGCTTCAAGCCCACCCTGGAGCGCATCAAGGCCGCGCTGGGTGAACGCGCCAAGGACGTGCGTGTCACCACCCGCCTGGTCGACTCGCCGGCCTGCCTGGTTGCCGAGGAAGGCGACATGAGCGGCCATCTCGCGCGTCTGCTCAAGCAGGCCGGCCAGAGCGCACCGGCGAGCCAGCCAGTGCTGGAGGTCAATGCCGACCACGCCCTGGTGAAGAAGCTGGCCGCCATCGCCGAGGGCGAGGCCAGGTTCAACGACCTGGCCCAGGTGCTGTTCGACAACGCCCTGCTGGCCGAAGGCGGCCAGCTCGAAGACCCGGCCGCCCACGTGCGGCGCATCCAGGCGCTCATCCTCGGCTGATTGTTGTTTTGCGTCGACGGCTGCGCGTGTGGCTTGACACGAGCAGCCGCTCGATTCGTCGGCGCAGGCCGGGCTGCTGCGCCCGCCTGGCGTCCCCGTTGCAACAATGGCGCCATGGTCAAGGGTCTGCGTCGTCGTCTCGTCAGCTGGTTCGGCATCGTGCTGGTCCTGCTGAACGTGCTCGCGCCCACGGTGTCACACGCCGTGCGGGCGCACGATCCGCAGCGCGTGCATGACCACCAGGCCTGGGTGCTGGCGGTGGCCGGCGACAGGTGCGTCACGGCCGGGTCGTTGTCGCCGCGCGAATACGCCCTGATCGAGGCCGAGGTCTCGATCCAGCACACCCTCGGCGAGCTGCAGGCCTGCGACTTCTGTGCCGACCCACCGCTCGCGCTGGGCATGCCCTTGCCGCCTGCGCCGACGCTGTGCGGCCTGCCGGTACAGGCCGCTGCTGCGCGCCACGTGGCGTATGCCGACGTGCTGCTGGCGCGGCCGGCCTTCGAACGCCCGGACAACCGCGCCCCCCCTCTGCTCTGAACAGGTATATCGCGCCACCCTGAATGGGTCGGCGCGCCTGTTGCGTCGCACCTCCTGCCACTGCGCCGGCCGAGTCCGGCGGGTTGGCTGCTGCGTCGCCCGTCCTGTTGTCGCGACCGGCTTGCGAGCCGCGTGCGCGCCCTGTTCAGAGTTTGTCTCCCATGCGTATGTGTCCGCTTGCCCAGGCCATCGGCCTGGCGTTTCCCTTCGCCTTGTGTGTAGCCCACACATCCGTCCATGCCGCCGACGCTGTCGCGGCCCCTGCCGCTGCCACCGTCCAGGCCAAGTCGCTCGGCGTGGTCGAGATCGTCGGCAGCCAGCCGACCTCGCTGCCCACCCAGATTCCCACCACCATCGAAGGCATCCGTGGCGCCGAGGTGGCCGAGAAGATCAACGCCGCCGACAGTGAAGACGCCCTCAAATACTTCCCCAGCCTGCTGGTGCGCAAACGCTACATCGGCGACTACAACCACGCCATCCTGTCCAGCCGCGCCTCGGGCACCGGCAACAGCGCGCGCTCGGCGGTGTATGCGGACGGCATCCTGCTGTCCAACTACCTGGGCAATGGCGTCGGCGGCCTGAGCTTTCCGCCGCGTTGGGGTCTGGTGACGCCCGAGGAAATCGATCGCGTCGATGTCATGTACGGGCCCTTCTCGGCGGCCTACCCGGGCAACTCGGTGGGCGCGGTGGTGGACTACGTCACCCGCATGCCTACCCGCTTCGAGGCCCATGCCAAGGCCGGTTACACCACCCAGCCCTTCGACCTCTACAGCACCAGCGCCACCTACAAGGCCTGGCAGACCAGCGTCGCGCTGGGTGACCGGGCCGGCGACTGGTCCTGGTTTGCCAACCTCAGTCACACCGACAGTCACGGCCAGCCGCTGACCTTTGCCACCCGCACGGTCAGCACCGGCTCGGCCACGGCGACCGGCACGCCGGTCGCCGTCACCGGCGCGGTGGCGGACAAGAACAACGCCAACGCCGACATTTGGGTGCTGGGCACCGGCACCGAGTACCACACGCAGCAGGACCATCTGAAGGTCAAGCTGGCCTATGACCTGACGCCCACCGTGCGTGCCGCCTACACCTTCGGCTTGTGGCAGAACGACTCGGAAGGGCGGCCGGTGTCCTATCTGCGCGACGCCGCCGGCAATCCTGTCTACGCGACGGGTAGCACCGGCACGACACCGAACTCGCTGCAGATCAACGGCCGCAACTACGCTGCCCTCACCGGCGGCGATTTCGCGCTCACCAACGAGTCGCTCAGCCACACCATGCATGGCCTGTCGGTATGCAGCAACACGCGCGGCACCTGGGACTGGTCGGCCGCGGTCAGTGCCTACGACTACGCCAAGGACGACAAGCGCCAGAACGGCGCAGCCAACACCTTGCCGGCCGCCGCCGCTGGCGGTGCCGGCACCCTGGCCGACGGCAGCGGCACCGGCTGGAGCAATGTGGCGGCGCGCGGCACCTGGCGCCCTGAAGGAACGCAGGGCGCCCACATCGTCGAGTTCGGCCTGCAGCAGGACCGCTACGCGCTGCACTACCTCACCTCCAACATCAGCGGCAACTGGCTGGCCGATGCGCCGGGCAGCCTGGCGAGCCGCGTGAGTGGCGAGACCCAACTGCGCAGCGCGCACGCGCAGGATGTCTGGCGCCTGGCGCCCGACTGGAAGACCGTGCTGGGCCTGCGTGGCGAACGCTGGACGGCCCGCAACGGTTCGACCAACTTCTCGGCCCTGAGCAATCTCACCTACCCCGAGCGCAGCGAGGGCTATCTCTCGCCCAAGGCGGCCCTCTCATGGCAGGCGGCCGACGATCTGCTGGTGAAGGCCTCGCTGGGCCGCGCCGTGCGCATGCCCACCGTGGCCGAGCTCTACGGCGCCACCTCCACCACCAACTCGCAATACATCAACGACCCCAATCTGCGCCCCGAGCGTTCGCTCACCACCGAGTTGTCGGCCGAGAAAGAGGTCGGCCAGGGCCAGTTGCGCCTGACCTGGTTCACCGAGAACACACGCGACTCGATCTATTCGCAAACCACTTTTGACGCCGCGGCCAACAAGAACATCAGCCGGGTCCAGAACGTCGGGCGCATCGCCACCCAGGGCCTGGAGCTGGTCTACGGCGCGCGCGGCCTGGGTCTGCCCGGCCTGGACCTCGACACCAGCCTGACGTATGCCGACTCGGTGATCAAGGAGAACGCCGGCTTTGTCGCCGCAGCCGGCGACACGCTGGGCAAGCAGCAGCCCAACATCCCGCACTGGCGTGCCGCAGCGGTGGCGACCTACCGCTGGACGCCCGAGTTCAGCAGCACCGTGGCCGCACGCTACAGCGGCCGCCAGTACCGCACCCTCAACAACGCCGACGTCAACGGCTTCACCTACCAGGGCGTGAGCAAGTTCTTCACCGTCGACGCACGGGTGCAGTGGCGCATCGACAGCCGCTGGACCGCCGCTGCCGGCATCGACAACCTGAACAACTGCCACTACTGGAACTTCCACCCCTACCCGCAGCGCAGCTTCAGCGCCGAGCTGAAGTTCGATCTGTGACGTCCGCCATGCCTGCTTTTGAAATTCCTGGAGAACCCGTGATGCAACAAGCCCTGACTCATTTCTGCCTGCGCCCGCTGCGGGTGGTGCGCCCGCTGCTGCTAGGTGCCGCGCTGCTGGGTGCACTTGCCGCCCAGGCCCATGTGGTGCTGGAGCAGCCCAAGGCGGCGCCCGGCAGTTATTACAAGGCCGTGCTGATGATCGGCCACGGTTGCGAAGGCAAGCAGGCCACCCACACGGTGACCGTGCACATCCCGACCGGCTTCAAGGGCGCCAAGCCCATGCCCAAGCCGGGCTGGGCGCTCAGCATCCGGCGCGACAAGCTGGCCCAGTCCTACACCAGCCACGGCAAGCAGATCACCGAAGACGTCACCGAAGTGGTCTGGACGGCGCAGAGCGTCGAAGCACACCTGCCCGATGCGCAGTACGACGAGTTCGTGCTGCGCGGCCAGTTGCCCGCCACCGCCGGGCCGCTGTGGTTCAAGGTGCAGCAGCTTTGCCCGGCCGGCCAGCTTGATTGGGACGAGGTGCCGGCCAGCGGCACGTCGACCCGTGGGCTGACCCAGCCGGCCGCGCTGCTCAGCGTCGAGCCGGCCGAGGGTGCCTCGCACTGAGCGGCCGACGCGGCGCTCAGGCCACCAGCGGTCGCTCCTGCATGGCACCCAGCTGTTCACGCAGCAGCGTGGTCTGCTGGGCCCAGTACGACGGGCTCTCGAAGTTGGGGAAGGCGATCGGGAAGGCTGGGTCGTGCCAGCGCCGCGCGATCCAGGCGCTGTGCTGGATGATGCGCAGCGTGCGCAGCGGCTCGATCAGCGCCAGCTCGCGGCGGTCGAAGTCTCGCAAGCTGTCGTAGCCATCCAGCACGGCGCCGAGCTGGGCCTGCATGTCGTGGCGATCGCCGCCCAGCAGCATCCACAAGTCCTGCACCGCTGGGCCGTTGACCGCGTCGTCCAGGTCGACGAAATGTGGGCCGGCGGCGGTCCACAGGATGTTGCCGACATGGCAGTCGCCGTGCAGGCGCAGCAGGTCGAGCTTGCCGTGCCGCTTGAACGCCTCATCCACCATGTCCAGCGCGCGCAGGGCGGCATCGTGCCAGGGGCCGACAGCCTCGGGCGACAGCTCGCCGGTGTCACGCAGCCACTGCACCGCGGTGCGGGCGGAGCGACTGCCGTCCAGCGTGTGGCGCTGGCGGAAAGTCTCCTGTGCGCCGACGAGGTGCAGCCGGGCCAGGAAACGGCCCAGCCATTCCAGGGTCGCCGGGTCTTCCAGCTCGGGCGCGCGCCCGCCGCAGCGCGGGCTGGCGGCGTAGCGCCAGTGGCGCCAGTGCGCCAGGGTGGCAGGGCTGCCGCTCAGGCGCGCCGGTTCGGCCAGGCTGGCGTCGGCCTGCAGGACCAGCGGCGCCACCGCCGGCACTTCAGCCCGGGCGAGGGCGTCGGCAAACGCGTGTTCCTCCAGGATCTGTGCGTCGCTCCAGCGCTGGTCGCGGTAGAACTTGGCCACCACCACGCGGGCGTCCTCCAGGGTGACCTGGAAGACCCGGTTCTCGTAGGAGTTGAGCTGCAGGATGCGGCCGTCGCCGCGCAGGCCGGCGGCGTCCAGGGCGTCCAGCACCTCGTGCGGGGTGAGGCCGTCGTAAGGGCGGGTAGGCGAAGGGGACAGGGTGGGGGCGAGAGGGGCGCTGGGCATGGCGCATCGTATGTCAGGCCCCTCAACGCGCCGGTCACGCACCTGGCATGTGCCGGTCCTGCGCCGCAGCACCGACGCGGCGCAGAGGGATCAACGACGCCGGTAGGCCAGCTGCGGGTCGTCGAACACAAAGGACGAACGACGGAAGCCTGCCGCTGCTGCCTGGCGCGGCGCAGCGGGCCGACGGGTGCCCCAGCTGCCATTGCCGAGGCGGATCGGTGGCCCGGCCTCATCGTCCCGGTAGTCGGTGAAGCTGGAGTCGTGCCGTCCGGCGGCGGAGCGCGAATACCCGTCGCCCGGGCCGGCCGCGGCGTCCATGCGACTGTCCGGCGCAAAGAAGGAATCGTGGTGGTAGCCCGATTCGTACCACTGCACATGGTGCTCGCCGCGGCGTGCTCGCACCGCGTGCGCCAGCGTGGCGCGACTGTCGCGCGCCGTGTGGGTGCTGCGCGACGCTGTGCTGGCGTGACGGCTGTCCGGCGTCTGCTTGGGCACCAGCAGTTGCAGCTCGGCGCTGCTGGCCAGCTGGTCTTCCTGGCATTTCAGGTAACGGATGCGGCAGGTGGTCAGCACAGCCTGCTTGATGGTCGCGACGCGGTGTGAGGCGCTGCGGTCGTGCCGCTCGACGTCCACCGCCGCCACCACCCGGCCACTGTCGGTGCAGACCACGAAACTCACGTGCAGCGGCCCCAGCAGATTGAACCAGTACGGCAGTTCCTTGGGGTTGAGCGGTTGCGAGAAACGCACCAGCGGCACCTTGCACAACACGATGTGCTGCGGCAGGGCAGTGCACAAGCGGCCGTACATCTCGCGCTCGGCCAGCGTGAACAAGGGGCGCTGGGCCAGAGGCCATTCGTCGGGCAGGTGGTCGCTGCGTTGGGCGACCAGGGCGCCGCGCCAGACGAGCAGCAGGGCCACGCCGATCAGGCAGATGGCGATGCAGGCGGTGAAGATCCAGGCATGGTGAGTCATGGTGGCTGGCGATGCGTGACCACAAGGGCGCGGCAGCGCCAGTCAGGCAGACAGCCGATCGGAACAGGCCCGCAGGCGGCAGTGCGCCTGCCAGGGTGGCCCGGAGTGTAAGAAATTGTACTGGCGCGGCAGGCGCTGAGATACCCGCCAAGGCACCACAGTGTCGGCACGCAGCCACAGGCAGCTGCTTGACGCCAGTCCTGCGCCGCCCGCCACGGGCGCCGCTGCGTCCGTTCATGCCGCCGCCTTGCAGGGCGCGCGGAGGCCGGCCTAGCGGTGGGCGCTCATTGGGAAGCGATCCGGCCCAGGTGGCGCATGCGGCGGCGCAGTTCGTCGACCATGCGCATCAGGCGGCCCAGCCGCACGCTCTGGCGCTTGATGCCGTAGTTGATTTCGGCCGCCTGCGACGAGATCAGCTCCTCGACATGGCTGGCGATGTTGTCGCCCGGCAACTTGAGCCAGGCTTCGGCTTCGCTGCCCTCGCGGACCACGGTGGCGCCGGCGTTGTGGGCGATGCGCAGCATCGGCGTGTTTTCGCTCAGGGCGTGGATGAGCATGCGGTGCACATGGCGGTTGCGCGCGTGCATGGTGGCATGGGCGAACAGGCGGGCGCCGTAGCCGCGCCCACGCGTGCTGGTGGCCACACTGACGGCGAACTCGGCCATCGGCTGGCGGTCGCCCTCCACCCCGGTGAGTGCTTCGCCGTCAGCGTAGGCCAGGTGGGTCATGGCCACGAGCTCGAGCCGGCGGTTGAAGATGCCGAACAGCTCGTCGCGCTGGAAGTCGAGCTCGGCCACGTAATGGTGAATGCGATCGTCGCTGGCCGGGTAGCCGAAGCGCAGGTAACGGTCACGTTCGGATAGCGCCAGCAGGTGTTGCGCAATGCGCTCGCGGTGGCGTGCCTTGAGCACCCGGATGGGGATCCACTTCCAATGCCAGTCGCCGTTGTGCCGGCGCCGGCTGACCAGCGCCCGGCTCCAGGCCGATGCGCGCTCGGCCGGGGCGTGGCCCGGGCCGCCGGGCGTCGCGGTTGACGCGTCTGGCGATTCATGGGGCGTCCGGTTGATCTTCGGCACGGCAGCTCCCGGGGTCAGGGGCGTCAGACGGGCGAACGGTCGCAGCAGGTTCATGCTGCGAGTCTAGGGTTTTCCCTAGGGTTTGTGTGCGGTGCAGCATCCGCGCTTACGCAAATGCCGCAGAACTGCCTGGTTGCGTCAGGCGCCCACGTCTTCCTGCCGCAACGGGTCGACGCCTCAGAACGGGATGTCGTCGTCCATGTCGTCAAAACCGGTGGCCGACTTCGGCGCAGGCGCGGGCCGCTGCGGTGCAGGGCGCGGGGCGCGCGCCTCGTTGTCACCGCGGCTCTCACCGCGGCCGGCACCGTAGGACGAGCCGCCGCGCGCGCCGCCAGCGTAACCGCCGCCCTCTTCGCCTGCGTCGTGACCCCCTGCACCACCGCCCCCCATGCCTTCACGCCCGCCGAGCAACTGCATCTGCTCGGCAATGATTTCGGTCGTGTAGGTGTCGCGGCCTTCCTTGTCCTGCCACTTGCGCGTCTTCAGGCGGCCTTCAACGTAGACCGGGCGGCCCTTCTTCAGGTATTCGCCGGCGATCTCGGCCAGGCGGTCGTAGAACACGACGCGGTGCCACTCGGTTTCCTCCTGGCGCTCTCCGCTGTCCTTGCTCTTCCAGTTGCGCGTGGTGGCGATGGAGACATTGCAGATGGCCGCGCCGCTGGGCGTGTAGCGCACCTCGGGATCGCGCCCGAGATTGCCGATGATGATGACTTTGTTGACCGAGGCCATGGTGTCCTCTAAGGCCCCGCGGGGCATAAGGCAGGTGGAGAAATGGAGGCGCGGCGGCACGGCGGCCAGCGCGGCAGCAGGCCAGGAATTGTGCCGCATGGCCTTTTGAGTCGCCGGTGCCGAGCAGCTCGCGACGTGGTCCGCGCGGGTGGCTCGTTACCATCTCGCTCACACAGTTCCCCGGCCCAGCAGCCCGTGCCGCAGACCCTACCTCCCGATCCATTCCTTGCATCCGCTCTGGTGAGCGAGGCACGCGCCATCCTGTCCGAGGTGTTCGGCTACAACGCCTTTCGCGGCGCGCAGGAAGGCATCGTCGAGCATGTGTCCGGCGGCGGCGACGCCCTGGTGCTCATGCCCACCGGCGGCGGCAAGAGCCTGTGCTACCAGGTGCCGGCCATCCTGCGTCATCGCCGCCAGCAAGGCGTGGCGCTGGTGGTCAGCCCGTTGATCGCGCTGATGCACGACCAGGTCGGCGCGCTGGAAGAGGCCGGCGTGCACGCCGCCTTCCTCAACTCCAGCCTGACCAGCGACGAGGCCCAGCGGGTCGAGCGTGAACTGCTGTCGGGCCGACTGGTGCTGCTCTACGCCGCGCCCGAGCGGGTGACGAATGCGCGCTTCCTGGCCATGCTGGCCTCGCTGCACGAACGCGGGCTGCTCAGCCTGTTCGCCATCGACGAGGCGCACTGCGTCAGCCAGTGGGGCCACGACTTCCGCGAGGAATATCTGCAACTCGGCCTGCTGCACGAGCAGTTCCCGGGCGTGCCGCGGGTGGCGCTCACCGCCACGGCCGACGAGCACACCCGCGCCGACATCATCGAGCGGCTGCAACTGCACGAGGCGCGGGTCTTCATCTCCAGCTTCGACCGGCCCAACATCAGGTATGCCGTGGTCGAGAAGGACAACCCGCGTGCGCAGTTGCTGCGCTTTCTGCGCGACGAACATGATGGCGACGCCGGCATCGTCTACTGCCAGAGCCGCAGGAAGGTGGACGAGACGGCGGCCTGGCTGAGCGACGAAGGCATACCGGCGCTGCCTTACCACGCCGGCCTGGAGGCCGAGCAGCGGCGCCGCCATCAGGACCGCTTCCTGCGCGAGGAAGGGCTGGTGATGGTGGCCACCATCGCCTTCGGCATGGGCATCGACAAGCCCGACGTGCGTTTTGTCGCCCACCTCGACCTGCCCAAGAACATCGAGGCCTATTACCAGGAGACCGGTCGTGCCGGCCGCGACGGCCTGGAGGCCGACGCCTGGATGGCCTACGGCCTGGCCGACGTGGTGAACCAGCGCCGCATGATTGACGAGAGCCCGGCCGGCGACGAGTTCAAGCGCGTGCAGCGCGGCAAGCTCGACGCCCTGCTCAGCCTGGCCGAGGCGGCCGACTGCCGGCGCGTGCGCCTGCTGGCCTATTTCGGCGAAGCCGGCGCGCCCTGCGCCGCGCCGCAGAACCTGTGCGACAACTGCCTGAACCCACCCGCGCTGTGGGACGCCACCGAGCCGGCGAGGAAGCTGCTCTCCTGCATCTATCGCTTCACCCAGCACGGCCAGCAGCACCGCGGCGCACGCAGCTTCGGCGCCGGCCACCTCATCGACGTGCTGCGCGGCAAGTCCACCGACAAGGTGACGCAGTACGGCCACGCCAGCCTCTCGACCTTCGGCTGCGGCAGCGATCTGGACGAGGCGCACTGGCGCGCCGTGCTGCGCCAGCTGGTCGCCCAGGGCCATGTGATGGCCGAGGGTGAATACAACACCCTGTCGCTGACCGACAGCGCGCGCGCCGTGCTCAAGGGTGAACAGGGCGTGCTGCTGCGCAAGCCCAGCGAGGGCAGGAGCGGCGGTGGCAGTTCGCGCGCGCGCAGTCGAGTCAAGTCCGGCGGCAGATCGGCCATGGCGTCACGCATCGAATTGGGTGCGGCCGGCCAGTCGCGTTATGACGCCCTGCGTGCCTGGCGCGCCGGGGTTGCGCGCGAACACGGCCTGCCGCCTTACATCATCTTCCACGATGCCACCCTGGCCGAGGTCGCCGCGCGTCAGCCCGGCAGCCTGCGCGAGTTGGCCGAGATCAGCGGCGTCGGCGCCAAGAAACTGGACGCTTATGGCGAGGCCATCCTGGCCGTCCTGTCGGCAGAGTGAATGTTGTTGCTGACACCATCGGCCAGCCCTGCCGGGCGTGGATAGAGGCACTCACCGTGAACGTGTGAGCGACACGGGGCGCGCCGGCTCCTGCGGGTGACGGCCAGGCTGCTTTCTAGAATGGTTCGAGCGTCCGCAGCCGCGGGCGTGCCAGCAAGACCAGCCAGCAGCCCCGCACGCATCAGCGCCCATGTCCGGCATCTTCATCAGCTATCGACGGCTTGATACCAAGGCCGAGGCGCGTGCCATCTTCGAGCGTCTGCGTCGCGACCTGCCGGGCGAGCGGGTCTTCATCGACATCGAAGGGATCGACATCGGGGTGGACTTCTCGCAGGTCATCGATGCCCAATTGCAGCAATGCCGTGTGGCGCTGGTGCTCATCGGTGCACATTGGCTGAGCGAACGCGACGCCCAGGGCCGCCGCCGCATCGACGACGAGAACGATTTCGTGCGCATCGAACTGCGCGCGGTGCTGGGCCGCGACATCCGTGTCGTGCCGGTGCTGGTCGGCGGTGCCGGACTGCCGCTGAGTGCCGATCTGCCGGAAGACATCCGGCCGCTGTTGCGCCGCAACAAGTTCGACATCGATCTCGATACCTTCGACACCGACATGAAAGAGCTGGTCAGCCGGCTGCGGCTCTTGCTGCAACCTGTCGCGAGCGAGCCGGCGCCGATCGCCGCCTCCGAGCCGGACCCGCTGCCAGCACGCACGGCGGCCAGGCGCGCAGCGTCGGCGTCGACCCAGCCATCACCGGTTCAGGGGCCAGCGCCAACGGTTGCTTCAGCATCAAGCTCAACAGAAGCTTCTGCACCAGAACAGAACGGGGTGCCAGCCTCAGAGCCGGCCGCTGCGCCGGCACCGGTCGATCGCGCCCGCAAAGCCGCTCGCTCAAGGGTGGTGCATCGGCCCGACGAGCCCGGCGTGCCGCTGCCTGCGCCGGTCGCGGAATCGCGCTGGTCCGCAGCCCTGGGCAAGGTCGGCAGTGCCATCGGCGTGCTCGCCTTTCTGGGCTATCAGATCACCTGGGGGCCGATGAAGAACTGGTTCAGTTCGCCGACGCCTTCCGCCAACAGCGGTGTTGTGCTTAAACAGCCCGCCCCTGCGGTGCAGGCCGGCGCGGTCGTGCGTGAGTCGGTGGCGGTCGGGCCGGCACCACGCATGGGCGCGTCGGTGGCCATCGGTACGGCGGTGGTGGTGGCGCCGTCGGCCGGCAAGGGCACGCTGACGCGTTTTCGCGACTGCGAATCCGATGCCTGCCCCTGGATGGTCGCCCTGCCGGCGGGCAGCTTCATGATGGGTTCGCCGGCTACCGAGCCGGAGCGCAGCAATGACGAAGGCCCGCAGCACCGCGTGCAGATCAAGGCGTTTGCGGTCGGCCAGTACGAGGTGACATTTGCGCAGTGGGACGCCTGCGTCGCCGCTGGCGGCTGCAGCAGGAAGCCTGAGGATCAAGGCTGGGGCCGCGGTCAACGCCCCGTCATCAACGTGAGTTGGAACGATGCCCAGCAGTATGTGAGGTGGCTCAGCGCAAGGACCGGCAAAACCTATCGCCTGCTCAGCGAAGCCGAATGGGAATACGCCGCACGCGCCGGCACGACGACGCCGTTTGCCTTTGGTGACCGCATCAACACTGACCAGGCCAACTTCGACGGCAATGGCACTTTCAACGGCAGTGCCAAGGGGGGGTACAGGCAGAAGACCGTACCGGTCGGCAGCCTGGCTGCCAACGCTTGGCAGTTGCATGACATGCACGGCAATGTCTGGGAGTGGGTGCAGGATTGCTGGCACCTCGATTACAACGGTGCGCCAGCGGACGGTGCGGCGTGGGCATCGGGCTGCAGTGGCGATCACCGTGTGCTGCGCGGCGGCGCTTAGGACAACATCCCTCGGAACACGCGCTCCGCCATGCGCTACGACTACGCGCCTGTCAACCGCGACGTCGACACCGGTTTCCGCCTTGCCCGGACTCTTTTAGGCCATTAGGCCGAAGGCCCTTTACCCCCTGTGGCGCGCAGAACGAGCCGGTGTAGGGCGGGGAGTTTGGGGTTTGTGGGGGTGCGGGGGCGCAGCCAACGGACGTTGCAGACAAATCGAAGCTATTGCGCAGATCGTCGAAGCTACGGTATAGTTTCGGGCTGTTGGCGCTTTAGCTCAGTCGGTTAGAGCGATGGAATCATAATCCACAGGTCCGCGGTTCGAGTCCGTGAAGCGCCACCACTCATCATCTTCACAGTCGCCCGAGCGCCCAGCGTGTCGGGCGATTGTTTTTCCGGCCTGCCCTTGCTGACAGGCTTCGCAGCCACTGGATCCACACCATGTACCGCTGTGTTGTTGAACACGTCCACGTCGCCCGACTCGGCGTGAGGACGCGAGGCGCCAGCCTCGCCTTGGCGGCGTTGATGTCGTCATCGTCGCTGCTGCCAGCCCTGTTGGGCGGCTTGACCCTAGCCAGCGTCAGCCCTTGCGCCGCGGCCCAGGAGGCCGTGCAGCGCAGCTTTCCACTCCACGCCCTGCGCGGTGAAATGCTGGTCACCACGCCGCCTGAAGTGATGCTCAACGGTGCACCGGCGCGCCTGTCGCCCGGCGCCCGCATCCGCGGCACCAGCAACCTCATCGTGCAAAGCGCCGGCCTCAGCGGTGCGCGCCTGCTGGTGCATTACACGCGTGACAACCAGGCCCAGATCAACGAGGTCTGGGTGCTGCGTCCCGACGAGGCCCAGCGTGCCTGGCCACGCACGGCGCAGGAAGCCGCGGCGCTGGTCTACGACCCGTCCAGCCGCACCTGGCGCCAGCCTTGAGATGAAGGTGGCGCGTCGCGGCATCTGACGCCGCCGGCGTGCTCCCGCACCGCACCGCACCGACTCGTTCTCGTGCCGCTCCGTCAGGACTCCGCCATGACCACCTCGTCCCCGACTTCATCCTCTTCCGTGACCGCTGCCGACGCCGTGGCTGACGCGAACGCCACAGCCATCGCGACCCCCAGCGGCAAGAAGGTCTACGTGCGCACCTTCGGCTGCCAGATGAACGAATACGACTCGGACAAGATGAGCGACGTCATGAAGGCCGCCGAGGGCTACACGCCCACCGACGACCCCGAGCAGGCCGACCTCATCCTGTTCAACACCTGCTCGGTGCGCGAGAAGGCGCAGGAGAAGGTCTTCAGCGACCTGGGCCGCGTCAAGCACCTCAAGGCCCGGGGCGTGATGATCGGCGTGGGTGGTTGCGTCGCCAGCCAGGAAGGTGCGGCCATCATCGAACGCGCGCCGTATGTGGACGTGGTCTTCGGCCCGCAGACCCTGCACCGCCTGCCTCAGCTGCTGGAAAAGCGCCGGTCGGTGGGCCGGCCACAGGTCGACATCAGCTTTCCGGAGATCGAGAAATTCGACCACCTGCCGCCGGCGCGGGTGGAAGGCGCCTCGGCCTTTGTTTCCATCATGGAAGGCTGCTCGAAGTACTGCAGCTATTGCGTCGTGCCCTACACGCGCGGCGAGGAATTCAGCCGCCCCTTCGAGGAAGTGCTGACCGAGGTCGCCGGCCTGGCCGACCAGGGCGTGAAGGAAATCACCCTGCTGGGCCAGAACGTCAACGCCTATCGCGGGACCATGGGCGGGACAAGCGAGATCGCCGACTTCGCCCTGCTGATCGAATACGTGGCCGAGATCCCCGGCATCGAGCGCATCCGCTACACGACGAGCCATCCCAACGAGTTCACCCAGCGCCTGATGGATGTGTACGGCAAGGTGCCGCAGTTGGTGAACCACCTGCACCTGCCGGTGCAGCATGGCAGCGACCGCATTCTCATGTCCATGAAGCGCGGCTATACCGCGCTGGAATACAAGAGCACCATCCGCAAGCTGCGCGCGGTGCGGCCCGGCATCAGCCTGTCGAGCGACTTCATCGTCGGCTTTCCCGGCGAGACCGAGGACGATTTCAACAGGATGATGAAGCTGATCGACGACGTCGGCTTCGACGCCAGCTTCAGCTTCGTCTTCAGCCCGCGCCCCGGCACCCCCGCCGCGGCTCTGCACGACGACACGCCGCAGGAGCTGAAGTTGAAGCGCCTGCAGCAGCTGCAGGCCCGCATTGAAGAGAACGTGCGCGCCATCAGCGCCAGCCGCGTCGGCACACGACAGACCATCCTGGTCGAAGGCCCGAGCCGCAAGGATCCGAACGAGCTGATGGGCCGCACCGAATGCAACCGCATCGTCAATTTCAACGGCGGCCCTCAATCGGCGCGGCTGGTGGGGCAGATGATCGACGTGACCATCACCAGCGCGCTGCCGCATTCGCTGCGCGGTGAGGTGGTGGTGGTCGGCTAAATGGCCGGTGCTGCTCGGCGGCCCGCCAGGCTCGCGATGGCCTGAACAGGGGCGCCGGCCGTTTGATCAACGGCTGGCTTGCCAGCCCAGTCCGAGCCACCGGCTGCGTCCGTTCACGTCTGCACCGGCATGGAGTGACCAGTCGCGCCAGTCCAGGCTCAACTCGGCGCGCCGTTCGTGCAGTCGCCAGCCCAGACCCATGCGCCAGTCGCCGCTGCGTGATGATTGCCAGGCTAGGCTCGGCAAAGACCGACCGTAGCCTGGCCAGACATCCAGGCCGAGCTTCCATCGGCCCGACCCGGGCTCGCGCCAGGCGATGTCGAGCGACTGAAATGGGCGCAGCCGTCGCACAAAGCGCGACTGACTGTTCTGGCCCGTGATCAGCGGCGCATAGACCACGAAGCCGTTGCTGTCCACGCCGCGGATGTCGCTGTTCAGGCGCAGGGCCTGTTGCGGCAAACCCTGCCAGGTCAGCACGCCTGCGTCGGCCCATCGCCAGCCCAGGTCGAACGATTCACCGCGCCAGGCCAGGCTGCCTCGGCTGAGCAGCCCCTCGCCATGGCTGTCGTAGGCGCGCTGAAACGGGTAGCGCAGGCCCTTCTTGGTCTCCAGGGAGTCCAGGTCGACGCCATATTGCTGGTTGAGGCTGTCATAACTGGCCTGCCCGCTGCCGCGGCGTTCGTGCAGGCGAGTCAGCATCAGTGCCTGCAGGCCCAGTTCAAGCTGCCAACCACTGCCCAGTGACCACAGGCGTGCCACTTCGCCGCCCGCGCCGGCAAAACCAAGGTAGTCCACCTGCACCTGCCACCGTGTGTCGTCGGGCGGCTGGGCACCGGTTTGCACCGTACGCGCGAGTTCCAGCGCACCCTGACTCACCACGGCAAGCGCCCGCTGACGAGCCAGCAGGCTCCAGCGCCACGGCTCGGCAGTGATCAGCGTGGCCCGGACCTCGTTGCGCACATAACCCAGGTTGCGGCCTCGCCGCGGTTGCAGGCGCGACCACAGGTCGTCACGGTCGAGGTCGTCCAGCCGCAACGCGTCGAGATGTTGGTCACTTGTGAGTTCGACCAGCCAGCGGAAATCTGCGGCATCGGCGGTTCCGCACAGCACCGTCACCAGCGTGGCGCCCAAGGCCAGGCCCAGTCGACGACGAGCGTTGAAAAGCGGCCCTTTCGGACCCCCTGCCGCAGGTGGCGGAGCTGGCGCGGCTGATGCGAGGCGCAGCGAGGCCGGGTGCGACCGTTGGCGCAGCGGAGGGCGGTGCGTGTTCGTCACATGCATGGACAAAAAAATGGGCCCGGCGATCATGCCGGGCCCGGACCGTTGGTTCAGCCGCTGGGAGGCGGGGCTTACAGACCGAATTCGAGCGAGACGCTCGACCCGTCGATGAAGGTCAGCAGCTTCTTGCCGCGGTCGAGCATGCCGACGGTGGACTGGGCGGTATCACCGGTGGTCACCAGCACGTCATCCTTGGCGCCATCAGCCACGATCTTGAAGCCCTTGCTCAGGTCGGTGAGGGAAGCCGAGCCCTTGCCCAGGGGCGTGGTCGGCGCGCTGAACACGATGGCGACCGCCTGTGTCGGCGTGGTGCCGCCGTTGGCGAACGAGCGATAGGTCAGGTTGGCGCTGGTCGGGCCGGTGCCGCTGCCGTCGTTCTTGGCGGTGGTGCCCAACACCAGTTCCAAGCGAGGACGGCCGGGCGCCGTGACCGAGCCGCTCACTGACACGTCGACACTGTAGAAATTGGTCGACGAAGGCAGTCGCGTCGCGTCGAAGGCCGCCAGGCCGGACAGGCTGCCGGTGACAGTGCCGGTAAAGAACGGTGTGACCGTACCGCTGTGGATGGTATTGAGTTTGCCTGTCAGCGTGGCCGAGGTCGGCAGGACCAGGAAGCCGGACTTGTCGAAGCTCGTGCCCGGCACCGTCAAGGCGCCGTCGAAGGTGGCACTTGGCGTTGACCAGGTGAAGGCCAGGTCCACCAAGGTCGGCTGCATACCCCCGGTCGCGGTGCTAGAGGCGTTGATCGATCCCTTGGTGACCGAGAAGCTGCTGACGTTGTTGCCTGCGCCGTCAAAGGCCTTGATCGATCCAGTGGCAGTTGCCGCGACAGTACCGGCCGCCACATTGACCGTGGCTGAGCCGATGAAGCTGATGCTGTGATGGTCATTCACCAGCGGCAGGCTGCCATTGACAGGATGGACTGAGGCGTTGAAGGCCCCGGGCAAGGTGCCGGTCAACGCAAATCCCGTGAGGTCGCCGGCGTTGACGGTAGGCGTGTAGGTGCCTTCGAATCGTTCGGTGGTCGGCGCACTGTTGACCAGCGTGTCAATTCCACTGGGGAGTGAAATGTTCTGGCTGGAAACGGTCTGCAATCCGGTCAGATTGTCTCTTGTGGTCACGTCGACATGTTTGCGTGCACGGGTCTGGTACGTGAAGCTCGTCAGCACACCTGCAGTCTTGACCGGCGTGATGGTGAAACCGTGGCGCCATTCAGTTCGCGACGTGGTCGTCGTCGTGGTGTCCGATGTCTGGTTGATGGTGACAAAGTAGCGTGCTGAACAGCCGATGAAATTGGCGTTGGCCGCCGATGTAGCCGGCGTCGTCGTGTTGGCATCTTGATAGAGCACGCAGCCGAATGCGGTGGGCTGTGACGTCGAGAAGAAGTTTTGTTCTGTGCCAACCAATCCTGCGCCCCGGCCAACCGTCAGCACCCCCGTGCTGCCCACCTTGCGATAAAGCTCCGTGCCCAGAATGATGGCGCCCATGTCCTTGGCCCAGACCTCGGCCGGCATCTGCACCCCATTGAAGGCCTGATTGATCTGGCCGGCTTCGATCGAGGCCGCGCTGGTCGTGCCGCCGCCGAACAGGCTGAGCCAGTCCGACTTGAGCTGGGTCAGCATGGCCTTGGCGCCGCTGATGGCGCTGTCCACCACCGTCGACGAAACGGCGGTGCAGCTGTTGGTGGCTGCGCAGTCCAGGGTGCCGGTGATGGCGGCGAGCACGCCGGCGGTCACCGTGCCGCGCAACTTGTCGTCCGCCAGCACGCCGCCGACGGCGCCGCTCAGCGCGGCCGACACATCCTGCGTCGAACCACCGCTCGAGTCCTCAAGCTTCAGGCTGCCGGCGGAGGTGGAGGCCGCGAGCTTTTCCACCACACACTTGGTCTTGTCGTCGGTGGTGCTTGAACTCGTGGTGCAACCCAGCGCGCTGTCATTGGCCAGCTTGGACACTGCTGTGAGCATGACGGCCAGCTTCTTTTCGTCGTCGCTGGCAGTGCCGTCATCCGTCTTCTTGACCGCGACCTTGGTCGGGTCGAAGCCGAGCAATTGCGCGACTGAACTGTTGGCTTGCCGTGCGTTGGCGGCGGTGACGCCACCGGTCGCCTTGGCGGCTGCGGCCACCGCCATCTCGCTGAAGGGCGTGACAGTGGCCGAGGTCGTCACCGAGCCAGAGCTGGCGGGAATGATCACCGCCCGCATGGCGAAACCAGCCGGCAGTGCTTTTGACGTGCCGCTGACCTCATCGAGGTGGGTGGTGCTGCCGTCAGCCTTGGCCGACACCCGCACGACATAAGGCTGGCCTTGATTGCCGTCAAAACTGACCGTGTAATTCCCGTTGGCATCGGTGGTGGCCGTCGCCAGGATGACGGTCAGATCGACCGAGCCATCCGCCTTGACGGGGTGGACCTTGACGTCGGCATTGGCCATCAGGCCTTTCGACGCAACACCACTGAGAGCGACCTTGGCCGCCGTCGACGGCGTGGACGAACCACCACCGCCACACGCCGCCAGCACGCTGGCGCATGCGAGGGCCCAAGTCAGCGATGGACGCCGGTTCCTGAACGTGCTCATGGAAATCCCTTTCTGAATGTCGTCGGTCTGCGGGCCATTTCCGGCCCGGCAGGGCCGGCTGGGAATGGCAGCTTATAGCAACTTAAGTGCGTCAGACCAGGGGGTGTCGAACCATTTGCGGTCTCAAAGTGCCCCGATCTCAAGGGGCACATGAGCCCGTCGACGCGTGGCTTGGGGCTTCTTCAAGTGCATCAACAACTTATGTGCTCGCCGCCGGCGGCGACGCGAGGACGCACCGGCAAGTTGCGATTTGTAAAAGGTGGGGTCAAAACTTCCAGAGCAGTTCAACCCCGGCCGCCAGGGTGTCGGCGCGACTGCTGGGCAGTTCGTAGGTATTGCTGGCAGTGGATTGGGTTTCGCGTGCGCGGTAGGCGAGCGTGTACTTGCCCCACAGTCCGACATGCGCGCCGTGCAGCACGGCCCAGCTGTAGCGCGCCTCCACCTCGGCGTCGAATCCCTTGGCGCCGGCGAATTCGATCTGTGGGGCTTCAGTGTTCTGCGTCCGGCGCCAGACCGGCAGACCGACACCGGCACGCAGGCCGTAATGGTTGCCGCTGTTGCGCACGGATTCGGACTCCATCTCTCCTCCGAGCATGAGCACGAGTTCCGAGGTGGATTCCTCTACCGTGCGACCGGCGGGAATGGTGACCGCCTGATCCACCCCGGCGACGAAGGAGTAGCGCTTGTAGGCTTGGGTATGGAAGGTGACGCCGCCAGTGCCGAAGAGCGGACCGGTCAGGCGCCGGTGCGCCAGCAGTTCGGTGGTCGATTGCGACAGGTTGAAGCCATTGCTCTGCACCAGCGGGTCGGTCAGGGTGATGCCGCCCAGGGTCGGGCCGGTGGCCGTCCAGCGTTCGGTGGCACGGCCTGGAAAAAAGGTGTTCTCGCTGTGCATCGAGACCAGAAGGTCCGAGCCAATGGGAAACAGTGCGCCGGTGATGAGCAGTGGGCTGGTGGCGCGCACCGAACTGTTGACCGCCTGGGTGCTGCCGCTTTCACGGTAGCGCACGCTTTGCTGTGCCAAGCCGAGGAAGTAGGAATAGCCACGGTCGTCAAGGGCTGTCGCCTTGTTCGTGCCTGTGCCCTGGGCCTGCGCCGGGCCGGCGGTTGAGGTCAAGGCCAGCACGGTGGTGCAGAGCAGGGCAAGAACATTCTTCTGGAACCGGTGTGGCATCTGAGGCTTTCAGTTGGGAGGGGAAGGGGGGCGAGTGGCTTGTCGCGGGCAGCATGATGGACGAGCCGAGCCGTGTTGGATCGCGTCGCCCGATCAGCGTGCGTGGGCGCGTTTCTAGCGACCTTCGGGCAGGTCACCACCGTGCTGCGTCAAATGGAGGGTGCGGAGATGGACGAGACCACGGACTTAGTGCACAACTTGCCGGGTGCTGGTCGGGGTGCGGGCTGGTGATTGCTGCCAACGTTGGACGACGGTTTGAGCCATCACCGTGTCATCCACCGTCCCCGTCGGGACTGAAGCCGTCGGTCTGCTTCGATACAGTGCATTCATGCGTGGATCGCCTGACTCGTCCGACCTGGTGCTGCTGGAGCGTGGCTGGCTGTCGTCCAACAACGTTCTGCTGCGGTCGACCGACCGTGCTCGCGCTGGCGCAGGCGACGAAGCGGGCGCTGCCTGGGCCCTGCTGTTCGACAGTGGCCACGTCAGACATGTCGAGCAAACGCTGGCGTTGGTCCGTCAGGCACTGGGTGGCTTGCCGCTGCGCCGGCTGGTGAACACGCATCTGCATTCCGATCACTGCGGCGGTAACGCGCGGTTGCAGCGCGAACACTCTTTGCAGGTGCTGGTGCCGCCGGGACACGCCGAGGCGGTGCGCAACTGGGACGTTGATCTGCTGGGCTATCGCCCGACGGGGCAGATCTGCCCGCGCTTCGTGGCGGACGCGGTGGTGCAGCCGGGCGAGGTGCTGAGTTGCGGACGCTGGCGGTTTGAAGCCCTGGCCGCACCCGGCCATGATCCGCATGCTCTCATCTACTTCGACGCTGGCACGGGTGTACTGCTGTCGGGCGACGCCTTGTGGCGGGACGGCTTTGGCGTGGTATTTCCTGAACTGGACGGCGAGCGAGGTTTTGCCGATGTCGCCGAGACCCTGGATCTCATCGAGCGCCTGCCGGTGAGTGAGGTACTGCCTGGGCACGGCGGGCGTTTCAGCGATGTGGCCGGAGCCCTGGCGCGTGCACGCTCACGGTTGGCGCAACATGAGCGCAATCCGCAGTTCCATGCGCGCCATGCTGCCAAAGTGCTCCTGAAGTACCACATGATGGAAGTGGGCTGCCAGGAACTGGCTGCGCTGCAGGCCTGGCTGGCCGTCACGCCACTGTTGGGTAGCTGTCAGCAGCGGAGCGGCGCAGCTGGCAGCACGCTGGATTTCGGCCTGGTGTTGCTGGACGAACTATGCCGGCGTGGCGTCCTTGCCGTGAGCGACGGCATGGTGCACGACGTCTGACGCGACCGGACGAGTCCTGCGCTCAGCGTGAGCGCCATAACTGCCACCACAGGGTCAGGGCGCAGGCCAGCACCATGGCCAGATAGGTCGACATGCGACCGTCGCGACCTTCGAGCAGCAGGCCTAGCGCCAGTGCGGCACTACATGCGAGGGCGGCGTGCGTTGCAAGCTTGAGCCAGGTCAAGCCTCGCAGCTCGCGATGCCAGAACACTTTGGCCAGTGCCGCGGCCAGCGGTCCGACCACCAGTGCGGGCGCCAGAAAGTTCATGAAATGCCAGAGTGCGCCAAGAAGAGTCATGTCCGTCCAAACAGGCGGTGCCGGGTGCCATTGCGTCGAGGTGTGTGAGTGCGGCGCGGCGCAAGCTCATGCGACAGGATGGCGGACTGGGGCAAGCCGGCCACAAGCTGCCCGAAGCACGAGCAATCTTACAATTGAGCCATGACGGTGTTTGCCCTGAGCCTGAACCATCACTCCGCGCCGGTTGACCTGCGCGGGCGCTTCGCGTTCACGCTCGAACAGCTTTCGCCCACCTTGCAGGGCCTGCGCGGCGCCTTCAGCCGCGTCGAGCCCGAAGTGGCGCTGCTGTCCACCTGCAACCGCACTGAGCTTTATGTGGCTGTGCCCAACGGTCAACGCAGTCAGGGCCTGGTGACGCCCACGCTGGACTGGCTGGCGCGCCAGGGCGGCGTGAGCACCGAGCAGTTGCTAGCCCACACCCATGTGCTGGAGCAGCAGCAGGCGGCGCGCCATGCCTTCCGCGTCGCCTCCGGTCTGGATTCGATGGTGCTGGGCGAGGCGCAGATCCTGGGCCAGATGAAGCAGGCGGTGCGCGAGGCCGACGCCGCCGGCACCCTGGGCACCACGCTGCACCAGCTCTTCCAGCGCAGCTTCTCGGTGGCCAAGGAAGTGCGCACCTCGACCGAGATCGGCGCCCACTCCATCAGCATGGCCGCCGCCGCGGTGCGCCTGGCCGGCCAGTTGTTCGAGGACCTGAAGAAGATCCGCGTGCTCTTCGTCGGTGCGGGCGAGATGATCGAGCTGGCCGCCACCCACTTTGCTGCCAAGGGCCCGCGTCACATCACCATCGCCAACCGAACGCTGGAGCGCGGCGAGAAGCTCGCCACCCATTTCGGCGCCGAGGCCATGCGCCTGTCCGACCTGCCGGCGCGGCTGCACGAGTTCGACGCCGTCATCTCCTGCACCGCCAGCAGCCTGCCGCTCATCGGCCTGGGCGCGGTGGAGCGTGCGCTCAAGGCGCGCAAGCGCCGGCCCATGTTCATGGTCGACCTGGCCGTGCCACGCGACATCGAGCCCGAGGTTGGCCAGCTCGACGACGTCTACCTCTACACCGTCGACGACCTGTCGGCCCTGGTGCAGACCGCCGGCGAGAAGCGCCAGGCCGCCGTCGCCCAGGCTGAAGCCATCATCGACGCCGGGGTGCAGAACTTCGTGCACTGGCTGGAGCAGCGCAGCGCCGTGCCGCTCATCCAGGCACTGCAGAACCAGGCCGAGGCCTGGCGCGGCAGCGAGATCGCGCGGGCCCGCAAGCTGCTCGCCAAGGGCGGCTCGGTCGACGACGCGATGGAAGCGCTGGCGCGTGGCCTGACGCAAAAGCTCATGCACGGCGCCCTGGCCGAGCTGCACAACGCCGACCCGGTGCAGCGCGCTGCCATGGCCGACGCGGTGTCGCGCCTCTTCCTGCGCGGCGAGCTGCGCCAGGAGCGCGCTGCCGCCGCTGCTGAGTCCGCCCCCGCCGAGCGGCGCCGGGCCTAGCGACGCGGCAGCGGCCCGGGCGGTTCCCTCCGCAGCCCGGGCCTGACGACCGGCCGGCCCACGCGCGCCGCGCCGGACCTGACCATCGGCCCCACCGTTTTCCTCCCCTCCTCCATGAGCCCATTTCTGCGCAGCCAGCTCGCTCGTCAGGACCTGCGTCTGGCCGAGATCGACGCAGCCCTGGCCGACCCCCTAGTTGCCGCCGACCTCACCCGCCTGCGCAGCCTGACGCGTGAACACGCGCGCGTCGCGGCTCTGGTGCAGCGCTGGCAGCGCTTCGAGCAGCGCGAGCGCGACCGCGCCGAAGCCCAGCTGATGCTGGCCGATGCCGCCGGCGACGAGGAACTCGGCAGCTACGCGCGCGACGAGATCGACCGCGCCGAGGCCGAGCTGGCCCGGCTCGACGGTGAACTGCAGGCCGCCCTGCTGCCGCGCGACGCCGACGACGACCGCAACGCCTTCCTGGAGATCCGCGCCGGCACCGGCGGTGACGAATCCGCGCTGTTTGCCGCCGACCTGCTGCGCATGTACCTGCGCCACGCCGAGCGCCAGGGCTGGCAGACCGAGATCCTATCGTCCAGCGACAGCGACCTGGGCGGCTACAAGGAAGTGGTGCTGCGCGTGGCCGGCGACGCGGTCTACGAGGCGCTCAAGTTCGAGTCCGGCGGCCACCGCGTGCAGCGCGTGCCGGCCACCGAGACGCAGGGGCGCATCCACACCAGCGCCTGCACGGTGGCCGTGCTGCCCGAGCCCGACGAGGCCGAAGAGGTGGCCATCAACCCGGCCGACCTGCGCATCGACACCTTTCGCGCCAGCGGCGCGGGCGGCCAGCACATCAACAAGACCGACTCGGCGGTGCGCATCACGCACATCCCCACCGGCATCGTGGCCGAGTGCCAGGACGACCGCAGCCAGCACCGCAACAAGGCCAAGGCGCTGCAGGTGCTGTCGGCGCGCATCCGCGACCGCGAGCGCAGCGCCCGCGCCGCGCAGGAGGCCGCCACGCGCAAGAGCCTGGTCGGCACGGGCGACCGCTCGGACCGCATCCGCACCTACAACTTCCCGCAGGGTCGGCTGACCGACCACCGCATCAACCTGACGCTCTACAAGCTCGGCGCGGTGATGGAAGGTGAGCTGGATAACGTGACCGCCGCACTCAAGGCCGCCAGCGCCGCCCAGGCCCTGGCCGAACTGGAGCAGGCCGGCGCATGAATGCCGCCGACGCCCTGGCCCAGGCGCGCGCAGGCGGGCTGCCGCGCAGCGAGGCGCTGCTGCTGCTGGAAGCCGCCAGCGGTCGGCCACGGACCTGGCTGATCGCCAACGACCACAGCCACTTTCCTGCTGACGTGGAACAGGTGTGGGCCGGACTCCTGCGCCAACGTCAGGCGGGCGTGCCGGTGGCCTATCTCGTCGGGGGGCGGGAATTCCACGGCCTGTGGCTGGAGGTGAGCGCGGACGTGCTGGATCCGCGGCCGGATACCGAGACCCTGGTCGATTGGGCGCTCGAGCTTCTGCCCGACGAACCGGGCTGGCGTGTGCTCGACCTCGGCACCGGCAGTGGCGCGATTGCCTTGGCGGTGAAACACGCGCGGCCGCGGGCTGAAGTACACGCGGTCGACCTGAGCGCTGCGGCACTGGCCATTGCACGCCGCAACGGCCAGCGCCTAGGCCTGAAGGTGCACTGGTATCAAGGCAGCTGGTGGCGGGCGCTGGACGAGCTCGCGCCGGACAGTGCGCATCTGCCCGGCGCTGCGCTGCGCTTTGACCTCGTCCTGAGCAACCCGCCCTACATCGCAGACGGCGACGCTCATCTGGCGGCCCTGGTCCATGAGCCGCGCCAGGCCCTGGTGGCCGGGGCGGATGGCCTGGATGATCTACGTGTCATCGTGGCCGGTGCGCCACGGTGGCTCAAGCCCGGCGGCGCTTTGCTGCTTGAACATGGCTATGAGCAGGCGGAGGCAGTCAGCAGGTTGTTGCGCGCGACGGTGCCCGGTGGGGCCTGGGGCGAGAGTCAACATCGACGCGATCTGGCAGGACACACACGTTGCACCGGCGCAAGGTGGTGCAACGTGATCGACACCGTGTGCTGAGCCGCCTGGGCGGTGGTGTGGAGCTCGGCTCATTTTTCATTTCGAGTTGGCCGCCGAGCCTTGATGGCGCGCACTTCAGGCTGGTGAGGTCGCAGGATGCATTTCGTGACCAATTTCTCACCGTGTCCGAGGGTGCGACCGTTGTTTCGAGCACCACTTCTGATGACATGGGCGGAACAGGGACAGGAGGCCCAGCGTAGGATTTACCCGCGCCCCGTCCTGTTTGATCCAACGCAGTGGAGATCCACATGAATCGCACCAACAACTGCCTTCGTCGCCTGTCGTCGGCGGCGCTTGTGGCGGGCACGCTGGTCGGTGTGAGCCTGTCGGCCTGGGGTGATGACGCTGGCACGTCAGGGCTGCGGATGTCCGGCGTGGTCAGTGGTGCAGGGCGCATCTCACTCGGCGAACGCGCGCTGACCTTGCGCGATGCCTCTGGTGCTGGCGATCCCTGGCCAGTCATTTGGTGGACGCTGCGCTATGACGGTCTGCTGCTGCGCAGTCATGCAGCCGCCATTGTGGAAGGGCCTGTCGTTCAGCGCGCTGCCTTGAGCAGCGTGTACTTCAGCCGGCTGGGCGGGCTGCGGGCGACCGGCGGCGTACTCGGGTTGACACGCATCGAGGCAGTGCGGATGCTGCCCGCTGCCAGTGCGCCCGGGCAGTACGGCACGACGGAGCGCCTCGCGGCCAGTTGGAGTGGCGAAGGCACGTTGAACCTGCCTTATATCGGCGTGGGCTACAGCAATCGATGGCTGACCGGCCCGAGCGCTGGCCTGACCACCTTGGGGATCAGCGCCGACTTCGGCCTCATGGCAGCGAATCCTCGTTCTGCCGTCCGACTTGGTCCGCAGGCGCTCGATGACACCATGCGCGACCTGCGATTGGCGCCGATGTTGCAGTTGGGTGTGTCCTACACCTATTGAGGGTGGATCGACGGCCTGCCGCGAGGCGGGGGGCTGCGGCCCACCCAGGTGCCGAGCCCGGAATCACGCAAAGATGCTGCACTGCGGCTAAGCTATCGGACTTTCCACTGGACGCGAGCGCGCACTTCTGCAGCCGCTGCCAGACTACTCGTTGCCTGACGACTCATCGCCTCACACCATGAACCCCATCCACCAGCAGATCGACGACTTGGTCAAATCCCACAGCGTCGTGCTCTTCATGAAGGGCACAGCCCAATTCCCGCAGTGCGGCTTTTCAGGTCGTGCGGTGCAGATCCTCAAGGCCTGTGGCGTATCCGACATCAAGACGGTCAACGTACTGGAAAACGACGCCATGCGGCAAGGTATCAAGGAATACGCCAACTGGCCGACCATTCCCCAGCTGTACGTCAAGGGTGAGTTTGTCGGCGGGTCGGACATCATGATGGAGATGTACCAGAACGGCGAACTGCAGCAACTCATCGCTGCCTGATGGTCGCTCTCTCGCCGCGACGGTGCCAACCATGATCGCGGCGGCTCGGCGCCCGCGCCTCATCATCGGAATCAGCGGGGCGTCCGGTTCTGTCTACGGTGTGGGCTTGCTACGTAGAGCGCGCGAGCTGGACGTAGAAACCCACCTCGTTGCTACGCCGGCCGGGTTGATCAATGCCCACCACGAGTTGGGCCTGGACCGTCAGGCGCTCGAAGCCCTGGCCGACCACGCGTACTCGCCGGGCGATATCGGCGCCTGTATTGCCAGTGGCAGTTTTTCCGGTCAGGCCATGGTGATCGCGCCGTGCTCGATGAAGACCCTGGCCGCCGTGGCGCACGGCTACGGCGACAACCTGCTCACGCGCGCCGCCGACGTCACGCTCAAGGAGCGCCGCCGCCTGGTGCTGATGGTGCGCGAGACGCCCTTCAACCTGGCTCATCTGCGCAACATGACGGCGGTCACCGAGATGGGCGCCATCGTCTATCCGCCCCTGCCGGCCTTCTACCTGCGCCCGGCCAGCATCGACGAGATGGTGGCCGAAGGTGTGGAGCGTGTACTGGCGCTGGCTGGCATCACGGCCGCAACTCCTCGCGAGTGGCAGGGTTTGTGAGCCGCCGGGCCGGGCTGCTCGCCGGGTCGCTGAATTCCCAGCGCTTGCGCGCCGCCAGCACTATGTCCGGATAGGCTGCCTGACCGCGGCTGCCGTTGTAGCTGCCCAGGGCCAGGAAGAGGTTGCCCTGCTCGCGCCGCAGATAGTGGCGCAGGATGGCGCAGCCGAAGCGCAGATTGGTCTGCAGGTGAAAGAGCCGGCTCACGTCGGCGCCGACAGCGGGTTCGCCGAATCGCACGCCGGTTGGTGGCGCGGAAGCAGCCACCGCCGCATGGTTGTTGCCTGGTACCAGCCACGAGGCCGGCACGGCGCTGTTCGCGGTGCCGTTCAGGTCGGCGTGGGGTGCGGCCAGCAGGCGCAGCCAGAAGGGCATGACCTGCATGTAGCCCCTCGCGCCTGCGCTCGAGATGGCGTATTTGCGAAAGCCGCTTTCCACCTCGACCAGGCCCAGCACCAGCGACACGTCCAGACCGGCGCGCCGGCTCTCGTACCAGATGGTTTCGAGGAATTCGCGGCGGACGTTGAAGTCGGGCTTGCGCTTCTTCAGCCGCTCACTCATGGCGCCGAGCCAGCGCAGATAGGCCAGGCGCTCGTCGACCTGCTCGAACTCGATGCGTGGCGGCCCGCTGTCCGCCACCGCGGCGGCCAGGGCGGTGCGCACGGTGTCGGCCAGCGGCTCTTCCAGCTGGCGTCCGGCCCGGGCCGGTGCGGTGGTCAGCCCCAGCAAGCACGCCAGGGCCAGGCCGGGCAGCGCCGGACGCAGCTCAGCCCAGGCGTTCATGCGTTCACAGGCCCAGGCGGCCCCTGACGAAGGCAGCCACCTCGGCCGCGGCCACCGGCGTGGCGGCGGCGTCGCGCCGGCCCTGGTACTCGACCTTGCCGTCCTTCAGGCCGCGGTCGGAGATGACGACGCGGTGCGGCACGCCGATCAGCTCCCAGTCGGCGAACATGGCACCGGGGCGCTCGCCGCGATCGTCGAGGATGACGTCCACGCCGGCGGCCTGCAGTTCGTCGTGCAGCGCCTGGGCGGCCGACTTCACCGCCTCGGAGCGGTCCATGCCGATGGGGCAGATCGCCACGGTGAAGGGTGCCAGGGCATCGGGCCAGACGATGCCGCGTGCGTCGTGGTTCTGCTCGATGGCCGCGCCCAGGATGCGGGTCACGCCGATGCCGTAGCAGCCCATCTCCATGAGCTGGGGCTTGCCGGTCTCGTCGAGGTACGTGGCGCTCATCGCCTTGCTGTACTTGGTGCCGAGGTAGAACACGTGGCCGACCTCGATGCCGCGCTGGATGGCCAGCACGCCCTGGCCGTCGGGCGAGGGGTCACCCTCGACGACGTCGCGCAGGTCTGCGACTGCGTCAGGCTCGGGCAGGTCGCGGCCCCAGTTCACCCCGGTGTAATGGTGGTCCTCGAGGTTGGCTCCGCAGACCCAGTCGCTCATGTTCGCGACGGTGCGATCGGCCACGACCTTGACCGGCTTCTTCAGTCCGACGGGGCCCAGGTAGCCGGGCTTGCTGCCGAAGTGGTCCTCGATCTCGGCCAGGGTGGCGAAGCGAAAGCCGTTCTTCAGCCCCGGTACCTTGCCGACCTTGACCTCGTTCATGGTGTGATCGCCGCGCAGCAGGAGCAGCCACACCGTGACCTTGACGATGTCGCCGGCCTCGTTGAGTTCGTCGGTCGCCAGAACCAGCGATTTGACCGTGCGCGCCAGCGGCAGGCTCAGCAACTGTGCCACGTCGGCGCAGGTCGACTGGCCCGGCGTGGGCGTGTTGACCATCGCTTGGGCCGGCGCGACGCGCTCGCCCAGCAGGGACACCGCCTCGGCGAGCTCGATGTTGGCGGCGAACTCGCTCGTGGGGCAGTAGACGATGGCGTCCTCGCCGGTTTCGGCGATCACCTGGAACTCGTGCGACAGGTCACCGCCGATGGCGCCGGTGTCGGCCGCCACGGCGCGGTACTGCAGGCCGAAGCGGTCGAAGATGCGCTTGTAGGCCGTGAACATGGCTTCGTAGCTCTTCGCCGCGCCGGCGGCGTCTCGGTCGAAGGAGTAGGCGTCCTTCATCGTGAACTCGCGCCCGCGCATGATGCCGAAGCGCGGCCGGCGCTCGTCGCGAAACTTGGTCTGGATGTGATAAAAATTCTTGGGCAGTTGCTTGTAGCTGCGCAGCTCCTGGCGGGCGATGTCGGTGACGACCTCTTCACTCGTGGGCTGGATGATGAAGTCGCGCTCGTGCCTGTCCTTCACGCGCAGCAGCTCGGGGCCCATCTTGTCGAAGCGGCCGGTCTCCTGCCACAGCTCGGCGGGCTGAACGATGGGCATGAGCAACTCCACCGCGCCGGCGCGATTCATCTCCTCGCGGATGATGGCCTCGACCTTGCGGATCACCTTGAGGCCCATGGGCATGTAGTTGTAGATGCCGGCACCGAGCCGCTTGATCATGCCCGCGCGCATCATGAGCTTGTGGCTCATCACTTCAGCGTCGGCGGGGGCTTCCTTCAGGGTCGAGATGAAGAACTGGCTGGCTTTCATTTTTTCGCAGGTTCGGGCACCGGCACGTCCCGCGCCAAGGGCGCTCTCCTGCAGTGGCTGAATTAGGCACCGAACAGGGCAGATTCTTCAGGACTTACGCGGGGTTGCGCCGCGTGGGGCCGGTGCAATAATGAATTCAATTGGAGTATTGAGGTTTGATTATGCTCGACCGTGACGGCTTTCGGCCCAACGTCGGCATCATCCTGCTCAACCAGCGGAATCAGGTTTTCTGGGGCAAACGCATACGCACCCATTCCTGGCAGTTTCCGCAGGGCGGCATCAAATATGGTGAATCGCCCGAGCAGGCGATGCTGCGTGAGCTGCACGAGGAAGTCGGCCTTATGCCGGAGCATGTGCGCATCCTTGCGCGCACCCGGGACTGGCTGCGTTATGAGGTGCCCGACCATTTCATCCGCAAGGAAGCGCGCGGCCACTACCGCGGCCAGAAGCAGATCTGGTTCCTTTTGCAGCTTACGGGCCGCGACAGTGACATGAACCTGCGCGCGACCGATCACCCTGAATTCGACGCCTGGCGCTGGAACGAATACTGGGTGCCGCTGGATGTCGTGATCGAGTTCAAGCGTGACGTCTACCAGCTCGCCTTGAGCGAGTTGGCGCGCTTCCTGCCGCGCCCTAGTCATCACAACCGATATCTGCGCGGCGGCATGCGCCCCCACGGTCGCGATGATCGACGAGATGGCGAGCACCCCTCGACCTTGCCGGGCGGGCTGCATGACAGCCGTCAGGGCGAACGATCCGCCAACCAGTCCGATTTCATGCCCTTGGCGGGTGAAAGCATCAGCACGGCGCAGGCGCCCGTCCTGGGTAGAACGCTGGCGCTACCACCGGACATCGAACAGGTGCCTGGGGTTGACGAAGGGTTGCAGCTCGATCTGCAGCATGATCTCCCGCCCGCCGTGCCGCCCGCGTGTCCAGTGGCGCCGGTCTGGCCTGCGGCTGGCGCGCCCGTTCCGGGCGCCGCGCTGCCCGGCAGTGCAGCCGGCGCCATCAAGGGTTGAAAGGCACTCGGCTATCAGGCGCCGGCTCGTTCAAGCGTCGGGCCGCCGGTTCATCAGCACCAGGCCCAGCACCACACCGACCAGGGCAAGCAGCAGGTGCGGACCGATCGGCTCGGCCAGCAACCATCCGGCCGACGCCGTGCCAAAGAGCGGGCTCAGGAAGACGAACGCCTGCACCTTGGTGGCCGGGTAGCGTGTGAGCAGCCAGAACCACACCAGGTAACTGACGAAGGTGACGATCACCCCCTGGTAGAAGATCGAGCTCAGCGCCAACGTGCTCCAGTGTTGTGGCCAGCCCTGCCCAGCCAGCAGTGCGGCCGGCGGGGCCAGGACTGCGGCTACCACGAGTTGATAGGCCAGCGTCTTTTCCGAGGGTGCCGATCGCAGCGACGTGGTGCGGATCACGACCGTGGTCAGACCCCACAACACTGCGGCGAGTAGCAGCAGGCCATCGCCGACGAAATGGTGGTCTGCCGAATCCGTGAGCTCGCGGTGGGCAAACCCGTCCCAGAACGCCTGGACGATCGCCGTGAACGCCAGCAGCAGGCCGGCCATCTGCGGCTTGCCCAGCCGCTCAGTAGGCGTCAACCAGGCCAGGACGATGGCCACGACAAATGGTGAGGTGTTGATGAACACCACCGAGCGGGCCGCTGTCGTGTACTTCAGGCCGACAAAGATGCAGCCGAACTCGATCGCGAACAGCACGCCGGCCAGCAGGCCCGGGCCCAGCGTGCCGTCGTTCAGGCTGAACGACACACCGCGCCAGCGCATCCAGCCCAACACCAGCACCGCGGCGACACCGCTGCGCAGGCTCAGTTGCACAAGCGAGGGTACCTCGGGCAGCGCCGCCTTGATCGCCACCTGGTTCAGGCCCCAGAGCAGGCAGCAGCCGATCAGGCACATGATGGCCAGGCCGTCCAACTGCGTGTGGCGCTGCGGTGAGGTAGTGCAGGTGGCCGCGTTCGGCAGCGCGGTCGGGTGATCGGAGGCATCGGTCATGGGCGACGCATGCTAATGGCTGGCGTGCCGGACCGGTCAACCCGGTGCCAGCTCAGCCAGGCTCGAACGCCGGCTGTGGCCTTGCAAAAAGTGTGAAGCAGGCCGATAGGCCGGATTCTGTGCAGCAGGTCATCCCGCGAGGGTTGCCCTGCCGTGACCGCCATTCCTCTGGGCCGGGGGTCGCCCGCCCGGCTCGGTGCCACCTACCCGCCAGCTCAGCGAGCCGCGTCAATGCTGGCCTATTTGGTGTTGCTGCGCGTAGAGATTGCCCGTTTCACCCAAGACGGGTCGCCCCGTCCTGACTCGTCTCTGTTGCTCTGATCCTCGCCTCACGGCGGAGAGGTGTTACCTCCTACGCTGCCCTGTGCAGTCCGGACCTTCCTCCAGCGCCACCTTTCGGATCCGGCGCCAGCGGCGGTCTGGCCTGCTTCACAAACCGATTGTCACACGCCGCCTACACTGGTCGTGACGCGCGCGGACAGACCGGAACGGAAGGTGTCGCGCGCACCCAGACTTCGCCACGACAAGAGGAGCATCGCAGCATGATCGGCTACGTCACCCTGGGGACCAACAACCTGCCCCGTGCCCTGGCCTTCTACGACGCCCTGCTGGGCGAGATCGGCGCTCGGCGACTGTGGGACAGCCCGCGCGGCACGGCCTACGGAAACAGCCCCACAGCACCCGGATTGGGCATCATGACCCCCTACAACGGTCAACCCGCCACCGCCGGCAACGGCACCATGGTCGCCCTTGCCGTGGCCAGCCGGGAGATGGTGAACCACCTCTATGCTCGCGCCCTGGCGCTGGGCGGCAGCGACGAAGGGCCGCCTGGCCCGCGCGGCGACGGTGGTTTCTACGTCGCCTACTTCCGTGATCCGGACGGCAACAAGCTCAACTTCTTCTGCATGGGCTGACGCGCCGCCGTCGCCCTGGCCACCGCGCGGACGCTGTCAGTCGAGGTCGCGCACCACCCGCAGACCCTTGGCGGTGGCATTGCCCGCCTCCAGGCCGCCGCGAAAGGCCGAGCGCGAATACACCGGATTGTCATACCAGCTGCCGCCACGCAGGATGTGGCGCGGCTCGGCGCAGTCGGTGATCCAGGCCTTGCCGTCGCTGGGGGCGCCCTTGTAGTTGTCGTGGGGGCAATCGGCCACCCACTCCAGCACGTTGCCGTGCACGTCATACAGGCCCCAGGCGTTGGGTGCCAGGCTGCCTACCGGCAGGGTCTGGTCGCGGCCCTGGCCCTTCACGCTGCCGTTGTAGGTGAAGTTGGCGGCGTAGTTGGCCTGCGCCGGGTCGAGCTTGATGCCGTAGGTGAACGGCGTGGTCGTGCCGGCGCGTGCCATGTATTCCCACTCGGCCTCGCTGGGCAGGCGGTAACGCTTGCCGGTGCGATGGCTGAGCCAGGCAGCGAACTGCATCGCTTCCTCATATCCAACGTTGATGACCGGGCGCTTGCCACGGCCCCAGCGATTGTCGTCGGGCGCTGATTTGCAGCCCTTGGCGGCCACGCAGGCATCGAACTGTTCGAACGTGACTTCGTAGGCCCCTGCCGCGAACGCCTTGACCTTGACCCGGTGCACCGGGCTTTCGTCCTGGCTGCGCTCGACTTCCGAGTCGGGCGAACCCATCATGAAGCTGCCGGCCGGAATGGTCACCATCCAGGGGCAGGTGTCCGACTCGCAATCGCGGAATCGTTCGCCGGTCTTGCGGGCGGCGCTGCCGGCCTTCGAGGCGGCAGCCTTGTCGACGACAGGCCGTGCTGCTGCCGCCTTGGCGGCGGGCGCCTGCGCCGCTGCGCCCAGGGCCAGGGTGAGCCCGGCCAGAGCCAGGCTGACCGCACGACGCCGGCGCGCCGTCACGCCGAACGGGGGGACGGCTGCACCTGCGACGGCCGGTGCGGTCAAGGTGGGTGCTACAGAAGCAGCGAGCGAGGCAGAGGCGTCAATGATCGTGGAGTGGCTGTTCATCATGTCGGGAGCAATACGAGGCAGGCTGACGGCCGAAGGGCGAATCGCAGGATTTGATGCGATAAGCCGACCGGGTTCCCTCCGCGCTCGCGCGGCGGTGTGAGTTCTCACCGCAAGGCGGGCGCAGCACCCAGGCGCCGACGACTGGGTCAGTCGAGAGGGGCTGGGCTATCCGGGCGATCCGGGAGGTCCGGCAGTGCCCCTGCTGGCGTCGAGGTCGTCGGGCCGGCCAGGTCGTCGAGCCCTAGCATCAAGTCCATGCCACATCCGCCAGTCGCTGCCGGACAAATCGCCGCTCACCGTCGACCTGCCCACGGGCTGCGTGGGTGGGTCATGACGGCACTTTTTGCGTCATTCATGCTGGCCGCCTGCGGTGGCGGTCTTGTCATCGGTATTGGCGACGGGTCCTCGGCCGACGCGCCGCCGTCGGTGAGTCTGGTGAGCGACGTCGACACTGCGCGCAGTGGCGACGTCGTTCGTCTGTCCGCCGCGGCGGTCGATGACTTTGCGGTTGATCACGTCGAGTTCTTCCGCGTTGATCCAGACGAGCGCACCTTCAGTCTAGGTACGGACGTGAGGGCGCCCTACGACTGGAACGCCACCATGCCCAATGCGACGGCCTTCGGCGGCAACTTCGTGCGCTTTTACGCCGTCGCCGTCGATGACGTCGGCCAGCGCAGCGCGCCGTCCAGGTTCGTCACGGTGGTGCAGGGCTTCTGAGGCCCAGCCGGCGCCTAGCGCCGCGGTGCGAGGTAGACGTCCTGGATCTCGGTCGAACTGCGCACGCCCACGTCCTGGCGGTGCAGTGCGAGCCAACGCCCGCCGGCCGCGCGGCCGAGGTCGAACAGTTGCTGCAGCAAGCGCGGGTCGGTGTTGAGCTTGCTGCTGGCGTCGAAGGGCGCCAGACCCGCTTCGTCGGCCACCCGGTGGATGTGCAAGCGCCGGTATTGGTCCAGGTCGAGCCGGCCCTGGTCGGCGAGCTTTTGCACGAAGGCAATGGCGCGCATCTCGGCCACCAGGCTGGCGTTGAAGGTGATCTCGTTGACGCGGTCGGCAATGTCGGTCGCCGTGGTGGGCACGCCGGCGCGCACCAGCGGGTTGATCTGCACCAGCAGCACGTCGCTCGCTGCCGTGCCATAGACAAGGGGCCAGATCGCTGGGTTGCCGGCATAACCGCCGTCCCAGTAGGCCTCTTGCGTGCCGTCCCCGGCGTCCAGCATGACGGACTGGAACAGCTGCGGCAGGCAGGCCGAGGCCAGCAGTGCATCCACGCCTAGCGCCGCGCCACTGAACACGCGCGGCTGTCCGGTGCTCACCGCCGTGGCGGTGACGTAGACCTTGAGCGGCCCGTCACGCAGCAGTTCAGGGTCGACATGGCGCTGCAGCACAGTGCGCAGCGGATTCAGCCCACCCGGGTTGAACTGGTAGGGGCTGAGGCTTTTCCAGAACGCGTCCCACAGGCTGTAGAGCGGCCAGTTGTCGAGGTTGAACAACCAGGCCGGCCACATCGGGGCGGTGGCACCCTGGGCAGCGAAGGGCGACGTGCCGGTCCAGGCCAGGCCGCGCAAGGCGTCCGGCGTGCGGCCTGCCGCCATCGGCAGGTGTCCAGGGGTCGCGCCCAGGCAACCGGGCGTGCCGCCGATGTCGTTCCAGAACTCGCGCAGCGCGGCGCGCGCGCCTTCGCGCCCACCGCGCGCATAGCCGCAGGCCAGCACCGCAGCGTTCAAGGCGCCGGCACTGGTGCCCGAAACGCCGTCAAAGGACAGCGTACCGTCCTCCAGCAGGGCGTCCAGCACGCCCCAGGTGAAGGCGCCGTGTGATCCGCCGCCCTGCAGCGCGAGGTCGATGCTCGCCACGGTGGGCGTCTCGGCCCGGTCGGGCCTGGTGGCGGTGGCGCGAGTGGACGGGCGGCGGGTGGGTGAGGGACGGGCCATGGGAATGTTGGGAGACGACGGAGGGATCGGCAACGCCGGGTCGGGCGCGGTCCGCTGGGCGTGCAGAGCTTGAAGCTTGTGATGGTCAGACCAATGCCGAGTCCGGACGGCCCGTGACCTGGCCGGCGACCACCTCGGCGATCGCCATTGAGGCGGTCAACCCGGGCGACTCGATGCCGAAGAGCTGCACCACGCCGGCGCAGCCATGCTCGGCCGGGCCGGCGATGTGGAAGTCGCGCGCCGGCTCGCCCGGTCCGCCCAGCTTGGGGCGGATACCGCTGTAGGCCGGCTGCAGCGCAGCGTCGGCCAGGCCGGGCCAGTAGCGCCGCACGGCGGCGTAGAACACCTCGCCGCGCTGCGGGTCGACGCTGAAGTCCAGCGCCTCCTCGGCGGGGGTGATGGCGGCGGTGCGGCCGGACGGCAGCCACAACACGTCCGGGCCGAAACGCGCCTGGCCGCCCAGGTCGAGCGTGAGGTGCACGCCCAGGCCGCCGTCCACCGGCATGGGGTAGATGAGGCGGCTGAAGGGCGCCCGCCCGGCGAGCGAGAAGTAGTGGCCCTTGGCGATGTGGCGCGGCGGGATGGCCGCGGCCGGAAAACCGCTCATGCGCCCGGCCACCGCCTGGGCTTGCAGCCCCGCGCTGTTGACGATCCAGCGGGCCTGCAGCTCGAAGGGCTCGGCGCCGCCGGTGTGCACGCGCCAGCCGCCGTCGGCCCGCTCGATGCGCTCCACCGGGCTGGCGACAGCGAGCACCGCGCCGGCGGCCTCGGCGTCGCCGAGCAGGGCGGTCATCAGGCCGTGGCTGTCGATGATGCCGCTGGAGGGCGACAGCAGCGCCGAGTGGCAGACCAGCGCGGGCTCCAGTGCCAGCGCCTCGGCCTGGCTGAGCGGGCGTAGGTCGGTCACGCCCTGGGCGCGGGCGCGTTCGGCGAAGGCGGCGAGCTTGCGGCTGGCGGCCTCGTCCGGCGCCACCACCAGCTTGCCGCAGCGCTGGTGCGCCACGCCGTGCTCGGCGCAGTAGGCGTAGAGCAGGCGGTTGCCACGCACGCACAGGCGCGACTTCCACGAGCCCGGCTCGTAGTACAGCCCGGCGTGGATGACCTCGCTGTTGCGCGCCGAGGTGCCGGTGCCGTAGGCGGTCTCGGCCTCGATGACCACCACCTCCAGCCCCGCCAGCGCCAGGGCGCGGGCAATGGCCAGGCCCACCACGCCGGCGCCGATGACGGCGCAATCGATCTGGTCCATGCGGGGGCTGCTCCTGTGGATCTGCGGTGTGGGGGAGGGGGAACGGGGCGTGATTCTGGCCCGGTCCTCGCTAGCATCCGCGCCATCCGATCTTTCATCCGACCCGAGCCACGAGGACCTGCCCATCATGACCGCCGCCCTGCACCACATTCCCGGCCGTACCCGCAAGCTGCCGCCCCTGCGCGTTGGCGTCGGCGGCCCGGTCGGCTCGGGCAAGACCACGCTGGTCGAGATGCTGTGCAAGACCATGCGCGAGAAGTGGGACCTGGTCGTCGTCACCAACGACATCTACACCAAGGAAGACCAGCGCCTGCTCACCGTGGCCGGTGCGCTGGAGCCCGGCCGCATCATGGGCGTGGAGACCGGCGGCTGCCCACACACCGCCATCCGCGAGGACGCCTCGATCAACCTCGAGGCCGTCGACCGCATGCTGGAGAAGTACCCGAACGCCGACATCGTCTTCATCGAGTCCGGCGGCGACAACCTGGCCGCCACCTTCAGCCCCGAACTGAGCGACCTCACCATCTACGTGATCGACGTGGCTGCGGGCGAGAAGATCCCGCGCAAGGGCGGCCCCGGCATCACCAAGAGCGACCTCTTCGTCATCAACAAGACCGACCTGGCGCCGCATGTGGGCGCAGACCTGGCCGTGATGGAGGCCGACACCCGCCGCATGCGCCCCAACAAGGCTTTTGTGATGACCAACCTCAAGACCCAGGCCGGCCTGGCCGAGGTGATCAGCTTCATCGAGCGCCGCGGTCTGCTGGTGACCGAGGCGGCCTGAGGCGCGAGCCGGTCGGCTCCCGCCACGGCGGAGGTGCCGGGTCGGCCGGTTCCGGGCGCGTTGCGGGCCTGCAAGGTCGACGCTTGAGGTGGGTCAACACAATTGAGAATGATTCTTGTTATGATTCTTCTCATCCCAGACCGACCCAGCCCCTGCCTACTCCCATGAGCACCTCCGCCACCTCCGTCATTGCCCAACGTTCCACCCTGCTCGGCGCCGTCGGCGCGGCAGTCGCCGCGCTGCTGCCGGCACTGGCCCAGGCCCAGCCGGCCACCGAGCTGAACATCTACTCGGCGCGCCACTACCAGACCGACGAGGCGCTCTACGCCAACTTCACCAAGGCCACCGGCATCAAGATCAACCGGCTGGACGGCAAGGAGGACGAGCTCGTCGAGCGCATCCGCAACGAAGGCAACAAGAGCCCTGCCGACATCCTGATCACCGTGGACGCGGCGCGCCTGGAGGTGGCCGACAGCCTGGGCCTGTTCCAGCCCGTGCAGAGCAAGGTGCTGGAAGCGCGTGTGCCGGCCAGCCTGCGCACGCCCACCTGGTACTCGTTCTCGACCCGGGCGCGCGTCATCGTCTACAACAAGGCAGCGCTCAAGGCCGAGCAGGTGCAGAGCTACGAGGACCTGGCCGTGCCGGCGCTCAAGGGCCAGGTCTGCGTGCGCTCGGGTTCGCACCCCTACAACCTCTCGCTCGGCGCGGCCGTGATCGCGCATGACGGCGAGGCCAAGGCCGAGGCCTGGGCGCGCGGCCTGGTGGCCAACTTCGCGCGCTCGCCCAAGGGCGGCGATACCGACCAGATCAAGGCCGTGGCGGCCGGCGAATGCGGCGTCACCATCTCCAACACCTACTACCTGGTGCGCATGCTGCGTTCGACCAAGGCCGATGACGTGGCGGCCATGAAGGCGGTGGGCATCGTCTGGCCCAACCAGAAGAGCTGGGGCACCCACATCAACATCTCCGGCGCCGGCGTGCTCAAGCACGCCCCGCACAAGGAGGCGGCGGTGAAGTTCCTCGAATACCTGGCCAGCGACCAGGCCCAGGCCTATTTCGCCGACGGCAACAACGAGTGGCCGGTGGTGGCCAGCGCCGCCGTGGTGAACAAGGAACTCGACGCCCTGGGCAAGTTCAAGCCCGACAGCCTGCCGGTGGGCGACCTGGCGCGCAATGCCGCGCTGGCGCAGAAGGTGTACGACCGCGCCGGCTGGAAGTGATCAGCTGGCGCTGCCGCCGCGTTCCCTGGCGATCGAGCGGCAGATCACCAGCATGGGCGCCAGCCCGACCGCCACGATGGCCAGGGCCGGGCCGGCCGCCTCGGCCAGGCGTTCATCCGCCGCCAGGGTGTAGGCCTGGGTGGCCAGGGTGTTGAAGTTGAAGGGCCGCATCACCAGGGTGGCGGGCAACTCCTTCATCACGTCGATGAAGACCAGCAGGCCGGCGGTCAGGCAGCTCGACCGCAGCAGCGGCAGGTGTACCCGCGCCAGGGTCTGGCTGGCTGTCAGGCCCAGGCTGCGCGCGGCGTGTTCCATATTGGGCGTGATGCGCGCCAGGCCGGCGTCCACGCTCTGCAGCGCGGCGGTGAGGTAGCGCACCAGGCAGGCGTAGACCAGGGCGGCGATGCTGCCGGTGAAGACGAGGCCGGTCTCAATGCCGAACAGACGCTCGGCCACTCCGGCGATCAGGTGGTCGAGCTGGGTGACCGGCAGCAGCACGCCCACCGCGATCACCGAGCCCGGCAGCGCGTAGCCAAAACCGGCGACGCGGTGGGCCCAGCGCGTCGCCGGGCCGCGGTGCACTCGCGCCGCGTAGGCCAGCAGCAGGGCCAGCGCAACCGCCAGCACGGCGGTGCTGGCGGCCACCAGCACGCTGTTGCGGGCGAGCAGGGTGAAGGGGCTGCCGAGTTCGCTGGCGTCCTGCTGCCAGGCCAGCCGGCCCAGCACCAGGGCCGGCAGCAGAAAGCCCGTCACCAGCGGCGCCAGGCCGGCCAGCACTGCCAGCAGCGCCTTGGCGCCGCGCAGCTGCAGCCGGGCGGCGCCGCGCCGGCGCAGCGTGGTGTCGTGAAAGCGCGAGCCGCCGCGGCTCACCCGTTCAAAGACCAGCACGGCGATGACGAAGCCCAGCAGCGTGAGCGCCAGCTGCGCCGCCGCCGGCCGGTCGCCCAGCGAGAACCAGGCGCGGTAGATGCCCGTGGTGAAGGTCTGCACGGCGAAATAGCTCACCGTGCCGTAGTCGGCCAGGGTTTCCATCAGCGCCAGGGCGACGCCACCGGCAATCGCCGGGCGCGCCAGCGGCAGGGATAGGCGCACGAAGGCCTGCCAGGGCGTGAGGCCCAGCGAACGACCCACCTCGATCATGCCGCCGGCACGGTCGATGAAGGCGGTGCGCGCCAGCATGTAGACATAGGGGTAGAGCACCAGCGAGAACATGGCCACCGCGCCGCCCGTGCTGCGCACGTCGGGGAACCAGTAGTCGGCGCGCTTCCAGTGGAAAGCCTCGCGCAGGCCGGTCTGCACTGGGCCGACGTATTGCAGGAGGTCGGTGTAGGTGTAGGCCATCACGTAGGCCGGCATGGCCAGCGGCAGCACCAGGGCCCATTCGAAGACGCTGCGGCCGGGAAACTCGTGCCGCGTCACCAGCCAGGCCGAACCCACGCCCAGCATCGCCACGCCGATGCCCACGCCCAGGCACAGCCACAGCGTGGTGATGATGTAGTCCGGCAGCACGGTGCCGGCCAGATGCGCCCAGGTGGCGCCGGTGTTGCCGGCGAACAGGCTGCTGCCTACCGCCAGCAGCGGCGCCACCACGCCGGTGGCCACCCCCACGGCGGCCAGCAGCAGCCAGGGCAGGGCAGGGCGGTGACCCCGGGGGCGTGGCAGGGTTTGCGTCGGATCAGCGGTCGGCAAGATGGCGTGAGGCGGGAAGGAGGGCGGGGACTGGGAGGTCGATGCGAATCATTATCATCGCCACATGAACCCGCCCTGGCTTGCCGTCGACGCCCTGTGCCTGGCTTATGGCAGGAAGACTGTCGTGGATCAGTTCCACCTCAGCCTGCAGCGTGGCGCCATCGGCTGCCTGCTCGGGCCATCGGGCTGCGGCAAGACCAGCGTGCTGCGCGCCATCGCCGGTTTCGAGCCGGTCACGGCGGGCGAGATCCGGCTGAACGGCGAGCTGGTCAGCTCGGCCGAGCGTGGCGTGCATGTGCCGCCCGAGCGGCGCCGCATCGGCATGGTGTTCCAGGACCACGCCCTGTTTCCGCACCTGAGCGTGGCGGCCAACGTCGCCTTCGGTCTGCGCGGCCGGCCGGGCGCCGAGCAGCGCGTGCTGCAGATGCTGGAGACCGTCGGCCTGGCGCACACGGCGAAACGCTATCCGCACGAACTCTCGGGCGGCCAGCAGCAGCGGGTCGCCCTGGCGCGTGCCCTGGCGCCCGAGCCGGCACTGCTGCTGCTGGACGAGCCCTTCTCCAGCCTGGACGTCGAGCTGCGCGAGCACCTGGGTGCCGAGCTGCGCAGCCTGTTGAAAGCGGCCGGCACGACCGCGCTGCTGGTGACGCACGACCAGCACGAGGCCTTTGCCATCGCGGACGAGATCGGCGTGATGTCGGACGGCGGCATCCAGCAATGGGCCGGTGCGTATCAGCTCTATCACCAGCCGGTGAACCGCTTCGTGGCGGACTTCGTCGGCCAGGGCGCCTTCCTGCCCGGCGTGGTCACCGACGGCCTGCACGTGGCGATGGAGCTGGGCGTGGTGCAGAGCGACCAGCCCATCCGCTGTACCGAACACGGCGACCTGTGCGGCAGCGGCTGCACGGTGGACGTGCTGCTGCGCCCGGACGACGTGGCGCACGACGACGCCAGCCCGGTCACCGCACGGGTGCTGCACAAGGCCTTCCGCGGCGCCGAGTTCCTCTACACCCTGGAGCTGGCGAGCGGCTCGCGCGTGCTCTCGCTCGTGCCTTCGCACCACAACCACGCCCTTGGCGAGCGCATCGGCATCCGCCTGGAGCTGGACCATGTAGTGGCCTATCGGCGCGAGCCCAGCGCGGCGGAACACGTCGCTGCCCTCGCCCGCGCGCCGGACGGGGCCTGCAGCGCGGCGCCTTGATCGGCCGGTGGGCCGCGGCGAGCTGACCCGGCGGGCCAGGACTGCCGGGCGCTCAGGCCACAGCCAGGCGCTTCAACATTCGAGGTTGTCGATCAGCCGGGTGGCGCCGAGTCTGGCCGCACCCAGGGCGACCAGCGGCAAGCCGGACTGGCGTTGGGCGTCGTCGGGCGGCAGCAGGTCGCTGCGCCGGCGCAGGGTGAGGTAGTCGGGCGCCCAGCCGCGCTCGCGCAAGGCGGCGTGGGCCTGCGCTTCCAGCTGCGCCAGCGGGCGGCCGAGGTCGCGCGCGCCTGCGATGAGCTCCTGCAGTGTGCGCGACAGGGCCACGGCCTCGCCCCGTTCGGTGGCCGACAGATAGCCATTGCGCGAGGACAGCGCCAGGCCGTCCGCGGCGCGGATCGTCGGCGCGCCGACGATGCGCGTCGGCAGGGCGAACTGGCGCACCATCTGCTCGATCACCTTGAGCTGCTGGTAGTCCTTCTGGCCGAACACGGCCACGGCCGGCTGCACACACTGCAGCAGCTTCATCACCACCGTGCAGACGCCGGTGAAGAAGCCGGGGCGAAATTCACCTTCCAGGATGTCGGCCAGCGCGGCTGGCGGCAGCACCTTGAACGCCTGTGGCTCGGGGTAGAGCTCGGCCTCGTCGGGCGCAAACACCAGGTCACAGCCGGCGCCTTGCAGCAGCTCGCAGTCGTGCGCCAGGGTGCGTGGGTAACGATCGAAATCCTCATGCGGCAGGAACTGCAGCCGGTTGACGAAGATGCTCGCCACCACCGGGCCGGCGCCCGCGTTCAGGCGCCGGGCCTCGCGCACCAGGGCCAGGTGGCCGTCATGCAGATTGCCCATGGTGGGCACGAAGGCGGTGCTGTCGTCGCCAGCCAGGCGATGGCGCAGTTCGGCGATGGTGTGGATGACGTGCATGGGGTGCTCCTAGCTCGGAAGGTGTTCAGTAGCCGTGTTGCGCCGGGTCGGGAAAGCTGCCTTGCTTGACCGCCGCGACGTAGGCGGCCACGGCGGCGTGCACGCCCAGGCGGGTGTCGCAGCCTGCCTCGGCGATGGCCGCGGCACCCGGCGGCAGACTGAAGTCGCGCACGAAGCGCGGCCGTCGGCCGGGCGTCAGGCCCAGCATGTCGTGCAGCACCAGCACCTGTCCGCTGGTGTGCGGGCCGGCGCCGATGCCGATGGTCAGCAGCCCTGGGTGAGCCTGGGTGACGGCAGTGGCCAGCGCCGAGGGCACGAGTTCAAGCACCAGCATGGCCGCGCCGGCCTCGGCTAGCGCGGCGGCGTCGGCCTGCAACTCGGCAGCGGCGGCGTCGCTGCGCCCCTGCACGCGGTAGCCGCCCAGGGCGTGCACACGCTGCGGCGTCAGGCCCAGGTGGGCGCACACGGGGATGCCGCGTTCGGTGAGAAAACGCACCGTCTGTGCCGTCACGCCGCCGCCTTCGAGCTTGACCATCTGTGCGCCGGCGCGCATCAGCGCCACCGAGGCCGCCAGAGCCTGCTCGGGGCTGGCCTCGTAGCTGCCGAAGGGCAGATCGGCGATCAGCCAGGCGCTGCGCCGGCCGCGCGCGACGCAACGGGTGTGGTAGACCATGTGCTCCAGTTCGACCGGCAGCGTGCTGGTTTCGCCCTGGATGACGTTGCCGAGCGAATCACCCACCAGCAGGATGTCGACGCCGGCGTCGTCGAGCACGCGCGCGAAGGTGGCGTCGTAGCAGGTCAGCATGGCGAGCTTGTCGCCGCGCGCTGCCATCTCGTGCAGGCGCGGCAGGCTGAGCGTCGGTCGGGACAGGGGTGGGGGCACGCTGGGCGCAGCGGGGTGGACACTCATGATGGCGAGGGGGCGCGGGGTGAGGGCCGGCAGCGGCCGGGGCGGCACGGCCGATCATTCTGCCCGTGCTTTGCTGCACTGCCGCATGGCCCTGCCGGCAGCCTCGCCTGTCAGGGCGGGTTGAGGCCGGCGTGGCAGACTCGCGCGCCATGTCCGACGCCCACGCCCCCGACGGCAGCTCTCCGCCCGTCTCCTCAGCTCACGCCGACCGGTCTGGCCGATCCGAGCGGCCGATCACCTCGTCGAGTGCGCCTGGGCAGCCATCGGCCGACGTGCCGACGGCCATGGCGGCCCCCCTGGCCGAGGCCGACGCAGGCGAGCCCCTGCTGAATATCGAGGGCGGCACGGCGACGATCACGCTGAACCGGCCGCAACACCTGAATCGTCTGCACCGGGCCGACCTGCTCGCGCTGCAGCGGCATTTCGCCGAACTGGCCACCCGCACCGAACTGCATGCAGTGGTGATCACCGCCACCGGACGGGCCTTCTGTGCCGGCTACCACATCGGTGAACTCGACAACTCGCCCACCGATGCGCCGGATGGCCCGCAGGTTTTCGAGCAGACGGTGGACCTGCTGGAGCGCCTGCCTCTGCCCACCCTCTGCCTGCTCAACGGCAGCGTCTACGGCGGTGCCACCGATCTGGCGCTGGCCTGCGACTTCCGGCTGGGCGTGTCGTCGCTTGAGCTGCGCATGCCGGCGGCGCGTCTGGGCCTGCACTATTACCCGAGTGGCCTTGTGCGTTATGCCAGCCGGCTCGGCGTGGGCGCCGCCAAGCGGCTATTTCTGCTCGCCGAGTCGGTGCCGGCCGAGGAGTTGTTGCGCCTGGGCTATCTGGATGACATGGCTGATGCGCAGGACCTGCCGGCGCTGCTGCAGCGTTACCTGGACGCCCTGGCCGCCGGCGCGCCGCTCGCCCTGCGCGGCATGAAGCTGGCGCTCAACGAGTTCGTGCGCGGCGACTGGGTCGACGCGCGAGTGCGTGATCGCGAAGCTGCCTGCGCGCGCAGCGCCGACCTGCGCGAAGGTCTGGCCGCATGGCGCGACCGCCGAGTGCCGCGCTTTGACGGGCGTTGAGCGGCACAACAGCGCCTTGGTCAACCCGCGGACGCTGATCCCGCACCACTTGTTCCTGTTACTTCGTCGCGCCCAGGCTGCGCGCACCGTGACGCCTGTTCCTCCTTGTTTGCACTGATTGTTCCTGCCATGCCCAGCACCACCTTCCGCATCGCCCCGTCCATCCTGTCCGCCGACTTCGCCCGCCTGGGCGAGGAGGTGCGCAACGTGCTCGCCGCCGGCGCGGACTGGATCCATTTCGACGTGATGGACAACCATTACGTGCCCAACCTGACCTTCGGCCCCATGGTGTGCCAGGCGCTGAAGAAACACAGTGTCAAGCCCGACGGCACGGCCTGTCCGATCGATGTGCACCTGATGGTGCAGCCGGTCGATGATCTGGCGCTGGCCTTCGCCAAGGCGGGCGCCGACCTGATCAGCTTTCACCCCGACGCCAGCACCCACGTCGACCGCACGCTGCAACTCATCCAGGGTGCGGGCTGCCGGGCCGGCCTCACCTTCAACCCGGCCCTGCCGCTGGACGTGCTGGAGTACGTGATCGACCGCGTCGACCTCATCCTCATCATGAGCGTCAACCCGGGCTTCGGCGGCCAGAGCTTCATCGACTCGGCGCTGCGCAAGATCGAGAAGGCAAGAAAGCTGATCGAGCAGACCGGGCGCGACATCCGCCTGGAAGTGGACGGCGGCATCAAGGTCGACAACATCCGCCGCGTGGCCGACGCCGGCGCCGACACCTTCGTGGCCGGCAGCGCCATCTTCAATCAGCCGGACTACGCCCAGGTGATCTCGGCCATGCGCGCCGAACTGGCGCGCTGAACCGGCGGGGCGCCGAGCGAGCGACCGGGGGCGCGGCGCGGCGGCCCGCGCACCGGGACTGCCGGCCACGTCGAGATCTGCCAGCAGCGTGCGGCTGACAGCAGGCCGGCTGTTGTGCTGCAGTGACGGCTTGCTGACGGTTTGCGCCGGGCGTGTCGTGCCACCTGTCACGCAAGGTGCGGCCTCGCTTGGCTTCCTAATTTCCAGTTCAGGCTGGATTTGCACAATGGCTTCATGCCGTCGCGCTCCGCCCTGATCACCCAAGCCCGCCTGGTGCTGGCCTTGTTGGTGTGTGCGTTCGGCCTCGGCTGGATCGCGCCGGTGCTGGCGGCCCAGGGTGGCCCAGTCCGCGCTGCGGCGCTGGGCGACCTGTGCGCCAGCGTGATGGCTGCTGCTGCGGTGGTGGATGCCGATGGGCTCGCCGCCCCCGGGCAACACTCGCCCGTGCAGCACCAGGGCGGGCACCAGCATGACCAGTGTCCGCTGTGCGCCGGCGCCTCGCTCGCACCGCCGCCCGCGCCGGGTGCCTGCGCGCTGCTGGCCGACCTGTCCTCGGCACCGGTGCAGCGCCTGCTGGCCGGTCGACACCAGTCAGCGCCTGCGCAGCAGCAGGCGCGTGCGCCACCGGTCGCCCTCGTCGACCTCGGCTGATCTGCGCTGCCGCCAGTCGGCGGTGCAGCGTCCCTGGCCTAGCCCCGAGGCATCAGGCGCTCGCCTGATGGCTGTTGGTCTCCCCTCTCCCCAGATCTGAACGTCCTTCCCGAGCCAGGGCACCGTGAGGTGCTGTGGTGCATGACGCGCTGCGGGTCACGCGTAGCAGTGCCATGCAATCGGTCCGGATGACTGTTCCGCTGTTTCGCGCTTTCCTCGCTCCTGTGCCGGCCTGCGGGCTTGCTTTCCGCGTCCCGTTCTAGTCGCCAGTTCCCGTCCTGCTTCACCTGTCGTCCTGCCCATGACATCCCCCCGCTTCAGCCGCTGGAGTCGTCGCCTTGCCGCATGGCTGGCGAGCGGCCATGTGCTGCTGCTCGGGATGTCCCATCTTCCGCTCGCGGCCGAGGGCGATGTGCCCCCGGGCGTGTGTTCCGTGCGCACCATGACGGCCGTCGAAGCGGGGGCCACCGCTGCCGCCGATGCGGCGGATCCGGCGCGCAGCGGCTCGCGTTTGCCCTGGCACCGCCTGGCCGCGCACGGCCTGTCCTGCCCCTTGTGCACCGGTGCCGATGCGGCGCCGCCCCCTGTTCTTCTGGCTGCCCTGAACACGGTCTTCCTGCGTACCCGGCTTGCCCTGAGCCGTGAGTCCGCGCAGGTGCTGGCGACCCGGCCGGCCCGTGTGGTGGCGCGCGGACCGCCTGTGCGCGGTCTGCGCGTCGGTCACGCCTGGGCGGGGCCGAAGGGAAGGGTGCAGGCCGTCGCGCTGCCCGTGAACCGGCACCTGACCCACATTGAGAAGCCTCTTTTGGCGAGCGTTGCTCCGGCACCGCTCGCCTTTTTTACGTTTTGGGCAACCACGCAACGCAAAAAAGAAAGCCCGCACCGGCGGGCGGTGCGGGCTGTGCGGGGGGCGACGCCCGGCGGCGAGCCGGGCGCGGGGCGGGGGCGCCCGCCGATCGATCAGGCGGCCAGGCGCTGCTCCAGGGCCTGCTTGGTGGCGACCAGTTCGGCCGGCAGGTGGTAGGCCAGCTGGGTGAACAGCTCGTCGTGCAGCTTGAGTTCCTGCTGCCAGGCGGCGCGGTCGATGCCGATCACGCTGTTGAACTGGGCTTCGCTGAAGTCCAGGCCCGACCAGTTCAGGTCGCTGTAGTTGGGGCTGACGCCGAAGATGTGCTCGGTGCCACCGGCCTGGCCGTCGATGCGGCCCAGCATCCACTGCATGACGCGGGCGTTGTCGCCGTAGCCCGGCCAGACGAACTTGCCGTCGGCGCCCTTGCGGAACCAGTTGACGCAGTAGATGGCCGGCAGCTTCGCGCCTTCACCCTGCAGCTTGGCACCGACGTTCAGCCAGTGCTGGAAGTAGTCGCTCATGTTGTAGCCGGTGAAGGGCAGCATGGCGAAGGGGTCGCGGCGAACCACGCCCATCTGGCCGACGGCGGCGGCGGTGGTCTCCGAGCCCATGGTCGCGGCCATGTAGACGCCTTCGACCCAGTTGCGCGCCTCGGTGACGAGCGGCACGGTGGTGGAGCGGCGCCCGCCGAAGATGAAGGCGTCGATCACCACGCCGGCCGGGTTGTCCCACTCGGGGTCCAGCGCCGGGTTGTTGGCGGCGGCCACGGTGAAGCGGGCGTTCGGATGCGCGGCAGCGCGCAGCTTGCCGTCGGCGCCCTTGGCGGTCTCGGGCGTCCAGTCCTTGCCCTGCCAGTCGATCAGGTGGCCGGGCAGTTCGTCGGTCATGCCTTCCCACCACACGTCGCCATCGTCGGTCAGCGCGACGTTGGTGAAGATGACGTCCTTGTCGAGCGACGCCATGCAGTTCGGGTTGGTCTTGAAGTTGGTGCCGGGGGCGACGCCGAAATAGCCGGCCTCGGGGTTGATCGCGCGCATCTGGCCGTTCACCGGCTTGATCCAGGCGATGTCGTCGCCGATGGTGGTGACCTTCCAGTCGCCCAGGGCGGCCGGCGGGATCAGCATGGCGAAGTTGGTCTTGCCGCAGGCGCTGGGGAAGGCGGCGGCGACGTGGCTTTTCTTGCCCTCGGGCGAGGTCACGCCCAGGATCAGCATGTGCTCGGCCAGCCAGCCCTGGTCACGCCCCATGTTGGAGGCGATGCGCAGGGCGAAGCACTTCTTGCCCAGCAGGGCGTTGCCGCCGTAGCCCGAGCCGTAGGACCAGATCTCGCGCGTCTCGGGGTAGTGGACGATGTACTTGGTCGTGTTGCAGGGCCAGCTCACGTCCTTCTGGCCGGCGATCAGCGGTGCACCCACGGTGTGCACACAGGGCACAAATTCGCCGTCCACGCCCAGCACGTCGTACACCGCCTTGCCCATGCGGGTCATGAGGCGCATGTTGACCGCCACATAGGGGCTGTCCGACAGCTCGATGCCGATGTGGGCGATGGGCGAGCCCAGCGGGCCCATGCTGAAGGGCACGACGTACAGGGTGCGGCCGCGCATGGCACCGCGAAACAGCGCCTTGTCGCCGGTCTGCAGCAGGTCGCGCATTTCGGCCGGGGCCATCCAGTGGTTGGTCGGGCCGGCGTCTTCCTTCTTGTCGCTGCAGATAAACGTGCGGTCTTCGACCCGGGCGACGTCGCTCGGGTCCGACCAGGCCAGGAAACTACCCGGGCGTTTGGCCGGGTTGAGCGGCTTGAACGTGCCGCTGTCCACCAGCTTGCGGCACAGGCGCTCATATTCTTCCTGCGAACCATCGCACCAATGGATGGCGTCCGGCTCGGTGAGGGCGGCGATCTCGGACACCCAGGCGATAAGCCTGGCGTTCTTGACATGTGCAGGGGCGTGGACCTGCAGCCCGGCCATGGCGGGATGGTTCATGAGGAAGTCTCCAAGGTTAAAAAAAGCATCTCGGAAGGGCCCGCGAGGCAGGCGCTTTCGGGATGCGTCGGGCCAGTGTAGAAGTTGAGTGCTGACGATTACATTGCGGTTACATGCACGATTTGCATGATCGAATGCGAATGCGTGGATCGGCGCTGCAAGTGAGCAATCTCAGGCGCGCTGGCGCAGGAACGGAGGGGCCGCTGGAGGCGACTGTTGCGATCCGGGAACAACGGCAGGTCTGAAACCAGTGTGTTCCTCGGTGGCTCCAGCCGTCTTGACCGGGCTCAGGGACGGTGATGTTTCCTGAGTTACAACGCTGCCAAGACGGCAAGCAGGGCCAGCGGCGCCGTCTCGGCGCGCAATACGCGGGGGCCCAGGCTGAGCGGTGCATAGCCCAGGGACACCGCCAGGTCTTCCTCGCGCGCACTCAGCCCGCCCTCGGGCCCGCTGAGCAGCAGCCAGTGGCACGGCGGCGCGGCAGCCGCAGCGGCGAGGAGGGAGGCCAGGCCTGCGCCAGGGCGCAGGCTGAGCACGTGGGCGTTGCAAGCCGGCGCGAATGGCGCGCTCCTGAGCCAGCCCTCGAGTTCGTGGACCGGGTGCACGAGCGGTAGCCGGTTGCGGCCACACTGTTCAGCTGCTGCGGCCGCGATGCCTTGCCAGTGGGCACGCTTCTTTTCGGCGCGCTCGCCTGCCACTCGCAGCACCGAGCGTTCCGACACCAGCGGCTGTACAGCAGCGGCGCCGAGTTCGGTGGCCTTTTCGATCAGCCAGTCGAAACGGTCGTTGGCTGGCATGCACACCGCCAAGGTGACGCTGTGCGCCAATTCGCGCTCCACGGCGGCGTGGTCACGCACCACTACCGTGACTTCGCTGCGCCCCATGTGAACGATTTCGGCCTGCCACTCTCCGCCCAGGCCATTGAACAAGGTGACCTGATCGCCCGGTTGCAGGCGCAACACCTGGACGTGGCGGGCCGCGCCCGTGGGCAGGCTGAGATTCAGCCCGGCGGAAAGCTCGACATCCAGGTACAGGCGCAGGCTCACCGCTCGGCCCTCGGCGCCGTTTGGTCAGGTTGCCCGATCGCTGGACCGTCGGTGCACGGTGTCCGACCCGAGGTGCCGTTCATGCGCGGATGCGCCGCACCAGCGCCGTGGTCGAGTAGCCGTCGACAAAGCTGAGCGCCTGCGCCCGGCCGCCCCAGCTGCGCACCAGCCGGGTTTCCTCCAGCGTCTCGATGTCGTAGTCGCCGCCTTTGACATAGATCTGCGGGCGCACGAGTTCAATCAGCCGGCAGGGCGTGGCCTCGTCGAACAGGGTGACGAGGCTGATGCTTTCGAGGGCTGCCAGCACACAGGCGCGGTCGAGTTCGTTGTTGAGCGGACGCTCGGGCCCCTTGCCGAGCTGGCGTGCGGACGCGTCGCTGTTCAGGCCCAACACCAGGCTGGCGCCCAGCGCCCGCGCCTGCGCGAGATAGGTGACATGGCCGCGGTGCAGGATGTCGAACACACCGTTGGTGAACACCACGGGCTGCGGCAGCGCCGCGACGCGTTGCGCAAGTTCCCCGCGCGGGCAGAGCTTGGCGGCAAAGCCGGGGGCGAGAAGTGGCGCTGGATTGGCGGTGGACATGGCGGGGCAGAGGACGAAACCGATGGCAGATCCGCTGAAAGCGATCATGGCGGCGCAGTCAGCTCCAGGTCCGACCGACGGTAGGTCGGCGCATTGTCCCTCGCCGCGCGCGGCCGACCCCGCACCATCGAGCGTGGCTGGGCGATCGCTCTGACGGAAACGCGAGCGACGTCTGGCGTGTGCCTGGCAATCGACGAATGGGAAAATGCCACATATTTCCGTGATCTGTGTCGCATTGCAACATTCATGGCCCGGTGCATACCATGTGTTACGGCTGAGCACTTTTTGCCGTGGGCTTGTCATGCGGGCCCGTTCCAATCCGTTCTCATCCCGACCGCTAGGCCACTGATACCCGCGCGGCAGCAGTAGCAGGCAGTCCCCAGACAGGAGCAGCACCCATGAATCTCTTCAATTTGCGCGCGCCATCGTTGGCTCATCCCGCCATGCTGGCGCCCTTTCCGCTGGAATGCACTGGCGTCGTGGCCGACGCCGGGGCGATGGGAGGATCGGGGGGCACCCGCCCCTGGATGCTTGCTGCTGGCGCGCTGGTGGTGGGGGTGACGGCGGCGGCAGCCGTGGCGTGGCACACCGCCTCGGCTGACGCCGATGTGCCTGATCCTGCTGTGTCGACCACCGCACAGTCCGCCGCTGTTAACCAGCGCGTGCATTCGACTGCTCAGGCCAAGGTGGCCAACAAGTCGGCCACGCCGGCTGTACGTCCGCAACACGCGGTGGTGATGCCGGCGTGTCGGGACTGCGGCACGGTCGAATCTGTCCAGGCGGTCACGCAGAAGGGCGAAGGCAGTGGCCTGGGCGCGGTAGCCGGTGGTGTGATCGGCGGTGCCTTGGGCCACCAGGTCGGCAAGGGTCAGGGCAACACAGCCATGACCGTGCTGGGCGCCATCGGTGGTGGTTTGGCCGGCAACGAGGTCGAAAAGCGTGCCAAGGCCACCACCCATTACCGAGTCACGGTGCGCATGGAAGACGGCAGCCAGCAGGTGCTAGACCAGGCACAGGCCCCGGCCATCGGGCAGCGGGTGCGAGTGGACGGGGAGAAGTTGCTCTCGTTGCCCCAGCAAGGTTGAGGTCACAGCGCCGCTAGCGCGCACTTGGGGGAAGGCGTAGCGTCGCCGCTGCCGGTCAAAAAAATGATGCGGATCGCTCGATCCAGACGCCTTGGGCGCCGTCAGCCGCCCGGCAGGGCGCGCCGCAATTGAATCGCCTCGGCCACCTGTGCGACGTCTATGCCCTCCTTCCCGGCCAAATCGGCCAGGCTGCGCGCAACGCGCAACACGCGGTGATAACTCCGGCTGGACCAGCCCAGGCGGGCCGCGGCTGCCTGCATGAAGCTGGCCGCCGCGGTGCTGGGTTGACAGTGCTGATCGATTTCAGAAGGCTCAAGATCGGCGTTGAGCTTGCCTTGACGACGGAATTGACGCTCGCGCGCGAACGCCACGCGCGAAGCGACTTCCGCGCTGGACGGACCGCCGGGTGCTGCCGCCAGTTCTTGTGGCGACACTGACAGCACTTCGACCCGCAGGTCGATGCGGTCTAGCAGTGGCCCTGAAAGCCGAGCCTGGTAACGCGCCACAGCATCCGCGCTGCAGCGGCAGGCTTGGCTGCGGTCGCCCAGGTGGCCACAGGGGCAGGGGTTCATGGCGGCGATCAGCTGGAATCGTGCGGGAAATTCGGCGTGACGCGCAGCGCGTGAGATCGTCACTCGTCCGCTTTCCAGCGGCTCACGCAGGGCCTCCAGCGCCAGCCGCGGATATTCGGGTAGTTCATCAAGAAAAAGTACGCCGTGGTGCGCCAGCGAAATCTCGCCTGGACGGGGTGGATTGCCGCCGCCGACCATCGCGACGGCCGAGGCGCTGTGGTGTGGGGCACGAACCACGCGGCGAGCCCAGTGCGCGGCGTCGAACTTGCCCGCCAAGCTGAGCATGGCTGCCGATTCGAGTGCTTCGTCCTCCGCTAGATCGGGCAGCAGACCGGCGAAGCGTTGGGCGAGCATGGATTTTCCTGTACCCGGCGGTCCGACCAGGAGCAGGCTGTGACCAGCCGCCGCTGCAGTTTCGAGCGCGCGCTTGGCGCCAGCTTGTCCTCGAACGTCGGACAAATCGGGCCTGGCCGCCGCCGCACTGCGACGCGCCGGTGTGGCTGGCGGCAGCAACTCATCCAGGGAAGGTGCGACGGTGTGGTCGTTTAGTGCAGCGTCGCCCAACGCGACCAGGGCCTGTACCACGTCGAGCAGGTGACGCGCGCCACGCGCGCGCAAATCAGGAACATGCGCCGCCTCAGCGGCGCTGCTCGCGGGCAGCACCAGTTCCCTCGTTGCCGCACCGTCTTGCCGACTGCGCCCGCGCAGAGCGACCGCCATCGCGAGGGCGCCTCGCACTGGGCGCAGCTCGCCCGCGAGTGACAACTCGCCGGCGAATTCGAAGCGGTCGAGCACCGCTGTGTCGATCTGACCTGCGGCGGCCAGGATGCCCAGCGCGATCGGCAGGTCGTAGCGACCACCCTCCTTGGGCAGATCGGCTGGTGCCAGATTGACCGTGATGCGTTTGTTGTGAGGAAAGACCAGCCCGCTTTGTTGCAGGGCGGCGCGGACCCTTTCACGCGACTCCTTCACCTCGGTTTCTGCCAGGCCGACCAACGTGAAGTTCGGCAGGCCATTGGCGAGTTGAACCTCGACAGTGACTTCCGGCGCGCCGAGTCCGACCAAGGCGCGGCTGTGGACCAGGGCGAGCGACATCGTGGTGCGGGCCGGAGGGTTGGCGGCCTTGTGTGTGGCTGTACGGGCCATTGTGCGCACAACTGCACACGGACGGGCCCCTGTCTTTTGTGGATTGGCACCGAATTGGTGCGACGACGGCGCCGTTGCATGGTGCGTGGCTGCTCGGTGGCGGGTCAGGCGCTCCTCGCTGGGGCGAGAGGCACCAGCTGCAGCCCACTGTAACGAGGCGCGCTGAGCATGGCATGGAAGCTGCAGTAGTGATGTGTGTAGTTTTTGTCCCTCCCTTCTCTCAACCCTTACGGAGACCGCCATGAAAATGGTCACCGCCATCATCAAACCATTCAAGCTCGACGAGGTGCGCGAGGCGCTCAGCAGCATCGGCGTGCAGGGCATTACCGTCACCGAGGTCAAGGGCTTCGGCCGCCAAAAGGGCCATACGGAGCTGTATCGCGGCGCCGAATACGTCGTCGACTTCCTGCCCAAGGTGAAGATTGAAGCGGCGGTCGACGACGCTGTGGTCGACCGCGTCATCGAGGCGATCGAAGGCTCCGCCCGCACCGGAAAGATCGGTGACGGAAAGATCTTCATCACGACGCTCGAACAAGTGCTGCGTATCCGTACCGGCGAGACCGGCAAGGACGCCCTCTGACCTCCTCCCTTTTTCAAGAGACAACCATGTTGAAGAAACTTCTCGTCTCCCTCGCGCTGGGGTTGGCCCTGCTGGGCGTGGCTGACGTCGCTTTGGCGCAGGCTGCGTCCGAACCCGCCGCGACCGCAACCGCCGCATCCGCCGCGGCGCCAATCGCCGATGCGGCCAGCGCCGCAGCATCGGCGGCGCCTGCTGCTTCGGCGCCTGTAGCCAACAAGGGCGATATCGCGTGGATGTTGGTGTCCACCTTGCTGGTGATCATGATGGCCATCCCTGGGCTGGCGCTGTTCTACGGCGGTCTGGTGCGGTCCAAGAACATGTTGTCGGTGTTGATGCAGGTCTTTGTGACCTTTGCGCTCATCACCGTGTTGTGGGTGATCTATGGCTACAGCCTGGCTTTCACCGAGGGCAATGCCTTCATCGGTGGATTTGACCGGCTGTTCCTGAAGGGCGTGTTCGACCCCATGAAGGGTGAGTTCGCCATGGCGGCCACCTTCAGCAAGGGGGTGGTCCTGCCCGAGATCGTGTTCGTGGTGTTCCAGGCCAGCTTTGCGGCCATCACGTGCGGCCTGATCGTTGGTGCCTTTGCCGAGCGCATCAAGTTCAGCGCAGTGTTGCTGTTCATGGTGCTGTGGTTCACCTTCAGCTATGTGCCGGTGGCGCACATGGTCTGGTACTGGATGGGTCCGGATGCTTACACGGGCAAGGAAGTGGTTGACGCCATGAACGGCAAGGCCGGTCTGCTGTGGCAATGGGGTGCGCTGGATTTCGCCGGCGGCACTGTCGTGCACATCAACGCTGCCGTGGCCGGCCTGGTCGGCGCAATCCTCATCGGCAAGCGTGTCGGCTACGGTCGCGAAGCGTTCACGCCGCACTCTCTGACGCTGACCATGGTCGGTGCTTCGCTGCTGTGGGTGGGGTGGTTCGGCTTCAATGCAGGTTCGGCGCTCGAAGCCGGCAACAGCGCTGCGCTGGCCTTCCTGAACACCTTCTCCGCCACGGCTGCCGCCGTGCTGGCCTGGTGCATCGGCGAAGCACTGATGAAGGGCAAGGCCTCGATGCTGGGTGCAGCGTCGGGCGCGGTGGCCGGTCTGGTGGCCATCACTCCGGCAGCCGGCAACGTCGGCATCGTCGGTGGTCTGGTAATCGGTTTCATCGCTGGCTTCGCCTGCCTGTGGGGTGTGAATGGTCTCAAACGCATGCTGGGCGCGGACGACTCGCTGGACGTGTTTGGTGTGCACGGCGTGGGTGGCATCCTGGGCGCCTTGCTGACCGGCATCTTCAATAGCCAGTCGCTGGGCGGTCCCGGCCTGGTGACCGATTGGGTCACCGCAACCGTGGGCAGCAATGGCGTGTTCGACCAGTTCCTCATCCAGGCCAAGGCGGTGGGTGTCACCGTCGTGTGGTCGGCTGTGGTGGCGGCGATTTCCTACAAGATCGTCGACTTGGTGATCGGCTTGCGCGTCACCGAAGAGGAAGAGCGCGAAGGTCTGGATATCGCCTCGCACGGCGAAACGGCCTATCACGGCTGATGGGCATGAATAGCCGGGCACCGTGAGTGCCTGGCCGTTGCCGACTGACGACAAGGGCCCGCAGACGCGGGCCCTTTTTGCTTCCAGGCGCCGCTGTCGACTTGTGATGGCGGCGCTTGGCCCCATGGTGAGAAACGACAGTCGTGACAGCGCGAATCGCTTGCGTTTGGCACACTCGTGTGGCCGGCACTGACGTCTGCCGGCGTCCATCGTCCAGCCAGAGCCCCCACATGGTCCCTCACCTTGTCACCGCACTCACCGGCCCGATCAACGAACTCGAGGCGCGCATCCTCGAATCCATGCCCGCGATCGAACGCTGGTTCCGGCTCGAATGGATGGAGCACACGCCGCCGTTCTACAGCTCGGTCGACCTGCGCAACGCCGGCTTCAAGCTCGCGCCTGTCGATACCAATCTCTACCCTGGTGGCTGGAACAACCTGACGCGTGAGATGTTGCCGCTGGCCGTGCAGGCGGCCATGGCGGCGATCGAGAAGATCTGTCCGGAGGCGAAGAACCTGCTGCTGGTGCCCGAGGGTCACACGCGCAACACCTTCTACCTGGCCAACGTGGCGCGGCTCAAGCAGATCTTTTCACTCGCCGGGCTAAATGTGCGGTTGGGCACGCTGGATCCAGACATCACCGCGCCGACGACCTTTGAATTGCCGGACGGGCAGTCGCTGACGGTGGAGCCTCTCATTCGCGGCAAGCGGCGCATCGGGTTGAAGGACTTCGACCCCTGCACCATCCTGCTCAACAATGACCTGTCGGCAGGAATTCCTCAGGTGCTGGAGGGATTGCATGAGCAATACGTGCTGCCTCCGTTGCACGCAGGCTGGGCAGTGCGGCGCAAGACGAATCACTTCCAGTCCTATGAAGAGGTCGCCAAGAAGTTCGCCAAGCTGCTCGGCATGGACTCATGGCTCATCAACCCCATGCACAGCCATTGCGGCGAAGTTGCCTTCAGTGAAGGCGCCGGGTTGGATTGCGTGAAGTCCAATGTCGATGCGCTGCTTGGCAAGGTGCGCCGCAAGTACAAGGAATACGGCATCAACGAGAAGCCCTTTGTTGTGGTGAAGGCCGACAACGGGACTTACGGCATGGGCATCATGACCGTGCGCGATGCCAAGGAACTGGATGATTTGAACCGCCGAACCCGCAACAAGATGAGTGTGGTGAAGGATGGGCAGGAGGTTTCACAAGTGCTGATTCAAGAGGGTGTGCCCACCTACGAGCGCATGCACGAGGCGGTCGCCGAACCGGTGGTCTACATGATGGATCGCTATGTGGTAGGTGGCTTTTATCGCGTGCATGCCGAACGGGGCATCGACGAGAACCTGAACGCGCCTGGCGCCAGATTTGTGCCGCTGGCTTTTGCCGAAAGCCATCACTTGCCGCGCCCGGGTGAAAAGCCGGGTGCGAGCGCGCCGAACCGCTTCTATATGTATGGCGTAATAGGGCGCTTGGCCATGTTGGCCGCCAGCTATGAGCTCGAAGCCACCGATCCAGAGGCCGAAACCTACTAGAGGTGCCGTTGATCTCTCTATCGCCAGGCGCCACGACTGTCGCGCGAAGCAAGCAAAAACAACAAGGCAACCCGATGCCGCGTTGACCTGCATGAGTGCAGTGGTGCATAATCGCAGGCTCTGCCAGTCGGACGGCCCTTTCTTCGAAGGATCGCCGCCTTCTGGATCCGCCTCAAAACTCATTGCCGACGCCCAGCAGGGTAGACGCAGTGTGAAACGGGCCCAAGACTGACCGTGCTCGCCGACCTTCGGTTGTGCCAGCGGGACAAGTTGGGGAATAGACATGATCCAAATGCAATCGCGGCTCGACGTCGCGGACAACACGGGTGCGAAGACCGTCATGTGCATCAAGGTGCTCGGCGGCTCCAAGCGTCGTTATGCCGGCATCGGCGATGTCATCAAGGTCAGCATCAAGGAAGCCGCTCCGCGTGGCCGCGTCAAGAAGGGCGAGGTCTATAGCGCCGTGGTGGTTCGCACTGCCAAGGGTGTGCGCCGTCAGGATGGCTCCCTGGTGAAGTTCGATGGCAATGCCGCTGTGCTGCTCAATGCCAAGCTCGAGCCGATCGGCACGCGCATCTTCGGCCCGGTGACGCGTGAACTGCGTACCGAGCGCTTCATGAAGATCGTGTCGCTCGCTCCCGAAGTGATTTAAGCCGAGCTCGAAGGACAGGCCATGAACAAGCTACGCAAGGGCGACCAGGTCATCGTGCTGACCGGGCGAGACAAGGGCAAGCGCGGCACGGTGTCGCTGCGCGTCGACGACGATCATGTCGTGGTCGATGGCGTCAGTGTCGTGAAGAAGCATGTGCGCCCCAACCCTCTCAAGGGTACGCAAGGTGGCATCGTCGACAAGACCATGCCCATCCATCAATCGAACGTCGCGATCTTCAATGCCGTCACCGGCAAGGCTGATCGGGTCGGCATCAAGCTCCTGGCTGACGGCAAGCGTGTGCGCGTCTACAAGTCCAGCGGCGAAGAAATCAAGGCTTGAGGCGGGGTTCGACATGGCTCAACAAAAGACCGCTCGTCTGCAGGATATCTACCGCGAGAAGATCGTTCCCGCGCTGATGCAGCAGTTCGGCTACACCTCCATCATGCAGGTGCCGCGCCTCGAGAAGATCACGCTGAACATGGGTGTCAGCGAGGCTGTCTCCGACAAGAAGGTGATGGACCACGCCGTGGGTGACCTCACCAAGATCGCCGGCCAGAAGCCCGTGGTCACAAAGTCGAAGAAGGCCATCGCCGGCTTCAAGATTCGTGACAACGTGCCGATCGGCTGCATGGTCACCCTGCGCGGCGTGCGTATGTATGAATTCCTGGATCGCTTCGTCACCGTGGCCCTGCCGCGAGTGCGCGACTTCCGTGGTATCTCGGGCCGTTCGTTTGACGGTCGCGGCAACTACAACGTCGGCGTCAAGGAACAGATCATCTTCCCGGAAATCGAGTACGACAAGATCGACGCTCTGCGCGGGATGAACATCAGCATCACCACCTCGGCTCGCAGTGACGACGAGTGCAAGGCGCTGCTGACCGCGTTCCGCTTCCCGTTCAAGAACTGAGGTTCACCGTGGCAAAACTCTCTCTCATTCAGCGCGAAGAAAAGCGCGAGAAGCTGGTCGCCAAGTACGCCAAGAAGTACGCAGAACTGAAGGCCTTGATCGACGACCAGAGCAAGTCCGAAGAAGAGCGTTATCAAGCTCGCCTGGCGCTGCAGCAACTGCCGCGCAACGCGAACCCGACGCGTCTTCGCAATCGCTGCGGCATCACCGGTCGCCCCCGTGGCACCTTCCGCAAGTTCGGCCTCGGCCGCACCAAGATCCGTGAACTCGCCTTCCGTGGCGACATCCCGGGTGTTGTCAAGGCCAGCTGGTAAGTCGGCGGCCCCAGGGCACGAACAGGAGTTATCCCATGAGCATGAGTGATCCGATCGCGGACATGCTGACCCGCATCCGCAACGCCCAACAGGTCGAGAAGACCAGCGTTGTGATGCCGTCTTCCAAGCTGAAGGCGGCGATTGCGCGGGTGCTGCAGGACGAAGGTTATATCGACGGCTACGCCGTCAAGAGCGATGCCGGCAAGTCCGAGCTGGTCATCACCCTGAAGTACTACGCTGGCCGTCCGGTGATCGAGCGCATCGAGCGCGTGAGCCGTCCCGGTCTGCGCGTTTATAAGGGCCGCCACGACATTCCGCAGGTCATGAACGGCCTGGGCGTGGCTATCGTGACGACGCCCAAGGGTGTCATGACGGATCGCAAGGCCCGCGCCGCCGGTATCGGTGGCGAGGTTCTGTGCTACGTCGCCTAAAGGGGAGCATCAGATGTCCCGCGTAGGAAAAATGCCGATCGCGATCCCGCAAGGGGTCGAGGTCGCTCTGGCAGGCGAGCAGATCAGCGTCAAGGGCACCCTGGGTACCCTGGTGCGTCCGGCTCACCGCCTGGTCAAGGTCAGCAGCGATGCTGGCAAGCTGCAGTTCGCTCCGGTGGATGCCTCGTCGGAAGCGGATGCCATGTCCGGCACCATGCGTGCCCTGGTGAACAACATGATCACCGGCGTGAGCAAGGGCTTCGAGAAGAAGCTGAGCCTGGTCGGCGTGGGTTTCCGCGCCCAGGCTCAAGGCGCCAAGCTCAATCTGCAGATCGGTTTCTCTCACCCCGTGGTGAAGGACATGCCGGCCGGCATCAAGGTCGAGACGCCGACGCAGACCGAAATCGTGATCAAGGGTTCCGACCGTCAGGTCGTGGGCCAGATTGCTGCCGAGGTGCGCGCTATCCGCCCGCCCGAGCCGTACAAGGGCAAGGGCATTCGCTACAGCACTGAAAAGGTCTCCCTCAAAGAGACCAAGAAGAAGTAAGGAGCAGCAGCATGTTGACCAAGAAAGAACAACGGCTGCGCCGTTCGCGTCAGACCCGTGCGCGCATCGCGCTGCAGGGCAAGGCGCGCCTGACGGTGTTCCGCTCCAACCTTCACATCTACGCCAGCGTGATTTCCGGCGACGGCAGCAAGGTGCTGGCCTCGGCCTCCACCGCCGAGAAGGAAGTGCGCGAGCAGCTCGGCGCTGCCGGCAAAGGTGGCAACGTGGACGCGGCAGCGTTGATCGGCAAGCGTATTGCCGAACGTGCCAAGGCTGCCGGGGTGGAAGCCGTTGCGTTCGATCGCGCCGGTTTTGCCTACCACGGTCGTGTCAAGGCCCTGGCAGAAGCCGCGCGCGAAGCCGGCCTGCAGTTCTAAGCCGTCCGGCCGATCAGCGAAGGATACGAAATGGCTAAGTTTCAACCCAAGATCGCCGACGAAGGTCGCGACGACGGGATGCGCGAGAAGATGATCCAGGTGAACCGCGTGACCAAGGTGGTCAAGGGCGGCCGGATCATGGCGTTTGCTGCCCTCACCGTGGTCGGTGATGGTGACGGCCGCGTCGGCATGGGCAAGGGCAAGGCGCGAGAAGTGCCGGTTGCTGTCCAGAAGGCGATGGAGCAGGCACGCCGCAACCTGGTGAAGGTGCCGCTGAAGAACGGTACGCTGCATCACAACATCCGTGGCGAACACGGTGCAGCCAAGGTGCTGCTGGCGCCGGCGCCCGCCGGTACCGGCATCATCGCCGGCGGCCCAATGCGCGCGGTGTTCGAGGTGCTTGGCGTCACCGACGTGGTGGCCAAGAGCTTGGGCTCGACCAATCCGTACAACATGGTGCGTGCCACCTTCGATGCGCTCACGCGCGCCGTGACGCCCGCCGAAGTGGCTGCCAAGCGCGGCAAGACGGTCGAAGAGATCTTCGGCTGAACCTGGGACGATCATCATGTCTGACAAGAAGACTCTCAAGGTCAAACTGGTTCGCAGCCCCATCGGAACACGTGCGTCACATCGCGCTACCGTGGTGGGTCTGGGCCTGCGTCGCCTGAATAGCGAAGCTGTCCTGGAGGACACTCCGGCAGTTCGCGGCATGATCAACAAGATTGCCTACCTGGTGAAGGTGCTCTGAGCCTTCACTCCAGCAGGACAAGAAACATGCAACTCAATTCCATCAAGCCCGCTGGCGGTGCCAAGCACGCCAAGCGCCGCGTCGGTCGCGGCATCGGCTCTGGCCTGGGCAAGACCGCCGGTCGTGGTCACAAGGGTCAGAAGTCGCGTGCCGGTGGCTACCACAAGGTGGGCTTCGAAGGCGGCCAGATGCCGCTGCAGCGCCGCCTGCCCAAGCGCGGCTTCAAGTCGCAGCAACTTCAGTTCAACGGCGAAGTGACGCTGGGTCAACTGCAAGGCCTGGGCATTGCCGAAGTTGACCTGCTGGCGCTCAAGCAGGCTGGTCTGGTTGGCCAGCTGGTGCACACCGTCAAGGTGATCAACACCGGTGAACTGACGTCGGCTGTTGTGCTCAAGGGCATCAGCGCAACCGCCAACGCCCGCAAGGCGATCGAAGCCGCTGGCGGCTCGTTGGCCGAGTGATCGGCGGCCATCGCTGAACACGCATTCCGGCGGCAAGCACTTCGACACGAGGCAAGACAGACTCACCGTGGCAAGCAACGCGAATCAACTGGCCAAGAGCGGCAAGTTCGGCGACCTCCGTCGCCGGCTTGTGTTCTTGCTGCTGGCCTTGGTCGTCTATCGCATTGGTGCGCACATTCCCGTGCCTGGCATCAATCCAGACCAGTTGGCACAGCTGTTCAAGGGCCAGCAAGGCGGCATCCTGAACCTGTTCAACATGTTCTCCGGCGGGGCGCTGTCGCGTTTCACGGTGTTCGCCCTGGGCATCATGCCTTACATCTCTGCATCCATCATCATGCAGCTGATGAGCTATGTATTGCCCAGCCTGGAGGCGCTGAAGAAGGAAGGTGAATCGGGTCGTCGCAAGATCACCCAGTACACCCGCTATGGCACCCTGGGCCTTGCCATCTTCCAGTCGCTGGGTATTGCCCTGGCGTTGGAGGGTTCTCCGGGACTGGTGATCGAGCCGGGCTTTGCCTTCCGCATCACTGCCTTGGTCAGCCTGACCGCCGGCACGATGTTCCTGATGTGGCTGGGTGAGCAGATCACCGAGCGTGGCCTGGGCAACGGCATCTCGATCCTGATCTTTGCTGGTATCGCAGCAGGTTTGCCCAATGCCATTGGTGGTTTGTTGAATCTGGTGAGCACCGGCTCGATGGGTCCTCTGGTTGCCATCTTCATCGTCGCCATTGTCATCCTCGTGACGTATGTGGTGGTGTTTGTCGAGCGTGGTCAGCGCAAGATTCTGGTGAACTACGCCAAGCGCCAGGTCGGCAACAAGGTCTATGGAGGGCAGTCGTCGCACCTGCCACTCAAGATCAATATGTCGGGCGTGATTCCGCCGATCTTCGCGTCGTCGATCATCCTGCTGCCCGCCACGGTGGTTGGCTGGTTCGCAACCGGCGAGGGGATGCGTTGGCTGAAGGACATCTCCAGTGCCTTGTCGCCAGGGCAGCCGATCTATGTTCTGCTGTATGCGGCCATGATCGTGTTCTTCTGCTTCTTCTACACCGCGCTGGTGTTCAACAGCCGAGAAACGGCAGACAACCTCAAGAAGAGTGGTGCGTTCATTCCAGGTATACGACCAGGTGACCAGACCGCGCGTCACATCGACAAGATTCTCGCGCGGTTGACTTTGGGTGGTGCGATCTACATCACCGCGGTCTGCCTGCTGCCGGAATTCCTGGTGCTCAAGTACAACGTGCCCTTCTATTTCGGCGGGACGTCGTTGCTGATCATTGTGGTGGTCACGATGGACTTCTGGGCGCAAGTACAGTCTTATGTAATGTCTCAACAGTACGAAACCCTGTTGAAAAAGGCCAGCTTCAAGGCGAGCTAAGTTTCAGAGGGCACAGGACAACGGGTCATGGCGAAAGACGATGTCATCCAGATGCAGGGTGAGGTGGTTGAGAATCTTCCGAATGCAACCTTTCGCGTCAAACTGGAAAACGGGCATGTAGTTCTTGGTCATATCTCCGGCAAGATGCGTATGCATTACATCCGCATCCTGCCTGGTGACAAGGTGACCGTGGAACTCACGCCCTACGACCTGAGTCGCGCCCGTATCGTTTTCCGCGCCAAGTAAGTTGTTTGCCCTGGTGCAGCCCATTTAATTCGGCGCAAGCCGACGTAGGAGAAGACCATGAAAGTCTCGGCATCCGTCAAGAAGATCTGCCGCAATTGCAAGATCATCCGTCGCAAGGGTGTGGTGCGCGTCATTTGCACCGATCCGCGCCACAAGCAGCGTCAAGGTTAATGACAGCCTGAGCTGTCACGCTGCAACCGTTTAGAGGACGAACATGGCACGTATTGCTGGTATCAACATTCCGCCGCACAAGCACGCCGAAATCGGCCTGACTTCGATCTACGGCATTGGTCGCACCACGGCGCAGAAGATCTGCAATGCCGCGGGCGTACCGCTCAATCGTAAGGTGCGCGATCTGACCGACGTTGATCTCGAGAAGATCCGCGACGAGATCGGCCGCTTGACGATCGAAGGCGACCTGCGTCGCGAGATCTCTATCAACATCAAGCGCTTGATGGATCTGGGCTGCTACCGTGGTTTCCGCCATCGTCGCGGTCTGCCGGTGCGCGGTCAGCGCACCCGCACCAATGCCCGTACCCGCAAGGGTCCGAAGAAGGGCGCAGCTGCGCTGAAGAAGTAAGCCGGTCGCCGAAAAGAGTTCACCATGGCAAAAGCACCCGTCAATAACGCCGCACGTCGCGTCAGCAAGAAGATCCGCAAGAACATTGCGGACGGCGTTGCGCACGTTCACGCTTCGTTCAACAACACCATCATCACCATCACGGACCGTCAGGGCAACGCCTTGTCGTGGGCGTCCAGCGGTGGTCAGGGCTTCAAGGGTTCGCGCAAGTCGACACCGTTTGCCGCCCAGGTCGCGGCGGAAGTGGCCGGTCGCGCCGCTCAGGAGCAGGGCATCAAGAATCTTGATGTCAAGATCAAGGGCCCTGGTCCGGGGCGCGAATCTTCGGTGCGTGCTCTGGCATCACTTGGCATCCGCATCAACCTGATCTCTGACGTGACGCCGGTACCGCACAACGGCTGCCGCCCCCAAAAGCGTCGTCGTATCTGATCGGGTCTTTCCCAATTTCTTCCCGCCATGCATAATGGCGGGCTGTTCGCCGGCGGGTGCTTTGGGCACGCGTCGGCGTCTGTGTTGAGGCATTCGCCTTTCAAGCCCACCGTCTGAGCGTCAAGCACAACACTCGCCAGACTCGCGTCGGCCCCATTTGAGCGGGGCGGCGTCAGCAAACAAAGGATCAAAAGTGGCACGTTATCTAGGACCGAAGGCCAAGCTGGCCCGTCGTGAAGGCACTGACCTGTTCCTGAAGAGCGCTCGTCGTTCGATCAGCGACAAGTCGAAGTTCGAGACCAAGCCGGGTCAGCATGGCCGCACCTCTGGCTCGCGTACCTCCGACTTCGGTCTGCAACTGCGCGAAAAGCAGAAGGTCAAGCGCATGTACGGCGTGCTGGAGCGGCAGTTCCGCCGCTATTTCGCCGAAGCCGAACGCCGCACCGGCAACACCGGCGCCAACCTGCTGCTGCTGCTCGAATCGCGCCTGGATAACGTGGTGTATCGCATGGGCTTCGGCTCCACGCGTGCCGAGGCTCGCCAGATGGTGTCGCACAAGGCCATCACGGTGAACGGCCAGGTCGTGAACATCGCCTCCTACCTGGTCAAGGCGGGTGATGTGGTTGCTGTGCGCGAGAAGGCTAAGAAGCAGTTGCGCATCATCGACGCCGTCAAGCTGGCCGAACAGGTCGGGATGCCGGGCTGGGTGCAGGTCGATGCCACCAAGCTGGAAGGCATCTTCAAGAAGACGCCGGACCGCGATGAGTTCGGCGCCGACATCAACGAATCGCTGATCGTCGAGTTGTATTCGCGCTGATGTAACGGCGATATTCGCCCGCAGATGCGGGCGTCGAGCTCCTTGCATGCCGGGAACAAGAAGCTGGCGTATTTTCCGGTGGTCCATCAGCCTTATCGGTGTGACGAGCCGAGGGTATTGACAGGAACATTCAATGCAAACAAATCTGCTGAAGCCGAAGGCCATCAACGTCGAACCCTTGGGCGGCTATCGCGCCAAGGTGACGCTGGAGCCGTTCGAGCGCGGCTACGGACACACGCTGGGCAATGCCCTGCGCCGTGTCTTGCTATCGTCCATGGTTGGTTATGCGCCTACTGAGGTGACGATTGCTGGTGTCCTCCATGAGTACTCGACCGTTGACGGCGTGCAGGAAGATGTTGTCCACATCATGCTCAACCTCAAGGGTGTGGTGTTTCGCCTGCATAACCGCGACGAGGTAACTCTCGTATTGCGCAAGGAGGGTGAAGGTCCGGTGCGTGCTGGCGACATCCAAACTCCGCATGATGTTGAGATCATCAATCCGGATCATGTCGTTGCCCATCTGGCTCAGGGTGGCAAGCTCGACATGCAGGTGAAGGTCGAGAAGGGTCGTGGCTACGTGCCCGGAACGATGCGTCGTTATGGCGACGAGCCGACAAAATCCATTGGCCGTATCGTGCTGGATGCGTCGTTTTCACCGATCAAACGTGTCAGCTATACGGTTGAAAGCGCTCGTGTCGAACAGCGTACAGATCTGGATAAGCTGGTCATGGAAATCGAGACCAACGGCGCAATTTCGCCCGAAGAGGCGATTCGTGGTTCCGCAAAGATACTTGTCGAGCAACTCGCGGTATTTGCGCAACTTGAAGGTTCGGAGTTGTCGGTCTTTGATCCGCAGCCTCAGCGGCAGCAGAACTTCGATCCAATCCTGTTGCGCCCGGTTGATGAACTTGAGCTTACCGTTCGTTCTGCCAACTGCCTAAAGGCCGAGAACATCTACTATATCGGCGACCTGATTCAGCGTACGGAGACGGAGTTGCTCAAGACTCCGAATCTGGGTCGCAAGTCGCTCAATGAAATCAAGGAAGTTCTGGCCTCGCGCGGGCTTACGCTTGGGGCACGCCTGGAGAATTGGCCTCCGCAGGGCTTGGACAAGCGCTGAACACAGCTGGCAGATGTAGCTCCGCCTGCGAGCCACTATGTTCTGCAAACTAAATAAGCCAAAAATTGGTTTTCACGGGCACATTGCCCGGTGCTAACCGCAGTACCTGATCCGGCTGCGGAAAATACAATTGAAAGGAAAGCACCATGCGCCATCGTCACGGGCTTCGCAAGCTCAATCGCACTTCGTCGCACCGTCTTGCCATGCTTCGCAATATGTGCAACTCATTGATCGCACATGAGGCGATCAAGACGACTCTTCCTAAGGCGAAGGAGCTGCGTCGTGTTGTTGAACCCCTGATTACGCTCGCCAAGGAGCCGACAGTTGCGAATCGGCGCTTGGCGTTCGATCGCCTGCGTGATCGTGACAATGTGGTGAAGTTGTTTGATGTGCTGGGGCCGCGTTTTCAAACGCGTCCGGGTGGCTACACGCGCATCCTGAAGATGGGATTTCGCGTCGGAGATAACGCTCCGATGGCGTACGTCGAGCTGGTTGATCGCGGCGAAGGTCCGATCGTTGAAGAGGGCGGCGAAGCTTCCTGACGTATTTTGTGCTTGAAATGAGCTTGTGACTGTGGTACAGTTGCGGGCTCGCTTGGAGAGGTGCCCGAGTGGCTAAAGGGGGCAGACTGTAAATCTGTTGGCTTACGCCTACGCTGGTTCGAATCCAGCCCTCTCCACCAAGTGTTCCGCTAACGCGGAATGCGTCAGGTGGTTCGCTGTAAAAAGCGGGAGTAGTTCAGTGGTAGAACCTCAGCCTTCCAAGCTGATGATGCGGGTTCGATTCCCGTCTCCCGCTCCAGGCAGGTTGTGGTGTCTACGCAATAAGGTTTGATGTCGTCGTTATTGGTTTGAGCCTTGAGCGGGTTCAGGCCAGTAGCGATGCCCATGTGGCTCAGTGGTAGAGCACTCCCTTGGTAAGGGAGAGGTCGCGCGTTCGATCCGCGCCATGGGCACCAAACTTTTCGTCACACACCTAGGTCGCAGTCAGGAGCGCTGATCATGGCAAAAGGCAAATTCGAGCGTACCAAGCCGCACGTCAACGTGGGCACCATCGGCCACGTCGACCACGGCAAGACCACGCTGACTGCAGCGATCACCACCGTGCTGTCGATGAAGTTCGGCGGCG
>JBEEJN010000028.1:0-76608 GCA_041169165.1 Pseudomonadota bacterium
CTACTTTGGGGGTATAGCTCAGCTGGGAGAGCGCTTGCATGGCATGCAAGAGGTCAGCGGTTCGATCCCGCTTACCTCCACCATCCACACCAAGTGTTTTCAAGCTGTTGTTGAAGTCGACGAAGAATTTGACCCCTTCGTCTAGAGGCCTAGGACACGACCCTTTCACGGTTGTAACAGGGGTTCGAATCCCCTAGGGGTCGCCAAAACTGGAGTGGTAGTTCAGTTGGTTAGAATACCGGCCTGTCACGCCGGGGGTCGCGGGTTCGAGTCCCGTCCACTCCGCCAACGAAAAGCCGTTGTAACCTTGGTTGCAACGGCTTTTTGCCATTTGGCTTCGAATTTCAATTTGATCTGCATATGCAGTCGCTGGTTCCCCAGCGGATACATGGACTGCGCTTAAGCGAACTCTGATCCACATGTGGCGCCATTGACGTCCGACTACACGTAGTTTCGGATCAATTCAATCGCCGGTGCGGCCGTCGATTTCCGCCAAGCCAAGACCGTCAGACCCAAGCGGCTTCGAACAGTTGCTTATTTTGTTGGGGTATGCGCTATACTCGCGCTCTCGCTTGAACGACAGCTTGCAAGGAACAAGACAAGACTTAGGTTTTGTCAGGTGTCGAAAATCAAGGCAGCTTTGGTAAAGCATCAAAAGTGCGGCATCAAAACTACTTTGGGGGTATAGCTCAGCTGGGAGAGCGCTTGCATGGCATGCAAGAGGTCAGCGGTTCGATCCCGCTTACCTCCACCATCCACACCAAGTGTTTTGCAAGCTGTTGTTGAAGTCGACGAAGAATTTGACCCCTTCGTCTAGAGGCCTAGGACACGACCCTTTCACGGTTGTAACAGGGGTTCGAATCCCCTAGGGGTCGCCAAAACTGGAGTGGTAGTTCAGTTGGTTAGAATACCGGCCTGTCACGCCGGGGGTCGCGGGTTCGAGTCCCGTCCACTCCGCCAATATAAAAAGCCGCAGCAAGTCGACTTGCTGCGGCTTTTTTGTGTTTTTCAGGTAGTTGATGTGCTGGCTGGCGGGTGCCGGCTTGCGAGCGACTGTTGCTTATGTGCGACGCGCCCCGACCATGCCGGTCGTCAATGCCGTACCCAGCAGGATGACAGCGCACCCGGCCAGCATGGCACCGGACAAGGCTTCTCCCAGTACCAGCCAACCCCACAACACGGCGAAGGCTGGCACCAGATAGGTCACACTCATTGCATAGGTTGAACCCGCCTTGGCGATGAGGCGGAAGTACAGGATATACGCCACGCCGGTACACAGGATGGCCAGCGCTAGCGCCGCGGCCCAGGACGCTGCGCCCGGAGTCTGGGCAGGCCAATAAAGAGTTGCAGGTAGCGCCAGGCCCAAGGCAGAAAACAGTTGACTGCCGGTCGCCAGCGCCATTGGCGCCACGTTCGATAGATGACGGCGTGCAAAATTGGCTGAAAAGCCATACATCATGGCTGCTGCGATACATGCGCCGACCGGCAGCAGCACCGACAGTTCCGATCGATCGTCTGGCACACGACGGCTGTGTGCAGACACGGCCAGCGACCCACCGTCGTCGTTGAACAGCAACTGGCCCAGTTGGGCGTGATCCCAGGCGAGCCACAACACGCCCAGAAAGCCCAAGGCCAGCCCCAATATGCGGCTGCGCGCCAAGCCTTCCTTGAGCCAGACGGCGGCCAGGGCAGCGCCCCAGAGCGGCGTCGTTGCATTGAAGATGGCCGACAGCCCGGCGTTCAATGATTGGGCGGCATAGGCGAAGCAGATGAACGGCAGGGCCGAATTGGTCATGCCGACCAGCGCAATCCGCCAGGCGTTGCTTTTGAGGGCCGGCCATTCGCCACGCGCCAGCAAGAGCGGCAGCAGCAAGAGGCTGGCGCCCGCCACGCGCATGAAGGCCAGCGCGAAGGCGCCGAACTGGCCAGCACCAAGCCGCATGAAAAGAAATGATGCTCCCCAGATGGCGGCTAGTGTCGCCAGTTCAATGTGATTTCTATGTCGTGGCGTCATGCGTCGCGTCCTCGAGGTGTGCTTTGTGATGATGAGCTTGTCTGAGGCCCCAGCGGCAAGGGCGTCAGTCGGCCTGACCACGTCACGTCGGGATTTGAGCTGCGCGTCGGCTGGCGGCCTTCGAGGGCAAGCAAGGCGCGTTTGCGCTCCAGCCCGCCGGCATAGCCGGTCAACGAGCCGTCATGACCAACCACCCTGTGGCAAGGCACAATGACGGAGACCGGATTTCGCCCCACTGCGCCGCCAACTGCGCGGACTGCGGACGGGTTGCCCAGCTGTCTGGCGATGGCGCCGTAGCTGCTCAGCTGCCCGGGCTCGATGTCGCGCAACGCCTGCCATACCGCGCATTGGAAAGCCGTGCCGCGCGCGTCCAGTGCCACCGTGAACTGGCTCAGTTCTCCGCGCCAGTACCAGCCCAGTTCCTCAGCAGCGCGGGCAATGTGGATCTGATGCGGATCGACAGGCGCATCGATCGGCCCCGGGTGATGCGCCTGGGCGTCGAACCACAGGCCTGCAAGTCCGGCCTGGCTGGCTGCCAGGGTGATGCCGCCCAGAGGCGATTCGAAGTGCGCCTGAACGCAAATGTGCGATGTCTTCATGGCCCTTCCTCGTGCTTCATGTCGGGTTGCTCCAGGTGATGCCACAGGCGCATCACTGCATAGGCGCGCCAGGGGCGCCAGGCCTCGGCCAGCTGCGTGAGGTGGCGCGTGTCGCGCGATCCCAGTGCGTTCATCAATCCGATGTCGGCGGCCGGCCAGGCATCAGGCCAAGCCAGGGCTCGCATCGCCACCAGCTGGGCGGTCCACGCGCCGATGCCCGGCAGGGCACACAGGGCGGACAGCGTCGGCTCAAGATCGGCGCCGGGCTCCAGGCGCAGCCGCCCCTCCAAAACCGCCTGGGCGAGCGACTGCAGCGCACGCACGCGCTGGCGCACGATGCCGAGCTGTCCGATCTCGTCGGGCGCAGCCTTGGCCAAACCCTCGGCCGTTGGAAACAGGCGACTCAGCGCCATGAACGGCGTGTCCAGTGGTGCGCCAAAGCGGGCAACAAGGCGCTGCACCAGCGTGCGCGCTGCCTTCACCGTCACCTGCTGCCCAAGGATGACGCGCACCGCCAGTTCGAAGCCGTCCAGGCAGCCAGGCAGACGCACGCCAGGGCGCGGCGGCAGCGGCAGTTGCGTCAGCACCGGGTCGATCTGCTGCGGATCGGCGTCCAGATCCAGCAGCCGGCGCACACCGTGCAGCACTTGACCGAGCACGGGAGCAAGCGTCGGCGAGGTCACCACATGGACCTCGCAGCGTTGAGGCACGAAGCGCGCCGACAGCCAGCCGCTGACCCGCTCCGACCCGTGTTGCCAGGCCACCGTGCGACGCAACTCCAGACCGTCGACCTCTTCCACCCCCTGGATCGTGCGACGGGCGAAGAAACCCAGGACCTGGTTCAGGTCGTAGGGTGGTCGATAGGCCAAACGCAGCACGGGGCCGCTGTCTGCGCAGGGGCCGGGGTGAACGCCACCCGACGTATCGCTGGTTTGCGCGGCGGGGTTCGGGTTGTGCAGCGGCGGGAGCCGTGCCGCGTGCTCGCGCCGCAACTGGCTGGGCCTGAGCCGGTAATGCTCGACGAATGCCGCATTGAAACGGCGCAGGCTGTCATAGCCACTGGCCAGCGCCACCTCGGTCACGGCTTGCTGCGTGTCGGTCAGAAGCTGCTTGGCCAGCAACAGGCGCTGAGTGGCGATGTAGTCGCGGGGCGCCACGCCGTGGGCGACCTTGAAGATGCGCCGCAGGTGGCGATCCGTCACGCCCAGGCGAGCGGCCAGTTCGGCCAGATCGATCGATCGGCCGGCGTGCACCGCCTGGCTGATGGACAGCGCCGCGTAATCGGCCAGGGTGCGTGACGAATCGGTGTGCGACAGGCCGGGGGCGATCTCCGGACGGCATTTCAGGCAAGGGCGAAACCGCGCCGCCTCGGCCTGCGCGGGGGTCGTGAAGAAGCGGCAATTTTCGCGTCGCGGCGTGCGCACCCGGCACACCGGCCGGCAGTACACGCCGGTCGATGTCACGCCCACGAACAATCGGCCGTCGAAACGCGCATCACGCGCCACGAGGGCGAGGTAGGCGGCGTCGGAGTCCAGTGGCATGAGTTCATGATAGGTCGACGCACCGACCCGACTCGCCGTTTCCGGACCTGTCCTTGAGGTGCCTGCGACCGCCGAGCTGCCGCGAACGCGCTGCCTACAATCCCGCCGCGCTTTTGCAGACTTCTTTCGAGTCCACGGACATGCAAGTTCTCGCCTCGGCCTTCAAGGCCTATGACATCCGCGGCATCGTCGGCCAGGCGCTGACGGTGGAGTTTGCCGAGCACCTGGGCCGCGCCTTCGGCAGCGAGGCCTTGGCGGCGGGCGAGCGCGCCGTGGTGGTGGGCCGCGATGGTCGCCTTTCAGGCCCGGAGCTGGTCGAAGGACTCAAGCGCGGCCTGGCCTCGGTGGGCATCGACGTGGTGGACATCGGCGCCGTCACCACGCCCATGGTCTATTACGTTGCCGCCACACGCGGCGTGCATGGCTGCCGCAGCGGCATCCAGGTGACCGGCAGCCACAACCCCAAGGACTGGAACGGCTTCAAGATGGTGCTGGCCGGCGTGGCCATCCACGGATCGGCCATCCAGCGCCTGCGCGAGCGCATCGAGGCCGAGCACTACACCCAGGCCGTCGCCCCCGGGCGCATCGCCGCCATGGACATCGTGCCCGAGTACAGCCACCGCATCACCAGCGACTGCATGCTGTCGCGGCCGATGAAGGTGGTGGTCGATTCGGGCAACGGCATCCCGGGTGCCACCGCGCCGGCCATCCTGCGCGCCCTGGGCTGCGAGGTGATCGACCTGTACAGTCGCGTCGACGGCGACTTTCCCAACCACCACCCCGATCCGTCCAAGCCCGAGAACCTGGCCGACCTGATCAAGGTCGTGCATGCCACCGAGGCCGAGCTGGGCCTGGCCTTCGACGGCGACGGCGACCGCCTGGGCCTGGTCACGAAGGACGGCGAAATCATCTACCCGGACCGCCAGATGCTGCTCTACGCCCAGGACATCCTGGCCCGCCAGCCCGGCGCCACCATCATCTTCGACGTCAAGTGCTCGCAGCGCCTGGCCGCCGGCATCCGTGCGGCCGGCGGCGTGCCGCTGATGTGGAAGACCGGCCATTCGCTCGTGAAGGCCAAGCTGCGCGAGACCGGCGCGCCCATCGCCGGCGAGATGAGCGGCCACATCTTCTTCGGCGAGCGCTGGTACGGCTTCGACGACGCCATGTACACGGCAGGGCGCCTGCTCGAAATCCTGTCGCGCTTCGACGACCCGAGCGCCGTGCTCAAGGCCCTGCCCACCAGCTTTGCCACGCCCGAGCTGAACGTGGCCGTGCCGGGCGGCAACCAGCATGCCATCGTCGACGAGCTGCTGGCGCGCGCCCACTTCCCCGGCGCCGAGATCGGCACCATCGACGGCCTGCGCGCCGACTGGGACGACGGCTTCGGCCTCATCCGCGCCAGCAACACGACGCCGGTGCTGGTGCTGCGCTTCGAGGGCCACACCGAGGCCGCGCTGCACCGCATCCAGGACGCCTTCATGGCCGCGCTGCGTGTGGTCATGCCCGGCGCCGAGGTCCAGCAGGCCGCCCATTGATGGTGACGCCGGGCGCGGCGCCGCGCTCCATCCTGCTCGTCAAGCTCAGCTCGCTGGGCGACGTCATCCACGCCATGCCGGTGGTGGCGGACATCCTGGCTGCCCAGCCCGGCGCGCTCGTCGACTGGGTGGTCGAGCCCGGCTTCGCCCCGCTGCTGCGGCGCGTGCAGGGCCTGGGCACGGTGTTCGAGTGTGCCCAGCGGCGCTGGCGCAAGCGCTGGTGGGCGGCCGAGGTGCGCGCCGAGAAACGTGCCTTTCGCGCCGCGCTGCAGGCCCAGGCCTATGACGCCGTGCTCGACCTGCAGGGCCTGACCAAGTCGGCCCTGGTGGCCCGGCAGGCGCTCAAGACCGTAGGCGGCGAGCACATCGCCATGGGCAATCGCACCCTGGGGTCGAGCTGGGAGGCGCCGACGCGCTGGCTGGCCGATCGTGCCGTTGCGCTGGAGCCCGAACTGCATGTGGTCGACCGCGGGCGGCTGTTCGCCGGGCGGGCGCTGGGTTATGACGCCCAGGGCGCGCCGCGTTACGGCCTGGCGCGACCGCGACTGTCCGGCGCCTGGAGTGGTGCTGCCGGAGTCGCGGGCGACGCTCGCCGCAACGCTGCGTCTGCCCCGCGACCATTGATGGTCTGCATCCACGGCACCTCGCGTGCCGACAAGCTCTGGCCGGAAGCGCAGTGGATCAGCCTGGGCCAGCGTCTCATCAGCGCCGGATGGCGCCTGGCCCTGCCACAGGCCGACAGTGCCGAGGCCGCCCGGGCGCAGCGTCTGGTTCAGGCCTGGGGGTCGCAACACGCCGAGGTCTGGCCGCGCATGGCGCTCGACGCCCTGGCCGACCACATGGCACCCGCACAGGCCGCCATCGGTGTGGACAGCGGCTTGTCCCACCTCGCCGTGGCACTCGACCTGGCCCACGTGCAGCTCTACAACTTCCCCACCGCCTGGCGCACCGGACCACAGGCGCGCCACAGTCCGGCCGGACAGGCTGCCCACCTGGTCTCGGTGGTCGGACAACCCGTGCCTACGTTGGAGGCGGTCTGGTCGGCCTGGCGCAGCGTCGCGGCAGCGCGAGGCTTGCCGACATGACGCTGCCCGAGCCACAGGTCGGCGCAGTCCCGCCCTGGCGCGCCAGTCTGGCCCGGCTGGCCTGGGGCCTGGCCCTGCGTCTGCTCACCCCGCTGCTGCTGTTGCGGCTGCTCTGGCGCGCGCGCCGCGAGCCGATGTACGGCCACGCCCTGGCCGAACGTCTGGGCCTGGGCGAGCCGGTGGCGGCCGGCGCGCTGTGGCTGCACGCCGTCTCGTTGGGTGAAACCCGCGCGGCCCAGCCCCTGATCGATGCCTTGCGCGTCGCCCGCCCAGGTCTGCGCCTGCTGCTCACCCACGGCACCGCCACCGGCCGCGAGACCGGCGCTACGCTGCTGCATCCGGGCGACGCCCAGCGCTGGCTGCCGCTGGACCTGCCCGGTGCTACCGCGCGCTTCCTGGCCCGCCATCGCCCGCTGGCCGGCGTGCTGATGGAAACCGAGGTCTGGCCCGCGCTGCAGCACGCCGCGGTGCGGGCCGAGGTGCCCATGTTCCTGGTCAACGCCAGGCTGTCGGAAAAGAGCCTGCGTCAAAGCCTGCGGTTCAACGCCCTGCTGCGCCCGGCGGTGGCGAGCATGCGCGGCGTGCTGGCGCAGACCCGCGCAGACGCCGATCGGCTGCAAGTCGCCGGCGCGCCGGCTGACCGGGTGAACGTCTGCGGCAATCTCAAATTCGATCTGCAGCCCGAGCCGGCCTTGCTCGAGCGTGGCCGCCGCTGGCGCTCGGGCGTTGCACCCGGCCGCGCGGTGGTACTGGCGGCCAGCTGGCGTGAAGGCGAAGACCTACCGCTGCTCGCCGCCTGGCAGCGTTGGACCACCCGCCTGCGCGAGGCGCGCGGCCTTGCCGCTGCCGAATTGCCGCTGCTCGTGCTGGTGCCGCGCCATCCCCAGCGTTTTGACGAAGTGGCCGGCCTGGTTGAAGCCGGTGGACTGACCCTGGCCCGGCGCAGCCGCTGGGGCGAGGCTGATCCTGCCGGTCCCAGCGCAGCGGACGGCGAACGTGATGTCTGGCTGGGTGACTCGATGCGCGAGATGCCGGCCTGGTATGCCCTGGCCGATCTGTGCCTGCTGGGCGGCAGCTGGGCCCCGCTGGGCGGGCAGAACCTGATCGAGGCGGCGGCCTGTGCCTGCCCGGTGCTGATGGGCGCCCACACCTTCAACTTTGCTGCTGCCGCCGAAGACGCCTTGACCGCCGGCGCCGCACTGCGCTGTGCCGATCTGGACGCGGCCCTCGCGCAGGCTGGTGTCTGGCTGGGCCTTGAAACTGCGGCCGATGCGGGCGGATCTGCATGCGCTGGCGCGGCCGCACCAGCGGCAAGCGCCACCGTCGATCTTTCCACCCTGCGAGCCGCTGCCCTAGCCTACGCTGCGGCCCATCAAGGTGCTGCGCGCCGCATGGCACACGAGATCCTGGCCCATTTGCCGCGCTGACTGCGGTCGCCGCCGGCGTGCCGCGGCCTGGCCCGATCGGCGCGTCGTCGAGCCCGCTGCCTACCGGGGCAGCCCCGCCTTGCGGGCGCCCACCCCGTCGGCGTATCGTGCGGCGCACCATGCCTCGTGTCTTCATCGCCCCCCATCTGCGCCACCATGTCGACTTTCCCACCCAGCAGGTGGCCGGTCGCACGGTGTCCGAAGCCCTGCACGCCGCGTTTGCCATCGCGCCGCGGCTGCAGGGCTACGTGCTCGACGACCAGGGCCGCTTGCGTCAGCATGTCTTCGTGTTCGTCGACGGCAGCCGCGTTCGTGACCGCGACGGCCTGACCGATGCGGTGACTGACAACGCCGAGATCCAGGTCTTCCAGGCGCTGACCGGGGGCTGAGCCCTCCACCGCGCCCGGCGGCTCGGGCGCAAGACATCATGCCCACCCCCCTCGGCTGTCGATCCTGACCCACCTCGATCGTCGTGCCTGACCCAGGAGAATGACTGCCATGCCCACCCCGACACCCACCCTCTGGATTGCCACCCGCAAGGGCCTGTTCTCGGCCCGTCCCGCGTCTGCCGACGGCAGCGGCGGCTGGCGGCTCGACGAACGCATCAGCTTTCTCGGCGAGCCGGTCAGCGCCGTGCTGCTCGACCGCCGCCCCGAGGCGCGCGGCGAGCCCGCCGCCTTGTACGCCGCGCTGCGCCTGGGCCATTTCGGCTGCAAGCTGCATGTGTCGCGCGACGCTGGCGTCAGCTGGACCGAACTGGCCGCGCCGGTCTACCCGCCCAAACCCGCCGACGCGCGCCAGGCCAACGGTGAGCCCGACACCAATTCATGGACCCTGGACACCATCTGGACGATGGAAACCGGCGGCGCTGACCAGCCCGGACGGCTGTGGGCCGGCACCGTGCCGGGTGGCCTGTTCCGCAGCGACGACGCCGGGCAGAGCTGGCAACTCGTCAAGTCGCTGTGGAACACGCCCGAGCGGCCGCAGTGGTTCGGCGGCGGCTATGACCAGCCCGGCGTGCACAGCGTGTGCGTCGACCCGCGCAACTCGCGCGAACTGCTCGTCGCCGTGTCCTGCGGCGGCGTCTGGCGCAGCAGCGACGACGGCGCGAGCTGGCGCCTGGTGGGCGAGGGCATGCGGGCTGACTTCCTGCCGCCCGACCAGGCCGGCGTGCTGGTCAACCAGGACCCCCACCGTGTGGTGCGCTGCGCGGCACAACCGGACCGGCTGTGGATGCAGCACCACTGCGGCATCTACCGCAGCGACGACGGTGGTACACGCTGGACACCCATCGACGACGTGGCGCCCTCGGGCTTCGGCTTTGCCGTCGCCGCCCATCCGCACGACGGCGAGACGGCCTGGTTCGTGCCCGCGGTGAAGGACCAGGTGCGGGTGCCAGTCGACGCGCGTTTCGTCATTAACCAGACCCGCGACGGCGGGCGCAGCTTCGAGGCCTGCGCCGCCGGGCTGCCGGCGCCGAGCTGGGATCTGGTCTATCGCCACGCCCTGGACGTGAGCGCCGACGGCCGCACCCTGGCCATGGCCTCCACCACCGGTGGCGCCTGGATCAGCGGCGACGGCGGCCAGCACTGGCAGACCCTGTCGGCCTACCTGCCGCCGGTGGCGGCGCTGCGGCTGGCCTGACCGACCGACCGGCCGACCAGCCACGGGACCGGCCGGTCGGCCTTGGTGGCCTCACCACCGTGCTACCGTGCCGCGGTGTCACCGGGCGAGCGTCGCGCTGTCGTCCGCCCCCCAAACCGAGCGAGGCTGAGGTCATGCCTACCGAACCTGCTGCCAGCGGCATCTGCGCCACCAGCCGCGTCCTGCCCTTCAAGCGCGCCGAGGTCTTCGAGGCCTTTGCCGATGCCCGCCTGCTCGCCCGCTGGTGGGGGCCGCAGGGCTTCAGCAACACCTTCCAGGTCTGCGAGTTCCAGCCCCAGGGCCGCTGGATCTTCGTCATGCACGGCCCGGACGGCAGCCACTACGCCAACGAGAGCGTGTTCCTGGAGACCTCGCCCGAGCGGGTGGTCATCCAGCATGTCTGCGCGCCCTACTTCACCCTGACCGTCACCCTCGACGACACCGTCGAGGGCCACACCCGGCTGGACTGGCAGCAGGCCTTCGTCGATCCGCAGGTCGCGGCGAGCATCTGGCACATCATCGAGCCGGCCAACGAGCAGAACCTCGACCGGCTGCACCACGTGCTGGCGAGCCGGGCGAACTGAGGCGGGCTCTCACCGGTGGACTCGGGCGCGCTGTTTCAGCGCACCAGCATCTTGTTGACCTCGGCCACGTCGTCCAGGGTCAGGGTGCCGCTAGCCTGGCGCAGGCGCAGGCCGTTGACGACGACGTCGTAGCGGGCCTTGGCCAGGTCGCGCTGGGTGGAGTAGAGCTGGGTCTGGGCGTTGAGCACGTCCAGGTTGACGCGCACGCCCACCTTGTAGCCCAGCTGGGTGGCCTCCAGGGCCAGCTTGCTGCTGGACTCGGCAGCTTCCAGCGCCTTCACGCCGGCCTGGCCGGACTGCACGCCGAACCACACCTGGCGCGTCTGCTGGGCCACGGCACGGCGGGCGACGTTCAGGTCGTTGCGGGCTTTTTCTTCCAGGGCGAGGGTTTCCTTCAGGCGGTTCTCGTTCAGCCCGCCGGTGTACAGCGGCATGGAAAACTTCAGGCCGATCGATGCGTTGCGCGTCGTCCCCTCGGCGGCGTTGGTGGCCTTGACGGCCGAGCCGCGCGAGTCGCTCAGGCCCACCGAGCCCACCGCGTCCAGCGTCGGCGAATTGCTGGCGCGCGCCTTGTCGGATTCGAGCCGGGCGACTTCAACCGCCAGGCGCGCCCGACGCACGCTGGGCGCCTCTTCGCTGCGCAGCACCCAGGCGTCGGGGGTCTCCGGCGCCAGGTTGGGCAGGGTCACGGGTAGCACCAGGCCGCGCGGTACGACGCCGGTCTGGCCGACCAGTTGATCGAGCACGATGCGCTTGCTGCGCAGATCGTTGTCGGCGCTGATCTCCTGCGCCGTGGCCAGGTCGAAACGCGCCTGCGCTTCACGGGTGTCGGTGATGGTGGCGGTACCCACCTCGAAGTTGCGTTTGGCCGAGGCGAGCTGCTCGGCAATCGCCTTCTTGTTGGCCTGCGCGGTGGTGAACGTGTCCTGCGCGCCCAGCACGTCGAAATAAGCCTGCGACACCCGCACGATGAGGTCTTGCTCGGACACGGCGAGGTCGGCCTGGGCGACGTCCAGAGCCCGGTTGGCCTGTTCGATGATCGCGCCGGTACTGCGGTTGTAGATGGGATAACGGCCCGACACGCTGGCGCCCAGGTTGACGAGGTTCCTGACGCTGACGGCCGGCGGGTCGGTGTTGGTATAGGTCGCGTTGCCGTCCAGCGAGGCGCTGGGCATGCGCCCGGCCTCGGCCTGCTGCACCCTGAAGCGCGAGGCGTCCAGCGACGAGCGTGCCGCCTGGTAGCCGGCGTCGTAACCGCGTGCGGCTTCCACCAGTTCACGCAGGCTCTGCGCCTGGGCCGGATGGAACACGCCGGTCGCCGCCAGCGCCGCCAGGGCGGTAAGCGGTGCGGCCAGACGGCGGTGCAGAGGCGGCAACAGGGACGACGCGAACGGTGTCATGGGTTTCCTTGAGAGCGACGGTGTCTGCCTGGACGGCAGGTCAGAAGTTGAAGCGGCTGGGCTCGCCAAAGCCTTCAAGGCGATCGGCCACGAGGTCGAACAGGTCGACGCTGGTGTAGGCCGAGTCGGTGCTGCGGGTGACACGCACCGCACGCATCACCGGCTGCTGGCCGACCACAGCGACCAGGCGCCCACCCACCTTGAGCTGGGACAGCAGATGCTTGGGCACCTCGGCCACCGAGCCGGCGAGCACGATCAGATCCCAGGGCGCCTTGGTGGCGTCGCCGCGCACGCCGTCGCCCTGACGCACTTCGGCGTTGACGACGTTGGCGTGGCGCAGGTTCTCGCGCGCCTGGGCGGCCAGTTCGGGGCGGATCTCGATGCTCAGCACCTGCTGGGCCTTGTGGGCCAGCAAGGCGGTGAGGAAGCCCGAGCCGGTGCCGATCTCGAGCACCTTTTCATGGCGCATGGGCGCGGCCTCCTGCAACAGACGGGCGGCCACGCGCGGCGCCAGCATGTGCTGGCCGCCGGCCAGCGGCACCTCGATGTCCATGAAGGCCAGCGAGCGGTGCGCAGCCGGCACGAAGTCCTCGCGCTTGACGACGGCCAGCAGGTCCAGCACCGTGGCGTCGAGCACGTTCCAGGGGCGGATCTGCTGCTCGATCATGTTGAAGCGGGCTTTTTCGAGGTTCATGGCGTGGGGGTGCGTGCGTGGACAGAGTGAGCGCGGGGTGTGGCGCAGGAAGGATGGCGCATTTTAGGAGGCCGCTCCTTGCACGGCCTTGTCTTGCGGCAGGTCGGCCGGCACGGCGTGCGGCGCCGGTGCGCTCGGGCCGAACCAGCGCCGCAGCGCGTTGGCGGCATCGTCCAGCCAGCAGTAGATGACCGGCACCACCACCAGCGTGAGCAGCGAGGAGGTGATGACGCCGCCGATGACGGCCTGGCCCATGGGGGCGCGCTGCTCGGCGCCTTCGCTGAGCGCCAGGGCCAGCGGCAGCATGCCGAAGATCATGGCCAGGGTGGTCATGAGGATGGGCCGCAGCCGCACCCGGGCCGCCAGCAGCAGGGCGGCCTCGCGGCTCATCGGCGCGGCCGGCTCGTCGAGCTGGCCGCCTGCCTCACCGGCAAAATGACCCGTGCCGGACGCCTGTCCGGCGACATGACCAGCGCCGGACACCTGTCCGGCGCGGGCACGGATGGCGAAGTCGATCAGCAGGATGGCGTTCTTGGTCACCAGCCCCATGAGCATGACGATGCCGATGATGGAGAAGATGTTGAGCGTGGAGCCGAAGGCGGCCAGCGCACCGACCACGCCGATGAGGGTGAGCGGCAGCGAGCTCATGAGCGCCAGCGGCTGGATGAAGCTGCGGAACTGCGAGGCCAGGATCATGTAGATGAAGACCACCGCCAGGCCCAGGGCCGACAGGGCGTAGCCGAAGCTCTCGGCCATGTCCTTGGTCGAGCCGCCGAAGCGCCAGCGCATGCCGGGCGGCAGGGTTTCGGCTTCGAGCATGCGGCGGATGTCGGCCGACACCTCGCCCAGGGCGCGGCCCTGCACATTGGCGGTGATCTCGACCTCGCGCGTGAGGTCGCGCCGGTTGATCTGATTGGCGGTACTGGTCTCGCGCAGGCTGGCCACCTGGCCCAGGCGCACCAGGCGGGCGCTGCCGTCGGCGGCCGTGCCCACCAGCAGGCTGAGCTTGTCCAGATCAGCCGGTGTGTGGCGGGCCTCGGGCGCCAGGCGCACCTTCACGTCCAGATTGAGTTCGTCACTGGCGCGCCAGTTGCCCACGGTCTGGCCAGCCACGAGGTTGCGCAGGCTGGCTGTCACCGCACCCACCGACAGCCCCAGGTCGGCCGCAGCGTCGCGCTTGACATCGACGGCCAGGGTGGGCGCATCGGGCTTGGCGCTGGTGTCCAGGTCGACCAGGCCGGGGATGGCGGCCAGGCGCGGCAGCAGCCGGCGCGTCTGACGCTGCAACTCGTTCAGGTCGCTGCCCTGCAGCGAGATCTGCAGGGGCTTTTGACCACCCACGGCGTCCAGGATGCCCACGTGGGTGACCGTGATGCCCGGGATGTGCGCCAGCCGCTCGCGCAGCGGCACGGTGAGCGCGTCCTGGCTGAGCGTGCGCTGCTTGCGGTCGACCAGGCGCACATAGATCTGCGCGTAGATCTTGCCCTGGGCCTGGCCGGTGTTGATGGTGGCCAGGGTGTACTTCACCTCGGGGCGCTCGCGCAGGATGGCCTCGACCTGGCGCGCCTTGGCCTCGGTCACCTCGATGGACGAACCCACCGGGGTGTAGAAGTTGACGAAGGTTTCCGAGAAGTCGGCCTTGGGCACGAACTCGGTGCCCACCACCTTGACCAGTCCGACCGCGCCCACCAGGCTGGCCAGGGCGATGGCCACCGTGGCCAGCTTATGGCGCAGCGACCAGGCCAGCACGCTCTGGTAGGCCTCGCCCAGGCGGTGCTGGAAACGGTCCACCCAGTGGGTGACGCGCCCGAGCGTGTGGTCGTACAGGCCGCGCGGCTGGAAGGGCTGGCCCTCGGCGTGGATGGCCGGGTCGTGCCAGACCGAGCTGAGCATGGGGTCGAGCGTGAAGCTCACGAACATCGAGATCAGCACCGCCGCCACGATGGTGATGCCGAACTCGTGGAAGAACTTGCCGATGATGCCGCTCATGAAGCCGATAGGCGCAAACACCGCCACGATGGACAGCGTGGTGGCCAGCACCGCCAGGCCGATCTCGGCCGTACCGTCCAGCGCGGCCTGGTGTGCGCCCTTGCCCATCTGCACATGGCGCACGATGTTCTCGCGCACCACGATGGCATCGTCGATCAGCAGGCCCACGCACAGGGAGAGGGCCATCAGCGTGACCATGTTGATGGAAAAGCCGAAGGCGTCCATGAAGGCGAAGGTGCCGATGAGCGCGATGGGCAGGGTCAGGCCGGTGATGATGGTCGAGCGCCAGCTGTTCAGGAACAGGAAGACGATGGCGATGGTGAGCAGCGCGCCCTCGAACAGGGTCTGGCGCACGTTGGTGACGGCCACACGGATGGGCCGGCCGTTGTCGCGCACCACGTCGAGCTGCATGCCGGCGGGCAGTTCGCCGCGGGCCTTGAGTTCGGCCGCGGCCTTGTTCAGGCCGTCGATCACCAGCAGCGTGTTCTCGCCCTGGGCCTTGAGCACATCCAGCACCAGGGTGCGCCGGCCGTTGAGCAGGGCGAGCGAGTCGACCTCCTCCGGCCCGTCGACCACCCGGGCGACCTGCGACAGTCGTACCAGACTGCCGCCGCTGCCCTTGCGCGCCACCACCAGATCCCGGAACTGCTCGGGCCGCGCCAGCCGGCCCTGCACCTGCACCACCTGCTCACGAGCCTGCGAACGCAGCGCGCCGGCCGGCAGGTCCTGGGTCTCGCTGCGCACCGCGGCGATGACCTGGTCGGCGCTCACGCCCTGGGCTTCCAGCGCCGCCGGGTCCATGTAGATGTTGATCTCGCGCCGCGCGGCACCCACCAGGGTCACCGAACCCACACCGCGCACGTTCTCCAGCCGCTTCTTGAGCGTCAGGTCGGCCCAGGTCGACAGCTCCACCGCGCTGCGGCTGGCGTCCGGCGAGGACAGGGCCAGCGACCACACCGGCCGGCTGGCCGGGTCGAAGCGCTGCACCTTGGGCTCCTTGACCTCGGAGCGCAGGCTGGGGCGCAGGATGGCGAGCTTTTCCCGCACATCGTCGGCCGCCTTGCGCCCGTCCAGCTCCAGGTTGAACTGCAGGATGACGACCGAGCTGCCGGCAAAGCTGCGCGAGTTCATCTGGCTGATGCCGGCGATGGCGTTCACCGCCTCCTCGACCTTGCGCGTGACCTCGGTCTCGACCACCTCGGCCGAGGCGCCGGGGTAGTCCACCGTGACGACCACGGTGGGGAATTCGATGTCCGGGAACTGGTCGACCTTGAGGCGCTGGTAGCTGAACACGCCCATCACCACCAGGGCGAGCATGAGCATGGTGGCCAGCACCGGGTTGGCGATGGAGATGCGGGTGAACCACATGGGGCGGTCCGCTCGACTCAGCGCGAGGCTGCGGCGGCGGCTGCCGCCGCGGCGCCAGGCAGCAGCGCTGCGCTGCCGTCAGCCACGCGCCCGACGCTGCCGCGCAGCACGCGGCTGCCTGCACTCAGTCCGGCGCGGATTTCGACCCATTCCTCGGGCGGTCCGGCGGTGGCGGCCGCGGCGACTGCCGCGCCGCCGGTGCGCGGCAGGCCGCGGGCACCGAGCTGCACCGTCTGGCGCTTGACACGCATCTGGCCCGGGTCAGCACCGGTTTCGAGCCGCAGCACATAGGGCTGAGCCTCGTCGACGAACACCGCGCTCAGCGGCAGGGCATTGCCCTTGGCGCGGCCGAGCTCGACCTCGCCGCGGGCGAACTGACCGTTGCGCAGCCCAGCGGCCTGGGCCGGTGTGGGCTGCAGCGCCAGGTAGACCAGCACGGCGCGGGTGCCGGTCTGGGTGCTCGGGTTGATGCGGGCGATGCGCGCGGCCACCGGCGTGTCCAGGCCTTCCACGTCCAGCCGGGCGGCCGCGCCGGGACGCAGCGCGCCGGCGTCCTGGGCGGGCAGGGCGGCTTCGAGTTCCAGCCGGCTGAGATCGACGATCTCCAGCACCCGGCCGTCCACTGGCACACGCTCCCCCGGCTGAGCCAGGCGTTGCGCCACCTGGCCGGCAATGGGCGCGACCAGGCGGGTGTCGCCCAACGCCTTGCGTGCCAGTTCCACGCCGGCCTGGGCGGCCTGCAGATTGGCGCGCGCCGCGGCGTCGTTGGACACCGAGGTGTCCAGCGCCGTGGCCGAGACGAAGCCCTGGCCGACCAGGGCACGGTTGTTGTCGAGCGCACGCCGGGCCAGGTCGACCTGGGCCTGGGCCGCTTCGACCTGATGTTCGGCCTGCTTGACGCGCAGTTCGGCCTCGGTCGCGTCGATGCGCCCGACCACCTGGCCGGCGTTCACCCGGTCACCTTCGCGCGGCAGCAGTTCCAGCAGTTCGCCGGCCACCTTGGCCTTGAGCACGGCGCTGTTGACCGCCTTGAGGCTGCCCGACACGGCCACGCCGCGGCTGAGTTCGCGCGGCGCGAGGCTGAGCACGTCGTCCGGGCCGAGTTCAAGCGCGCTGTCGCGCAGTGCTGCCCGGCTGGCGCTGGCGGCGGCCAGCGCCGGGTTGGCGGCGGGGGTCGTGCCGGCCTCGGCGGCACGGCGGGCCAGCACGTTGCGGCCGACCACGCCGGCGAGCAGCAAGGCCACGAGCAGGCCGGCGGCCCAAGTGAGACGTTGGCGCGTCATGCGTCAGCTCCGGTCGACCTGGCCGCCGGTGCGGCGGCGGCTGGGGTGTGGGCGCTGGCGGCGCCCGGCGCCTGCATGCCGGCCAGCAGCAGGTCGATGTGCTGGGCGATGAAGCCGCGTGCATCCAGCAGCGAGGCCACCGGCTTGCATACACCGAGCGAATGTTTGTGCAGGCACAACATGATCATCGGCAGCACGATGGAGTGCACCGCCGCCTCGACGTCCACCGGGCGGAACTCGCCGCTGGCGATGCCGCGCTCGATCTGCTCGCTGATCAGCCGGCTGCCAGGCTCGACGACCTCGCGCTGGTAGAACTCGGCGATGTCCGGAAAGTTGCGCACCTCGGTGATGAGCAGCTTGAACACGCCCGAGGCTGGGCTGTCGAACACACGCGTCCACCAGTCCACCATGAGGCCGCGCAGGGCCTGGCCGGCGCTGCCTTGGTGGGCGCGGGCATCCTGCGCGCCCTGGGCGATCTGGCTCGACAGGTACTGGCGGATCACGGCCTTGAGCAGCTCTTCCTTGCTCGGGTAATACAGGTAGAGCGTGCCCTTGGACACACCGGCGCGCTGTGCCACTTCTTCGGACTTGGTGCTGGCAAAACCCTTCTCGACGAACAGCTCGAGCGCGGCGGCGATGAGTTCCTGCGGCCGCTCGGCCTTGCGGCGCTGGTGCGAGCTGGCGGTGGCAGGGCCGGGTGCTGGCGACGCTGGGTCGACGGCGTGTAGGGGTGTGGCGGGCATGAGGCTTGCGCAGCAGCTCGTGTACTGCAGGGGCGGCAGCGCATTATGCGCAAATAAATGACTAACCGGTCAGTAATGTATCGACACAGGCTGATGCAGGTCAAGCGCCGGGGCGGCGCCAAGCTGTGCCAGCATGCGGCCTGTTGTCACCTTGCCTGCGGAGTTTCGCCCCATGTCCACCCTTCATGCCGACGCATCTCACCCCGAACCGATGGGCAGCTCAGCTCGAGCTGTCGCGCCTGTGTCCCTTCAGGCCGTGACCGCTGCGCGGCGCCGCCTGCTGGCGCGGGGCGCGACGCTGGGCTTGGCTGCGGGCGCCGGGCTGGGCCTGCTGAGCCTGGGTGGCTGTTCCAACCTGCCGGGTGGTCTGAAGAACTTCGAGATCAGCGCCGACCAGTTGCGCCAGGCGATGGCCGGCCAGTTTCCGCAGCAAAAGCGCCTGCTCGAGGTGTTCGACGTCACGCTGTCGCTGCCCACGCTCAAGCTGAATGCCGAGGCCAACCGCATCGACACCGCGTTCGACGTGGCGCTGCTGGAAACGCTGGTGACCCGGCGCAGCTTCCGCGGCAGTGTCGGCTTCGGTTCGGGGGTGCGCTACGAGCCGATCGACCACAGCGTCCGACTGCAGCATGTCAACCTGGACAAGCTGGACCTGCCGGGCGTGCCGGGCGTGATCGGCGCGCAGGTGCAGCGGGTCGCCAAGGTGCTGGCCGAAAGCCTGCTCGAAGGCCTGTCGGTCTATCACATGCCCAAAGGCATAGCCCAGCTGGTCGACACCCTGGGCACCCAGCCCGAGGAGCTCAAGGTCACGCCCACCGGCGTGGCGGTGAGCTTCAAGCCCATGCGGGTCTAGGCGGGCGCTTCAGGCGACGAACTTCAGGCTTCGCCGCGTCGCGTCGCCACCAGCGACTTGATCTGCGGCGCCTGGGTGCGCGGCCGGTCGGCCTCCACCGCCGCCAGCGGCTGCACCTCGACCAGGCTGGCGTGGCAGCGCCGCGTCAGGTCCTGGTAGGTCAGGGTGCCTTCATGCTTCCAGGCGATCTCCTGCTCGGTAAGTGCGCGCACCACCTTGGCCGGCAGGCCGGCGATGAGCGAACGCTCGGGCAGCCGGGCGCCGGCACGCACGAAGGCGCAGGCCGCGACGATGCTGAACTCTCCCACCTCGGCCTCGTCCATCACCACCGCGTTCATGCCGACCAGGGCGCCGCGCCGCACGATGCAGCCATGAAGCACGGCGCCGTGGCCCACGTGGCCGTCCACCTCCACCCGGGTTTCGCCGCCCGGAAAGCCGTGCAAGGTGCAGTTGTCCTGCACATTGGCGCCGGCCTCGATGACGATGCGACCGAAGTCGCCGCGCAGGCTGGCCAGCGGGCCGATGTAGGCCCCCGCGCCGATGATGACGTCGCCGATGAGCACCGCGGTGGGATGCACATAGGCGCTCGGCTCGACGACCGGGATGACACCTTCGATGGCGTAGCAGGGCATGGCGGTCTCCGGCGGGGGCAGGCGGTTTACTTGCCGGCCTTGAATTGCGTGAACACCCGCGTCTGCACACGGCGGATGGCCTGCGGCAGGCTCTGCGGCGCGTTCATGCGGGCCAGTGCCTCGGCGCTCGGGAACACGGTCGGGTTCTTCGCCACGTCGGCCTTGACGAAGGGCATCGAGGCCTTGTTCGGGTTGGCGTAGAAGACCTTGTTGGTCAGGCTGGCATGCACCTCGGGGCGCAGGATGTAGTTGATGAACTTGTGTGCGTTGTCCGGGTGCGGCGCATCGGCCGGGATGGCCATCGAGTCGAAGAACAGCGTGGCGCCGGTCGGCGGCACCAGAGCCTGGATGTTGTCGCCCTTGCCGGCGGCGATGGCGCGCGAGCGGGCGATGTTGATGTCGCCCGAATAGCCCAGCACCACACACAGCGAGCCTTCCACCAACTCGTTGATGTAGCCCGACGACGAGAACCGCGTCACGTACGGACGGATGGTCTTGAGCACCTCGGCAGCGGCGGGGTAGTCGGCTGCGTTGGTGCTGTAGCCCGGCTTGCCGGCGTAGAACATGGCCACCGGCAGCACCTCGGACGCCGAGTCCAGCATGCTCACGCCGCAGCTTTTCAGGCGCTTGGCATAGGCCGGGTCGAACAGCAGCTTCCACGGGTCAGCTGGCAGCGCTTCGCCGCCCAGCGCCTGCTTGACCTTGGCGGTATTGATGCCCACGGTGACATAACCCCACAGCCAGTCCACCAAATATTGGTTGTCTGGGTCGACCTTGGCCATTTGCTCGAGCAGCGCCGGGTCGAGGTTGTTCCAGTTGCTCAGCTTGCTGCGGTCGAGCTTGCGCAGCAGCTTGCCGTCGATCTGCTGCTTGGCGAAGTGGGCGCTGGGCACGACGATGTCATAGCCGCTCTTGCCCGCCACCAGCTTGGCATGCAGGATCTCGTTGGTGTCGTAGTTGTCGTAACGCACCTTGATGCCGGTCTCCTTCTCGAAGTTCTTCAAGGTGTCTTCGGCGATGTAGTCCGACCAGTTGTAGACGTTGAGCACCGCCGGTTCGGCAGCGCGCACTGCGGTGCCGAGGCCGGCCAGACCCAGCGCCAGCAGTGGGGCGGCCATCAGCCGGGACAGGCCGGTGTGGCGGCGCGGCTGGGACGCATGTCGCAGGTTCTGGGCGTTGCGCACGCCACGGCGCAGGATCGAGAGCAGCATGGTTGGATCTCCACAGGTTCAGGGACAAGGCCGGTCGCCCAGGTCTGGACGGGCGGGGGCTCGAGCCGGCCAGCAGCTGCAGCGTGGCGGCTGGCTCGGCGGCGGCATTATGGTCGGCCGGCCCTAGGGGTAAGCCCGGGGAGGGCGGGCCTTGCGCTGGCTCAAGACCGGCCATAAGATTTACTTACCGGTCGGTCAATTAATTGACCTCGGTCAGCACCTCACACTCTCCACGTTGATCCAGCCGATCGACATGCCAGATGCCAACATGTCCGAAGCCCTCGTCCTCGTCACGCAGACCGGCGCGGTCCGCACCCTCACGCTGAATCGCCCCAAGGCGCTGAACAGCTTCACCACCGCGCTGCACGGCGAGCTGCTGGCGGCGCTGAACGCCGCCGCCGGCGATGCCGGCGTGCGCGCCCTGGTCATCACCGGCGCCGGCCGGGGCTTCTGCGCCGGGCAGGACCTGACCGACCCGGCCATCGCTCCGCGCCGCGATGCCTCCGGCCAGCTCGCCGCGCCGCACGACCAGCCCGACATCGGCGACCTGATCGAGGTCTGCTACCGCCCGCTGGCCAACCGCATCCAGTCCATGCCGGTGCCGGTCATCGCGGCGGTTAACGGTGTGGCCGCCGGCGCCGGCGCCAACCTGGCGCTGGGCTGCGACATCGTCATCGCCGCCCGGGGTGCCAGCTTCATCCAGGCCTTCAGCAAGATCGGCCTGGTGCCGGACTGCGGCGGCACCTGGCTGCTGCCGCGCCTGCTGGGCCGCCCGCGTGCGCTGGCCCTGGCCATGCTGGGCGACAAGCTCAGCGCCGAACAGGCGCTGGCCTGGGGTGCCATCTGGCAGGTGGTGGACGACGCCGAGCTGCCTGCCGCCGTGCAGGCCCTGGCCGAACGCCTGGCGGCCATGCCCTCGAAGGCCCTGGCCGCCACCCGCAATGCGCTGGACGCCGCCGCCACCCTGACGCTGGACGACGCCCTGGCCAACGAGGCGCGCCTGCAGGCCCGCCTGGGCCGCTCGGCCGATTACGTCGAGGGCGTGAGCGCCTTCTTCGACAAGCGCGCGCCGCGCTTCATCGATCGCTGATCCCCGAACCGAACCGTACCGAACCGAACCCATGACGACCACCGACCCGAACGCCGCCGCAGCCCAGCGCATCGCCGAGGGTGTGCGCGCCGGCATGTACGCCAACGACCGCGCCGTCCAGGCCCTGGGCATGGCCATCACCGAGATCGCGCCCGGCCGCGCCACCGTCACCATGACGGTGCGGGCCGACATGCTCAACGGCTTCGCCATCATCCACGGCGGCCTGGTCGCCACCCTGGCCGACACGGCCTTTGCCTACGCCTGCAACTCCTACAACGAGATGACCGTGGCCTCGGGTTTCTCGGTCGACCTGATGGCGCCGGCCCACGAGGGCGACGTGCTCACCGCCGTGGCGCACGAGGTGCAGCAGGCCGGCCGCACGGGGGTCTACGACGTGGTGGTGAGCAAGCAGAACGGCCAGCAGATCGGCGTGTTCCGCGGCCGCTCCTACCGCCTGAAGGGCCGCCAGACCGTGCCCGGACTGACGGCCTGAGCGCCGCAGCGCCCGCCCGCCGCTCCCCACCCCACGACAACGACCTGATCCGGAGACAACAGCCATGCCCGTCAAGCGCCCCGAGCCCGGCGACCTGGAAGCCATCGAGACTGCCAGCCGCGACGAGCTGCAGGCCCTGCAGCTGCAGCGCCTGAAAGCCACGTTGCAGCACGCCTACGACAAGGTGCCGCACTACCGCGCCGCGTTCGACTCCAAGGGTGTGCATCCCTCGGACCTGAAGGCGCTGGCCGATCTGGCCAAGTTCCCCTTCACCAGCAAGGCCACGCTGCGCGACAACTACCCCTTCGGCCTGCTGGCCGTGCCGCGCCAGCAGGTGCTGCGGGTGCATGCCTCGTCGGGCACGACGGGCAAGCCCACGGTGGTGGCCTACACACAAAAGGACATCGACACCTGGGCCGACCTGGCCGCACGCTCCATCCGTGCCGCCGGCGGCCGGCCGGGCGACATGGTGCATGTGGCCTACGGCTACGGCCTGTTCACCGGTGGCCTGGGCGCACACTACGGCGCCGAGCGCCTGGGTTGCACCGTGGTGCCCATGAGCGGCGGCCAGACCGAGAAGCAGGTGCAGCTCATCACCGACTTCCAGCCCGACATCATCATGGTCACGCCCAGCTACATGCAGGTGATCGTGGAGGAGATGCGCCGCCAGGGCCTGGACCCGGTGAAGAGCTCGCTCAAGGTCGGCATCTTCGGCGCCGAGCCCTGGACCGAGGCCATGCGCAAGGACATCGAGACTAGCGCAGGCATCGACGCCGTGGACATCTATGGTCTCAGCGAAGTGATGGGCCCGGGCGTGGCCAGCGAATGCATCGAGAGCAAGGACGGCCCGGTCATCTGGGAAGACCATTTCTACCCCGAGATCATCGACCCCGAGACCGGCGAGGTGCTGCCGGAGGGCAGCGAGGGCGAGCTGGTCTTCACCACCCTCACCAAGGAAGCGCTGCCGGTCATCCGCTACCGCACGCGCGACCTGACGCGCCTGCTGCCGCCCACCTCGCGCAGCATGCGGCGCATGGGCAAGATCGTGGGCCGCAGCGACGACATGCTCATCATCCGCGGCGTCAACGTCTTCCCGACCCAGCTCGAAGAGATCGTGCTGGCGCAAGGCCAGCTGGCCGGGCAGTACCAGATCGTCGTCAGCCGCGACGGGCCGCTGGACCAGATCGAGCTGCGCTGCGAGCGCCTGCCGACGGCGACTGACTTCAACCGGTCCGAGGTCAGCCACTGGTTGCAGCACCGCATCAAGACCATGGTGGGCATCAGTGCCCACATCGTCATCGGCGAGCCGGACTCGATCGAGCGCACCCTGGTCGGCAAAGCCAGGCGCGTGATCGACCAACGTCCCAAGGGCTGAGCTGCCCGCACCCCTCCAACCCTGAACCAAGGACAGCCATGTATACCCAAGCCATGGACACGATGGCGCGTGAGGGCGGTAACGACGCCCCGCGTGTGGTGGAAGACGCCGCGCTGCAGGCGCGCTTCGACGCCCGCATCGACGGCGGCGGCTTCATCGAAGCCAAGGACTGGATGCCCGACACCTACCGCAAGACGCTGATCCGCCAGATCAGCCAGCACGCACACAGCGAGATCGTCGGCATGCTGCCCGAGGGCAACTGGGTGACGCGGGCGCCGACCCTGAAGCGCAAGGCCATCCTGCTGGCCAAGATCCAGGACGAGGGCGGCCACGGCCTTTACCTGTACGCGGCGGCCGAGACCCTGGGCGTGTCGCGCGACGAGCTGCTGGGCGCGCTGCACAGCGGCAAGGCCAAGTACAGCTCCATCTTCAACTACCCCACGCTGACCTGGGCGGATGTGGGCGTGATCGGCTGGCTGGTCGACGGCGCGGCCATCATGAACCAGGTGCCGCTGTGCCGCTGCAGCTACGCGCCGTACGCCCGCGCCATGATCCGCGTGTGCCGCGAGGAAAGTTTTCACCAGCGCCAGGGCTACGACAGCCTGCTGGTCATGATGCAGGACGGCACGCCCGAGCAGCAGGCCATGGTGCAGGACGCCGTCAACCGCTGGTGGTGGCCGTGTCTGATGATGTTCGGCCCGCCCGATGCCGACAGCCCCAACAGCGCCAACAGCATGCGCTGGGGCATCAAGCGCGTGAGCAATGACGACCTGCGCCAGAAGTTCGTCGACGCCACGGTCGAGCAGGCCAAGGTGCTGGGCGTGAGCGTGCCCGACCCGGCGCTGCGCTGGAACGAGCAGCGCCAGCACTACGACTTCGGCGCCATCGACTGGGATGAGTTCTGGCGCGTGGTGGGCGGCGAAGGTGCCTGCAACCGCGAACGACTGGCTATGCGCGTCAAGGCCTGGGACGACGGCGCCTGGGTGCGCGAAGCTGCCCTGGCCTATGCGGACAAGCAGGCCGCCGCCGCCACCCCGCGTCACGCCGCTTGATCGCTCTCCCGCCATTTCACAGCCATCCGGACCCTCAGCATCATGAGCACCACCACAACCGCCGCAAGCTCCACCACGCCCCGCAAGGAATGGCCGCTGTGGGAAGTCTTTGTCCGCAGCAAGGCTGGCCTGGACCACAAGCACTGCGGCAGCCTGCATGCGCCTGATGCGCAGATGGCCATCCAGCTTGCCCGCGAGGTCTATACCCGGCGCCAGGAAGGCACCAGCGTGTGGGTGGTGCGCTCCGAGCAGATCGTCGCCAGCGACCCGACCGACAAGGACATGTACTTCGATCCGGCCGAGGACAAGGTGTATCGCCACCCGACCTTCTACAAGCTGCCGGCCGAAGTCGACCACATGTGAGCAGGGCCGAAACAGCATGACCGCCTCGATCCAAGTCAGCCCCGCGGCCGATGTGCAGTACCTGCTGCGCATTGCCGACACCTGCCTCATCCATGCCCAGCGCCTGTCCGAGTGGTGCGGCCACGCACCGGTGCTGGAAGAAGACCTGGCCCTGACCAATCTCGCGCTGGACCTCATCGGCCAGGCGCGCTCGGTCTACAGCCGTGCCGGCGCGCTCGAAGGCGCGGGGCATGACGAGGACCAGTTCGCCTTCCTGCGCGACGAGCGTGACTATCACAACCCGACCCTGGTCGAGCTGCCGCTGCGCCGCGGCGGCGCCGACTTCGCCGACACCATGGCGCGCAACCTGGTACTCGCCACGCTGATGAAGCTGCTGTGGACGCGGCTGCTGCAGTCCGCCGACAGCGAACTCGCCGCCATCGCCGGCAAGGCGGTGAAGGAAGCGCGCTACCACCAGCAGCATGCGGCCGACTGGGTGGCGCGCCTGGGCGGCGGCACGGCGGAATCGGCGCGGCGCATGCAGGCCGCGGTCGACCGCCTGTGGCCTTATGTGCCCGAGCTGTTCGAGAGCGACGCCATCGAGCGGGCGGCCGCCGCCAGCGGCCTGGGCCCGGCCCTGGCCGAACTGCAGGCGGACTGGCAGGCCGAGGTGACGGGTGTGCTGTCCGCCGCCGGCCTCAGCACGCCGCGCACCGGCAGCTTCCGCTCCAGCGGCAAGGCGGGCGTGCACAGCGAGCACATGGGCTATCTGCTGGCCGAGATGCAGCATCTGCAGCGCGCCTACCCCGGGGGCGTGTGGTGAATCACGCCGGCATGGGTGCCATCGCTGCGCACGCGATCGCGGCACACGCTGCCAGCATCGACAGCCCGGCACCCGGCGCCGCCGAGCGCGCATGGGGCGTGCTGGAGCGGGTCATGGATCCCGAGGTGCCGGTGGTGTCCATCGTCGACCTGGGCATCGCCCGCGAGGTGAGGCTGGCCGACGACGGCGCGCTCATCGTGGTGCTCACGCCCACCTACAGCGGCTGCCCAGCCACCGAGCTGATCGAGACGCTGACGCTGGAGGCGCTGGCCGCCGCAGGATTTGCCCAGGCCCGCATCGAGCGCCGCCTGGCGCCGGCCTGGAGCAGCGAGTGGATCAGCGAATCCGGCCGCGCTGCGCTGGGCGCCTACGGCATCGTGCCGCCGCAGCGCGGCGACGTCTCGACGAGTTGCGGCCTGCACGGCACTGCACCGGGCGCCACGTCAGCGGACGCGCCCGGCGCCGCGGTGCTGCACTTCGTCCTGCGCGAGACGCTCAAGCTCGCCTGCCCGCGCTGCAACAGCCGCGACACCGAGCGGCTCTCGGCCTTCGGCTCCACCGCCTGCAAGTCGCTCTACCGCTGCCGCGCCTGCCGCGAGCCCTTCGAATACTTCAAGCCGATCTGAACGATCGGGACAGAAAGAAAGCAGTCTCCACCATGAGCAGCCTGCATTTCCATCCCCTGCGCGTCGCCTCGGTCGAGGCGGACACCGACGAGGCCGTGGTTGTCGCCTTCGAGGTGCCGGCTGCCCTGCGCGACACCTTTGCTTTTCGTCCCGGCCAGTACCTGACGCTGCGCACCGACATCGGCGGCGAGGACCTGCGCCGCTCCTACTCCATCTGCTCGGGCCTGCAGGACGGCGCGCTGCGCGTAGGCGTGCGCAAGGTGGCCGGTGGGCGCTTCTCCAGTTGGGTGAACGATGCGCTCAAGGCGGGCGACGAGCTGCAGGTGTTCCCACCGCAGGGCCACTTCGTGCTGCCGCAGGACGGCGAGGCGGCCAATGACGCAGTTGGACGGCACTACCTCGCCATCGCCGCCGGCAGCGGCATCACGCCCATCCTGGCCATCATGAAGACCGTGCTGGCCAGCGAGCCGGCCAGCCGCTTCACGCTCATCTACGGCAACCGCAGCCAGAAGAGCACGATGTTCAAGGAGGAGATCGAGGACCTCAAGAACACCTTCCTCACCCGCCTGGCCCTGCACCCGGTGTTCTCGCGCGAGCAGATCGACGCGCCGCTCAACGCCGGGCGGCTCGATGCGGCCAAGCTCGGCCAGTTCCTCGCCACCGTGGTGGACGTGAGCGATGTCGACCACGCCTTCGTCTGTGGCCCGCTGGGCGTGATCGAGGCGGCCGAGGCGGTGCTCGTCCAGGCCGGCCTGCCGGCCGAGCGCCTGCACATCGAACGATTCGGCGCGCCCGATGGCGCTGCCGCCCAGGTCCACCCGGTGCTGCCGGGTGACGCGCCCGAGGCGGTCATCACCGTGGTGCGCGATGGCCTGAGCCGCGCGGTCGACTTCCGCACCGGCATGCCCAGCATCCTGGACGCCATCGCCGCCGGCGGGCTGGAGGCGCCGTACTCGTGCAAGAGTGGCGTGTGCTCGACCTGCCGCGCCAAGGTGGTCGAGGGCCAGGTGCGCATGGACCGCAATTTCGCCCTCGACAAGGCCGAGGTGGCCGCTGGCTTCGTGTTGTGTTGCCAGGCCCATCCGCTCAGCGAGCGGGTAGTCGTTAGCTTCGACGAACGCTGAGAAGGCGCCCATGGACCTGCTGCGCAACCCGCTCTCGCGCCTGCGTTGCTCGCCGTACGGGTGTACGGCTGTGCGACTCGACGCAAGCTCGGGCCGCTCGCGACGGTCCCTGAGCACCTTCTGATCCCCCAGCAGGCAACAGCATGGCCCGCCCCCGCTCCAGCGGCTACGACGTCCAGCGCGACACCATCCTCGCGCAGGCGGCGGCGCTGTTCGCCCGCCAGGGCTATGCCGGCACCTCGATGAACGAGGTGGCCGCCGCCTGCGGCGTGAGCAAGCCGGCGCTGTACCACTATGTGCGCGACAAGCACGAGTTGCTGGCGCTGATCTGCGAGACCCACGTCGAACGGCTCAAGGCGCTGGTGAAGGACGTGGCCGCGCAGGCCACCGACGACGCGCTGGACGCCCGCGTGCACCTGCACCGCCTCATCCTGGCCTTTGTCGAGGCCTACGCCGACGCGGCGCACCAGCACCGCGTGCTGACCGAGGACGAGCGCCATCTGGGCGAGGCCGAGCGCGAGCGGGTGCTGTCCGGCCAGCGCGAAGTGGTCGCTGCCTTCGCCGAACTCGTCGCCGCCCAGCGCCCCGGCCTGGTGGCCGACGAACTGGCCAAGCCGCTCGCCATGCTGCTGTTCGGCATGATCAACTGGATGTTCACCTGGCTCAAGCCGGGCGGCTCGCTCAGCCACGCCGACATGGCGCCGCTGGTGGCCGAACTCTTTCTCGGCGGCCTGGCTGCACTGCCGGCGGCCCGGCTCGCGGCGCCGGCCGCGGCCGCCCATCCCCCCGTACCCGGCCTTTCCATCCCTACCCCTCGGAGACAAGCAGCATGACGCTGACCCAGAACACGACCGCCACCCTGCGCGCCCTGTGCGCCGCCACCGTGCTGGCCGCTGCCAGCAGCGCCGCCCTGGCCGACATCACCGTGGGCGTGACGGTCTCGGCCACCGGCCCGGCCGCCTCGCTGGGCATTCCGGAAAAGAACACCGTGGCGCTGATGCCCACCACCATCGCCGGGCAGAAGATCAACTACATCGTGCTCGACGACGCCAGCGACACCACCAAGGCGGTGGCCAATGCGCGCAAGCTGATCGCCGAGGACAAGGTCGACGTCATCCTGGGCTCGACCACCACACCCAACTCGCTGGCCATGATCGACGCGGTGGCCGAGGCCGCCACGCCCATGATCTCCATGGCCGCCTCGGCCCGCATCGTCGAGCCCATGGACGACAAGCGCCGCTGGGTCTTCAAGACGCCGCAGAACGACATCATGATGTCGCTGGCCATCGCCACCCACATGGCCAACCAGGGCGTGAAGAAGGTCGGCTTCATCGGCTTTGCCGACGCCTATGGCGAGGGCTGGTTCGCCGAGTTCAGCAAGGCGGCGGCGCTCAAGCGCATCGAGATCGTGGCCAGCGAGCGTTATGCCCGCACCGACACCTCGGTCACCGGCCAGGTGCTCAAGCTGCAGGCCGCGAATCCGGATGCCATCCTCGTCGCTGGCTCGGGCACGCCGGCCGCCCTGCCGCAGAAGGCGCTCAAGGAGCGCGGCTATGCCGGCAAGATGTACCAGACCCACGGCGTGGCCAACAACGACTTCCTGCGCGTGGGCGGCAAGGATCTGGAAGGCACCTTCCTGCCTGCCGGCCCGGTGCTGGTGGCGGCGCAACTGCCGGACAACCACCCGGTGCGCAAGACCGCCCTGGCCTATGTGCAGAAGTACGAGGCCGCACACGGCGCCGGCAGCACCTCCACCTTCGGCGCCCATGCCTGGGATGCCGGCGTGATGATGACCGCCGCCATTCCGGCGGCGCTGAAGAAGGCCCAGCCCGGCACACCGGCCTTCCGCGCCGCGCTGCGCGACGCGCTGGAAACCCTCAAGGACGTGCCCGGCGCCCACGGCATCTTCAACACTACCGCGCAGGACCACCTGGGCATGGACCAGCGCGCCCGCGTGATGGTCAAGATCGAGAACGGTGGCTGGAAGTACCAGCCGCAGTGATCCTCCGGCACGGACGTGGCGGGTCGGCCTGGGCCGGCCCCATGCATTTCTGACCCTCGCCTGCACACCGGGAACGCCTGCCATGGAACAACTCCAGAGCTACATCGCCGGCCGCTGGGTCGGCCGCACGCCGGCCCAGACCCTGGCCAGCGCCATCAACGGCCGCGGCGTGGCCGTCACGCATGCCGAGGCCATCGACTTCGCCGAGGCTACCCACCACGCCCGCACGGTGGGTGTGCCGGCCCTGCTGGCGCTGGACTTCCAGGCCCGCGCCGCACGCCTGAAGAAGCTCGCCGCCTTCCTCGTCGAACGCAAGGAGGAGCTGTACGCCCTGAGCGTGCACACCGGCGCCACACGCGCCGATTCCTGGGTGGACATCGAGGGCGGCACAGGCACCCTGTTCGCCTACGCCAGCGCCGGTGCCAACGAGCTGCCCAGCGGCAACGTGGTGCATGAAGGCCCGGCGCTGCAACTCGGCAAGGCCGGCCGGTTTGCCGGCACCCACATCCTGGTGCCACGCGGCGGCCTGGTGGTGCACATCAACGCCTTCAACTTCCCCGTCTGGGGACTGCTGGAGAAGTTCGCGCCCAGCTTCCTCGCCGGCCTGCCCTGCATTGCCAAGCCCGCCACCTCGACGAGTTATCTGACCGAAGCCCTGGTGCGCCTGATGGAGCAAAGCGGCCTGCTGCCCGCGGGCAGCCTGCAACTCGTCATCGGCTCGACCGGCGATCTGCTCGATCGCCTGGACGGCCAGGACATGGTCACCTTCACCGGCAGCGCCGACACCGCCGCCAAGCTGAAGGCCCACACCAACATCATCCGCAGCGGCATTCCCTTCAACGCCGAGGCCGACTCGCTCAACTGCGCCATCCTGGCGCCCGACGTGACGCCCGACGACGCCGAGTTCGACCTCTACGTCAAGGAGTTAATTCGTGAGATGACGGTCAAGGCCGGCCAGAAGTGCACCGCCATCCGCCGCGCCATCGTGCCGCGAGCACACCTGGGCGCGCTGGCCGAGAAGCTGCACGCGAGGCTGGCCGCCATCAAGGTGGGCGACCCCGCCGTCGAAGGCGTGAAGATGGGCGCGCTGGCCTCGCGCGAACAGCTGGCCGACGTGGCGGCGCGTGTCGCTCAGTTGGCCGCTGGCAACGAGGTCGTCTACGGCGCCGGCAACGGCTTCGTGCCGCTGGGCGATGGCACCGGTGACGGTGCCTTCCACGCGCCCACGCTGCTGCTGTGCCGCGATCCTATGGGTGATGCCAAGGTGCACGAGCTCGAGGCCTTTGGCCCGGTCAGCACGCTCATGCCTTATGACGACATCGACGAGGCCCTGGCCCTGGCGGCCCGCGGCCAGGGTAGCCTCGTCGGCACGCTGGTGACGAAGAGTCCGGCCATCGCGGCGCGCGCCATTCCGGTCGCGGCGCGCCACCACGGCCGGCTGCATATCCTGGACGCCGAAGCCGCGCCCGAATCCACCGGCCACGGCTCGCCGCTGCCGCTGCTCAAGCACGGCGGCCCGGGCCGCGCCGGTGGGGGGGAGGAACTGGGCGGCATCCGCGCCGTGCACCACATGCTGCAGCGCTGCGCGGTGCAGGGTTCACCTACCATGCTGGCGGCGGTGACGGGTGAATACGTGCGCGGCGCCCAGGTCAACGAGAGCGAGGTGCATCCCTTCCGCAAGTACTTCGACGACCTGCAGGTGGGCGACAGCCTGCTCACCCACCGCCGCACCGTCAGCGAGGCCGACATCGTCGCCTTCGGTGGGATCTCGGGCGACTATTTCTATATGCACTTCGACGAGATCGCGGCCAAGGACAGTCCGTTCGGGAAACGGATTGCCCACGGCTATTTCGTCCTGAGTGCTGCGGCGGGTCTGTTCGTCAGCCCTGCGCCCGGCCCGGTGCTGGCCAACTACGGCCTGGAGACGCTGCGCTTCGTCAAGCCCGTGGGCATCGGCGACACCATCCAGGCCCGCCTGACCTGCAAGCGCAAGATCGACAAGCCGAGCAAACCCGGCGTCGCGCCCCAAGGCGTGGTGGGCTGGGATGTACAGGTCACCAACCAGGACGGAGCGCTGGTCGCCAGCTACGAGATCCTGACGCTGGTGGCCAAGAAGGGCTGAGCCGCGAAGACCGGCCGTCGAACGCGCCGATGACCCCCGCGGTGGCGGCTCGCTTGACCGCAGCCCTCGACGTGTTCAAGGAGAGAGCACTCGCGTCACCACGAAGCCCTGGCGTTGCAGCAGCAGGGGCAGGGCGGCGGGGCCGGTCATGTGCAGGGCGCCGACAGCGGCGAAGACACGATTGCCCTGGTCACGGTGCAGACGGGTGATGCCAGCGGCCAGGCCGGGGTTGCGGTCGTCGTTCAGGCGCACCAACTGCGCGCGTTCTTCCGGCGTGTTGGCGCATTCGCACCAGGCGGCGTAGTTGGCGAGTTCGTCCAGTCGGCCGGCTTCCCAGCTGTCGGCCAGGCGGCGCAGTACCTGGCGGGCGACGCCGTTTTCAAGCTGGTCGAGCACCGCGTCGACCATGGCGGGAATGTCTGCGGGGTCCTGCGGCGTCAGCGCGGCCAGCTGGGTCTCGATGCTTTCAAGTGCCACCACCGGCAGGTGGCGCTGGCGCGCCTGGGTCGCCAAGGCGATTTCCTGGCCATAGGCCGCCTCCAGCCCGTCGGGACGGCCCGCCAGGCTGACCAGGGCATAGGCCTGGGTCAGGCTGGGCGCCTGCGCGAGCGGACCGTCGTGCAGGCATTCGCGCCGCAACAAGGTGAGCAGGCGTTCTGTGCGATGGAGGTTGGTCGACTGAACTTGTTGCGCATCGGCCTGGGCCTGCGCATGGGGTTGTGCCGGCGCGCCGGGCTGAGGCTGTGCTGCGGAGGGTGGCTGCGTGCCGGCCGGGGCGGGTCTGCCCATGTCCTGGGCAGCCTGGGCAACCGCAGGATCGGTGGGATCCAGCTCCAGGGCCAGGGTGTCGGCGCTGTTCAGCGCCGCCTGGGTGCGTGGGCCGGGAAACAGCCACGCCAGCTTGCCGACGTGCACGCTGCCGTAGAGGTAGGACGTGTGGCCGCCCTGTTCCAGCCGCCACAGGAAGCCGCGGTCGGTGGCGCTGCGCACGGCCTCCAGCAGGTCGGCCCGGCTGGGGGGCGTTGGCAGCGGCGAACATGGGGCAGCGCTTGAGGCTGGGGCGAGCGCGAGCTGGGGAGCGCCGGTGGCCGTGGTGCCGGCCCGCCACGCGCTGCCCAGCGCGGCCAGACCCAGGCTGCCCGGGCCGACTGCTCCGGCCTGGCGCTGCAGCGGGGCGGGGCGCAGGTGGTCGTTGCCTGCGGCCTCGATGCGCAGCCGCCCGCCGTCTTGATTGAAGCGTGTGCGGCCCAGCACATCCATGCCCAGCAGCGGCGAAGAAAGTCGGGGCAGCACCGCCACCTGCCATTGGTCCAGTTGCACGCCGCCTTCAAGACGCAGATCAGCGCGGGCGAGTTCACCGGTGACTGTTCCGCCGGCGGTATCGGAGCGCAGGCTGCCCAGCCGCTCCAGTCTGGCGGCGTCAGCCAGCGACCGAGGCAGCGTGGTGCGGGTGGCACCGGTGTCGACGAGGAAGTCGACCGCGATGCCGTTTACCTGGCCCGGCCAGTGGAAATGACCATCGGGTGCACGCTGGAGTTCGATCACCCCACCGCTGGCGTTGAAACGCGCACGCTGCCGGTCGGCCTGCAGCCATGACACGGCCAAAAAGACAACCGTGCCTAGCAGCAGCCAGACGGTGGTGATCTTGAGCCAGGGGGGCAGGTCGCGCATGGGGCGGTTCGGTGGGCCGGGGCCATCTCGGTGGCTTCGCGGACATCGCCGCCCCGAGGCGTTTCAACGCGGCGTGTCGGGCAGTTCGATCTGCACGTTCAGGATATCCAGCCGGTCCTGATGACTCATCTCGATCTTGATGTCGTCCATATTCACCTGGACGTATTTCGAGATGACCGCGATGAGTTCCTTGTGGAGTTGCGGCAGGAAATCCTTGTTGAGCCCGTTGCGGTCATTGCGCTCGTGCGCCAGGATGAGTTGCAAACGCTCCTTGGCAACGCTGGCAGTGGACTTCTTTTCTCCGAACATGGTGCGAAAGAATCCTGAAGCAGACATGATGGCCTCTCAGCTCATTGCATTGATCATGCGCTTGAGAAATCCGGTCTTGACGGGTTCGGTGAATCGCATCGGGCGTTCATTGCCGAGAAAGCGCTGGACCACGTCGAGATAGGCTTCGGATATATCGGACTTGGCCATGTGAACCACCGGCACGCCTTGATTGGAGGCCTGCAGCACCATGTCCGATTCGGGTATCACGCCGATCAGCGGCGTGCGCAGGATTTCCTGGATGTCGTCCAGCGTCAACATGTGTCCGCCGACCACCCGGCTGGGGTTGTAGCGGGTGATCAGCAGCATTTCCTTGACCGGTTCGCGGCCTTCCACCGCACGTTTGGTCTTGCTGTTGAGCATGCCCAGCATGCGGTCGGCGTCGCGCACCGACGAAATTTCCGGGTTGGCCACCACCAGAGCGCTGTCGGCGAAATACATGGCCATCATGGCGCCGGTTTCGATGCCGGCCGGTGAATCGCAGACGATGTAATCGAAGCCCTGCGCCGCGAGTTCATCGAGCACCCGTTCAACACCTTCGCTGGTGAGCGCTTCCTTGTCCTTGGTCTGCGACGCCGCCAGGATGTAGAGCTTGTCGCAGTGCTTGTCCTTGATGAGCGCCTGGTTGAGATTGGCCTCGCGATTGATCACATTGATCAGGTCATACACCACACGACGCTCGCAGCCCATGATCAGGTCGAGATTGCGCAAACCGACATCGAAGTCGATCACGACCGTCTTGTGCCCGGCCATGGCCAGGCCCGCCGCAAAACTGGCGCTGGTGGTGGTTTTGCCCACCCCGCCCTTGCCGGACGTGACGACGATGATTTTGCTCATGGGCGGATCCTTTCAAACTGCCTTGACTGCTGCTGCTGCTGCGCTCGATATCGTTTCAACGCCGGCGGACGACATTGGTGGACATCAACCCTTGAGGGGTTCGACGATGAGCCGCTCACCCTCCAGCCTCACCTGGGCGGGTTTGCCGTGCACCTCGGCCGACAGCGGAATATCGGTGGTGTGATAGATGCCTGCAATGGCGTACAGATCGGGCTCCATGCAGGAGGTGAAGATGCGTGCATGCACATTGCCGCTGGCGCCGGCGATCGCCCGCCCCCGCAAGGGGCCGTAGACATGGATATGGCCGTCGGCCAGCACCTCGGCGCCATGACTCACCATGCTGCACACGACCAGATCGCCGCCCTGGGCGTAGACGCGCTGGCCCGAACGCAGTGGACGATTGACGATCAGGGTGGGTGCGCTGCGGCTGGCGAGCGCTTCACGCACGGCTTCGTCGACCGCCTGGCGTTGCGCCTGATCCTGCAGCTCTTGCTGTTGGGCCTGCTGGGCATCCTGCTCGTCGCGTCGGCTGCGTTCATTCGCCCCGGCGCGGCGGTAGCCGGCGCCGAGGTCCGGAATGTCGTTCAGGCCCAGGGTCAGGGCCGAGTCCAGCAAGGCGCCGCGGGCGCCGACTATGCCGACCGGCTGCAGCTGGTACTGGCGGGTCAGGTCCATCAGTTCGCCCAGGCGCAGTTCAGGTTCTTGAGTCTCGAGCGCCGAGACGTCGAGCAGCAGCGGCGTGATGGACAGGTCCGTGTCACGGAAGCGGCTGTCCAGTTCTTCGGCCAGCACCTTCATGTCGGACGTTCGCAGCACCAGGGCCAGACCGTCGATCGATGCACTCTTGATCGCGATGGCCTCCACACCGGCAGTTTTGCGTCGCACATCTGGTTTGTCGGCCGCCCGCTTCATTCGGTGTTTTCAGAATTTGTAGCTGTGGCCAAAGTTTATCATGCCGGTTTTTGTTGTCCGTCCGCCTGCCTTCCAAACCGTGGCCGGGTCGATGACGATGAAGCGGGAGATTAGTTGCACAAAACAAGGTGGCCGCCCTCCGGTAATCTGCTACGGCGAGTAACACGTGCGCGCGTGGTGCATCGATGGCAATACCGGATATTCTGAACGAGCGGTTGCTCGGGATGAGCATCGCGGCAGCAAGATCTTCACCCCGACTGATTAATGTCCAGATCTTTTCAGGCCGGACCCGAAAATGATGCGGGTGATTTTCCGCTTGCGGTCGTGTCATAACGCCAGGCGTATCTCCCGCATCAAACGCCTTTGCGGTTTTCAGCCAGGTCTGCCCCCGGGCAGGGGAATATCTCCGAGCTTGTCCATCCCGCGGCCGCGGGGCGCCAGCGGCGGCGTTTCAACCGCCCTGCATCAGGGTCTGCAGGCACACCTCGGTCACGCCGTAGTAGGCCTTGATGGCATCCACCTGAGCCATCAGCGTGGCTGCATGGCCGGGTGGGTCGTGCGGGCGCTTCACGGCCAGGATCATCTTGTTCTTGCTGGTGTGCTCCAGCGCGATGAATTCGAACACCTGGGTGTCGTAGCCGGCTGCGTCGAGCAGCAGGGCACGAAGGCTGTCGGTGACCATCTCGGCCTGCTGGCCCAGATGGATGCCGTGCTGCAGCATCGGGCGCAGCAGGGGCGGGCTCTTCATCTGCGGGCGCAACTGCTTGTGGCAGCAGGGTGAACACACGATGAGCTGGGCCCCGGCGCGCAGGCCGAGGTGAATGGCGTGATCGGTCGCGGTGTCGCAGGCGTGCAGGGCGATCATCACGTCGACCGGGTCGGGCTGATAGTCGCGCACGTCGCCGGCCGAGAAATCCAGGCCCTGCAGGTCGTGGCGACGTGCACTGCTGTTGCACAGCTCGACCAGTCCGGTGCGCAGTTCCACACCGGTCACCGCGGCCTGCCTGCCCTGGGCGGTGAGCCAGGCGTGCATGGCAAAGGTGAGGTAGCCCTTGCCGCTGCCGAAGTCCAGCACGCTCACGCGCCGCTGATCGGCCAGGGCGGAATGCTCGAGGGCGGCACCGACGACCTCCAGGAAGCGGTTGATCTGCTTCCACTTGCGCGCCATGGCCGGCACCAGGCGGGCGTGGCCGTCGGGGCCCGGCGTGCTCAGGCCGAGGTCGACCCAGCAGGGCAGATCCAGGCTCAGCTCGCGCTGCTTGCTGCGGTTGTGCGCCAGGGCGGATGCAGGCGCGGCGGCAACGTCCTCGGCGCCCCCTGCCGCAGCGTCTGCAGGCGTGGCCGGCGCCGCGTCGCGCGCCGCCGGGCTGGCCTTGCCCAGCACCAGCTTGCTCTTGTCGCGCCCGCCCTTGAGCTTGTGGCGGAACTCGGCCTGTCGTGTGACGCCAGTGCTGCCACTGTCGCCGTCGCGCCACTCCAGGTGGGCGGTCTCGAAGCCGGCTACGCCGAGCACGTCGGCGATGGCCTGCAGGCCTGCACCGGGCGGATGGTTCTTCACCGTGTCGCGGGTGTCATAGCGCCAGGTGAACTGCAGTGCCGGCTCGCCGCGCAGCACGATGGGGCGCACCAGCAGGCGCTGCAGTGTCAGGCCGGCGTCGGGCTGGGCACCGGTGTAGTGGGCCAGGCTGAGCTTGACCAGGCTGGCGTCGTCCAGGCAGCGCGTGAGCAGCTGCAGAAAGCGTTCGCGCGCCGGCACGGCGTCAGTTGCGACCGCGGCGGTGCCGGTGGGGCGCGGCGGCGCGGCGATGAGGTCGGTGAACATGGGGCGGCCTGGCGTGGGTGGGGTGATGCCGGAGGGGGGGCCGGCTGGCCGAGCGCCAAATAATCTGGGCTGGGCAGGGAGCGCCCGGCATTGTCGGCGCTAACAACGGCTGCGCGGTCTGTGACGACAAGTGCGGTGGCGACAAGCGCGGCAGGAGCTGCCTACACTGATCAGGTCCATTGCTCGACCAGGCTTGCGCACCATGCCCGCTACCACTCGACGTCGCATCCTCCTGGGCAGCGTGGCCGGCGTGGCGGGGGCGCTGGTGCTGGGCTGGGGTGTGATGCCGCCGCGTCAGCGCCTGGTGCCGGATGGCGGCCTGGCCCTGGCCGGCGCGCAGGCGCTCAACGGCTGGTTGCGCATCGACGCCGACGGGCAGGTCACCGTGCTGCTGGCGCGCGTCGAGATGGGCCAGGGCGTGAGCACGTCGCTGGCCATGCTGCTGGCTGAGGAACTGGACGCCGACTGGGACAGGCTGGTCACCGCGCCGGCGCCCATCGACCCGATCTACAACAACCTCGCCACGCTGGTTGACGGGCTGCCCTTCCATCCCGACTCGGACAGCGTGCTCAAGCACCTGGGCGGCTGGCTGACCGCCAAGACCATGCGCGAGATCGGCCTCAACATGACCGGCGGCTCGTCCAGCATCAAGGACTTGTGGGCGCCCATGCGCCAGGCTGGCGCAAGTGCCCGCGCCATGCTGCTGGCTGCGGCGGCCGCGCGCTGGCAGGTGCCGGTGGCCGAGTTGCACACCCGCGCCGGCCAGGTTCTCCACGGCGGGTCGGCGGGGCGCAGCCTGGGGTATGGCGAACTGGCCGCCGCTGCGGCGCGCCTGCCGGTGCCGGCCGACGTGGCGCTCAAGCCCGCGGCGCAGTGGGGCTTGCTTGGCCAGCCGCTGGCGCGGCGCGACAGCGCGGCCAAGAGCGACGGCAGCGCGGTGTTCGGCATCGACGTGCGGCTGCCCGGCATGGTCTGGGCCAGCGTGTTGATGAGTCCGACCCTGGGCGGCACGCTGGCGGGCCTGGACCCCGAACGGCTGCAGAAGGACCAGCCCGGTGTGCTCAAGGTGTTCACCGTCGGCGCCCCGGGCACGCCAGGCGCGGCACGCCACGGCGCACCGGCCGGCGTGGCGGTGATCGCCGGCAACTCCTGGCGAGCCATGCTGGCGCTGCGCTTGGCGCAGGCGACCGGGGCGATCCGCTGGCGTGCGCCGACGGGCGGCCCGGGCAGCGCTGCCGCGGCGGACATGAAGGCCGATGCCGGCTTGCCGTCGTCGGCCGGCCTGCGTGCCAGCCTGGACGCCGCCATTGCCGCGCCGCTCGACGATCAGCCCGGCTTTGCCTTTCTGGATGAGGGGAACACCCGCGCGGCCATGGCCGGCGCGGCGCGCCGCGTTGAGGCGCGGTATGCCGTGCCCTACCTCGCTCATGCCGCGCTCGAACCGCTGAACTGCACCGTCAAGGTCGAGGTGGACGGTCAGGGCAAACCGGTGGCGGCCGAGGTCTGGGTCTCGACCCAGGTGCCCGATCTGGCGCGGGCAGCGGCTGCCCGGGTGCTGGGCCTCAAGCCGGCCCAGGTGCAACTGCACCCGCAACTCATCGGCGGCGGCTTCGGCCGCCGGCTCGAAGTGGACTTCGTCGCCCAGGCCGCCGAAGTCGCCGCCGCCCTGCCAGGCCGGCCGGTGCAGACCGTCTGGTCGCGCGAGGAGGACCTGCGCCACGACTTCTATCGCCCGGCCAGCGTGGCGCGCTGCGAGGCCGGGCTGGACGCCCAGGGCCGGCTGCTGGCCTGGCGTTCGGTCAGCGCCGGCCAGTCCATCGTGCACCAGGTGCTCAAGCGTCACTGGGGCCTGCCGGGTGTTGGGCCGGACAAGACCGCCGCCGAGGGCCGCATCGACCAGGGTTACGAATTCCCCGCCGTACGCGCCGCCCATGCGCTGGTCGAGCTGCCGGTGCCGGTGGGCTTCTGGCGCTCGGTCGGCCATTCGCACCAGGCCTTCTTCCAGGAAAGCTTCATGGATGAGGTGGCGCATGCCGCCGGCGTCGACCCGCTGGCCTGGCGCGAGCGTTTGCTGGCCCGCCATCCGCGCGAACTGGCAGTGCTGCGCCGCTGCGCCGAGCTGGCCGGCTGGGGCCGGCCCTTGCCGCCGGCGCCGGACGGCGCGCCGCAGGCCCGCGGCCTGGCGCTGCACCGCAGCTTCGGCAGCGTGGTGGCGCAGGTGGTCGAGCTGTCGCTGGCGCCGGGCGCCGCCCCGCTGGCCGGCCGGCCAATCCGTGTGCACCGCGTGGTCTGCGTGATCGACTGCGGCCGGGTGATCAACCCGGCCATCGTGCGCCAGCAGCTCGAAGGCGGCGTGGTCTTCGGCCTGAGTGCGGCGCTTTTCGGCGAGGTCGTCTGGGCCGACGGTCAGGTGCAGCAGAGCAACTTCCACGACTACCCGGTGCTGCGCCTGGCCGAGTGCCCGCGCATCGAGACCGATCTCATGGCCAGCAGCGCCGACCCCGAAGGCGTGGGCGAACCCGCCGTGCCACCGGTCGCCCCGGCGCTGGCCAACGCGCTGTTCGCGCTCACCGGGCAGCGGCTGCGCGAGCTGCCACTGCGGCTGGCTTGATCGGCAGCAGCTTGGGAGCCTGGATCAGCGCAACCACAGGCTGAAGCGCTGCAGCGGCAGGCCGCTGAGCTGCACCGTCCAGCGCTGGCCGGGGTAGATCGGCAGGGCGCGGGTGAGGGTGCCGGTGGTCACCACCTCGCCGGCGGCCAGCGGCGGCTGGTCCGGGTCGGCGCCGTCGCCCAGCAGCTCCACTAGGTGGCGCAGGGCGTGCAGCGGGCCGTCCAGCACGTTGGCAGCCTGGCCGCGGTCCATCACCTCGCCGTTGCAGCGCAGCTCGACGGCGAATTCTTCCAGCGCCTCGCGCCAGGCGGACAGCCCGGCGGCATCACCATGAGGCAAGGCCACCCGCGGGCCCACGTGCAGGCTGGCGTGCAGGCCGAAGGCGGCCACGGTGTCAGGCGCCGCGAAGCGCCAGCCGGGGTAGAGCGAGTGCACCAGTTCGAAACCCGGCGCGACCCAGGCGACGCAGGCCAGCAGCTCATCCAGGCTCATGCCCGGGCGCGGCGCCTGCGCCAGACCGAAGACGATCTCGGGCTCGATGCGCGGCTCGCAGGTGCCGGCAAGCTGCGCCGTGAGGGTGGCGGTGGTCGATGGATCAGCGCTCACCTCGGGGTCGAGTTCGTCGGCACCGGTGTCGTCAGCCGCGTTGCGGCCGGTTTCTGCGTCGACGGCAGTGTCGACGTGTGTGCCATGCGCGCTGCCCGTGGCCACCGCCGCGCCGGCGCCAGCGCCGGGTTCAAGCAATGCGGCCAGCGCCGGCCCGGCGGCGGCGGGTGCCTCGTCCAGCAACTGCAGGGTGCTGGCATAGACCGAGCCCCAGATGGGCGCCCAGACGCCGTATTCGGCCCAGATTTGCCGGTTGGTGAAGCCGATCTTGCGGCCTGCCAGCGTGTCGCCTGCGTCCACCCGGCGTGCCCGGCACAGGGCGGCGACCCGGTAGCCCTCGGCCAGCGTCAGGCCGGCCGCGCGGCCGCTCCATGGATCGAGCTGCCGCGCGGTGGCGCGCGCCTGCAGCAAGGTCTCGGCGATGGGCTGCAGGTCCGCGTCCGGGCGCCGTGGCGCAGGCGTGGCGCAGGCTGAGGGCAGGGCGGCGTGAGACGGGGGTGGGGCGCTGGTCATGGGGGGCTCCTCGGCTGGATCGGCGGGAACAGGTGGGCGCGGCAGCGGCGACGCGGCGCGCGTAAGGGTTGGGCCGGGCTGGGCTGGACCGGGCTGCGCCCGGCGCGGCCACCACTATCGCAGCCGCGCCCGGCATTGCGGCACGGTGTGGCGTACAGGCACCTGCCCCGGCCCCGTTTGCAACCCGCCGCAGCAACTGCAACGACTGCTTGCAGTTGCGCCGGCAGGAAGGCACGAGGCCCCGGGCCGGGGTGGTGGCCCTCCCTGTTCGGGGGGTCTGCTGGAACCGGCCTTCTCACCATACTGAAAAAACACGCCACCTCTGCAGCCACCGCTTGCCGCCGAATCCGGGCAGCCCGGTGCATCGACGTCGCGCCCCAGGAACCTTGCCGAACCCGCCCGTCCGTCATGCCCCACCTCTCGAACGTCACGCCCGACACGATCCCCGCGATCATCACCTTCGACACGCTTGGTAGGGCCCAGACCGGCGCCTCGGTGCCGAGCCGCAGCGGCCGCCACATCCTGGCCCTGGCGCTGTGCAGCGTGCTGGGGCCTGCGCTGGTGGCCTGTGGTGGCGGTCAGGGCGCGCCGGCGGGACCTGCCGGTTCGGCAGTGGGCGCCAATGTCGCGACCGGCGGTGCCGCGCTGGCCGCCCAGGTGAATGGCACGCCGCCGACAGCTGCCGTCAGTCCGAGTCTGGCCGGCGCTGCGACCGGCAGCTTCGGCAGCAACAGCGCGGCGGCGGCGCCGGTCGGGCCAGTTGCCGCGGCAGGCAATGTCGCATCGGCCGGCGTGACCGCCAACGTGACGTCGAGCATCACCTCCAGCGGCATGACGGCCAGTGCGCTGGCACTGGTCGGCGCGGCGACCGACACCCGTTCCAGCAGCCAGCCGCCGCTGGCGGACTGCGGCCTGAATGAGCACATCGACGTCCTGTTGCAGCGCATCAACGCCCTCAGGGCACAGGGTGCCAGCTGCGGCGCGCGGGGTAGGTATGCGCCGGCGCAGGCGGTGGTCTGGAACACCCGCTTGTACGCCGCGGCCATGGAACATTCGACCGACATGGCCAGCGCCAACTACTTCGCCCACACCAGCCCGTCCGGCCAGACGCTGCTTGACCGCCTGAGCCAGGCCAACTATGACTACAGCCTGGCGGCGGAAAACATCGCCGCCGGCCAGACCAGCGTGGATTCGGTGCTCGCCAGCTGGATGGCCAGCGACGGCCACTGCGCCAACCTGATGCACCCCAAGGTGCGCGAGATCGGCCTGGCCTGCAGCCGCCAGGCCGGCGCCCGCTACGTCAGCTACTGGACGCTCACCCTGGGCGCGAGTCGTTGAGCCGCTCGGCGATGGGCGCACCCGGCGCGCCCGGCCCGTCCGGTCCGACCTGGACCGCGCGGACCGGCCGACTCAATCGACTCAAGCGATTCAATGGCGCCAGGGCATGCCGAGCCTGGCGCAACAAGGGTTTGAGGCGGCGTTGCGAAGCGTGTCCAGCCCGGTCAGTCGGCGCCGTGCCGGCGCCGATTGGCGCGGCGTATCGCAGCCGCTCCAGCGCTTCGAGCGCCTGCACCAGCGCGCCGGCTTCTGTCGGGCCCCAATAGGCCTGGGCGGCGCGGGCGGCGGCCCCGGGGGTGGCGGTGGCCGGCAGGTCGACCAGGCCGGCCTCGCGCAAGCGCTGCTGCAGTGCGCTCCAGCCGCTCAGCCAGGGGTCGGCGCGGCGCGGCCGGCCAAGTGCGCGTCGGCCGTCCCAGCCGGCCCACAGCGCGCCCGCCAGGCCGATCAAGGCCAGGCCGATGAGCAGGGTGCGCAGCAGGTCGATGCTGTCCGCCTCGGCCCAGCCCAGGCGGCGCAGCAGTTCGAGCTGGCGCTGCTGGTCGTGGTCGAGCACCCACTGGTTCCAGCGGTGGTCGGCGGCGCTCCAGAGCTGGCGCAGGCGGGCCAGACGTTCGGCCATGGCGGGGTCGAACTGGCCCAGCGTGCCCACCACCAGGCCGAGCGGCGGGCGCAGCCGCAGCGTCTGCCGCACCCGTTCGGGCGCCACCGCGGCGGTGGGGTCGGCGCGCACCCAGGTGCCGTCGCGCCAGTATTCGGCCCAGGCATGGGCGTCGCTCTGGCGCACCTCGAACACGCCGTCGACCGGGTTGACGTGGCCGCCCTGGTAGCCGGTGACGATGCGGGCCGGCACACCGAGGCTGCGCAACGCCACCACGAAAGCCACCGCGTAGTGCTCGCAAAAGCCTTGCTTGCGGTCGAGCCAGAAGTCGTCCAGCGCGTCCACGCCCGGTGGCACCGGGCCGGGCGACAGGGTGTAGACGAAGCCGGCGTTGCGGATGTGAGCCAGCAGCGCCAGGGCATAACCGTCCGCCGCCAGGCCGGCCGCGCTGCGCGACGCCAGCTCGGCGCGGCCGCCCGGCACCGGCTGTGCTGCGGACGCGCCGCTGCCGGCCATGCTCACCTGCACCTTGCCGACCAGGGCCTGCTGCACCCAGGCGCGGGTGCGCAGGAAGCTGGCTGCAGGCAGCGCCAGGTCGTGCCGGCTCGGCCCGCCGCGCACCGGGCCGGCGGCGGCTGCAGTGATGGCGGGCGGGCTGAGGTCGGTCGCCAGCCGCCAGGTCGGCCAGGCGCGTGCGAGCAGGCGAACGCGTTCGTTGAGCGGGCGCTGGCTGGACCATTGCAGATCGTCGTGCTGCTGCAGGCCGGGCAGGGCGGCACGGGCGGCGTCGCCGAGTTCGGGCGCTTCGGCGGTGAGTTCCAGCAGGGGCACGCTGCTCACGCGCAGCGGCTCCAGGGTCATCTCGTAGTTCACCGGTGTGCCGGCGACACTGAACTGCAGCGGGCCGAGTTCGTCACTGGGCGGAATGACGTCGTGCAAGGGGTCGGCGGCGCGCCAGCGCGGCTGCAAGGGGTTGCCGCTGGGATCGATGCGGCTGAGGACCGGGCCGCGGAAATAGATCAGCTCGCCCGGCGGCGGGGCCGCAGTGCGCACTGCGTCGGCGCTACCGGCACCGGCGCCACCACCGGCGCCACCACCGGCGCCGGCCTGGCGAGGGTCGGCGAGGAAACGCACACGCAGCGCCAGCGCGTCGTCGCTGGCCAGCTCGGCCACGCTGCCGAGTTCGAGCTGGTCGGACAGGCCGGTGCGCCCGCCCGCCTCGCCCGGCACGCCCCACAGCGGCGCGATGCGCGGAAAGAGCAGGAATAGCAGCGCCACCAACGGCGCGCCCAGCACGGCATGGCGCAGCACCACACCCAGGGCGCCCCACAGGCTGGGGCGTCCGGCCCGCATCTGCGTCAGCACCAAGGCGGTGAGCAGGCCGCTGACCGCCACCAGCATGACCAGGGCGGTGGCCAGCGACTGCGAGTACAGGAAGTTGGCCAGCACCAGGAACAGACCCAGGCCGAAGACGACGGCGATGTCGCGCCGCGCGTGCAACTCCAGCGTCTTCAGCCCGGCCAGGGCGACCAGCAGGGCCACGCCGGCTTCCTTGCCCAGCAGGTTGTGATAGCTGCGCGCCGCCAGCGCAATCAACCCGGCCAGCATCAACAGGCGCAACCAGCCGGGCGGCAGGCGTGCGCCGCGCCAGGCCAGCAGACCGCGCCAGGCCAGCGCGCCGAGGGCGAAACCCGAGCACCACAAAGGCACGCGGCCGAGCTGGGGCAGCAGCGTCCAGGCCAGCACGGCGAGCAGAAACAGGGTGTCGCGCGCCTCACGCGTCAGCACGGGCCAGCGTGTCGACGCGGTGGCGTCAGGCCGGGCGGGCGCTGCGCCGGGCGACGTGACACCGGCGTGCAGCGGCGTGGCTGCCGCGCCGGCTCGGCCCGCGCGATCGGCGTGGCGCTGGAGGGCACGGTTCATGGCACGGGGTGTGGGTTGGGCGGTGGCTTGGGCGGTGGATGGGTAGGTGGGGCGCCGTCCACCTCGAACAGGGCCAGTGCGCGCAGGCCGGCCAGGCGCTGGCCTGCCCCATGGCCTGCGGGCAGATGCACACCGCCGGGCAGGTCGAGCGACCACGCCAGGCCGCAGGCTTCGGCTTGCAGCAGCCAGGCGCACAAACGGGCCAGGCGGGCGTCGCCGTCGGCGGCCGGGCCATGCGCAGTGCCGGAGGTCCCCAGCGGCGCGCTGGCGCCGGGCGGGGCCGGCGCGGCGTCGGCGCCGGCCTGCTGCCAGTTCAGCGCGAGGCTGGCATGGCTGGCCGCGGCACCATGGCTACGACTCACCAGCGCGTGTTGCGCGCCGCTGTTGAGCGCGGTGGCGGATTTCTTCCACGCCACCTGGCGGGGGCTGTCACCGATGCGGTATGGGCGCACGCCGTCGACGTCGAGCGGATCTTCGGGCGCATGCCGAGCGCGCTGCGGCAGCCGTTCAGGCGGCTGCGGGTGGCGCAGCGCCGGCAACTGCGGCCAGGGCGGCAGCGGGTGTTCAGGCGCTGGCCAGACCAGCACCGCAGCGGCCGGTTGCCAGAACGACCAGGCGCGAAACAGGCCGAAGGGGAAACGGGTCTCGATGCGCAGGCGCGGCACGACCTGGCGGCCCCGGTGGAGGCAGGCCAGCGTCAGCACGACGTGGGTGGGTAAGTGTGTGCTCGCCTGCGAGACCGTGGCGGCGATCTCGACCCAGACCCAGTCGGCCTCGCCACCCGGCTCGATCACCAGGCCGATGCCGTGGCGCGCCGCGCGGCTGCCGCGCTCGGCCTGCACGGTGACGTCCAGCGTGGCGCGGGCACCGGCGAACACGCCCTCGGGTGGCGCAAGCGTGAAGCGCAGGCCGCGCAGGGTGGCGTGGCAGCTGTGCATGGACACCAGGGCCACGCCGGCCAGCACGAAACAGAGCAGATAGCCCAGGTTGAGCTGGTAGTTGATGGCGCCCAGCAGCAGCACCAGCACCATGGCGGCCCAGCACCAGCCACCTCGCGTGGGCACGATGTAGATGGTGCGCTGCTCCAGCAGCACGCTGTCGGCGGGGGGATGGCGCCGTGCCCACCAGCGGTCCAGGCGTTGGCGCAGCAAGGCGCGGGGCGAGCGCATCACGTGCGACAGGCGGTGGTCGCCAGGTGGCTGGACAAGGGCATGTGGCAGCGTCAGACCAGTCCGACCGCCTGCAACATGGCCTGCAGGCGGATCTGGCTGGCATTGCGCGGCGTGTGGACGGCGCCAGCCGCCGTCGCGGTCGGGCCCGTCGAGGGCGTCGCGCGGCTGCCCCTGTCGGCGGCCGCCATGCTGCCGCTGCCCGGTGTGCCAGCGCTTGTCGGCACCAGCCGATGCGCCAGCGTGGCCAGGGCGACCGCCTGCACGTCGTCCGGGCTGGCGTAGTCCCGCCCGGCCAGCAGGGCGTGGGCACGCGCGGCGCGCAGCAGGGCCAGGCCGGCGCGCGGCGACAGGCCGGTGACGAACCAGCGGCCGTTGCGGCTTTCGGCGATGAGGGCCTGCACATAGTCCAGCAGCGCCGGGGCGGCATGCACCTGCGCCACCCGCGCCTGCACGGACTGCAGCTCGCTGGCGCTCATCACCGGGTGCAGGCTCTTGAGCAGGCTGCGGCGGTCGGCACCGGCCAGCAGTTCACGCTCGGCGGCGGCGTCCGGATAGCCCAGGGTGATGCACATGAGGAAGCGGTCGAGCTGGCTCTCAGGCAGGGGATGGGTGCCGAGCTGCTCCAGCGGGTTCTGGGTGGCGATGACGAAGAAGGGTGCGGGCAGCGGGCGGGTCAGGCCGTCGACGCTGATCTGCTGCTCCTCCATGGCTTCGAGCAGGGCGCTCTGGGTGCGCGGGCCGGCGCGGTTGATCTCGTCGGCCAGCAGCACCTGGCTGAACACCGGGCCGGGGTGGAAGACAAAGCCGGCGTTGTCGCGCTCGTACACGCTCACGCCGATCAGGTCGCTGGGCATGAGGTCGGCGGTGAACTGCACCCTGGCGTGGGCCAGGCCCAGCGTCAGCGCCAGGGTGTGGGCCAGGGTGGTCTTGCCCACGCCGGGCAGGTCCTCGATCAGCAGATGGCCGCCGGCCAGCAGGCAGGTCAGGCAGGCGGCGATCTCGCGCGGCTTGCCCACCACCACGCTGCCGATCTGGCTCGACGCCAGTTCCAGGCGGCGCGTCAGCGCCGTCATGTCGTGAATGCTCATGAGCCGAACATAACCGAAAGCCCGCACCGGTCCGGTCTTGCCCGGCTTGGCTCGACGCGCCCGGGTGCGGGACGGCGCAGTGGAACAGGTTTGCGCTGCATCAGCTTTGCGCGTGTGCGCCGGTGCGGCCGCGCCGGTGTGCCCGGGTGGTCAGGCACAGGCAATCGGGCGCGGCAACAATCGGGGCCGGTTTGCTTCCGATCCTGCTCCAGCCCGCTCCACAACAACCACGCCACCGCGCCGAGACGAGCCGGCCTGCGCGCCGGCCTGCGCAGCGCAGCAGCGCCACGGATCCGCCCCGCCCATGACGACCGCCTACTACACCCATCCCGACTGCCGCCGCCACGACATGGGCGCCGGCCACCCCGAGTGTCCGCAGCGCCTGGACGCGATCGAGGACCACCTCATCGCCACCGGGCTGGACATCGCGCTGGATCGGCGCGACGCGCCGCTGGCGCAGATCAGCGACCTGAAGCTGGCGCATTCCGAGCACTATCTGGTCGAGCTCGACGAGGTGCTGACCCACCTGGCCGAGACCAACAACCGCCACTACTTCGACCCCGACACCGTCGCCTGCCCGCACACCCGCCAGGCCATGTTGCGCGCCGCCGGCACCGCCATCGCCGCCACCGACGCGGTGATCGACGGCAGCGCCAGCAACGCCTTTTGCGCCATTCGTCCGCCCGGCCACCACGCCACGCGCGAGACGACCATGGGCTTTTGCTTCATCAACAACATCGCCGTGGCGGCGCGCCATGCGCTGGACGTGCGCGGGCTGGAACGGGTGGCCATCGTCGACTTCGACGTGCACCACGGTAACGGCACCGAGGACATCATCGCCGGCGACGAGCGCGTGCTGATGGTGAGCTTCTTCCAGGACCAGCTCTACCCCTTCAGCGGCGGCGTGCCGCTGGGCGAGAACATGCTCAATCTGCCGGTGCCGGCGTATACACGCGGGCCGGCCATCCGCGAGCTGATCGAGGCCAACTGGCTGCCGCGGCTGGAGGCCTTCGCGCCGCAGTTGATCTTCATCTCGGCCGGCTTCGACGCCCACCGCGAGGACGAGCTGGGTCAGCTCGGCCTGGTCGAGGCCGACTACGCCTGGATCACCCAGCGCCTGGTCGAGGTGGCCGAGCGCCATGCCGGCGGGCGCATCGTGTCCTGCCTGGAGGGCGGTTATTCGCTCTCGGCGCTGGCGCGCAGCGTGGCGGCGCATCTGCGGGTACTGGCGGGCTTGTGAGCCGCGGGGCGGTACGTCAGCGCACGCCGGCGTTGCGCACCGCGTCGGCGGTGCTGAAGTCGACCGCCACCGGGTAGAGCGACTTCACCGCCCGGCCGTGACGCTGGCCAGGCGCGAATTGCACTGCATGGAAGGCCATGACGGCGGCGCGCTCCAGGCTGTCGGGCAGGCTGCCGTCGCGCACGCGGATGCGTTGCACCCGGCCGCTCTCGTCGACAAACAGCAGCAGCACAGCGTTGAAGTCGCCCAGAGGTGCGCCCGGCGGATAGTCGATCTCGACCAGGTCGAGCGGGCGCGGTGGCTGGTCGAGCTGGCTGCGCGGCAGGTAAAGGCTGGCGTCGCCGTTTTCGCCACTTTCGCGAGGCGTGCCGGCGGCCGCGACCTCGGCGATGGGCTCGGCGGCGGCGGCACCTGGCAGGGGCGGCGCGGCGCCGGGGGTGGCAGCGAGCGGGTCGGCGAACACCGGGTGGTGGGCAGCGAGCGCCTCGGCCAGTGGTGCGGCCGCCGTGTTCGGCGGCGCCGGTGATGGGGGCGGCGCTGCGTCAGGCGCATGCACATACGCGGACGCAGGCGCAGACTCTTCATGGGTCGCCGCCGCGCGCGGCGGCGGGTGCAGTGGCCGGGTCAGCCAGGCGGCGTGCAGCACGAGGTCACGGTGCCCTGCCGTGCCGTGCGGCTCGGCGTCGGTCGCAGATTTGGCACCCGGGGCACGCGCTCTGTCCATCGGCGCCAAGGCGACGACGTGCAGCACCAGGGCCAACACGCCGCAGCAGGCGAGTGCGCGTCGGTGCGGCCGCAGTGGCGGCGCATCGGTCGCGGCATCGGTGGCTGCCGAGCTGTCGCCCGACGGCCAGGCCGCAGCGCTCAGTCCTGCAGTTCGCGCCATGAGGTGCGCCGCGTCACCGGGTTGGCGCCAGGGGGGCTGCCGATGCCCGGCGGTGCCGTGCCCAGGCCTTCCTGGGTCGTGATCTTGGCCTTGGTGCCGTCGACGCTGTTGACCCGCCCGACGTCGGTGACCGGCGAGTTGTAGAAGGTGGACTGCAGCAGCGAGCCGGCGGACAGGCCGAATTCGTAAAACCACGAGGTGCCCGAGGCACTGCAGGGGTCGCCATTGGGAATGAGCGAGGCGAAACCGATCACGCCCGGCGCCACCGGCGTGCCTTGCAGGTAGACGCGCTCGCGGTCCGAGCTGGCGTTCTTCAGGTCCATGTACCAGCCGTTAGAGCCGCTCCAGTCCATGCTCGGCACGCTGGTGGCCGCGCGGTTGTCGGGCAAGGTGATCGACATGAGATTGGCGGCCGGGTTGCGCAGCGTGCCCAGGCCGGTGTCGGTCTTGGCGTCCTTGACCGTGTAGATGGTCTGCACGTCGTTGCTGGTGATGTCGCTGTCGCCCAGGAAGCGACCGGTGCCGAATGAAATGAGCGCCACCGAGTTGTTGCCCACGATGATCTCGCTGAGCAGCGGTCGCGAGGTGATGGGCTGCGGGATGTTGCCGGTCGGTGTGACCGCCTGGCCCAGCAGCACAGCGTCAGGCTTGCCGGTGTTGGGCGGCAGCAGCTGGTCGGCGTCGAATCGCCACAGATTTCCCAGCATGTCGCCGGCGTAATAACGCAGGGCGGTGTTGTCGGTGTCCTTGACCACCCAGGCATTGAGCGGGCCCAGATTGCTGGGCGTGCCGGTGTCGCCGACGCCGGTGGTGATGGGGGTGTCGGCGAGCGGCTTGCCGGTGATGGCGTCCAGCAGATAGAGCCGGCCGACGCCGTCGCCCGGGCTGACGTTGTTGTAGCCCGAGCTGAAGGCGACCACCCACTGGCCGGTCTTGTTCTTGGTGACGACCGGTGTGCCGAAGGTCAGGCCGAGGTTGGCGTCGTTGTCGCTGGTGAACTCCCACAGCAGCAGCGGCGCCTTGGCGGTGTCGGTCACGTCCAGCGCATACAGGCCGCGGCCGCCGGCGCCGAGTCCGCCCACCAGGATGGTGCGCCAGTTGCTGCCGTCGTAGACGTCGGCGACCACCGGCGTGGCATCGACGTAGTAGCGGTGCCGGTCGTCGTAGGTGCTGTCGGCCAGGCGCCAGAGCTCAGGGATGAGCGGCGTGGGCACGAAGGCCCAGAGCTCGTCGCCCTGCTTGGCGCCGACCGTGCCCGCGGCCGGCTCGACCATGAATGCGTGCAACATGCCATCGTTGGCGCCAACGTAGACCACCTTGTCGCGGCCGGCCTTGTCGGCCGCATAGGCGCTGTAGCCGGCGTCGTTGTACTTGAATCCGGGCTTGGCCACAAAGACTGGCGAGGCATGCGTGATGTCGCCAAGGCGGCTGGCGCGTTCGCGCCAGATGCGGTCGAGAATCACATCGCTGTTGAGCTGCAGCGAGGTGTCGCCGCGCAGGAAGTCGACCATGTTGCTGCCGGTCACCTTGGCCAGCAGGACGGCCGAGCTGGCGTTGGCGGTGAGCGCAGTGCATTGGCTGAGCACCGGCGTGTTGGAGGTGCAGCGGTTGTCGAAATAGGCCTTCTGCGTCGCGCTCAGGTTGGCATAGGTGAACGGGGCCAGACCGGTGGCGCTGTTGAACAGGATCTTGCGCGTCGTGTAGTCGCGGCTGTCCAGCGCCGACTGGACGGTGAACACCGGCGTGTCGCCCTGCGGCGGCGGCGCGGTATTGGGGTTGATGACGCTGCCGGTACTGGCGTTGAAGCCGAACTTGTAGGCGCGCAGGTCGCCGTTCCAGCTCGGCTTGGTGGCGTAACGCGACAGGAAGAGCCAGTTGTCCGACGGTGTGGGCGTGAGCGCGCTGGCGGCCGCGCCGCCGGCCGTGCCCTGGGCGTTCTGCACGTCCTTGAGCGTGGAGACGATGGCGGTGGACAGTTGGCTCGCGTTGCCGGCCGAGAAGTACTGGCCGCGGCCGTTGACGGCGGCATGCCACAGGTCATCGACGTGGGTGGCGTCCTCGGAGCCGCGACCGGCGATCAGGCTGGGCACTGGCCAGGTCTTGCTGCCGGCGATGAGGCCGGCAAAGTCGCTCTTGTCGGGCTGAGTCAGGTATTCCTTGGTGTAGGCCAGCGTGCCGCGCACGCCCAGGCCCACCGTGTAGGTGGTCATGTGCTGCCAGGTCGCGGTGTCACGACCCAGCGGCTTGACACCCTTGACGGCGATGTCCGGACGCAGGTCGGTCATGTAGTAATACATGGCGACGTCGGCCAGGGTGTTCGAGTCACCCGCCAGGGTGGTCACCGCCGAGTCACTCGAGGTCGGCGTGCCGGCGGTTCCGGCGGTGATGGTGGCGCCCAGGGTCAACTGCCCGGGCGTGTCGACTGAAGTGGTCAACTGGGCAGCGGTGGGCGCGGTGGGCGAGGGCTGCTGGCCGGTCGGCACGCACTGGGTGGGGCCGTTGGTCGCGGTGTTCCAGGTGATGGTGCCGTTGGCGTTGTTGATGGTGCCCAGCGTCGTGCTGCCGACCAGGGTCGGCGTGCCGGTGACCGTGTAGTTGACGGTGATGGCCTTGGGCAGTTCGATGCCGTTCACCACCTGGGCGACTTCGGTTTGCTGGTAGGTGACGTTGTAGTTGCCGCTGAGCGTGAACGTGACATCGCGAAAGCCGGTCTGCACATTGGCGCGCCAGTTGGTGCCACCGGCGCAGGCATTGCGCTGGGTGTAGGACTGCGTGCGGGTGAAGTTCTGCCGCTGCGTCACCGGCGTGCTGCCGGCCACCAGGTCGACCCGGGCCGTGGTGTAGGTGCGGTTCAGCGTCGTGGTGCCCTTGCCGTCGCGCATCGGCCGGTCGGCCGTGCCGTCCTGTTCACCCACGGCCGTGGTGCCGTCGAGCTTGAAGCCGGTGGCATAGGTGGTGGACACGTTGTTGCCACCGTTGTTCCAGTAACCGTCGGTGGACAACAAGGCATAGTTGCGCTGGCAGACGTATTTGGCGGTCTTGCCGTCGCCGGTGGCGTAGCTCGCCGGGTCGAAGGTCTGGCCACTGGCCTTGAAGCCGAAATAGCTGCCGACCTTGGACAAGGCGCCACGCAGCGGGGTGGAATTGCCCGGCGACGCTGCGTACAGCCGGCTGTAGAACTTGCCGCGCTGGGTGGCGTCGAAGTCGACCGTGTCGAGAAAGCTGCCGTTGCCGGCATTCACCGTGGTGTCGTTGATGGTCGTGAAGCCGACCCGATAGGCGTCGTCAAGCTTGTTGAACGCCAACCCCACGGCTGCCCGCATGAGCATGTAGCGTTTGCGGTAGTAGGACCACCAGATCGCATAGTTGGTTTGCTGGCTGGCGGTCACGCCCGCATCGGTGATGCGCTTGAGGTCGAACAGCGTGCTGGCGGTGGTGCGTGCGGTGTTGCACTCGGTGTAGAACGAGTTCTGCACCAGGGTGCCGGTGGGCAGGTAGGTCCAGCTCAGCGCCGGGTTGCTGCCGACGCTCGTGTTGTAGACGTAGTAGAAGTTGCTGGCGGCCTGACTGAGGTCGGTGGTCGTCGAGGTGGTCGCGTAGCCGTCGTCCTTGGCCAAGGGGTAGGTTGCATTTGGAAAACTGGTTCCGTCGGCACGCACAGGCAGGTCGTAGGTATGGTTGGGGTCATAGGCCAGGCCATTGCACTGCACGCTGTAGTAGCCGTAGGTGCCGGTGCCGCTCATCTCGTCGGGCATGTAGGCCCGGCTCATGGAGCCCGAGTCGTCGAGGATGAACATCACGTTGGGCTTGGCCGTGGTGACGGCGGTGCCCAGTGGCACGGCCGAGATGTCGGCCAGGGCGGCCTGGGCGCTCGGCCCGACCAGGCCCAGCAGGGACAGGATGGCCAGGTGCAGCACGGTCGGGCGCGGCAGGGGCAGCGGATACGTCTTCATGGCAGGCTCCGGCTCGGGGCTCAGAAATGCACCAGGGTCTCGGTGTAGGTGACGGTCTTGCGCGTGCCCTGGACACGCACGAGCACGCGGAAGTACTGGCTCTGGGCATTGCTTTCCAGGCGTGTGCCGTCGTTGGACCCAAGCGCGCCGCGCTCGATGGTGTTGGACGTCGACCCGGCCAGGGGGCGGGCGCAGCTCACCTTGATGGGGTCACCTGGGCCCGAACACAGCCGCAGAATGAAGTAGCGCGCGGTGTAGCCGTCGGGCATGGGGTCGGGCGAGGCGGCCGATGCGTAGCAGCCGCCCTTGAAGGTATTGGCCTTGAAGCCACTGCAGTCGCCGGCGCTGGTCCAGTCGATCACGGCGCGATTGACGTCGCTGCTGTTGCCGACCACGTCCAGGTTGAGCACATTGCTGGCGACATAAGCGCGCGCCGGCAGGTCGGCCTGCAGCGTGGCGGCCTGCTGCTGGGCCAGCCAGTTCACCGCCTGGCGGCTGGCTTCGTCGGTGGACAGGGTGGTGTTCTGCCTGAAGCTCAGGTTGCCCAGGATGGCCGCGCCGGTGTCGACCGAGCGGATGAGTGCCACCGCGGCCAGCGACAGGGCGGCCAGGGTGAGCAGGGAAAAGATCAGCGAGACGCCGCGCTGGGCCGGGCGGCGCGGGGTGCTGATGCCGAGTGGGGGCGGGGGCGTCATGGCGGGGCTCGGGAGGCGGGCGTTCGTGGTCATGTGAAGCTCACGCATGGGGACACAGTCAGGGTCACGATTGCCAGATCATGTTGCGCAGCGGCACGACGGTCTCGAAGACCTTGTAGCGGTAGTGCTGCCAGTCAGGGGTGGTGTCGACCTTGAGGGTTTCGGTCTTGATGCCATCGACATGCCAGACCGGCTGGCCGACCGGCGTGACCACGCCCTTCTCGAACTGCTGGCTGCGCGCCACCACGGCGATGCGCACCGCGATCACGCGGGTCCAGCCGACGATGTCCTTGCCGGTGTTGTCCTTGATGTCCAGGGCCGGGTCGCTGGTGTTCCAGTCGGTCACCTGCTGCGGGTTCAGCCCCAGCGCCTTGCCGTACACCGCCTGCAGGGTGACGATGTTGGCGTAGAGGCTCTGGGTCGTGGCGGTGGCGGTGTCGGCGTTGAAGCTGGTCATGAACAGGCCGCCAGCGTCGGTGGAATAGCTGCGGAAGATCAGGTCGGTGGCGCGGCCGAGGTTGATCAGGTAGGTGGCATCGGCCTTGTAGATCGTCGGGATGAGCGGCGTGCCCACGTTCCACAGGCCGTGGTTGTTGCTGGTGCTGGCGGTGTGGCCGATGCGCCGGCCCACCGCCACCGTGCCGGTGGGCGCCGAGGCGGCCTCGACCAGCGGTGTGCCGGGGTCGACCGTGCCCAGCGGCGTGCCGTTCGATTCGGTGCCGCTGGCCGGGTCGCGCAGCAGCGGGGTCATGCCGTCGACATTGACGCCGAACAGCGTGCACAACGAATTGTTGGGCGGCTGGCGTGCGTAGATGGCCAGCATCAGGTCGCCCTGGGTGTTGCCGATGTTGACGCCGGGGTTCACGCCGCCGGCGCCGTCCTGCAGGGTGAAGTAGCTGTCGGTGGGCCCGTGGTCGGCGCCGAGCTTGACGGGTACGGAAAAGCCCCGGTTGCCGCTGGACAGCACCTGCACCGTGTCGGTGGCGCCGTTGGCGCCGTCGGTGATGAGCACCGGCACCAGCAGTTGCGGCGCGGTGGTGACCGGCAGGTCGTTGCGCCGCGCGCTGATGGTGCAGCCGGCGCTGTAGGGGCTGCCGCTGAAGGCGCTGGTGAGGCCGTAGCCGCCCATCTGCACGTCGCGGTGCAGGGTCTGCAGCGCCAGCGCGCCGTTGACCTGGGCGTCCGACCCCGAGGTGGTGCTGCGCTTCTGGCCCTCGTAGACCAGGGCCACCTGGGCGATCACCAGCACCGCGAGCAGGCCGATGACCACACCGACCATGAGCTCGATGAGGGTGGCGCCGCGCTGCGCGCTTGCCACTGCGCGGTGGGGATGGGTGGGGGCGTTCATGACGTCACGGCGTATTGGGGTTGATCGAGGTCGCGGTGATGAGGCGGTGGGCGCTCTCGTTGGGCACCTGCCAGCGGATTTCCAGGCTCATGGCCCCGCTGTTGGTGTCCACGGTGGCTGAAGCGGCGCCGGCCGGCAGGGCAGCTGCGACGCGCTTGAGCCATTCGCTGCACGGCGTGTAGCCGGCGCAGTTGGCAGCGGCGTAGGAGTTGACGTTGGCGGAGTCGGCCCAGACCGTGCCGACCAGCTCGTTGGCCAGGTAGGCGGCATCGGCGCGGTACTTGGCGCTGGTCTGGGCGCGCGACATCGAGACCTGCAGGCCCAGCAGGCCCAGGGTGGCGAGCGAGAAGATGAGGATGGCGATGAGCGCTTCGATCATGGCGAAGCCGTGCGCCCGGGCAGGCTGTGGGCGCTGCGGCCGGTGCGGGGGGGTGCGACGACGGTGCGTGTTGGCCATGGTGGGGGCTCGATGGGTCGTGTCCGTGGCAGGGGGCGTGCGGCGTGGCTCAGGTCGGCCGTCTCAACACTTGCGCGGGTCGTTGGCCGACGTGACGGCGGGGTCGCACATGCGCACCGTGCCGCCGTTCGAGATGATGATGTTGAGCGGATGGGCCCCGCCGCCGGCGCTGCTGGCGACCACGATGCATTGCAGCGGCCCGCTGCCCCAGCCGGTGCCGGCCACCGGCTCGGGCTGCACCCGGCCATACCCGTTGAAGCCCACGCGGTTGGCGCTGGAGGTGCCGCCGCACAGATTGCTGCCGCTGGGCTGCTTGACGCTCACGGTGACGTTGGGCGAGCCCTCGCCCTGGGCCTGCCGGGCCAGCACGAAGGGGCTGGCGTCCGCGTTCACGTCCTTGCAGTGGCCGGCCGGGTTTTCCTTGCTCACCACCCACGAGGCGGTGTTCGACGCCAGGGCGCAGGTGTCATCGAGCTGGCGCACGCTGTTGTGGGTGACCAGCGACAGGTAGACCACCTCGTTGCGCTTGACCGCCTCGGCACGTGCCTGGGTCAGACCGTTCTGGATCGACTCGGCGGCGTTGCGGATCTCGGTGTTGCGCATCCACGCGCCGATGCTGGGGATGGCGGCGATCAGCAGCAGGCCCAGGATGGTGACGGTGACCAGCACCTCGATCATGGAGATGCCGCGTGAGCGCCGGCTCGCCTGTGGGGCGGGCGACCGGGTTCGATGCACCGGCGGGGCGGGGGGGGCGATGCGGTTCATGGCAGCGGCCGGGTGGATGTCGTCGGAATCAGCACTCGTTGCCCTTGACCAGCCAGCAGGTCTTGCCGGTCATCGTCGCGCCCTTGTACTGGGTGGTGGCCTTGGTGTTGTCCTGGTCGACGGTGTAGGCGTGGCCGGTGGCCAGGGTGGAACTGCGGCCGGTGGCGGTGAGCGTGTAGCCCATGGCGCGGCCGGAGGCGTCCTTGTTGGCCACGGTGCAGCTGAAGTCGAAGTACTTGGTGCCCGCCGGGCTGGCCTGGATGAGGCTGGTGCCGGTGCCGTCGGCGCAGTTGGTGGCGCCGTAGCTGTTGTAGTCCTGGAAATGCTGTTCGAGCTGGACGCGGTAGTTGGACAGGTAGGTGAAGGCTTCCGGCAGCTGACCGCGGCGCAGGTAGTCGGTGTAGGACGGCATGGCCACCGCGGCCAGGATACCGATGATGGCCACCACGATCATGAGCTCGATGAGCGAGAAGCCGCGCTGCGTGAGCCGCAGGTTGGGGGTCTGCGGATGGCGGGTGCGGCGGGGGGTCGGCAGGGGCATGGTGGTCTCGGCAGCGGGGCGGCAGGGTCGATGCGGCATGCTGCACATGGTAGGGCGCGTGTGTCGGGCGTTGGCCTTGTGCGCCTGCCGCTGGTCGGGCGCAGGCTGCCGCTCGTCGGAAATCTGTGCAGGGATGCTGCGCGGTGCTGCAGTGGCTTGATCTGAGGCAGGGCCGGTGGTGGCGGGTGAGGCCGCCGGGCGTCAGTGGAAATCGCGCGAGGCGGCCTGCAGCCGGCCCAGCCAGGGGCTGGCGTCGATGAGGCGCCGGGCGATGAGGTGGGTCACACCGCCCTGGCGCTGCCAGGTGCCGGCCACGGCGAGCAGGCGGGCACCGAGCAGGGCGGCACGGTCGTGTTCGCGCACGTCCTTCCAGACGATGACGTTGACCGGGCCGGTCTCGTCTTCCAGCGTCACGAAGATGGTGCCCTTGGCCGTGGACGGCTGCTGGCGCGTGACGACCAGGCCGCAGGCGCGCACCCTGCGGCCATTGGGCAGGCGGGCGAGCTGGGCGGCGCTGAGCACGCCCTGGCGCGCCAGGCGTTCGCGCAGCAGGGCCACCGGGTGGCGGCGCAGCGTCAGGCCGGTGGCGGCGTAGTCGAGCGTGATGGTCTCGCCTTCGCCGGCCTCGAGCAGGCTGAGCTGGGCTTCCTCGATGCGCACGCCGTGCAGCAGGTCCGGTTGGAACGGTTGGGCCGTGGTGTCGACCGCCACCGGGCGGGCATGACGCGTTGTAGCCCGGCGGGTGCCGGTGCGCGAGCCCACGCCTGGCGTGGGCACAGTGCTCATGGCTGTGCTCAGGCCGGTGGCGACCCGCGGCGCAGCCGCTGCCCAGAGCTGCTCACGCCGATGCCCGGCCAGGGCCGCCAGGGCGTCGGCGCGCGCCAGCGTGCGCAGTTCGGCGGGTACCAGGCCGGCGCGCAGGGCCAGGTCCTGCACGTCGGCAAAGGCGGCGTCGGCACGGGCGGCGAGCAGGCGCCGGGCCGCGGCCTCGGCCAGGCCCGAGACCATGCGCAGGCCCAGGCGCACGGCCGGGCCGCCGGGGGGTGGGGCGTGGGGGTGGCGGGGGAGAGAGGTGGAGGGAAATCCCCCCCGGCCCCCCTTTTGCAAAGGGGGGGGGGGAGCGGGGGGGGTGAGGGTGGACGGGGCGTCTTCCAGGGTGCAGTCCCAGGCGCTGGTGGTCACGTCCACCGGCAGCACGGCCACGCCGTGGCGGCGGGCGTCCTGCACCAGCTGGGACGGGCCGTAAAAGCCCATGGGCTGCGAGTTGAGCAGGGCGGCGAGAAAGGCCGCCGGCTCGTGGCGTTTCAGCCAGACGCTGAACCAGGCCAGGATGGCGAAGCTGTAGGCATGGCTTTCCGGGAAACCGTATTCACCAAAACCCTGGATCTGCCGGAAGATGCCTTCGGCGAACTCGCGCTCGTAGCCGCGCTCGACCATGCCGTTCACGATGCGCTCGTGGAAGTGGTGCACGCCGCCCTTGCGCCGCCAGGCCGCCATGGCGCGGCGCAGGCTGTCGGCCTCGCCGGGCGAAAAGCCGGCGGCGATCATGCAGACCTGCATCACCTGCTCCTGGAAGATGGGCACGCCCAGGGTGCGGCCCAGCGCGGCGTCGAGCGCAGGGTAGGGCGAGGCGGCACTTTCCCTGCCCTGCTTGCGGCGCAGATAGGGATGGACCATGCCGCCCTGGATGGGCCCGGGGCGCACGATGGCCACCTCGATCACCAGGTCGTAGAACTTGTCGGGCTTCAGGCGCGGCAGCATGCTCATCTGCGCCCGGCTCTCGATCTGGAAGGTGCCCACGGTGTCGGCCGCCTGCACCATGGCCCAGCAGGCCGGGTCGTCGCGCGGGATGTGGTGCAGCGTCCAGGGTTCCAGCTCGGGGCGATGCTGTCCCTGGGCCGTGGCGGCGGCCCAGGCGGCGGCACTGCGGCCGTGGCGCAGGTTGGCCAGTTCCAGCGTCTTGCGCAGCACGGTGAGCATGCCCAGGGCCAGCACGTCGACCTTGAGCAGGCCGAGCGATTCGAGGTCGTCCTTGTCCCACTGGATGATCTGGCGGCCGTCCATCGCCGCCGGCTCGATCGGTACCAGGCGGGTGAGCCGCTCGCGTGCGATGACGAAGCCGCCGCTGTGCTGCGAGAGGTGGCGCGGAAAGCCCAGCAGCGCCATCACCAGTTCGCCCCACAGCCGGGTGTGGCGCGAGGCCGGGTCCAGGCCGGCCTCGACGAAACGCTTCTCCAGCGCGTCACGGCCGTCGAACCACTGGTGCGACTTGGCGATGGCGCCCACCAGCGATTCGTCCAGGCCCAGCGCCTTGCCGACCTCGCGCACCGCGCCGCGCACGCGGTAGGTGCTCACCGCGGCGGCCAGCGCGGTGCGGTCGCGGCCGTATTTGGCATAGAGGTACTGGATCACCTCCTCGCGCCGTTCGTGCTCGAAGTCGACGTCGATGTCGGGCGGCTCGCCGCGCTCGCGGCTGATGAAGCGCTCGAACAGCAGCGTGGTCTGCGTCGGGTCGACCTCGGTGATGCCCAGGCAGTAACACACCGCCGAGTTGGCCGCCGAGCCGCGCCCCTGGCACAGGATGCCGCGGCTGCGCGCGAACAGCACCAGGTCGTGCACGGTGAGGAAGAAGGCCTCGTAGCGCAGTTCGGCCACCAGCTGCAGCTCGTGTTCGAGCATGGCCACCACCGCGGCCGGCACACCGTCGGGGTGGGTATGCGGCGGGTAGCGCCTCGCCGCGCCTTGGTAGGTCATCACGCGCAGCCAGCTCGTCGGGTCGTGGCCGGGCGGCACGATCTCGTCGGGGTATTCGTAACGCAGTTCGTCCAGGCTGAAGTGGCAGCGGCGCGCCAGGGCCACGGCCTGCTCCAGCCACTGCGGGCGCTGGCGGTACAGGCGGGCCAGGGTGGAGCGCGACCGCAGATGCTGCTCGGCATTGGGTGCCAGGGCCGAGCCGCAGGCGGTGAGCGGCAGGCCCAGGCGGATGGCGGTGACGGTGTCCTGCAGCGGCTTGCGCGAGCGCACATGCATCAGCACCTCGCCGCAGGCGGCCACCGGGATGCCGGCGGCCAGCGCGGCGGTTTCGGCGCGCTGCATGCGCCCGAGGTCGTCGGCGCGCATGAGCAGGGCCAGGCCGATGGCGCACTGCGCCGGGCCGAAGGCGCCGGCCAGCCAGCGCGCCTGGGTGACGAGCGCGTCGGCGTCGTCAGCCTCGTCGGGCAGCAGCAGGGCCAGGCAGTCGCCCAGGCCGTGGGCGAGGTCGTCGGCGCTGAGCCGGTACTCACCCTTGGGCCGGCGTGAGCGTGCCAGGCTGATTAGTTCACACAGATTGCCGTAACCGGCTCGGGTCTGCGCCAGCAGCACGACGCGGCAGGCCGGTGCATGGGCGGGGTGGGTGCCGGCCTGGACCTGGAACTCGGCGCCGATGAGCAGTTGCAGGGCGTTGCCGGCCTCGCGCTGGCGCTTGACCTCCTCGTGCGCACGCACCACGCCGGCGAGCGAGCATTCGTCGGTGAGGGCCAGGGCGGCGTAACCCAGGGCGGCGGCGCGCGCCACCAGTTCCTCGGGGTGCGAGGCGCCGCTGAGAAAGCTGAAGTTGCTGCGGCAGACCAGTTCGGCGCAGGCCGGCAGGAGCAGGGCGGGCGGCTGCAGCAGCGGCCCGACGCTGCGTGCGCCGGCCAGCGGCAGCAGGGCCGGGCGTTGCCGGGGCGGCTGGGCGGGTTCGGGCATGGCGGGTGGACCAGGGCTGACCGGGACGGGGCGTGGCGGCACGGCGGGCGTGTTCAGGCGAACAGGCCGTGCAGGAACCAGCGTGGGGGCGACGCGCACGGGGCTGCGATCGCCGGGGTGTTGCTGGCAGCGATGGTGCTGGCGGTGGCTGTGGCGGGGAGCGGCGCCGGTCGGGCCTGGGGGGGCGAGACCGCACCGGCCGCCGGGCGCTCGCAGTAAACCCAGCGCAGCAGGCCGTCCTGGCCCAGGGCGATGTAGTAGTCGCGCCGCACCAGGGCGTCGTCGAACCAGCCGGACTCGATGCGCTCGGCGCGGCTGAGCAGGCGCAGCGGCGCCTGGCTGTCTTCCTGCAGCGGCCGGCCGGCCTGGGCAGCCAGGGCCAGGGGTTGCGGCAGCAGCCAGACCGGGCGCGCGCGCCGCGCGGCACCGCGGTGCGCGGTGTGGGCAGGCGGGTCGAGGGGGTGTGCCGGCGGCGGCAAGGTGGCGGGTGCGGGTTGACCGGCCGGGCGCAGCAGGCTGGCGCGTTCGGGGCGCGGGTCGTCGTGGGCGCTCAGGCGCAGCACCCGCTGCGGGCCCAGGCGGGCGCTCAGGCGGTCGATCAGGGTGGCGATGTCGGCCGCCTGTTCGGCCGGGTCGCTGCCCGTGCCGCCATGCGGCAGCAGGCTGGCGGCGTGGCCGGCCAGGGGGACGCTGGCCAGCAGATCCAGCCTGAGCGCGTAGACCGGCGCGGCCAGTTGCAGGCGCTGCAGCCGCTCGCCCAGCAGGGTGAGCAGTTGTTCGGGCGTGCGGCTGGGGCTGGCCAAGGTGAGGGTGAGCTGGGTGAGCGGCAGGCCGGTGGCCGGGTCGGTGAGCAGGGCAAGGTGGCCGCCGGAGGGGGCGGCGTCGGCTGCCGTGGGCTGGATCTGGGCGTCTGGCGTCGCACCGGATGGATCGGTCCGCGCGGCGGCCGGGCGGCCTGGCAGCGCGACGGCCTCCACCTCGTGCAGCGGTGTGTGGCGCGGGCGGCGTTCGTGGCGCAGTTGCAGGGCCAGCACCTGGGCGGCGCGCCAGCGCAGGGCCAGCCAGCCGCACAGCGGTGGCAGCAACTGGCGCAGCGCCTCGATCACGGCGCCGGCGTGGTCGGCGCGCCAGTCGAGCACCAGATCGAAGCGCGGCTGCTCGGGCGGCACGAACCAGGCGACGCGGTCGGGGGCGTCGCCCAGGGTGCGGTCGAGGGCGGACAACCATTCCAGCCCGCCGCGTCGGGCGATGCCGCTGCGCGGCAGCGCCGCCAGGTCGGCCAGGCGACGCAGGCCCAGCCCCTGGTAGAACTCCAGCGTGGCGGGGGGCAGGGCCAGGTCGGTCAGGTCGGCCAGACTGGCCAGCGGCAGCGGCAGCACCCGCCGGCGCGTGCTGGCCGGGCTCAGGCAACGCGGCGGGCATGGCTGGCGGGCGAACAGTCGCGCCGCCTGCGGCGTGGCCGCCAGACCCAGGTGTGGCTGGCAGCCGCAGCCCTGGGCAATGGCCCGGGCCAGGCGCAGCAGGCGGCGCACGCCACCGAACAGGCGCAGGCTGGCGTGGATTTCGAGCAGTACCTCGGCCGGGCCGGTCAGGCTGAGCTGGGGTGTGAGCTGGCCCAGGGCCAGGGCCAGGCGCTGCAGCAGTTCGGCCTCGCGCAGCGGGTCGCGCGGCAGCGCCAGGGCGGCGGGCGCCAGCATCTGGGCGGTGCTGACACGCTGGCCCACCACCACGCCCAGGGCGGCGGCGGCGGCGCTGGTGCAGTGCACGGTGCGCGGGCCGCCTTTGCCGTGGCCCTGGTCGCTGCGTCCACCGGAGCGTTGGGCGTGCCAGACGTAGAGCGGCGCCCCGGTCCGGGCCAGGGCGGTGCTGCCGCCGCCATCGGCGGGCCCAGGCCGCAGGGCCTCAAGCGGCAGCAACGGCAGGTTCAGGCTGAGCCAGAGCATGGGGCAGGGCCAGGGGCGGGCGTTGGCCGTCGGGTGGGCCGGGGGGGCGGACGAGTGTTGCGGGTGCGGGTCGGTCGGACCTGGTCAGCCGTTCGCCCAGGCTCGGGGGCTGGGCGGCGCGGGTATCCAGCCGCAATGCTGTGGTGCAGGGCGGGCCGCGGCGCTTGAGCAGGCGCACCTGCAGATGCAGGGGCGAGCTCGGGTCGGGCTGGCACAGCAGCCGCAATGGCGCGGGTGAGGACTGCGCGGCGCAGGCGGCGTCGCGCAGCACGAACAGCAGGCCGGCGCCGTCCTGGGCCGTGTCCTGTGCAGCCAGGTGCAGGCGGCGCAGGGCCAGGCGCAGCAAGGTGGCGGCGGCGCGATCGTCCGCCGGGGCGCGCGGGCGCGCGTTGATCGATGGGCGGCGGGCCGGCGCGGTGGCGGCTGCGTGCGGATGGGGGGGCTGGTCCGGCGCGAGCCGTGCTGATGTGGACCGAGCCAGTGCCGACCCTGCCAGGGCCGACCGTGCGGGAGGGGCTGTGGCCGGGGCTCGAGCCGGCGTCCACCAGACCACGGCGGCGCAGCGGCGCGAGCGCAGGGCCTGCTCGGTGGCCCAGGCGGCGTCGGCCAGGGTAGGCGGATCGACGATGAGCAGGCGCTCCAGCGGCCAGCCGGCTGCCGCCAGGGCGGGCGCGTGCAGTTGCAGCGGCGGGGCGACGAGGGCGATCTCGCCGCCGGCGCGGGCCAGACGGGCCAGGGCCGGGCCGAGCAGGCGCAGTTCGCCCTGGCCGCCCAGGGGGATGGTTGCCGCGCGGGTGGGCAGCAGCAGTTCGACCAGGGCGCCCCCGGGCCAGCCGCCGTCCGGCAGCTCGGCGTCGAGCAGGGCGTGACCGCTGGCACAGCCGGGCAGGCGGTTGTGACCCAGGCTGTCGGCGCGCCACAGGGCATGGTCGAGATGGGCGGGCAGCGGGGACATGAGGAGGCGAGGCAGGGGGCAGGCCCGTTGGATGGCCGAGAGAGGCAGATCGGGTCGAGCAAAGACTGTATTTATATACAGTACTCAGGTCAACGCCTGCCGCACAAGCCCTTGGCTGCAGGGTGGGGCGGCTGGAGGTGGGCGCGTGTTGTGCGTGTTGTGCCGGTGCCTGCGGTCTGCCCGGCCAGCCCGGCGGGCCGCGACGATAATCACGCGCTTTGCGGCGGCTCGGCCGTCGCACCGCCTTTTCACCGCATCTCACTGACCAAGCAAGAAGGCCATGGCCCAATACGTTTACACGATGAACCGCGTCGGCAAGATCGTGCCGCCCAAGCGGCAGATCCTGAAGGACGTCTCGTTGTCGTTCTTTCCCGGCGCCAAGATCGGCGTGCTGGGCCTGAACGGCTCGGGCAAGTCCACGCTGCTCAAGATCATGGCCGGCCTGGACAAGGAGATCGAGGGCGAGGCCTACCCCATGCCCGGCCTGAAGATCGGCTATCTGCCGCAGGAGCCGCAGATGGAGCCCGACCAGACCGTGCGCGAGGCGGTCGAGCAGGGCATCGGCGGCGTGCTGGCGGCCAAGAAGCGCCTCGATGAGGTCTATGCCGCCTACGCCGAGGAAGACGCCGACTTCGACGCCCTGGCCGCCGAGCAGGCCGAGCTGGAGGCCGTCATTGCCGCCGCCGGCAGCGAGAACACCGACCTGCAGCTCGAGATCGCCGCCGACGCGCTGCGTCTGCCGGCCTGGGACGCCGTGATCGGCAAGCTCTCGGGCGGCGAGAAGCGCCGTGTGGCGCTGTGCCGGCTGCTGCTGTCCAAGCCCGACATGCTGCTGCTGGACGAACCCACCAACCACCTGGACGCCGAGTCGGTCGACTGGCTGGAGCAGTTCCTGAGCCGCTTCGGCGGCACGGTGGTGGCGATCACCCACGACCGCTACTTCCTGGACAACGCCGCCGAGTGGATTCTTGAACTGGACCGCGGCCGCGGCATTCCCTACAAGGGCAACTACAGCACCTGGCTGGACCAGAAGGAGCAGCGCCTGGAGCAGGAGCAGCGCACCGAGGACGCCCGCACCAAGGCCATGAAGCAGGAGCTGGAGTGGGTGCGCAAGAACGCCAAGGGCCGCCAGGCCAAGAGCAAGGCGCGCCTGGCCCGCTTCGAGGAGCTGAGCGACGTCGAGTACCAGAAGCGCAACGAGACCAACGAGATCTTCATCCCGGTGGCCGAGCGGCTGGGCAACGAGGTGATCGAGTTCACCGGCGTGAGCAAGAGCTTCGGCGACCGCATGCTGATCGACAACCTGAGCTTCAAGGTGCCGGCCGGCGCCATCGTGGGCATCATCGGCCCCAACGGCGCGGGCAAGTCGACGCTGTTCCGCATGATCCAGGGCATCGAGACGCCCGACAGCGGCACGGTGAGCGTGGGCAAGACGGCCCAGCTGGCCTTCGTCGATCAGAGTCGCCAGAGCCTGGACAACGACAAGACGGTGTGGCAGGACGTCTCGGGCGGGCTGGACAACATCATCGTGGGCAAGTTCGTCATGCCCAGCCGCGCCTACATCGGCCGCTTCAACTTCAAGGGCAACGACCAGCAAAAGCTGGTGGGCAGCCTGTCGGGCGGTGAGCGCGGCCGTCTGCACCTGGCCAAGACGCTGGCCCAGGGCGGCAATGTGCTGCTGCTGGACGAACCGTCGAACGACCTGGACGTCGAGACGCTGCGGGCGCTGGAGGACGCGCTGCTCGAATTTGCCGGCTCGGTGATGGTGATCAGCCACGACCGCTGGTTCCTGGACCGCATCGCCACCCACATCCTGGCCTGCGAAGGTGATTCGCAGTGGGTGTTCTTCAACGGCAACTACCAGGAGTACGAGGCCGACAAGAAGAAGCGCCTGGGCGAGGAAGGTGCGCGGCCCAAGCGCGTGCGCTACAAGGCGCTGCGCTGAGCCGATCCTGAGTGGCAAATCGGTTAAATTGAGGTGAAGCGCTGCACAACACGCAGCCATGCATCACACAGTCGCCACGGAGCCTTCCATGAAGCAGATCACCGCCATCATCAAACCCTTCAAGCTCGAGGAAGTGCGTGAAGCGCTGGCCGAGGTCGGCGTCACCGGGCTGACGGTCACCGAGGTCAAGGGCTTCGGCCGCCAGAAGGGCCACACCGAGCTGTACCGCGGCGCCGAATACGTGGTCGACTTCCTGCCCAAGGTGAAGATCGAGATCGTGGTCAAGACCGCCGATGTCGACCGCTGCCTGGAGGCCATCGTCAAGGCGGCCAAGACCGGCAAGATCGGCGACGGCAAGATCTTCGTCACCTCGGTCGAGCAGGTCATCCGCATCCGCACCGGCGAGACGGACGAGGCGGCGGTCTGATCGAATCACTCGGCGCTTGAAACACGACGGGGCCCTTGGGCCCCGTTGTCGTTCCAGCCGCCGTGTGGCGGATCAGATGCGGCCGTACTGCGTGGCTTCGCCCGGCAGGGCGGCGCCGGCCAGGCGGTCGAGCAGGCGTGCGGCGTCGTCGTCGACGATGAGCAGGTCGTGCTGGCTGGCGTGGATGAAGCCGCTGTCGCGCACTTGGCGCATGAAGGCCAGCAGGCCGTCGTAGTAGCCGGCCACGTTGAGCAGGCCCACGGGCTTGGCGTGGTAGCCCAGGTGCTGCCAGGTCCAGACCTCGAACAGCTCCTCCAGCGTGCCGATGCCGCCCGGCAGGGCGACGAAGGCGTCGGCCAATTCGGCCATGCGCTGCTTGCGTGTGTGCATGCTGGGCACGACCTCGAGTGTGGTCAGGCCGGTGTGGCCGACCTCGCGGCGCATCAGGCTGTCCGGGATGACGCCGCTGGCCCGGGCACCGGCGGCCAGGGCGGCGTCGGCCACCGTGCCCATCAGGCCGACCTTGCCGCCGCCGTAGACCAGCTGCCAGCCGCGCCGGCCGATCTCGCTGCCCAGCGCTGCGGCGGTGGTGGCATAGGCCGGCAGGTCGCCCATGCGCGAGCCGCAGTAGACGCACAGGCTGAAGGCGCGTGCGGCGGGTGACGGGGTGCTCATGCGGTGAACCTTTGCCAGACGATGACGAGCCAGACGGCGCCGGCCAGCAGCAGGGTGAGCAGCACGGCGGCGCTGCCGTAGTCCTTGGCGCGCCCGGCCAGTTCGTGGTGCTCGAAGGAGATGCGGTCGACCACCGCCTCGACCGCCGAGTTGAGCAGCTCGACGATGAGCACCAGCCACACGCTGCCGGCCAGCAGCAGCACCTCCAGCCCGTTGCGCCCCAGCCAGAACGACAGCGGCAGGGCGAGGGCGGCCAGCCAGACCTCCTGCCGGAAGGCGCTTTCATGTGCGTAGCCGCCGCGCAGGCCGGCCCAGGAGTAGCCGGCGGCGTGCACGATGCGGTCCAGGCCGGTGCGGCCCTTGTGCGGGTTGCTGCCGAGGGGCGAATGGCTGTTGTTCGTGCCTGTCATGAGCGCGATTGTGGCGGCGTGCGTGCCAGCCGGGTCTCGCACAGATGGTCATGCAGGAACTGCCGGCGCGGCAGCAGCAGGGCGAGCGCGCCGTAGGCGGCCATGCCCGCGGCCAGGAAGCCGTACAGGCTGCGGCTTTCGTGCAGGCCCACGACATAGGCCGTCAGCAGCGCGGGCAGGAACCACAGCCAGGCCAGCAGGAAGCGCGCGAGCGCTCGCCACAGCGTGAGCGGGCGGCCGTCGCGCATCATGATGCGCACCTGCCAGGTCTTGGCTGCGATGGTCTGACCGCCGTGCGACCAGAAGCCGATGAAATATGCGGCCAGTACCAGGAAGACAAAGGCCTGCAGGCCGTGGCGTCCCTGCAGGGCATGATGCTGGCCAGTGAGGGGCGAGTACACCAGGCCGGCGATCATGACGACGCCGAACAGGATGACGCCTTCGTACACCATGGCGGCCAGGCGCCGGCGCAGACTGGCGTCCGGCCAATTGGCCACGGGGTTGCTGCCGGCAGCGTTGCCGGTGCCGGGGGCAGAGTCGGGCGCAATACGTGCGTCTGCAGTGGGCGGGGGAGTCGTCACACGGGGTCCAGGCTTGGGGGCGGGGTGCGCAGTCCGGCGGCTCGCCGGGGGGCGACTGGAGTCACGCAGGCCAGGGTGCGCCCGGCCCGCTCGCCGCTTTGTCGACTCAGCGTGATGCAGCGCGTGCCGGTTCGCCAGTGCCGCTGGCGGCGATGCGCTGCGGCAACAGGGTGGTGCTGTTCACCTGGTCCGGCGAGGCTGCGATCTTGGCCTGGCCAGGCAGTTGATGGGCCGCCGGTGTCGGACGCTGCGTGATGGGCCGCGTGCTGGCCCCCGCATTGGCCTGCACCGTGCCAGGTGCAACCGGGCGGGCCGGTGGATGGCTGGCGGCCGACGCGACGGTGTTCATCTTGGGTTGCACCGTGTTGATGGCCGGTTTGGTGGCGTTCGCGACGCTGGCCGCCGCCGCAGCGGCAGCCGCAGGCTTGCGCTGGTCGGCCTTGCTGGCCAGGCTGCGTCGTTCGTCGACCGGCAGGGCCTGATAAGCCTCCCACAGGGCTTGCCGTTCGGCCGTTGGCAACTGCTTGGACTCTTCGAAACGCATGCGTGCAGCGATGCGCTGCTCGGGTGTCATCCCGGCCCACTCGACCATGCGTGCACTCATGCGCTGCTGCTGCTCAGGCGGCATCTTGGGGTAGCGCGCGGCGATGTCACGCCACTTCTGCTTGCGCGCGGCGTCCAGCGCCGGCCACATCTTGTGCAGTGGCTTGAGCACGACCTGCTCAGCCGCGGTGAGTTGGCTCCAGCCAGGCTCGGCTTCGGCCGCGGCCCAACTGGGCGTGGTTGCGCCCAGCAGGGCCATCAGCAGGATGACCAGCGTGGCGGCAGAGCCCAGACCGCGCAGCCGCATTGCGTGCCGGCAGGCTGACCCGCGACTCATCGGGCCGGGGTCCGTACTCAGGTCGACAACCAGGGACCGCCACCAGCGCGTTGGGCGGGCGAGTGAGGAGACGTCCTGCGCCACGGAAAGACCGGTCATTGCGCGGACGGAGCACCCGAATTGCTGAGGAACTCGACGAAGCCCGGGTCGGTGTAAGCCGCCGGCGGGAGGTCGTCGGACAGAATTGCGGCGTCGATCTCGGCCGTGGCGTCGATCTGCTCCAGGCGTTGCCATTCATGGATGAAGAGCAAGCCCGCCAGCAACACGACCAGCGGTGCCAGCGCCGTGAGCCGGACCCACCAGGATTCACCACCGCCACCCAGGATGGCGGCTGCACCTTGCTGATGCGACACAGTGGCAGCGGCGGTCGCAGAGGCCGCAGCCAGCCGCTGCGAATGGCGCGCACGTGCAACCGCGGTCTCACGCGCAAAGCGCAGACGTTCGCCGATGTCGTGCGGTACGCCTTGGCTGCCTTCATGAAGCCGGGCTGCGATACGCAGCCCGAGGCGCGCCTCCAGGGCGGCCTGCTCGCAGGGCGCTGCCTGCCGAGTGTCTTTGAGCTTGTTCACAACGATATTCCCTTGGCACTCAAGGCCTTGGCCAGTGCATGCACGGCGCGAGAGCAGTGTGTCTTGACACTGCCCTCGGAGCATCCCATGGCGACGGCGGTTTCAGCCACATCCAGTTCCTCCCAGTAACGCATGAGGAAGGCTTCTCGTTGACGCGCGGGCAGCTTGCCGACCTCTTCCTCGATCGCTAGCAAGGTCTGTGCGCGTGACGCCGTATTCTCGGTGCTCTCGGTGTCGATGCTCGCTTCCTGGGCTTCCAGGGTTTCCAGAAGCTCGAAGTCGGGGTCGTCGCCACTACCTTCGAAATCTGAAAAATTGTGCAGGACGGCGTTGCGCACCTTCTGGTGGCGGAACCAGTCCATCGTGGCGTTGGACAGGATGCGCTGGAACAGCATGGGCCATTCGGCCACCGGGCGGTCGGCGTATTTCTCCGCCAGCCGGATCATGGCGTCCTGCACGATGTCCAGGGCCGCATCCTCGTCGCGCACGGCGTAGACCGTGCGCTTGAAGGCGCGTTTCTCGACGCTGCGAAGGAAGTCGGTCAGGTCCTGATCGCTGGACAAAGGGGACGAGGCGCGATGGGGCACCTGGTGGATTTCGGGCGGGCGCGATTATGTCACCCGCACTGTGCGATCTTCGTGTCCGGCGGGCCCGCCTGGGCTGTCGCGCCCGACAGTGCGATACTAACGGGCTTGCATTACTAGCTACTGGTCCGATTCGAACGCCCGACCCCGGGCGTTTCGTCTTTGACCGCGCAGGTCCTGAATCCGCTCCACGAGAGCGAGCGCCGCCCCGACGTGGCGGCGCGCGAGGAAGGGCACCGATCGATTTTCGTCAGAGAAAACCCGAAAGGTTCAACACCATGGACATGTCTGCAGCGGAACAAAAGCGTGCCGCAATGGCACAAGCCTCCCGCGATTCCAACACCAACGCGCCCGAGCTGAACGGCTCGGACATCCTCGTGCGCTGCCTGCAGGCCGAGAACGTCAAGTACATCTGGGGCTACCCCGGTGGCTCGGTGCTCTACATCTACGACGCCCTGTACAAGCAAGAGACCATCCAGCACGTGCTGGTGCGCCATGAGCAGGCGGCCGTGCACGCGGCCGACGGTTATGCGCGCGCCACCGGCGAGGTCGGCGTGGCCCTGGTCACCTCGGGCCCCGGCGTGACCAATGCGGTCACCGGCATCGCCACGGCCTACATGGACTCGATCCCGATGGTGGTGATCACCGGCCAGGTGCCCACGCCCGCCATCGGCCTGGACGCCTTCCAGGAGTGCGACACCGTGGGCATCACCCGCCCCATCGTCAAGCACAACTTCCTGGTCAAGGATGTGCGCGACCTGGCCGTGACGCTCAAGAAGGCCTTCCACATCGCCCGCACCGGCCGGCCCGGCCCGGTGGTGGTGGACATCCCGAAAGACGTCTCGCTCAACAAGACCACCTTCACCTATCCCGAGTCGGTGGAGATGCGCTCTTACAACCCGGTGAAGAAGGGCCACGGCGGCCAGATCCGCAAGGCGGTGCAGCTGCTGCTGTCGGCCAAGCGGCCCTACATCTACACCGGCGGCGGTGTCATCCTGGGCAATGCCTCGGCCGAACTGCGCGAGCTGGCCGACCTGCTGGGCTACCCGGTCACCAACACCCTGATGGGCCTGGGCGCCTTCCCGTCCACCGACCCGCGCTTTTTGGGCATGCTGGGCATGCACGGCACCTACGAAGCCAACATGACGATGCAGAACTGCGACGTCCTGCTGGCGGTTGGGGCGCGCTTCGATGACCGCGTGATCGGCAACCCCAAGCACTTCGCCTCGGTGGAGCGCAAGATCGTGCACATCGACATCGACCCCTCGTCGATCTCCAAGCGCGTGAAGGTGGACATCCCCATCGTCGGCGACGTGAAGGACGTGCTGCAGGAGCTGATCGCCCAGATCAAGGATACCCAGCAGCGCGCCGACAGCGCGTCGATCAACGCCTGGTGGTCGCAGATCAACGAGTGGCGCAAGCAGGACTGCCTGAAGTACAAGGCCTCCGACGAGGTGATCAAGCCGCAGATGGTGGTCGAGAAGCTGTGGGAGCTGACCCGCGGCACCGACACCTACATCACGTCCGACGTGGGCCAGCACCAGATGTGGGCGGCGCAGTTCTACCGCTTCGACGAGCCGCGCCGCTGGATCAACTCCGGCGGCCTGGGCACCATGGGTGTGGGCCTGCCGTACGCCATGGGCATCAAGCTGGCCAAGCCCGATGCGGACGTGTTCTGCATCACCGGCGAAGGCTCAATCCAGATGTGCATCCAGGAGCTCTCGACCTGCCAGCAGTACAACACGCCGGTCAAGATCATCTCGCTGAACAACCGCTACCTGGGCATGGTGCGGCAGTGGCAGGAGCTGGACTACAGCAAGCGCTACTCGCACAGCTACATGGACGCGCTGCCCGATTTCGTGAAGCTGGCCGAGGCCTATGGCCATGTGGGCCTGAAGATCGAGCGCCCGTCCGACGTCGAGCCGGCGCTGAAGGAACTCATCCGCCTGAAGGACCGCACCGTCTTCCTCGACGTGCGCACCGACCAGACCGAGAACGTCTGGCCCATGGTCAAGGCCGGCAAGGGCATCACCGAGATGCTGCTGGGCTCCGAGGAACTCTGATCCACCGGGCAGCCGGCAAGGCCGGGTGCGTTACCGCGCACCGGGCAGGCGCCGGCTGCTGGTGGTCAGGGCACAGCCCCGCACCTCATTCAACACGCACTTCATTGCATCAACGGTTCGTGCCAGGCCGGCGGTTACCGCCACCGGCGGGAGCACGGGCCCGGAGCACCCCATGAAACACATCATTGCCCTGCTGCTCGAAAACGAGCCGGGCGCCCTGTCCCGTGTCGTTGCGCTGTTCTCGGCGCGTGGCTACAACATCGAGAGCCTCACCGTGGCGCCCACCGAGGACGCCTCGCTGTCGCGCATGACCATCGTGACCACCGGCTCCGACGAGGTCATCGAGCAGATCACCAAGCACCTGAACCGCCTCATCGAGGTGGTCAAGGTGGTCGACCTGACCGAGGGCCACTTCACCGCGCGCGAGCTCATGCTGATCAAGCTGCGCGCCGTGGGCAAGGAACGCGAGGAGATGAAGCGCATGGCCGACATCTTCCGCGGCCGCATCATCGACGTGACCGACAAGACTTACACCATCGAGCTGACCGGCGACTCGGGCAAGCTCGATGCCTTCATCGAGGCCGTCGACCGGGCGGCCATCCTCGAAACCGTGCGCACCGGCACCAGCGGGATCGGTCGCGGCGAGCGCATCCTGCGCGTCTGACGGTCCCCCTGCGGATCGCACTTCCAACCTCCCGCCTGCATTTTTCTGAAGAGAGAGACACCATGAAGGTTTACTACGACAAGGACGCCGATCTGAGCCTGATCAAGGGCAAGAACGTCACCATCATCGGCTACGGCTCGCAAGGTCACGCCCACGCCCAGAACCTGAACGACTCGGGCGTCAAGGTCACGGTCGGCCTGCGCAAGGGCGGTGCCTCGTGGTCCAAGGCCGAGAAGGCCGGCCTGAAGGTGGCCGAGATCGCCGACGCGGTTAAGAGCGCCGACGTGGTCATGATCCTGCTGCCCGACGAGCAGATCGCCGCCGTGTACAACGCCGAAGTCGGCCCCAACCTGAAGGAAGGTGCTTCGCTGGCCTTTGCCCACGGCTTCAACGTGCACTACGGCCAGGTCGTGCCGCGCGAGGACATCGACGTGTGGATGGTCGCCCCCAAGGCCCCCGGCCACACCGTGCGCAACACCTACACGCAAGGTGGTGGTGTGCCCCACCTGATCGCCGTGCACCAGGACAAGACCGGCAAGGCGCGTGACCTGGCCCTGAGCTACGCCGCGGCCAATGGCGGCGGCAAGGCCGGCATCATCGAGACCAACTTCCGCGAAGAGACCGAGACCGACCTGTTCGGCGAACAGGCCGTGCTGTGCGGCGGTACCGTCGAGCTGATCAAGGCCGGCTTCGAGACCCTGGTGGAAGCCGGCTACGCGCCCGAGATGGCCTACTTCGAGTGCCTGCACGAGTTGAAGCTGATCGTCGACCTGATCTATGAAGGCGGCATCGCCAACATGAACTACTCGATCAGCAACAACGCCGAATACGGCGAGTACGTCACCGGCCCGCGCATCGTCACCGAAGACACCAAGAACGCCATGCGTCAGTGCCTGAAGGACATCCAGACCGGCGAATACGCCAAGAGCTTCATCCTGGAAAACAAGGCCAACGCGCCGACCCTGCTGTCGCGTCGCCGCCTGACCTCGGAGCACCAGATCGAGGTGGTGGGCGAGAAGCTGCGCGCCATGATGCCCTGGATCAAGGCCAACAAGCTGGTCGACAAGAGCCGCAACTGATTGTTGCCCTGCGCGCCACGCTATCCTGACGCGGATGAACGCTGACCTCCGTCCCTCCGAGGACGACGAACCCATCGTCGTCCGTCCGCGCCGCAAGGGCATCTACGTGTTGCCCAATGCGATCACCCTGTCCGCGCTGTTCTCGGGCTTCTACGCCATCGTGATGGCGATGAACGGCCGTTTCGAGACGGCCGTCATCGCCATCTTCTGTGCGGCGGTGCTCGACAGCCTGGACGGGCGCGTGGCGCGCATGACCAATTCCCAGAGCGCCTTCGGCGAGCAGATGGACAGCCTGTCCGACATGGTGAGCTTCGGCGCCGCGCCGGCGCTCATCGTGTATGTCTGGGCGCTCAAGGACCTGGGCAAGGCCGGCTGGATACCGGCCTTCGTCTACATCTCGGGCGCCGCGCTGCGCCTGGCGCGCTTCAACGTCAACATCGGCGTGGTCGACAAGCGCTACTTCCAGGGCCTGCCCAGCCCGGCCGCCGCCGCGCTGGTGATGAGCCTGATCTGGGTGATGGACGATGCCGGCCTCAAGGGCGCCGGTCGCATCGACTGGCTGGCCTGGAGCGCCTTCGGCGTCACGCTGTTCGCCGGACTCTCGATGGTGACCAACGCGCCCTTCTACAGCTTCAAGGTCTTCGGCGGGCGCCACACCGTTCCCTTCATCGTGCTGGTGGCCATCGCCCTGGGCATCGCGCTCATCAGCCTGGATCCGCCCAAGGTGCTGTTCGCGCTGTTCTGCGCCTACGGCCTGTCGGGCTATGTGGTCTATGCCTGGCGCAAGACCAAGGGCAAGCCGACGAGCGTGATCGCCATCTCGACCGACGAACCCGACGAGCAGGGCCTGCACCGCTGAGACGGGCTGCCGGCGCCTATCGCACCGATAGCCCGGCCCCCAGGTCGAACCCGATATCGGCCCGTGCCCAGCGTGTTATATTGAGTTCATGGCTTACATCCGCGCCCTACTACCGCTGCTGCTTCTAGGAGTGCCACGGGCGCGCTGATCAGTCACATCCACGACCTTCACGACGTTTCCACGTCGTTCCGATCAACGGCCCGCCTTGCGCAACGCAGCGGGCCGTTGCTATTTCGGGGCCGCGTTGCTGTACGAATCTTCGGAGACCTTCCATGAGCGACAAGCTGATCATTTTCGACACCACCTTGCGTGACGGCGAGCAATCGCCCGGCGCCTCGATGACGCGCGACGAGAAGCTGCGCATCGCCCGCCAACTCGAACGCCTGAAGGTCGACGTGATCGAGGCCGGCTTCGCCGCATCGAGCAACGGCGACTTCGAGGCCGTCAAGGCCATCGCCGACGTCATCAAGGATTCGACCGTGTGTTCGCTGGCGCGCGCCAACGACCGCGACATCGCCCGCGCCGCCGAGGCGCTCAAGGGGGCGAAGTCCGCGCGCATCCACACCTTCATCGCCACCAGTGCGCTGCACATGGAGAAAAAGCTGCGCATGTCGCCCGAGCAGGTGCATGAGCAGGCCAGGCTGGCGGTGCGCTTCGCGCGCAACCTGTGCGGCGACATCGAGTTCTCGCCCGAGGACGGCTACCGCTCGGACGTCGACTTCCTGTGCCGCGTGCTGGAAACCGTGATCGACGAGGGCGCGACCACGCTGAATATTCCGGATACGGTGGGCTACGCCATCCCCGAGCTGTATGGCGACTTCATCCGCACCCTGCGAGAACGGGTGCCCAATTCGGACAAGGCCATCTGGTCGGTGCACTGCCACAACGACCTGGGCATGGCGGTGGCCAACTCGCTGGCCGGCGTCAAGCTCGGCGGCGCGCGCCAGATCGAATGCACCATCAACGGCCTGGGCGAGCGCGCCGGCAACTGCTCGCTCGAGGAAGTGGTGATGGCGGTGCGCACGCGGCGCGACTATTTCGGCCTGGAGCTGGGCATCGATGCGTCACAGATCGTGCCGGCCTCGCGCCTGGTGAGTCACACCACCGGCTTCCTGGTTCAGCCCAACAAGGCGGTGGTGGGCGCCAACGCCTTTGCCCATGCTTCGGGCATCCACCAGGACGGCGTGCTCAAGGCGCGCGACACCTACGAGATCATGCGCGCCGAGGACGTGGGCTGGAGCGCCAACAAGATCGTGCTGGGCAAGCTCTCGGGCCGCAACGCCTTCAAGCAGCGCCTGCAGGATCTGGGCATCGAGATGGCGTCCGAGGCCGACATCAACACCGCCTTCGCCAAGTTCAAGGATCTGGCCGACCGCAAGAGCGAGATCTTCGACGAGGACATCCTCGCGCTGGTCAACAACGACGGTGCCGGCGACGAGCAGGAGCATTACCGCCTGATCGCGCTGTCGCAGCAGTCCGAGATGGGCGAGCGGCCGCAGGCTCGCGTGGTTTTCGCCGCCGGCACGGTCGAGCACCATGCCCAGGCGGTCGGCAACGGCCCGGTCGACGCCAGCCTGAAGGCGATCGAGTCGAAACTGGAAACCGGCGCCGAGCTGCTGCTCTATTCGGTCAACGCGATCACCTCCGGCAGCACCGAGTCGCAGGGCGAGGTGACGGTGCGGCTGCAGCACGGCGGCCGGGTCGTCAACGGCGTTGGCGCCGATCCGGACATCGTCGTGGCCTCGGCCAAGGCCTATCTGGCGGCGCTCAACAAGCTGCACAGCAAGGCTGACCGGGTCGCGGCCCAGGGCTGACCCTTGGCTCGGGGGCGCCGGAGAAACTGTCCACGATCTGCCGATTCCGGGCATTGCACCGGCAGATCGTTTCTCCTAGACTGCCGCGGCTTGTGTTGTGTCAACTTGTTGCGGAAGTTCTAGCAGTGTTGCAGCGTCCCTTGTCCGTTTCGCGTCGTTTTCTGACCCTGTCGGCCCTGCTGGCCGCGCTGGCGGCCGTCGGCTGGGCGCCGGTGGCGCAGGCCGCCGAAGACGGCACGACCGTGCGCTCGGTCCGCCCGAGCAAGGCGGTGCGTGCCGGCCGCGCGGCGCGGGTCAAGGGCACGGTGCTGCGTCGCGCTGCCGATGTGGCGGCCAAGCCGTCCTTCGGTCAGACTTCCGGCCTGCACGCGACTCAGGATCCGCTCGCGCTCAAGTCGAGCGTGGCGCTGGTGGTCGATCAGGACACCTCCGAGGTGCTGTTCAGCAAGAACACCCAGGCAGTGCTGCCGATCGCCT
>JBEEJN010000029.1:0-75887 GCA_041169165.1 Pseudomonadota bacterium
GTCCCACGGGTTCTGCTTGCACTGCTTCATGCCCAGCGAGATGCGACGCTTGTCCTCGTCGATCTCGAGCACCATCACTTCGGTCTCGTCGCCCAGGGCGACGATCTTGGCGGGGGCGACGTTCTTGTTGGTCCAGTCCATCTCGGAGACGTGCACCAGGCCTTCGATGCCCGGTTCGATCTCGACGAAGGCACCGTAGTCGGCGATGTTGGTGACTTTGCCGAACAGACGGGTGCCGGAGGGATAGCGGCGCGACACGCCGATCCACGGATCGTCGCCCATCTGCTTGAGGCCCAGGCTGACGCGATTCTTCTCGGCGTCGAACTTCAGGACCTTGGCGGTCAGTTCCTGACCCACCGTCACCACTTCGCTCGGGTGACGGACACGGCGCCAAGCCATGTCGGTGATGTGCAGCAGGCCGTCGATGCCGCCGAGGTCGACGAAGGCACCGTATTCGGTGATGTTCTTGACCACGCCGTTGACGATGGCGCCTTCGCGCAGGGTTTCAAGCAGCTTGGCGCGCTCTTCACCCATCGAGGCCTCGACCACCGCGCGACGCGACAGCACAACGTTGTTGCGCTTGCGGTCGAGCTTGATAACCTTGAACTCCATGGTCTTGCCCTCGAAGGGGCTCATGTCCTTGACCGGACGCGTGTCGAGCAGCGAGCCGGGCAGGAAGGCGCGGATGCCGTTGACCAGCACGGTCAGGCCGCCCTTGACCTTGCCGCTGACGGTGCCGGTGACGAAGTCGCCGGACTCGAGCGCGGTTTCCAGGCTCAGCCAGGAGGCCAGGCGCTTGGCCTTGTCGCGCGACAGGATGGTGTCGCCGTAGCCGTTCTCGATCGCGTCGATGGCCACCGAGACGAAGTCACCGACCTCGACCTCGATCTCGCCCTGGTCGTTGCGGAACTCTTCGATGGGCACGTAGGCCTCGGACTTCAGGCCGGCGTTGACGACCACGAAGTTGTGTTCAACACGCACGACTTCGGCCGAGATGACCTCACCGGCGCGCATGTCGGCCTTTTGCAGCGATTCTTCGAACAACGCGGCAAAGGATTCCATGCCTTGCGAGGCGACTGCTGTATTCATGGGGAGCTTTCTGCGCCGGCTCGCACAGCTGCCGGCGACGCTTGCCACTCGCGTGGCGGGGTTGAGTTGTCGAACCGGCACCCGGTGTGACTTTGCATCACGGGATTGGGCGCCGGACCCTGGCCCGGCAGCCGAGTGCCGGGCTGCTCACGCCGCAAACGGCGGCGTGATTCAGCGGCCGGCGACGGCCATCGGTCCCCGCTGACTCCACCAGCCCAACACGGTGTCGACCGAGGCATCGATTGACAGGGCCGAGTTGTCCAGCAAGACAGCGTCTTCAGCCGGCTTGAGCGGTGCCGTGACGCGATTGCGATCGCGTTCGTCACGCGCTTCCAGCATGGCGCGAAGACTGTCGAGGTTAGCAGGAATTCCCTTGTCAATCAATTGCTTATAACGCCTCTCAGCCCTTGCCGGGGCGCTTGCGGTGAGGAACACCTTGAGCTCGGCGGTAGGGAAGATGACGGTACCCATGTCGCGCCCGTCGGCCACCAGCCCGGGCAGCCGGGCAAAGCCGTGCTGCAGGTCGAACAGCGCGTTGCGCAGCGCCGGCCAGACCGAGATCTGCGAGGCGCCCGCGCCGACCGATTCCTGACGCAGGGTGTCGCTCACGTCCACGCCGTCCAGCATCACCTGGGTGCCGACAAACGCCAGGTCGAGCCGGCGCGCCAGCGCCGCCAGGCCGGCCTCGTCATCGAAGGCCACGCCGGCGCGCAGTGCCGCCAATGCGGTCACACGGTAGAGCGAGCCGGAATCGAGGGTGTGATAGCCCAGCCGTGCCGCCACCGCGGCGGCCAATGTGCCTTTGCCCGAGGCGGTCGGGCCGTCGATCGTGATGACGGGCACGAGCGCCTGGCGCGGCGTGACCAGACCGAACAGCGCCTCGAAATAGTCGGGGAAGGTCTTGGCGACGCATTTGGGGTCTTCGATACGCACCGGCACGCCGGCGCCGCCTGCGGCGTCGGCGCCATTCGCTGCCACCGCGTTGAACGCGGCGAGCGAAAAACACATGGCCATGCGGTGGTCGTCGTAGGTGCCGATCGACGCCGCACGCCAACGCGTTGGTGGCTCGACGACGATGAAGTCGGCACCTTCTTCCACCGCGGCGCCGAGCTTGCGCAACTCGGTGGCCATGGCGGCAATGCGGTCGGTCTCCTTCACGCGCCAGCTCGCGATGTTGTTGAGCCGGGTGCGACCGCTCGCGTAGCACGCCATCACGGCCAGCGTCATGGCGGCGTCTGGAATGTGATTGCAGTCCAGCTCGATGGCCTTGAGCGGCCAGCCGACGCCAGGCGCACCACGTTTCACCTCCAGCCAGTTGGGCCCCTCGACCACCTCGGCACCCATGGCCCGCGCTGCGTCGACAAAGCGGATGTCACCCTGGATGGACGCGCTGCCCACACCCTCAATGCGCAACGGCACCTGGTCACAGGCGATCGCGCCGAGCGCGATGAAGTAACTCGCCGCGGAGGCGTCGCCCTCGACGTAGACCCGCCCCGGGCTGCGGTATTCGCTGCCGCGCGGAATGGTGAAGCGCTGCCAGCCCTCGCGGACCACTGCCACGCCAAAGCGCGCCAGCAGCGCCATCGTGATCTCGACATATGGCTTGGAAATGAGTTCACCCACCACCTCGACCACAACATCTTGTTCGGTCGCGGCCAGCGGCAGCGCCAGCAGAAGAGCGGTCAGGAACTGGCTGGACACGTCGCCGCGCACCTGCACCGGCGCCGAGAGGTCGAGCCGGCCGCCCGCCTGGCCGGTGAGGCGCAGCGGCGGATAACCCTCCTGACCCTCGCAGGCGACGGCGCAGCCGCGTGCCCGCAGGGCGTCGACCAGGTCGCCGATGGGACGTTCGTACATGCGCTTCACGCCGGTGAGGCGATAGTCGCCGCCTTGCATGGTGGACAGCACCGCCAGCGCGGCGGTGAGCGGACGCATGGCAGTGCCCGCGTTGCCGAGGAACATTTCGGCCGATCTGGCCCGTGCCGCGTCGCGTCCGCCCAAGCCGAGCACACGGGTGACGCCACCGGTCTGCTCGATGTCACAGCCCAGCGCCGCCAGTGCTGCCAACATGACCCGGGTGTCATCCGAATCCAGCAGATCGACCAGTTCGGTGCAGCCCGCGCTCAGGCCGGCCAGCAACAACAGGCGATTGGAAATACTCTTGGAGCCCGGCAGGCGCACCGTGCCGGCGGCCCGCACGAGCGGGGGCAGATCGAGGAATTCGGTCGAATACATGCAACGGGACCCGGGACAGGCGCGCTCAAGCGCGCAAAAAACAAGGCGCGGCAGTCTAGGCCACGCCAAGCGTGGGCTGGCCCGCGCCGCGATTCAGCGCTGGCTGCCCGGCTTGCTGGCCATCTGCCAGGTGGTACGAGCCTGAGAAGCGCTGCGAATCAGGTCCTCGAGCGCCTCGAGGTTGCCTGACTTCATGACGTGCTCGAAGGCATCGACCGCGTGGCGCAGGCGGGCGGTCTGCTTGAGCACCTCTTCACGATTGCTGAACAGGATGTCGCGCCACACCGCCGGGTCGCCCGCAGCGATGCGTGTGAAATCGCGAAAACCCGGGCCGGCCAGGGCCAGGAACTCACGCCCGGCCGGCTGCGACACCACGGCGTTGAAATAGGCAAACGCGAGCAGGTGCGGCAAGTGACTGACGGCGGCAAAAGCCGCGTCGTGGTTTTCCGGCGTCATGCGCAGCACGGTGCAGCCGATGGCAGCCCACACGTCGGTGGCCTTTTGCACCAAGGTTGCAGGCGTCTGATCGATGGGCGTGAGGATGGCCTGGCGGCCGACGTAGAGATTGACGTCGGCGTGATCGACGCCGGAGACCTCCTTGCCGGCAATCGGATGTGCGGGCACGAAGTGCTGCACCTTGTCGCGCAGGGCACGCCGGGCGGCATCGACCACGTCGCGCTTGGTGCTGCCGACATCCATCACCAGCACGTCATCCTTGAGCATGTGGCGGATGGCCTTGAAGGTGTTCTCGGTCGCCGCCACCGGCACGGCGATGAGCACCAGATCCGAGCCCGACACCGCCTGCAGGGCCGACTCGGCCACGGTATCGATCACGCCCATGCGCTTGGCGCGCTCGGTGGTGGACGGCGACTTGCTGTAGCCCACCACATGACCCACCAGGCCGGCCCGCTTAAGGGCCAGCGCGAAGCTGCCGCCCATGAGGCCGCAGCCTATCAATCCGAGTTGCTTGAACACCTTGTTGCGTCCTGCTTCCGGTCGTCTCGTTGCTCAGTGCACGTCGATGGGGTAGGCCCCCAGCAACTTGAAGTAATCGCACACGCCACGCAATTCCTTGAGCGCCAGCGCGACATGGGCCTCGTCGGGGTGGCCCTGCATGTCGATGTAGAAGTAGTACTCCCATTGGCCCGAGCGCGCCGGGCGCGACTCGATGCGGGTCATGGACACGCCGTGGCGCTTGAGCGGCACCAGCACGTCGTGCATGGCGCCGGGCTTGTTCTCGACCGACACCACCAGGCTGGTGCAGTCGTGGCCCGAGGGCTTGGGCGCGGGGTGGCGGTCCGGATGCGTGACAACCGCGAAGCGGGTGCGGTTGTGGGCGTCGTCCTGGATAGCCGGCGCGACCACATGCAGGCCGAACTCGGTGGCGGCGCGTGTGCTGGCGATGGCCACCAGGCTCGGGTCCAGGCTGGCCAGGCGCGCGCCTTCGGCGTTGCTGGAGACCGGCCGACGCTCGGCGTCGGGCAGGTGGTGGCTGAGCCAGGCGTGGCACTGCGCCAGGGCCTGCGGATGGGCACACACCGCCTTGACCTCGGCCAGCACGTTGTCCTTGCGCAGCAGGTTGTGGCGCACGATCAGGCTGGTCTCGCCGATGATGAACAGCGGCGTGGTCAGGAAGAGATCGAGCGAACGCGCCACCACGCCTTCGGTCGAGTTCTCGACCGGCATGACGCCGAAGTCGGCCGCACCCGCGGTAGTGGCGCGCATCACCTCGTCCATGCTGCCGCAGGGCACACGCACGATGGAGCTGCCGAAGAAGCCCAGCGCCGCCTCCTCGCTGAAGGTGCCGGCCGGGCCGAGGTAGGCCACGCGGGTGGGGGTTTCGAGCGCGCGGCTGGCCGACATGATCTCGCGCCAGATCGGTGCCACGCTTTCGTTCTTGAGCGGGCCGGGGTTGCGCGCCTTCATGCCCTCGATCACCTGGGCCTCGCGCTCGGGGCGGAAGACCACCGAGCCCTCGCGCTTCTTCAGTTCGCCCACCTCGATGGCCAGCTGCATGCGGCGGTTGAGCAGGGCCAGCAGTTCGCCGTCCAGGGCGTCGATCTTGTGGCGCAGCACCAGCAGTTCGGGCGAGGGTGCGGCATCGCCGGGCTTGACGGCGGGGGCGGAGGTCGAGGTGGTGTCAGCCATGGCGACGGGCGAATTCGGTCAGGTAGTCGACGAGAGCCTGCACGCCCGCCAGCGGCATGGCGTTGTAGATCGAGGCGCGCATGCCGCCCACGCTCTTGTGGCCCTTGAGCTGCAGCAGGCCGCGCTCGCGCGCACCGGCCAGGAAGGTCTCGTTGTGACGCTCGTCCACGAGGAAGAAGGGCGCGTTCATGCGCGAGCGGCTGCCAGGCTCGACCGCCACGCGGTAGAAGGGCAGCGCATCCAGCGCACCGTAGAGCAGCTCGGCCTTGGCGACGGCGCGGCGCTCCATCTCGGCCACGCCGCCCTGGCGCTCTATCCACTGGAACACGAGGCCGGCGATGTAGATGCCGTAGGTGGGCGGGGTGTTGTACATGGAGGCGTTGTTGGCCACCAGCTGGTAGTCGAAGGCGCTGGGGCACATGGCCAGGGCATGGCCGAGCAGATCCTCGCGCACGATGACGATGGTGACCCCCGCCGGGCCGACGTTCTTTTGCGCGCCCGCAAAGGCCAGGCCGACGCGCGACCAGTCGATGCTGCGCGACAGGATGTGCGAGGAGCAATCGATCACCAGCGGCGCGTCGCAGCCCAGCGCGGCCAGGTCAGGCAGCTCGTGGGCCTCGACGCCGTGGATGGTCTCGTTGCTGCACAGGTGCACATACGCCGGCCGCTCGCTGAGTTGCCAGCTGGCGGGCGCCGGCCAGCGCGTGTGGCCCTGGGCCGCGGTGCTGGCCGCCAGGCGTGCCTGGCAGTAGCGCTCGGCCTCCTTGGCCGACTTGGCCGACCACGAGCCGGTGACGACGAAGTCGACCACGCCACCGCGCGACAGGTTGAGCGGCACGATGGCGTTCTCGGCCAGCCCGCCGCCCTGCATGAACAGGATGTGATAGTTCGCCGGCACGGCCAGCAGGCGGCGTAGGTCGGCCTCGGCGGCTGCGGCGATGCCCATGAACTCCTTGCCCCGATGGCTCATCTCCATCACGCTCATGCCGCTGCCCTGCCAGTCCAGCATCTCGGCGGCAGCCTGACGCAGGACGTCTTCAGGCAGGGCCGCCGGGCCGGCGGAGAAGTTGTAGGGGCGATGAGTCATTGGCGGCTGAAATCAGGGCTGCGCAGGCGCAGGGTAGCTGCAAAGGGCGTGGAATTCCGGCCGCACCGGGCGCCGGACCGGCTGGAGCCTGTTATTTGGAGGGAGTGGGTGTGGGCGCTCTGGCGCCGGCCGCTGGTTTATCGCTCACGCCCAGTCGCTTCATCAGCGAGTCCTCGAGCGCCCGCAACTTCGGCTCGACCACCGATCGGCTGTCGCGCACGAGCGTTTCGGTGATGGCACGCTGCATCTCTCCACCAAGCTCCTGATATTTCTTGCTGACGGACGAATCCAGCCAGTTTGCGAGCTGCTTGAGCTCGTCCTCGGAAAACCGCTCTTCGAGCAGCGGACCCAGCGTGGTCGGCGCCAGCTCGACCGCCTTCTTCTTCAGGATGGGCGAAACGTCTTCGACAAATTTGCGCACCTCAGCGAATGCGGCCTTGCCGACCGCTTCACGCTTGTCCTCGGGCACGCTTTGCAGTGAGCGGCTGACCTGCTGCTGGATGCCGAAAGCAGGCTGCTCGACCAATCCGCGCGCAATGGCCTCGATGCCGGGCTGTTGAAGCTGCAAGACACGCTTGACCAGGGCCTTCTTGGCCGGGCTGGACGGCGAACTGGCCGCCGCGGCAGGTGCAGCGGCCTGCGCCCAGGTCATGCCGGTCGTGCAGACCAGCGCTGCACACATGACTAGCGGACGCACGACGTCAGTGCACAAGGAAGAACGCAATCCGCCGGGACGCGATGCGACGTGCGCGCGCTGGCGCGAAACGAGAGATGAAAACGAGGTCAAGACTGGGCTCCGCCGGATGGGCCGGACAAATCGGGCTGGGATGGGCCGTCGGCAGGACCCTCACCCCCAGTCTCGCCGGGAACTGGATCGCTGCCGCCGACCTCGGTGGATGCCGCATCGTTCTCGACGATGCGCTGCAACCCGCCCAGTTTGGCACCCGCATCCAGCGCAATCAGCGTCACACCCTGCGTCGCGCGACCCAGTTCGCGGATTTCCGCCACGCGTGTGCGGACCAGCACACCGGTGTCGGTGATGAGCATGATCTCGTCGTCGGCTTTCACCAGCGTTGCAGCGACGACCTTGCCGTTGCGCTCGCTTTGCTGGATGGCGATCATGCCCTTGGTGCCGCGGCCGTGACGGGTGTATTCGTGGATCGGCGTGCGCTTGCCGTAGCCGTTCTCGGTGGCGGTGAGCACGCTCATGCGGGCGCTTTCACGCTCGGCCGCCTGCTCGGCGTCATCCGAGGCGACCGGCCCCTGGTCCTGCTCGGCCACCAGCATCGCGATCACGCTCTGGCCGTCCTCCAGCGCCATGCCGCGCACGCCGCGCGCCTGGCGGCCCAGCGGACGCACATCGTCCTCGTCGAAACGCACCGCCTTGCCGCCGTCGCTGAACAGCATCACATCATGCTTGCCGTCGGTCAGCGCCGCGCCGATGAGGTAGTCGCCCTCGTCCAGGTCGACCGAGATGATGCCGGCCTTGCGCGGGTTGCTGAACTCGTCCAGCGCTGTCTTCTTGACCGTGCCGCGCGCGGTGCACATGAAGACATAGTGATCGCTCGGGAAGCTGCGGAACTCGCCGGTGAGCGGCAGGATGACGTTGATCTTCTCGTCCGGCTGCAGCGGGAACATGTTGACGATGGGCTTGCCGCGCGAGTTGCGCCCGCCCTGCGGCACCTCCCAGACCTTGAGCCAGTAGACCCGGCCACGATTGCTGAAGCACAACATCCAGTCGTGCGTGTTGGCGATGAAGAGCTGGTCGATCCAGTCGTCTTCCTTGGTGGTGGCGGCCTGCTTGCCGCGTCCGCCGCGCTTCTGCGCCCGGTATTCACCCAGTGGCTGGCTCTTGATGTAGCCGCCATGGCTGAGCGTCACCACCATGTCGGCCGGGGTGATGAGATCCTCGGTGCCGAGTTCCTGGGCGTTGTGCTCGATCAGGCTACGCCGCGCGCCGACCTTGGTCTGCCCGAACTCGGTGCGCAGCGCGGTCAGTTCGTCGCCGATGATGGTTGTCACCCGCTCGGGCTTGGCCAGGATGTCCAGCAGGTCGGCGATCTCGGCCATGACCTCCTTGTACTCGCCGATGATCTTGTCCTGCTCCAGCCCGGTGAGGCGCTGCAGGCGCATCTGCAGGATTTCACCGGCCTGGTCATCAGACAGGCGGTACAGGCCGTCGGCCTGCAGGCCGTAGTGCACGGGCAGACCGTCGGGGCGGTAGGCCTCGCGGCCACCGGGTGTGTCGGCTTCGGCGCGGGTGAGCATCTCGCGCACCAGCGAACTGTCCCAGCTCTTGGCCATCAGCGCGGCCTTGGCCAGAGGCGGCGTGGGCGAGGTCTTGATGGTCTCGATGAACTCGTCGATGTTGGCCAGCGCCACCGCCAGACCTTCGAGCACATGGCCGCGGTTGCGCGCCTTCTTGAGCTCGAATACGGTGCGGCGGGTGACCACCTCGCGGCGGTGCTCCAGGAAGATCTCCAGCAGCTGCTTGAGGTTGCACAGGCGCGGCTGGCCATCCACCAGCGCCACCATGTTGATGCCGAAGGTGTCCTGCAGCTGGGTCTGCTTGTACAGGTTGTTCAGCACCACCTCGGGCACTTCGCCGCGCTTCAGCTCGATCACCAGGCGCATGCCCGACTTGTCCGACTCGTCCTGGATGTGGCTGATGCCCTCGATCTTCTTCTCGTGCACCAGCTCGGCCATGCGCTCCTGCAGCGTCTTCTTGTTCACCTGGTAGGGCAACTCGTCGACGATGATGGCCTGACGCTGACCGCGGTCGATGTCCTCGAAATGCACCTTGGCGCGCATCACCACCTTGCCGCGGCCGGTGCGGTAGCCCTCGCGCACACCGTTGATGCCGTAAATGATCCCGGCAGTGGGAAAGTCCGGCGCCGGCACGATCTCCATCAACTCTTCAATGCTGGCGCCCGGGTGCTTTTGCAGGTGCAGGCAGGCGTCGACCACCTCGTTGAGGTTGTGCGGTGGAATGTTGGTGGCCATGCCCACGGCAATGCCGGCCGAGCCGTTCACCAGCAGATTGGGCAGGCGGCTGGGCAGTACCAGCGGCTCCTGCTCCGAGCCGTCGTAGTTGGGGCCGAAGTCGACGGTTTCCTTGTCGATGTCGGCCAGCATCTCGTGCGCGATCTTGGCCAGGCGGATTTCGGTGTAACGCATGGCAGCGGCGTTGTCGCCGTCCACCGAGCCGAAATTGCCCTGGCCGTCGACCAGCATGTGGCGCAGGCTGAAGTCCTGCGCCATGCGCACGATGGTGTCGTAGACCGCCGTATCGCCGTGCGGGTGGTATTTACCGATGACGTCGCCGACGATGCGCGCACTCTTCTTGTACGGCCGATTCCAGTCATTGTTCAGCTCATGCATAGCGAAGAGCACGCGCCGGTGCACGGGCTTCAGGCCATCGCGAGCATCCGGCAGGGCTCGCCCGACGATGACGCTCATCGCATAGTCGAGGTACGAACGGCGCATCTCCTCTTCGAGGCTGATGGGCAGGGTTTCCTTGGCGAATGAGGTCATGCGATTCCTGGCAGTCCGACGTTGCACTCGTCGTCCCCAGATCAGACCGGGCGCGGGGCATACCGACCACTCAGGGCGGGGCAGCGCAGGCTGGGACAGGCGAAGAACGCGAAACCTTGAATTCTAGAGTGCCGGCCCAGTGCTTCCGCGGCGCTCCTGCCGCGGCCGATGCTGCACCGCGTCATAGGGAGAGTTCCTGCATGGCGCGTCAACATCGCTATGGCACAATAAATTCACACTTGACCGCTCTGCCGGACCTTCCCCGTCCAGGTCTGGTTCACCGAACTGGCTGCATGTTGCAGCACAGCCCACTAGGACTCGCATGAAGCAACTCAACAAGATCGCGCTGCTCTTCGCAACCATTGCCGTGACCGCCTGTGCCGACGGCCCTGGCGTGACCACCGGCAACTGGAACTCGCCCTCGGGCACGACCACGATCTGGAAGGACAGCAGCGGCAACTGCTGGCGCTCAGGTGCGTTCACGCCTGAAAACGGCGTAAAGGGTTGCGACGGCGTGCCAGCTCCGGTGGCTGCACCTGCAGTAGCCGCTGCTCCGGCACCGGCGCCAGCCCCCGCTCCCGCGCCGGCCCCGGCCCCGGCTCCGGCTCCGGAACCCGCGCCGGCCCCGGCTCCTGCCCCCGCGCCGGCCCCGGCTCCCGAACCGGCCCCCGCTCCGGTGGCACCTGTCGTGCCGGTACCAGTACCGGCCGCTGCACCGGCTCCCGCACCTGTCGCCGCTCCGCCGGCACCTGCTGCTGCTCCGGCCGCACCTGTCACCGAAAAGGTCACGTTCGCCGCCGACGCCTTCTTTGACGTTAACAAGTTCGTCGTCAAGCCGGAAGCTCAGGCCAAGCTGACCGATCTGGTCGACAAGGTCAAGGCCATCAGCCTGGAAGTCGTGATTGCCGTCGGCCACGCTGACTCGGACGGTTCCGTGGACCTGAACCAGAAGCTGTCCGTGAACCGTGCGGAGTCGATCAAGAAGTTCCTGGTGAGCAAGGGCATCGAGCCCAACCGCATCTACACCGAAGGCAAGGGCAAGGGTCAGCCGGTGGCAGACAACTCAACCAAGGAAGGCAAGGCGAAGAACCGCCGTGTCGAAATCGAAGTGGTCGGCACTCGCAAGAAGAGCTGAACACACGCGGGGCCGCCGGGTGACAACATCCGACGGCTCGCCCGATGAAGACCCCGCCACGGCGGGGTTTTTCATTTTGTTCGGCATTTGTGCGGCAACTGTTTGGCATCCGGGTCTGGCGCGCCGGCCTAGGACGCCCCCCCGGCGACCTGCGTCAAGCGCCGCGCCGCTATCCATCACATACCATCCCGAGCATGCAAAACGTCGACCCCAAGGAGCTCGCAAAATTCAGCGAGCTGGCTCACAAATGGTGGGATCCTGAGAGCGAATTCCGCCCATTGCACCTGATCAACCCGCTGCGCCTGGGCTGGATAGAAAGCCTGGTCGGCCCGCTTGGAGGGCGCCACATCCTGGACGTGGGCTGCGGCGGCGGCATTCTGGCCGAGGCCATGGCGCGGCGCGGCGCCGATGTTTTAGGCATCGATCTGGCCCAGCGCTCGTTGCGCGTCGCGCAATTGCACGCCATGGAAAGCGGCGTGAGCAATGTGGCCTACCGTGAGGTGGCGGCCGAGGCCCATGCTGCCGATGCGGCGGGCCAGTACGACGTCGTCACCTGCATGGAAATGCTCGAGCATGTGCCCGACCCTGCAGCCATCGTGGCCGCATGTGCACAGGCCTGCAAACCGGGCGGGTGGGTCTTCATGTCCACGCTCAACCGCAACCCCAAATCCTTTCTCTTCGCCATCATCGGTGCGGAATACGTACTCAACCTGCTGCCGCGCGGCACCCACGAATACGCGCGCTTCGTGCGTCCGAGCGAACTGGCCGGCTGGTGCCGGAACGCTGGGCTGGAACTCGCCGCCACACGCGGCATGCAATACAACCCGATCACTCGACGTTACTGGCTCAGTGGCGACACCGACGTGAACTACCTCATAGCCTGCCGCAAGCCGGCAGCTGACGCGTGAGCGCCCAACAACTCCGGCGTTCGCACACGCGCCAGCTGGACGTCGATGCCGTCCTGTTCGACCTGGACGGCACACTGATCGACAGCGCGCCCGACCTGGGCGGCACCGGCAACGAATTGCGACTGCGCCGAGGCCTGGCAGCGCTGCCCCTGGCGGACTACCGCCCGCTGACCAGCAGTGGCGCGCGCGGCATGATCGGCGTCGCGCTCGGCCAGGGGCCACTTGATCCCGGCTTCGAGGCATCGCGGCTTGAATTTCTCGACATCTACGAGCAGCGCATGACACGCGACACCCATGTCTTTCCAGCCATGGTGCCGCTGCTCGCCGCTCTGCAGGCGCACGCCATGCCCTGGGGCATCGTCACCAACAAGATCACACGCTTCACCGCACCCATCGTGCAGGCATTGGGCTTGGACACACACTCAAGCGCCCTGGTCTGCGGCGACACCACCCCACACGCCAAGCCCCACCCTGCGCCATTGATCGAGGCAGCGCGTCAACTCGGCCTCGCTCCTGCGCGCTGCGCCTATGTCGGCGACGACCTGCGCGATATCCAGGCCGGCCAAGCCGCTGGCATGCCCACTGTTGCGGTGGCCTGGGGCTACCTGGGCATGGAACAACCCATCCAGCAATGGGGCGCTGACTTCGTGGTCGACCACCCCCCACAACTTCAAGCGCTGCTAGGCCTGAAATGAATAAGCAGTCCACGGGCAGGCGCACGGGCCGATTCCCGGATCGACACTTCCTCGCCCCTATCATTCGGCGTCTAGTCTATGGAAGCCAGTCGCCGGGGGCCTAGAATGTGCACTTGCTCTTGGGGCCGACCTGGTTTCGACGTGGGTGCTGAACCGGAGCAGGGCATGCCGAGCACCAGTTCGCTCGTAAATCCACTGGAATCAAAGTAACTGCGAACGACTCTACGTACGCCCTCGCCGCTTAACACCGGTGAGCCTCGCAACAGCTTGTCCATGGGCTGGGTCTGAGGTCGCAAGACCAAGGACTGCGCGGTAATTCTCATGGTCTGGTCCCGGGTTGGGTCACTCGGCTCGGGACGAGATTCAGTGACTGGCTGGACATGTAGCGTGCTCCTGCGCGACCCGACCGGCGAGATTCAAATCAGAGAGCTACGCATGTAGAACTGCCTGAGGATGGCTTGCGGACGGGGGTTCAATTCCCCCCGGCTCCACCAAATGAGAGTCCACGGAGGTCCGTGGACGTGCAAAAGGCCCAAGGAAATCAACACCTTGGGCCTTTTTTTCGTCCAAGGACGTGCAAGGACGTGCGCCAACTTCCAGCCCCTGACGCAGTAACTTTTACAGTAACCGCAGAATCCGGGTTACTGCACCTTCGGAGTTACTGCATGGCACGCCACCTGATCCCCGGCGATGTGACGATCCGCAGCGTCAAGGCGGGCGACCCGCGCAAGCGCCTGAGCGACGGCGCCGGCCTGTACCTGCTGCTGTTCGTCAAGGGCGGCGCCCACGGCTGGCGCCTGGACTACAGCATCAACGGCATCCGCAAGACCCTGAGCCTGGGCACCTACCCCGCCACCGGCCTGGCGCTGGCCAGGAAGAAGGCCGATGACGCGCGCCGCCTGGTCAGCGACGGCATCGACCCGAGCGACGCCCGCAAGGCCAGCCGAGCGGAAGCCCAGCAGCAGCGCACGGCGCAGCAACTGGCAGACGCCGGCCAGCCGCCCGCCGGATCGTTCGAGGCGGTGGCCCGTGAGTGGCTGGCGACCGTGCATGAAGCCAAGGTGAGCACCGGCCACGCCGAGCGCACACGCATCCGCCTGGAGCAAGACGCCTTCCCCTGGATCGGCCGGCGCCCGCTGGCCGAGATCACCGCGCCCGAGCTGCTGCAGTGCCTGCGGCGGGTCGAGGCGCGCGGCGCCATCGAAACGGCACATCGGGTAAAGGACGCCTGCGGCCAGGTGTTCCGGTACGGCATCGCCTCGGACCTGTGCAGCCGCAACCCGGCGGCCGACCTGCGCGACGCCCTGCGCCCCGTGAAGACACGCCACCATGCCGCCCTTGTCGACCCGCAGCAGGTGGCCCAGCTGCTGCGAGGCATCGCCGACTATCAGGGCCATCCCGTCACCCGCGCGGCGCTGAAGCTGTCGGCCCTGCTGCTGCTGCGACCTGGCGAGCTTCGGCACATGGAATGGGCCTGGATCGACACCGACGCCGCCCTGCTGACTGTGCCAGGCGAGGTGATGAAGCGCACCAAGGCGGAGAAGGCAGACGGCCCGCCGCACCTGGTGCCGCTGGCACAGCAGGCGCTTGACGTGCTGGCAGAGCTGCAGCCCCTCACCGGCTCGGGCCGCTACGTCTTCCCAGCCCTGTCGAGCAAGGCCCGTTGCATGAGCGACAACACCGTGCGCACGGCCTTGCGCCGGCTGGGCTACGGCACCGACGACATGACACCCCACGGGTTCAGGGCGATGGCCCGGACCATGATCGCCGAGCGCCTGGGCGGGGCGCCCGAGGTGATCGAGGCCCAGCTAGCCCACGCCGTGCCCGATGCCTTGGGCCGGGCCTACAACAGGACCTCCTACCTGGAACATCGCCGGGCCATGATGACCCAGTGGGCCGACTACCTGGACCGCCTGAAGGAAGGCGCCCAGGTCATCCCCTTCAAGGCAGCCTGAGCCCTGGCCCCTCGGCCGGCCTGCTGCCCTGGTGCTGGGCAACGCTGGCCACCGCTCCACCGTCTGCACTGCACCACCCTGCCCGGCCCTGTGCCGGGCTTCGTCCATCTGGCTTGTGCTGCCTGGCCAGGGCGATGCGGTCTGCGCAGTGCGGCAGGCAGGGCGGACCGGGCCACTCGACACCCAGTGCCGCCGGGGGGGGCGGCGCGGCGGTTTCCTCTTCGCGCGGGGTTCGGTGGCTGGTCAGCCGGCCGGCTGCACCAGCAGAAACACTGCGCAGGATCTGGCCGGGAGCAAACACCAGCGTGAACACGGGAACAAGGCGCGGCAAGCGCCCGAAAGCTCAATGGTGACGCGGGGTTGCGGCGATCTGGAGTGACGGGAACAAGAGCGGGAACAGAACGGGAACACGGGAACAGATCAGAGATGAGAGAGAAGAGAGTCACTCACAGTCATCTGTTGTCTTCGTCCAACGATCTGCACCAGGCTCGACAACATCCTCCGGCTTCGTGTCGGCTTCATCCCAGCGCTTCGGCCAGCCCGCCCCCCCCAGGGGGGGGTCAAATCTCTACAGATCCGGGACCGGAAACCGACCGGTAAACCTAATTTTTGCCCGCGCAGGTTTCTAGGGGGGGGGGGTGACGACCTGGCCGGCTGGGCGATCTGCGCACGGGGCCTGCCTGGTCGACGCGCTCGCTCACGAGACATGGCCACGGCCGATGGGCGCCCACGACCAGGCGGCCGCGCCTCACCAGTCGCACGCGGCCATCGCCACCGCCGACCAGGTCGAGATCAACAGCGCGGCGCACACATGGTCGACAGCCCGGCAGCTCGACTGCCCTCGTTCCTGGTGTGACTACCCTGGAATATCGGCGCGAGTAGGCATGCCCTGCGCCCACACACTGCGGCGATGATGTGTCTGTGCAGGCGTCTGCACAAGGTCACCCGCTGGTGGCTAGGTGGCTGATCCCGTGCTTCAGCCGGGCAGATAATCCTGCCGCTGCGCCCAGCCGGTGACTGATCCCCGTCGGCATGCCTGGACCCCGCCAGGCGGGTGCGGCTCCTTCGGGGAAATCAAGCGTCGGGGTGCGCGATGATCGAAGTGTTGGAGTGGAATCGTCTGGACGAGGCGTCGTCTTGGCTGAGTGAGCAGAACAATTCGGCCTGGACACCATCGCGGCTACTCAACGCCATTTATGTTCTTGGCTTAGAAAAAAGCCGTAGGCAGTACCGCAAAGAGATTGACGCCGGGTTGCCATTGCACCTCATGTCAGGTGGAAACATCGAAACCGAGATTCGTGCAGCACCGCCGGCCACATGCACGTTCATCAGTCACAAGCTATTTCCTGAACCTGATGAACTTCCCTGCTTCTCGGTTCCATGGCGGTCAGTTCCGCTCAGACTGGATCAAGTCGGTCAACTCTTGGCAGCGGGATCAATTCTGCTGAGCCATGCAGGAGATCGACACGACGAAGTCAACGCAAAGGGGACTTCAGTTCGAGCTGAGGAGATACGCCCTCCCGCGTTGATTACCTGGGATGCCGTGGGCATTCGAGCTCAAGAGCTTAGGTCGCTTCACCGGCAGTTGGCCAGCGGCACAGCTTCGAATTCCGTGGTGCCTCTGCGCCTGGTACACGATGACTCGCGAGCCGAGCCAACTCGGGGTGAACGGATCGCGGCGGCGCTGGAGTCGATCAAGCAGCCCGATCGCACCCCACATGGCCAGGTGAAGTGGAAATCCTCGACCACCGCGCGGCATTTCGTCGCCGCCTATGAGGCCCTGAACGCTGCCGGCGCCAAGCTGCCCGAGGCACTGGACTTGATCGCTGCCCGGTGGGGCTGCGGGGCAGGGTCCAGCCTGCGCAAGCGCTTGACCGAGTGCCGAAAACTCCTGGCTGGATCAAGGAACGGGAAGAAGTCGGCCACGGGCTGAGCGTCTTCAGGGCAAGGCGCCTGACAGGGAACCGGCCACGGTGAACCACAATTCCCGCGACAGTTCCCCGCCTTCGCTCAGACAGTCTCCATCACCGCTCGACGACTTCGCGTCGGGCAATGATGGAGCCGAGGACGTGCAGCTAGTTTCCGAAACCCGCCCGCAGGTAAAGCGGGATCGCCTGGTCAGGATTGCCGAGGTCGAGCAGATCACCGGCCTGAAGAAGTCCAGCATCTACGGCCTGATGAAGTCGGGCAAGTTCCCGAACTCGGTGCGCATCTCCAAGCGCTGCACCGCCTGGCAGGAAGCCGCCGTGCTCACCTGGGTACAGGACCAGATCGCGGCCGCAGGTGCCAAGCAATGACCCCGGCCGACAAGCCCAAGCACCTGACGCCCAGCCAGCAGGCCGATGCCATCGCCGAGTGGGGCCGCTCCGGCTCCTACGCCTGCTGCGCCTGCAAGGCCGAGTGCCGGGGGCGATGGGCTGTCACCCTGCCCACGCCCTACGGCTTCCACATGGGCACCTGCCACGCCTGCGCTCGCAAGATGCGGCTGTTCCCGGCCTACCGCCGCCAGGCGCGCACGCTGGCCACCGCGGCAGCCAAGCGCACGCTGTACCAGCGCACAGCCGACCTGGCCGGCGTGACCGGCGCGGCCCTGCTGGAAGCCCTGCCCTGCCTGCACACCACCGACTTTCCCACGGTGGGCCAGCTGCGCGAGGCTGATGCTCGACTGGGCCTGCCACTGCAGACCCTGGAGCGGGCTCTGATGCGCGTGCTGCACAGAGATCAGCCGCAATGAGGCCCCATCCCCTGCCCGCCTACACACCCGGCCTGGCTGCGCCGATAGCCCCCACACACCGGGCGCTTGACACTGCCTCGCAGCGCCATGCACACTGCCAGCACTCGCACTCATTGCGAGACGGGCTTGGCGGCCCGGTGCTAGGCGCAGCAAGCCGCGCCGAAGTTCCTTTCGGAAGCGGCTTTTTCTCGTCCCTACGGGACGTGGCTGCGCACATGGCTCCATCAATGGTGGGCCGTGTCGGGAGGGGGCAACCCCTGATGGTCCTAGCCCATTCCGCCAACCTGACACGTCCCACCACCCACGCTTGGCGGCGCGGGTGGCGGGTTCAACACCTGTCGCTAGGAGCCACCAATGGCTGACACCCTTCCCCAGTCCGGCGAGACCGCCGGCAATCCCTTCGCACACCTGCGCGGCACCGCGGCCCAGATCCTGGAAGCCCAGCCGCTCGCCCTGGTGCGCATGCTGTGCGGCACCGGCGTGCTGACCGAGCTGCGCACCCACCCCAACACCGGCCGGGCCCACCTGGTGGCCGCCCGCGCCGCCCTGGGCGAGCGTGAGGACGGCCCCGCGCCCGACCTTGCGCGCGCCGTGGCCGAGCTGCACGGCGGCATCACCCAGGCCATCCGCCCCGACGGCGTGACCCTCAGCGCCGAAACCGTGCTGCTGCAGTGCTGTCTGTGGCTGCTGCACTGCCAGGTGCTCATGCAAGAGGTGCACGACCTCTACGCCACCGCCACGGCCATCGGCCAGGCCAGGCACTGAAGGAGGGGCGCCACCATGAAGACCGCCATCACCTTCAACGTAGACACCGACACCTTGCGCCACGTGTCCGACAGCCACCTGCACGCCCTGTGGCACATCGCCCAGGCCAACCCCGCGCCCGGCCATGACCGCGACGCCTGCGCCCTGGTGGGCGACCTCACGGCCGAGATCGTGCGCCGCTGGCTGCTCGGCGCGCCCGTCGAGCTGCACCAGCACCGCCCGACGAACCACCACTGGCACACCCTCGTGCAGCACGGCAACTGGCGCGGCCCGGGCGGCACCTGGCTGCCGCACGACGCCACCAGCCGCGACGGCATCACCTGGCTGCCCGGCTCGCTCGAGCTCAAGCCCGCCAGTGCAGACGCCTGCACACCGCCAGCCGACGCCACCGCCGGCACCCCGGCCCACACCGGGAGCTGACCCATGCAGACCCATCACCAAGCCGGGGAAACCGCCCCGGTTCAAGCCGCTGCATGGCCGGGCCAGGCCGCAGCACGGCCCGACATCGATCCGCCGGCCGGCCCCCGCCAGGCCGCGCACCGCTGCATGCCGACTGATGCCGACGTGCGCCCCTTCGTGCCCCTGGTGCGCACCCTGGCCCGGCAACTGCGCGCCCGCCTGCCGGCCAGCGTTGAGACCGGCGACCTCGTGCAGGCCGGCCTGCTCGGCCTGGTCGACGCCTTCGGCCGCTACGACGGCCGCCCCGGCGTGCGGTTCACCACCTACGCAACCCGGCGCATCCGCGGCGCCATGCTGGACGAGCTGCGCCGTGTCGACTGGCTCAGCCGCAGCGACCGCCAACAGGGCCGCGAGCTGGCCGAGGCCCGGCGGCACCTGCTGCTGCAGCTGCACCGCGCGCCCACCGAGGGCGAGACAGCCGCCGCCCTGGGCCTGCCGCTGGCCGAGCTGCAGGGCCTGCAGGACCGCACCGGCTCGCCCGCGCTGGTGAGCTTCGAGGACCTGGCCGGCCCGAACGGCGGCGACTTCCTGGACCACCACACAGCCGACACCGGCCCCGACCTGGTCGACCAGGTCGACCGGCGCCGCCAGTGCCAGGCGGTGGCCGCCGCCATCCACCAACTACCCGCCCGCTTGCAGCGGCTGCTGTCGCTTCTCTACGCCGACGACCTCAGCACCACCGAAGCCGCCGCCGTGCTGGGCGTCACCCACTCCCGCGTGAGCCAGCTGCACCGCCAGGCGCTCGATCAGGTGCGCACCGTGCTGCGCACCGCCCCGGCCGCCACATCAACCCCGAACACCGAAAGGGCCTGACCATGGCCACGAACAAGCAAACCGCGCCAGCCCGTGCACCCGCCCGGCCCCTGCCCCTGCCGCTGCCCGCGGCCACTGTCGCGAGCCCGGGCAGCGTCCTGGTGACGCTGTACGAAGCCGCCGCCCGCCACCTGAGCCCGGCTGATCTGCAGACCGTGGCCGGCGCCGTCGACGTGGTCGACAACGTGTGCCGCCGCGCCAGCACCCTGGCCGAAGGCCTGGGCTGCCTGATCGCCAGCGATGCCGACAGCCCGGAGCCCAGGTCCGGCGCCCTGCAAGACCCGGCCGAGGTGGCGCGGGTGCTCTGGCTCATGGGCAACCTGTTCGACCTGGTGGGCGGGCTGAACTACGCCGCCACGCGTGCCAGCGAACGCCTGACCAACTCAGCCGCCAACGAAGGAGCGACGTCATGAGCACCACCACCAACCGCCGCCAGGTGCCGGCATCCAGCGCGGCCGATACCGACACCATCGCCCCGCCCATCGCCCCCCACGTGGTGAAGCTGGCGCACATCGACCGCGTGCCGGGCTGCACCGAGCCCATCGACCTGCTGACCGCCCGCACCAAGCAGCTGGAAGCGCTGCTGATGCTCATGCACGGCGCCGAAGGCGATGCCCTGCAGGATCTGAGCGGCGAGCTGCAGACGAACGCGATCTGGCTCGCCTGCAGCCTGTCCAACGAGGTCAACGAGCTGGCCCGGCTGGTTGCGCGTGGGGGTGGCAAGCCGTGAACCGACAGCCGCAAACTCCCTCGACACCACAGCCCGGGCTGTTCGCCCCGCGCCGGCACGAACTGGTGAGCGTCGACCACGGCCAGGCGGTGACCACCTCGCGCCGCGTGGCCGAGTACTTCGGCAAGCGCCACCGCGACGTGCTGCGCGCTGTTCAGGCGCTGCTCGCACAGGTTGAGCCGGCCTTCACTGAGCGCAGTTTTGCGCTCAGCGAATACACCGACACCACCGGCCGCAAGCTGCCCGAGTACCTCATCAGCCAGGCCGGTTTCGCCCTGCTGGCCATGGGCTTCACCGGCGCCGAGGCGCTGCGGCTCAAGGTGCGCTTCATCCAGGCATTCGAGGCCACCGCCCGCGAGCTGCAGCGACTCAAGGCGCAGCGCCTGGACCCGAGCTGGAAGGCCGGCCGCACTGCGGTGGCGCAGCAGCACAGCGCCGTCAACGCGGTGCTGGTCGAGGTGCGCCGCAGCGCCGGCAAGCGCACCGAGGCGCACCACCTGGCCAACGAGGCGCGGCTGATCGGCTACGCCCTGACCGGCGTGCATGCCGGCCTGGACCGCAACACGCTGGACGTGGGGCAGCTGCAGCTGCTGCACCAGGTCGAGTGCCGCGACGTGATCTTGCTGGCCCAGGGCGTCGGCTACGAGGACCGCAAGGCGGCGCTGCGCGCCCTGGTGCTGGCCGCGGCTGATGAGCCCGGCGCGCCACCACCCCTGACAGATGACCACCCGACCGGGAGAACCGCATGAAACGAGCCCCGCGGCATGCCCCGCGAGCGATCACCCTCGAGCTGGTGCGTGATGCCCTGTCCTTCATCCCGCCCGACATCGCCCAGGGCGAGCGCGTGCGCCTGGCCTTCGCGGTGTGGGACGGCCTGGGCGACAGTGGCGCCGATCTGTGGCTGGACTGGGCCGGGCGGCGCTCCAAGCCCAACGCGGCCGAGGACCGCGCGACCTGGAAGAGCGCGCGCAAGAGCGGCCCGGTCAAGGTGGGCACGCTGTTCGGCCTGGCCAAGGACCACGGCTTCACCTTCCCCGAGGGGGACGAGCCTGGCCCGGCGCCCGACCCCGCCGCCTTGGCTGCCGCAGCGGCCGAGCGCGAGCGCAAGCGCCTGGCGGATGAAGCCCTGTACCGCGAGCGCGCCGACAAGGCGGCCACGGTGGCGCGCCAGATGTGGGCCGACGCCCTCCAGGACGGCCACAGCCCCTACCTGCAGCGCAAGGGCGTGGGGGCGCACCGCGTGCGCTTCCTGGCCGACGGCACGCTGCTGGTGCCCATGCGCAACGCAGCCGGCGAGCTACAGAACCTGCAGCGCATCGCGGCCCGGCGCGCGGCGAACGAGCCCGAAAAGCGCTACCTGCCGGGCGGCCGCAAGTCCGGGCTGTGGCACTTGATCGGCGGCCCACTGCAGGCCATGCAGCCGGCGACGCCCACCGAACTGGGCACGCCGGCCGGGCCGGCGGACACGCCCAGCGATGCGCCCACGCCTGGCGATCCAGACGTCTGCACACCGGCCGGCGCCCTGGCTGCGGCCCTGGCGCGCGACCAGGCGCACCCGGTGCTGCTGCTGGCCGAGGGCTACGCCACCGCTGCCAGCCTGCACGAGGCCACCGGCCGGCCCGTGGCGGTGTGCTTCGACGCCGGCAACCTGAAGCACTGCGCCCAGGCCCTGCGGGATCTGCACCCCGACGCCCTGCTGCTGGTGTGCGGCGACGACGACACCGACACCCAGGCCCGCACCGGCGAGAACCCGGGCCGGGTCAAGGCCGCATCGGCGGCACGGGCCGCCCGCACCGACACCGGACCGGCCGGCACGGTGTTCCCCGAGGGCCTGCCCCCTGGCGGGAGCGACTTCAACGACCTGGCGGCATCGTCCGGCCTGGCGGTGGTGCGCGCCCAGGTCGAGGCGGCGATCTCGGCCGCCCTGGCCACGGCAGCACCGGCACCGGCGCCGGCACCTGCGCCCGCATCGGCCGGCACCACGCCGCAGGCCGCAGCGACCGACGCGAACACCCCGCCGGCCAGCGAGACCGACCCGCCAGCCGGCCCACAGCCGCCCGCCGAGACCAGCACCACCCCGACCCCGAAGAAACGATCCAAGGGCCGCAAATCCAGCCCGGCCGATGAGCTGGATTCACCAGCGGCCGATGCGGCCGGCTATGACCGCTTCAGCGTGGACGAGTCGGGCGTGTGGTTCAAGCCGCCGCCCGGCGACGACGGCGCCACCACCAGCGTGCGCCGCGTGTGCGACCGCCTGGAAGTGCTGGCCCTGGCGCGCGACATGCACGACAAGGGCGCGGCGCTGCTGCTGGAGTTCGACACCTCCTTCGGCCGCGGCCGGCGCTGGCTGATGCCGCTGGCCATGCTGGCCGGCGACGGCGCGTCCTACCGGGCCGAGCTGCTGGACATGGGCTTCCACGCCCCCACCGACAACAACCGGCGCCGCTGGCTGACCGAGTACCTGCAGAGCCGCCGGCCGGCCGAGCGCGTGCGCCTGGTCGACCGCGTGGGCTGGCAGGGCCGGGCCTACGTGCTGCCCCGCGAGACGCTGACACGCCAGGCGGACGGCGACGACCAGGACGCGCACGAGCGGCTGATGTTCCACAGCGATGCGCCCATGGAGGACACCTTCACCCGCCGCGGCACGCTGGCCCAGTGGCAGGAGCGGGTCGGGCGCTACTGCGTTGGCAACAGCCGGCTCATGTTCGCCGTCGCTGCCGCGCTGGCCAGCCCGGTGCTGGCCTGGGTGCCGGGCATGGAGTCCGGCGGCTGGCATCTGCGCGGCGATTCGAGCTGCGGCAAGACCACCGCGCTGCGCGTGGCCACCTCGGTGTGGGGCGGGCGCGAGTATTTGCAGCGCTGGAGAGCGTCCGACAATGGCCTGGAGGCCCAGGCCGCCATGCACAGCGACGCCCTGCTGGTGCTCGACGAGCTGGGCCAGCTGGAAGCCAAGATTGCCGGCGAGAGCGCCTACATGCTGGCCAATGGCCAGGGCAAGGCGCGCGCCGGGCGCAACGGCGGCGCGCGGCCGCGCCTGAGCTGGCGGCTGCTGTGGCTGTCGGCCGGCGAGATCCCGCTGGCACAGCACATGGCCGAGGCCGGCAAGCGCATCCGCGCCGGCCAGGAGCTGCGCATGGTCGACATGCCGGCCGATGCCGGCGCCGGCCTGGGCCTGTTCGAGACCGTGCACGACCACGAAGGCGGCGCGGCCCTGGCCCAGCACCTGGCCAAGGCCTGCGAGACGACGCACGGCACCCTGGGCCGCGCCTGGCTGGAGTGGCTGACCGCGCACAGCGACGACTGGCCGCGCCAGCTGCGCACCGACGTCGATGCCCTGACGCTGGACTACGTGCCCGACACCGCCGACGGCCAGGTGCAGCGCGCCGGCCGGCGCTTCGCCCTGGTGGCCGCCGCGGCCGAGCTGGCCACCCGCCAGGGCCTGACCGGCTGGAAGCCCGGCGAGGCCACCGACGCGGTGCGGCGCTGCTTCCTGTCCTGGATCGGCGCCCGCCCGGCCGGCTTCGGCAGCAGCGAGAAGACCGAGGCCCTGCGCCAGGTGCGCGCCTGGCTGGAGAAGAACGCTGACGCCCTGTTGACCTGGTGGCACCGGGCGATGGACGACCACAAGCCGAACACCGCGCTGCGCGCCGGCTTCAAGCGTCTGGTCGACGACGACGGCGTGCCCATCAAGTTCGACGCGGCCACCGACTACTGCGACGAGCGCGCGCCCGTGGGCGGCAAGACGGCCGACACCGCCCTGGTGGAGTACCTGATCTTTCCCGAGGCCTTCAAGAACGAGGTGTGCAAGGGCCTGGATGCTCACTTCGTGGCTAAGGTACTGAAAGAGGCCGACATGCTCAAGCATGAGCGGGACCGCTTCACCCAGAAGCACCGAGCGCCCGGCCTGGGCATCACTGCCATGGTCCATATCCTGCCGGCGGTGTTCTCAGCCGATGGCGACCCGAGCTGACGCCCTCAGCCGCACACCATCAGGCGGCATGGCACCACCCGTTGCCACTGTGGCAGATGCAGAGCCGAGCGTGCAGTCTGCACAGCGCGAGGTTGAGCAACTGCGGGCGCAGTGTCTGAGCGACCAGGGCGGGCCGGCGGTGCTGCAGGCCGTCAACCTCTGCGCGCTGCACAACCTGCTGATGCCGGCCTGGCTGCGCGATGAATACGTGAAGCGCCATCACCTGGTGGCCGATGCGCACGCGAGGAGCTGGGACGATGCCTTTGGACGCCCATGGCCCAAGAGGACTCGCCTGGCCACCGTGCGCCGCCGCCGCGTGCTGATTCGCAGGGTTCACACCGAAGTCTGGAAGCTGGCTGCATCACGCCCTGACCTGGCCATCAAGCGCGAGCTGTTCGATATGGTCGGAGAGCTTGAAGGCATCCATCTGGAAGGTTCGACTGTGGACCGCCTGTACTACGCGGCACTGCGGGCGGGCTTCGTCAACGTCGCAGAGTGGCGCCGTGCCATGGGGCTGAAAGCACCGGCAACCCGCACCCGGCGCAAGAAAGCATAGGACCGATAAACGAGGGACGGCGTCGACATTGGAGGCCTGCAACGCACATGCGTGCGCACCGCCCCTTCAATCCGATGCAAAGGAGTGCCATGGCGACAGCCAACCCAGCCACCCCCGGCAAGCTCGCCCAGCTAGCCGGGAACCCTCAATATTCACAGGTCCGAAGCAACCTGGAAGAGATGCGCGCTGCGCTGGGCAAGGTACGCAGCCGCCTGGCTGAAATCAGCATCCTGCTGCAGCAGAGCGCCGCCGACACACAGCCCCCAGGCGTTGCAGATGCCCTGCAGTTCGCGCAGACCGGAAAGGTCATGCGCCGATCTGGCCAGGTGGACGAGCTGTCCGAGGAACAGTCCACGCTGCGGGTGCATGAGGACTCATTGCGCCGCGCCATCGACAGCGCGACGCATGAGCTGCAGCGCGTCGAAGGCGAAGCCAGCGCCGCCGCGATGCGAGAGCTGACACCACGACACAAGGCCCTTGCCAAGCTCTACGTTGCCAAGCTGGTGGAGCTTGACGCCCTGGTCATGGAAGAGGTGCGGCTTGCCAGCGAACTGCAAGCCGCCGGCTACTCGCCGTCGTTTGCCGAATGGCTCGACTGGCCCCTGGTCGGCCGCATCGACGACCCGCATTCGCTCATCCGGCAGCGGGTGAAGGAACTCCGCGCCTACGCCGGCTGACACAAGCCCCCCCCCGCAACCAATCGAGTACTTCAGACATGCAATCCACATCCGAACTTAGCGGCCTGTTGAACAGCCGCACCCGTGCCGCTCGCGCCATGCTGGCCGAGAAGGGCGCCCGTCCCTGGTCAGCCGCAGAACAGGCAACCTTCGATGTCCTGATGGACGACGCCGAAGGAGCGCAGCAGCAGCTGCAGCGCATGAGCAGCGGCGCCGATGCTGCTGTGAATCTGGTGAACCAGCACCGCGAGGCGTTCGCTACCTGGCTGCGCAAGAGCGAGCGCGAATACACCGCTGCGGATCGACAGCAGATCCAGAACACGATGAGCACGACGACTGCCGCGGAAGGCGGCAACGCCGTGTCACCCATGGTGGCGGCCGAGTTCGTCGACACGCTGAAAGGCTACGGCTGGATGCGCCAGGTTGCTGCCAGCATCACCACCGCATCGGGCGCCAACATGGGTTATCCGAGTTCGGACGGCTCGGCGGAAACCGGCGAAGCACTCGCCCAGAACGCCGCCGCCAGCTCGCTGGACCCGAGCTTCGGCACGCGCGCCCTGAACACAAGCAAGGTGGGTTCGAAGATATTCACCGTCCCCATGGAGCTGCTGCAAGACTCACAGATCGATATCACGGCGATGGTGCTGAGCCGGGCCCGGGCGCGCATCGGCCGTGTCCAGAACGTCCAGTTCACGACCGGCACCGGCACGGGAGAACCCACCGGCCTGGTGACCGCTGCCAGCGTGGGCAAGACGGGCACCACTGGCCAGACGCTGACGATCATCTATGACGACATGGTCGACATGATCGACAGCATCGATGAAGCGGCGCTTGGCATGCCGGATACCCAGGCAGCCGAGCCGATCACCCTGTCTGGCTGGATGTTCTCGCAGACCATGCGCAAGGTTGTGCGCAAGGTGAAGGACACGACCGGCCGGCCGATCTGGACTCCGGGTTATGACGCCCATGCAGACACTGCCGTGCCGGCACTATCGGAACTGCTCGATTACCCGGTGTTCATCAACAACGACATGCCGGCCCCCGGTGCCAATGCCAAGTCCCTGGCCTTCGGAAACCTGCGCAGCTACATGATTCGGGATGCCGTGGCGCTGACCATGTACCGGTTTCAGGACTCGGCTTATGTGACCAAGGGGCAGATCGGCTTTCTGGCCATCGCCCGCGCCGGCGGCAACCTGCTGGACACCACCGCGGTGAAGCTGTACCAGCACAGCGCCACATGACCCACAGGCCGGCCGGCTGAGAGAGTGCCCCATAGGCCGGCCGGCCTGGATCTGCGGAGCGCCGCAGTGCTTGGAGTTACCCATGGGCGCACATGGCAGAGGGTGAGCACTCTGTGAAGCGGTTCACCGCCGTCCCCTTTCCACGGCTGCACACCGCACCCCATCGACGCCCGCCCCGTGCGGGCGTTTGTACGTCTGCACTGGCTGCGTGCCATGGCAAAAGCTGTTCCCGTCGTTTTTCGGGCGGGAACAGCCAACGGAAACAGGCGATCAGAAAAACACCAATCCCGACAAGCACTTAGAAAAGTGTTCCCGTGTTCCCGTTGTTCCCGTGTGCAAATGCATGGGGAGGAAAGAGAAATGCATGTTTTGCTGCCCGCAGCATGGTCCGGACTGGGACAACAGGCACGGCAGTGCCGCGGGCGCGGAGCGGCTGCACGTTGACCGGATGCAGTAACTCATGCAGTAACTCGCCATCCGAACAGTCGGTTTTCATAGGAGGATTCAAGTGACCCCGGCCCAAATACAACCCCAGCGCCTTGGCGCTGGGCCGGCACTTGAGGCCTGAGGTTTCGCGACCTCGGGCCTTTGTTTTTTTGGCGCGGTCTTGCCAGGCACCCGGCCAGCGCGGGCATCAATCGCAAGGCAGGCCTGCGTCCACGACGGCACCTGGCAGTCAGGTCACGAGACCGGCCGATGTCTCGCATGGATCAAGTTGCATTGAAGACTGGCGCCATGAGCTTGGCGTCCATCCGGAGTTACCCCCTGCGTTAGCATTGCCGCCCCTCGCGCGCGCCCGTTGTCCAGCGCTTTTACATGCGTTGGCCCACACGCCGCGCCCTGACTCCATGAATGCACCGATCGCACTGAATCAGCTCTCTGTCGCCGTTCCGCACGGAGAGCCGCAGTCCGCCACACCCCGACTGCGCGAGATCCCCTACAACTACACCTCTTTCTCCGATCGCGAGATCGTGCTGCGCCTGCTGGGAGCGCGTTCCTGGAACCTGCTCGAGCGGCTGCGTGCCGAGCGGCGCACCGGCCGTTCTGCCCGCATGCTCTATGAAGTCCTGGGCGATATCTGGGTCGTGCAGCGCAATCCGTATCTCGAAGACGACCTGATCGACAACCCCAAGCGCCGCCAGTTGCTGGTCGACGCCCTGCACCACCGCCTGACCGAGATCGGCAAGCGCCGCACGCCGGCCGAGGACGGCGAACGCGACGCCGCGGTCGGTGAACTGGTGGGCGCTGCCAGCGCTGCGGTCGAGGCCTTCTCGGCGCGCTTTCGTGCCGTCTACGACCTGCGCGCCCGCACGCGCAAGGTGCTGGGCCGCCACACGGGCAAGGACAACATCAGGTTCGACGGCCTGAGCCGCGTCGCCCATGTGACCGACGCCACCGACTGGCGCGTCGAATATCCCTTCGTCGTGCTCACGCCCGACACCGAGGCCGAGATGGCCGCCCTGGTGGCCGGCTGCGTCGAGCTGGGACTGACCATCATCCCGCGCGGCGGTGGCACCGGCTATACCGGCGGCGCCGTGCCGCTGACCTGGAAGAGCGCGGTCATCAACACCGAGAAACTCGAACAGATGACCGAGGTCGAGTTCGTCGAGCTGCCCGGCGTGGATCACAAGGTCGCCACCATCTGGACCGGCGCCGGCGTGGTCACGCAACGCGTGGCCGATGCGGCCGAGCGCGGCGGCCATGTCTTCGCGGTCGACCCGACCAGCGCCGAGGCCAGCTGCGTGGGCGGCAATATCGCCATGAACGCCGGCGGCAAGAAGGCCGTGCTGTGGGGCACGGCGCTGGACAACCTGGCGAGCTGGCGCATGGTCACACCCGAGGCCAAGTGGCTCGAAGTGACACGCCTGAACCACAACCTGGGCAAGATCCACGACGTGGAGTCGGCCAACTTCGAGCTGCGCTACTTCGACGCCAGCGGCAAGGTGCTGGAGCGCAGCGAGACGCTCACCATCCCCGGCCGCGTCTTCCGCAAGGCGGGCCTGGGCAAGGACGTCACCGACAAGTTCCTCGCCGGCCTACCCGGCATCCAGAAGGAAGGCTGCGACGGCCTGATCACCAGCGCGCGCTGGGTCGTACACCGCATGCCCAAACACGTGCGCACGGTCTGCCTGGAGTTCTTCGGCAACCCCAAGGAGTGCGTGCCCAGCATCGTCGACATCAAGGACTACATGTTCGCCGAGATGAAGCGCCCGAATGGCGCCATCCTGGCCGGCCTGGAGCACCTGGACGATCGTTACCTCAAGGCGGTGGGCTACGCCACCAAGAGCAAGCGCGGCGGCCTGCCCAAGATGGTGCTGATCGGCGACATCGTCGGCGACGACGACAACGCGGTGGCCCGCGCCACCAGCGAGGTCATCCGCCTGGCCAACGGCCGCAGCGGCGAAGGTTTCGTGGCCGTCAGCGCCGACGCGCGCAAGAAGTTCTGGCTCGACCGCAAGCGCACCGCCGCAATCAGCAAGCACACCAATGCCTTCAAGGTGAACGAGGACGTGGTGATCCCGCTGGAACGCATGGGTGAATACACCCTGGGCATCGAGCGCATCAACATCGAACTCTCGCTGCGCAACAAGCTGGCCCTGGTCGAGCGCCTCAGCAGCCTGTTCAGCGCCGGCGCCCTGCCGCTGGGCAAGACCGACGACGCCGGTGACATCCCCAGTGCAGAACTGCTGGAAGACCGCGTCGCCCAGGCCCTCGCCCTGCTCGATGAGGTGCGTGCGCTCTGGCAAGGTTGGCTCGCCGGCCTGGACGTGGTGCAGCAGCCGGCCGGCCGCAGCTATTTCGAGCAGATCCAGGACGTGAGCCTGCGCGCCTCGTGGAAGACGCAGATCTGGAAGCCGCTGCAAAGCCTGTTCAGCGGTGCCGCCTTCGCGCCGTTGTTGGTCGAATGCCAGCGCATCCACAAGGAGGTGCTGCGCGGGCGCGTCTGGGTGGCCCTGCACATGCACGCGGGCGACGGCAATGTGCACACCAACATTCCCGTCAACAGCGACAACTACGAGATGCTGCAAACGGCGCACGAGGCCGTGGCCCGCATCATGGCGTTGGCGCGCAGCCTGGACGGCGTGATCTCGGGCGAACACGGCATCGGCATCACCAAGCTCGAATTTTTGAGCGACGCCGAGATGGCCGACTTCGCCGCCTACAAGGCCAAGGTCGACCCCGAGGGCCGCTTCAACAAGGGCAAGCTGTTGCGCAAGTCGGATCGCACGGCGGCCCTGGGCGACGACACCCTGAACGCCGACCTGAGCGACGCCTATACGCCCAGCTTCGGCCTGATGGGTCACGAGTCGCTCATCATGCAGCAGAGCGACATCGGCGCCATCAGCGACAGCATCAAGGACTGCCTGCGCTGCGGCAAGTGCAAGCCGGTGTGCGCCACGCACGTGCCGCGCGCCAACCTGCTGTATTCGCCGCGCAACAAGATCCTCGCCACCTCGCTGCTGGTCGAGGCCTTCCTGTACGAGGAACAGACCCGCCGCGGCGTGTCCATCAAGCACTGGGAAGAGTTCGAGGACGTGGCCGACCACTGCACGGTGTGCCACAAGTGCCTGTCGCCCTGCCCGGTCAAGATCGACTTCGGCGACGTGTCGATGGCCATGCGCAACCTGCTGCGCAAGATGGGGCAGAAGAGCTTCCGGCCCGGCAATGCGCTGGCCATGACCTTCCTGAACGCCACCAGCCCGGAGACCATCAAGCTCATGCGCACCGCCATGGTGGACGTGGGCTTCACGGCCCAGCGCCTGGCCAACAACGTGCTGGGGACCCTGGCGCGCAAGCAGACTGCAGCCCCGCCGGCCAGCACCGGCACCGCTCCGATCAAGGAGCAGGTGATCCACTTCATCAACAAGAAGATGCCGGGCGGCCTGCCCAAGCGCACCGCACGGGCGCTGCTGGACATCGAGGACAAGGACTACGTGCCCATCATCCGCGACCCGGCACGCACCACGGTGGACTCGGAGGCGGTGTTCTACTTCCCCGGCTGCGGCTCCGAGCGGCTGTTCAGCCAGGTCGGCCTGGCCACGCAGGCCATGCTCTGGCATGCCGGAGTGCAGACCGTGTTGCCGCCCGGCTACCTGTGCTGCGGCTACCCGCAGCGCGGCTCGGGTCAGGCCGACAAGGCCGAGAAGATCATCACCGACAACCGGGTGCTGTTCCACCGGGTGGCCAACACGCTCAACTACCTGGACATCAAGACCGTGGTGGTGAGCTGCGGCACCTGCTACGACCAGCTGCAGGGCTACAAGTTCGAGGAGATCTTCCCCGGCTGCCGCATCGTCGACATCCACGAATACCTGCTCGAGAAGGGCATCACGCTCAGCGCCGAGCAGGCCGGCGGCTACCTCTACCACGACCCCTGCCACACGCCCATGAAGCTGCAGGAGCCGATGAAAACGGTGAAGGCGCTGGTGGGCCCCCAGGTGATCGAGAGCAAGCGCTGCTGCGGCGAATCCGGCACCCTGGGCGTGAGCCGACCCGACATCTCGACCCAGATCCGCTTTCGCAAGGAAGAGGTGCTACGCGCCGACGAGGTCGCGCTGCGCGCCACGGGTGCGGTGGCCGCCAACGGCCCGGTGAAGATCCTCACCTCCTGCCCCAGCTGCCTGCAGGGCCTGTCGCGCTACCAGGGCGACCTGGCCAACGGCCTGCTCGAAGCCGACTACATCGTCGTCGAGATGGCCGGCAAGATCCTAGGCAGCGACTGGATGCCCGAATACATCGCCCGTGCCAACAGCGGCGGCATCGAACGCGTGCTGGTCTGACGCCCTGGCGCCGACCAGGCGGCAGCACCATGGCTCGCCGCGGGCCACGGCGCGCTGCTTAAACTGTGCGCGCGCGGCGCCCGGCGCCTTTTCCGTCTTCCCTGACAGCCAGCCCCCGAATCATCATGCCCAGCCCAGCACCGACCGAACTCACCGTCCACCAGCAGTCCCGCGTGCTCGAAGTCGCGTTCGACGACGGCAGCCGCTACCGCCTGCCCTTCGAGCTGATGCGGGTGTATTCACCGTCCGCCGAGGTGCGCGGCCACGGCCCGGGCCAGGAGGTGCTGCAGACCGGCAAGCGCGATGTGCTCATCGTCGAGGTCGAACCGGTCGGCGCCTACGGCATCAAGCCGACCTTCAGCGACGGTCACGATACCGGCATCTACACCTGGAGCCAGCTCTACGACCTGGGTCACGACCAGGCACGCTACTGGAGCGACTACGAAGCCAGCCTCGCCGCAGCCGGCATCGACCGTGACCGCCCCATGCCTGTGGCGTCCGGCCATGCCTGCGGATCGCACTGACCGCGGTTGATCACTGACCGGGGTAAATGCTCGTGCGCCAGCGCGCACCGCGGTGTCACGAATGAAGCAGCGAGGCACCCAGCGAACTGGCGGCGCCCTGCCTGCACGTCATTGCCAGAATCCAGAAAGTCCTGATCCATGAGCAACACCCACTTCGGCTTCAAGACCGTCGACGATACCCGCAAAGCCGACCTGGTGCGTGGCGTCTTCGACTCGGTGGCGCAGCGCTACGACGTCATGAATGACGCCATGTCGATGGGCATGCACCGCGTCTGGAAGGCCTACACGATCGCTGTATCAGGCGCTCGCGCGGGCCATGTGGTACTGGACATCGCTGCCGGCACCGGTGACCTCACCCGCGCCTTCGCCCGCAAGGTCGGCCCGCAGGGCTGCGTGGTGCATACCGACATCAACGAGGCCATGTTGCGCGTAGGCCGCGACCGCCTGATCGACGAGGGCCTGATCGTGCCCAGCGTGTTGTGTGACGCTGAACACCTGCCATTTGCGGACGCCAGCTTCGATATCGTCAGCGTCGCATTCGGGCTGCGCAACATGACCCACAAGGACGCGGCCCTGCGCGAGATGCAGCGCGTTCTCAAGCCCGGCGGCCGCTTGCTTGTGCTGGAGTTCTCGCGCGTCGCCCAGCCGCTGACAAAAATTTACGACTGGTATTCATTCAACGTGTTGCCGCGCCTGGGAAAAGTGCTTGCAGGAGATTCAGAGAGTTATCGCTATCTCGCTGAATCGATACGCATGCATCCATCCCAGGAAGAACTCAAGGCACTGATGAAGTCCAGTGGATTTGCACACGTGGATATTCATAACCTGACGGCCGGCGTGGTTGCCCTGCATATGGGCCTCAAGCTTTGATGGTTAATCCATGATGAAGTCATGGTAATCATCGGGAAGCGCCTCGAATCATCGCCAGTTCGGCGTATCACGGCGCTCAAAATCTCGAACTGAAAATAATCCACGAGATCCAGTCCAGGGAAACGCAGGTTGCGAATTTGTCAGCCCGAAAACGATAAAAATATTCGGTCCGCGAAACAGAAAAATACGCCATCGCAGCCCCTCGTTGCGGTCTGCGCGCCCGTCCCGGCAGCGGTCGTCATAGAGCCCTTCCTGATCTGCAAATTCTCACCGGCAATACTTGCGTGCCCTTGTGCCGGGGTAGCGCACCCCCTTCAATCAGGGCCCCGTACGGTCACGCGAAAACAACGGCACTTTTGAGAAATAACACCAGCGGACGCGATCCGGCTGACGTTTAGCGGATCCAGGGACAACTTTAAGGCGGGTTCAGGCGCCACAATGCCTGCATTGGAGTTACGCCTCCTGTGGCCCTGACCACTGCTCCGAACTGCCCCCGCACATGCCTGCGAGTGCCGCGCAGATACAACCTCTAGGTAGTAAGGGAATTCAATCCATGTTCCGTGTCTTTCCCCATCGGGCGTCCGCGACAAATATTTCGGAACTGCTCATCGATGGACTGTTGTGCTTCTTCGCTGTGCTGCTGGCAGCCGCGACGCTTTGCGAGGAAAGTGGCGCACAGGCTGTCATGGCCGAGCTGTCCAGCATCAGCGTGCTGCTGCCCGCCAGCGCCTTCGCGCTGACCATGGCGCTGCTCTACTCCTTTGTCGGCCTGTATCGCCACAGCAACCTGGGACTGCTGCCGGTGGTGCTGCGTGTCGGCGCCGCGTCGGTGCTGGGTGGCTATCTGACCTATCTGATCACCAAGCAGACCGACTACGACGGCTACCCCAGCCAATTGGTCGGCTTTTCGCTGGCCTATGTGTTGAGCGGGCTGGTGCTGTATCGCGGCGCGGCCTGGGCCATCCGGCAGGTCGTCGGCACGCGGCGTGTCCTTATCGTCGGCACCGGCGCCGACGCGCGCCAGGTCTGGTCCGACCTGCGCTCGGGCGGCCAATGGGCCGGCTATCAGGTCGCAGGCTTTTTCCCTACCACCGCCAGCGCTGACGCGCAGCCGGTCGGTCATCAGGCACCGGTGTTCGCTGCCGGTTCAGACATGCTCGAACTGGTGCGCCAGCACCGCATTGACGAGATCATCGTCGCGGTGCGTGAACAGCGCGGCGGCGGCGTGCCCATGGCCGAACTGCTGAACTGCCGCATCAGCGGCATCCCCATCATGGACCTGGCCGGCTTTTACGAGCACGCAAAGGCCGAAGTGCCGCTGGACAGCCTCAAGGCCAGTTGGCTGGTCTACGGTGACGGCTTCGTGCAGGGCCGCCTGCGCGAGATATCCAAGCGCGCCTTCGACGTCGTCTCGTCCGGTACGCTGCTGCTGCTGGCCTCGCCGCTCATGCTGCTCACCGCCCTGGCCATCAAGCTCGAAGGCCCCGGTCCGGTGTTCTATCAGCAAGAACGCGTCGGCCTGCGCGGCCGTGGCTTCCAGTGCATCAAGTTCCGCAGCATGCGCACCGACGCCGAGAAGGACGGCGTAGCGCGTTGGGCCAGCAAGAACGACAGCCGCATCACCCGCGTGGGCGCCTTCATCCGCAAGACCCGCATCGACGAGTTGCCCCAGCTCATCAGCGTGCTGGCCGGCGAAATGAGTATGGTGGGCCCGCGCCCGGAACGTCCGAGCTTCGTCGCCCAACTGCGCGAGCAGATTCCCTATTACGACCTGCGCCACACGGTCAAGCCGGGCCTGACCGGCTGGGCCCAGGTGCGTTATGCCTACGGTGCGTCGCTTGACGACGCCAAGCGCAAGCACCAGTTCGACCTGTACTACGTCAAGAACAACTCGCTCATGCTCGACCTGATGGTGCTGATCGAGACCGTCAGCGTGGTGCTGTTCCGCGAAGGCGCGCACTGATCGTCGCCCCGGTCTGCCGGCCTGCCGGCTGAGCTGCCAGGCGGGCCTGCGGGCCCGCTTGTTCTTTGCACAGGTGCCTGGCTTTTTGTGTCTTGTGCCACGCCCCAGCGCAGCGCGCCCGAGACCCGGCGCACAGCGTGTGGACGGCGCGGTCTTACCGCACATCGAGGTGGGCCCGAACCGGCAAAAGCCTTGGGAGCACTCGCAGCGCGCGCTAGGATGCCGCGCGACCGCGGCCGCTTCCGGTGTGTCGGGTTACACAGTACATCGAGGAAATCCATGATGGTCCGTCAGCAGCACGCAACACCCCGTCTCTCCGCGCACGCCCGTCGCATGCTGCGCCTGGCCGCACTGGCCGCGACCGCCACGGTCGTTGTCGCCGGGCTGGGCGCCTGTGCCGCCACGAGCCCCTACCCGCCGGCGCCGATCAAGGCCGCCACGCCCGACCACCGCTACAAGATCGGACCGCTGGACAGCCTCAATGTGGTGGTCTGGCGCAACCCCGAGCTGTCGGGCAATTTCACCGTCCGGCCGGACGGACGCATCTCCACGCCGCTGGTCGATGAAGTCAGTGCAGCCGGCAAGAACCCGGCCGACCTCGCCCGCGAGATCGAGCAACTGCTGTCGCGCGTCATCCGAGACCCGGTCGTCACCGTGGTGGTGAACAACTTCCAGGGCAATTACGACGAGCAGATCCGCATCGTCGGCGAGGCTGCCAAGCCGCAGGCAGTGGCCTTCCGCCAGAACATGACCATCCTCGACGTGATGGTGCAGGCCGGCGGCCTGACCGACTTCGCCGACGGCAACGCCGCCGTGCTTGTGCGCGGCTCCGAAGGCGGCAAGCAGTACAGCGTGCGCCTGAAGGACCTGCTCAAGCGTGGAGACATCTCGGCCAATGTCGACGTCAAGCCAGGCGACATCGTCATCGTGCCGCAAAGCTGGTTCTGAGCGAGTGCCACGCGTCCAGTCGACAGCCGCACTTGCCTCATTCAACTGCAGCCGGGCTGCGTCGCCTCGTTGCCGGCGCTGACGCAGCGATTTCACTGACTTGATCCCCTCCTGCTTGCCATGAACGATCTCACCCAGCGCCTGACGACCACGCTGCGCGGCCTCTGGCGCCATCGCTGGCTCGGCATCAGCGTGGCCTGGTGCGTGGCCTTGATTGGCGCGCTGGCCGTGCAGCTCACGCCCGAGCGCTTCGAGGCACGTGCCCGGGTCTACGTCGATACCCAGACCGTACTGAAGCCGCTCATGGCCGGCCTGGCCTTCCAACCCGACATCGACCAGCAGGTGCGCATGCTTGGTCGCACGCTGGTGACCCGGCCCAATGCCGATCGGCTGGTGGGTGACGCCAAGATCGGCCTGCTCGATGGCAGCCGCGCCAGCGCCGACCAGGTGGCCGAAGACCTCACCAAGGCGATCAAGGTCGAGCAGACCGCCGGCAACAATCTGTATGCCATCAGCTACCGCGACAGCGACCCGGCACGCGCCCAGCGGGTCGTCGCCGGCCTGCTCGACATCTTCATCGACACCAGTGCCGATACCAAACGACGCGGCTCCGAAGAGGCCAGCCGCTTCATCGACGAGCAGATCAAGGCCTACGAGGACAAGCTGAGCGAAGCCGAGACCAAGCTCAAGGAGTTCAAGCTGCGCAACATCGGCGTGGCGACCTCGGGCGGGGGCGACTATTTCGCCCGCATCACCGCCATCACCGACGACATCGCCAGGCTGCAGGTGCAGGCGCGGGCCGCCGAGCACTCGCGCGACGCGCTCAAGCGCGAACTCGCGCAGGAACAGCCTTTGCTGCCGGTCGAAACGGTGGCCGTGCCGGCACCCCAGCAATCCTCGACCTCGGGCGTTGCCGCGCCTGTGTCCAGCACACCCGAACTCGACGCCCGCATCGAAACCCAGCGCCGTCAGCTCGATGAACTGCTGCGCCGCTACACCGATCAGCACCCCGACGTCGTCAGCACCCGACGCACGATCGGCCAACTTGAGGCTCAACGCCGCATAGAGTCCGACGCCCATGCTCGAACCGCCGCGTTGGAGCGCAACCGTGCCGCGGCGGCAGCGGCCGCTTCGGCGGCAGCCGCCGCCGCTCAAGCCGCCAAGACGCCGCTGGCGCCTACCAGCCCGGTGTACCAGAAGCTGCGCGTGTCGCTGGCCGAGGCCGAGGCCAACCTGTCGTCACTGCAGGGTCAGATCGACGCCCAGCAGCGGCGCGCCAACGAGATTCGCGCCCAGGCCAGCCGTGCGCCGCAGGCCGAGGCCGAACTCGCCCAGCTCAACCGTGACTACGACACCATCCGCAAGAACTACGACCAGCTCGTGTCGCGCCGCGAGGCCGCCTCGCTGGGCGTCAAGATGGACCAGAACGGCTCGCTGGCCGATTTCCGCATGGTCGAGCCGCCGCGCGTGCAACCCGGCCCGGTCTTCCCCGGCCGGCGCGTGCTCGTGATCGGCGTGATGGTGCTGGCGCTGCTCATCGGCACCGCCGCCGCCTACGCGCGCTGTGCGCTCACGCCGTCGTTCGCGACCGAACGTGAGCTGCGCGAGTTCACCCGCCGACCGGTGCTCGGCAGCCTGGGCCTGGTGGTCGACGCCGCCCATCTCGCTGTTGCCCGCCAGGATCGCCAGCGCGTCATGCTGGCCCTGGGCGTCTATCTCATTGCCCACACGGCCTGGATGGGCTGGGTGATCCTGCACAGCGCAGGCTAGGTCCATTGGAGCCCGTCACGATGAGCCTCATCGAACAAGCCGCCCGCCGACTGGAAGAACTCAAGCGCGCCGGCATCGTCCTGCCCCCCGGCGTCGCCGCGCCCGCCGCCGGCAGCCCCGGCACCATCGCCCAGGCGATGGCGCGCGTGGGCCAGGTCCCACCCCCACCTGCGCTGGGCGCGCTCAGCCCGCAAGGCGCCGCCAACGCCACCGACCAGCCGCCGCCGGCCACGCCGACTGCCCAGGCGGCCGCTGCGGTAGGCGCGGCGGCCGCCCTGGCCGCCCTGGGCACGCTGGCAGCCCCCCCAAGCGTGCCCGCCGCTGCTCAGACGACGCCACCGGCCACGCCCTGGCCCGGCCACGGCCAGCCTCAACCTGTACCCAACGAGGCTGCCGCCTCGACGCCGGCCGACGAGCCGGCCGTCCCGGCGCAGCAGCGCCGTTCGCGCGAGGTACGCATTGATCTGGAACGCCTAGCCAGCCACGGCTATCTCGTCCCCGGCCAGAACCGCACCGCACTGGCCGAGCAGATGCGCATCATCAAGCGCCCGCTGCTGGCCAACGCACGCGGCGAAGGGCCCGAACCCGTGGCGCGTGCCAACCTCATCCAGGTCGTCAGCGCCCTGCCGGGCGAAGGCAAGACCTTCGTGGCCATGAATCTCGCGATGAGCATCGCGATGGAAGTCGACCACTCGGTGCTGCTGGTCGACGCCGACGTGCTGCGCCCCTCGGTGCCCGAACGCTGCGGCCTGGACAGCGCTCCCGGCCTGCTCGACGTGTTGTCCAACCCCAAGCTTGACCTGGCCGACGTGATGCTGCGCACCAACGTGCCCAAGCTCAGCCTGTTGCCGGCCGGCACCGCCAGCCTGAAGTCGACCGAACTGCTGGCCAGCGACGCCATGGCGCGCCTGCTCGACGAACTGGCAGCCAAGTACACCGACCGCATCATCGTATTCGACGCCCCGCCGCTCATTCCCACCACCGAATCGCGCGTGCTGGCCTCCCGCATGGGCCAGGTGGTGATGGTGGTCGAGGCCGACGCCACCAGCCGCGGCCAGGCGGCCCAGGCCTTCGCAGCGCTGGAGGACTGCCCGGTGGTGCTGTCCGTGCTCAACAAGTCGCACCAGCGCAGCAGCGAGGCCTATGGCTACTACTACGCGGCCTGAGTCGGCCCGCGCGGCATGCGCCGCGGCGGCGCACGCCCGACCGTCGCACCCTCGCCATCGCCTGCCGTCGATTCCATGGCCGCGGCTGTCGCCACAACAGGCCCTGCTGCCCTGCGGCCTGCTGCTGGCGCTGGCCGCGCAGGCTCAGCAACAGCCCCTGCTGCGCGAGCTGCCACCACCCGGCGGCCTGCGTTTCTCGGCAACGATAGGCACGGATACCACCGCCACCACCAACGTCGGACTGGATGGTCCGGCCGCGGCACGCTCCGACCTCGTGCTGGGCGTCACGCCCCAGGTGCGGCTGAGCGCGGGTGGTGCCGGCTGGCGGCTGCAGGGCGAGGCGGGTGCCGCCGCACAGCTCTACGCCAACCACTCGCGCCGCGACCGCCTGCTGCCGCGGGTCGATCTCAAGCTTGGCACCGAGCTGGTCGAACACTGGCTCAGCCTGGACGCGCGCACCCTGGTCACAGGCGAGAAGGTCAACCCCTTCGGCGGCGGCAGCGTGGCCGACGTGTCGTCGCTGCAGACCACCAGCCAGATGCAGCTCAGCCCCACGCTGGACCACGAGTTCGCTCCTGGCCAGCGCCTGCGCCTGCGCAGCGACGTCAGCCGGACCTACCAGTCCAGCAACAACCGCGGCGACCCCTCGGTGGCCAGTTCGCTGAACAGCCACTTGGCCAGTTATGGACAGGAGCCGCGTCCGCTCGGCTGGCGAGCCGAAATCACCCGGCTGGACAGCCGCAACCGCGACCTCGTCGACCCGGTGCTTCGCCACGACAGCGCGCGCGCCATGTTCTCCTACGTCGTCGACCCGCAGGTCACCGTCAACCTGAACGGCGGGCGCGACCGCGCGAGCTACGGCATCAACCAGCGCTACGGCACCATCGAAGGCCTGGGCCTGCTGTGGCAGCCCACGCCGGGCAGCCGGCTCGACGCCCAGGCGGAACGGCACTTCTACGGCCTGGGCTGGAAGGTCAAGGGCCAGTACCGCGGTCCCAACCTGAGCATCAACATCGACGGCGACCGCGACATCGGCAGCTACGCCGCCGCCCTGGGCAGTCTGCTGCCAGGCGGCACGGTGGCCGACCTGCTCGACCGCATGCTCGCCGGGCGTATCACCGACCCCGCCCAGCGCGCCATCGCCGTGCAGGATCTCATCAGCCGGCGCGGCCTGCCGACCACGTTGAGCCGGCCAACCGAGCTCTTTTCCAGCCGGGCCGAGATCCGCACCCGCGCCAACCTCAGCGTCGGCCTGCTGGGCGTGCGGCATGTGCTCACGCTCAACGCCTACAGCCTGCACACACAGGATCTGCCGGGCGACCAGCTGCTCACCGGCGCGGTGTCGGGCGACGCGCGCCAGCACGGCTGGAGCGTCGACCTCAATCGCCGGCTCGATCCGCGCACCAGCAGCAACCTGAGCCTGGCGCGCAGCCGCAGCGTCGGCCTGGGCATCAACAGCGGTCGCGAAAGCCAGGAATCGAGCGTGCGCCTGGGCTTCACGCACGAACTGACGGCGCGCACCACGGTGAGCGGCGGCGTGCGCCGCGCGCTGTTGCAGTCCCAGGTGCTGGGAGACGCCAACGAAAACGCCGTGTTCGCCGGCGCCGTGCACCGCTTCTGACCGCGCGCAGGCTGGCGTACCCTCGCCGTCCCGGCCTGGCGCCTTCAAGCGCCAGGCGACAGTCAGCCCGAAAGAGATCCACCGACCATGTACGAAGCCCATTTCGGTCTGAGCGGCCAGCCGTTCCAGCTCAACCCCGACCCGGCCTTCTACTTCAACAGCCGCGGCCACGGCCACGCGCTGGCCTATCTGCGTTATGGCGTGACGCAGGGCGAAGGCTTCATCGTCGTCACCGGCGAGATCGGCGCGGGCAAGACCACCCTGGTGCGCACCCTGCTGGGGGAACTCGACCGCCAGCACGTGGTCGCGGCGCAGATCGTGTCGACCCAGCTCGATGCAGGCGACCTGCTGCAGGCCATCACCACCTCCTTCGGCATTCCGGCCCAGGGCGCCTCCAAGGCCTACATGATCGCCACGCTGGAGGCCTTTCTCACCACCTTGGCCGCGCAGGGACGGCGCGCCCTGCTCATCGTCGACGAGGCACAGAACCTCAACCGCGGCGCGGTCGAGGAACTGCGCATGTTGTCCAACTTCCAGCTCGGCAACCACACCCTGCTGCAAAGCTTCCTGGTCGGTCAGCCGGAACTGCGCCGCATCCTCGAAGCGCCCGACATGGAGCAGCTGCGCCAGCGCATCAGCGCCTCGTGCCATCTCGGCCCGCTGGACCCGGACGAAACCCGCGCCTATGTCGAACACCGCTTGCACCGGGTCGGCTGGAGCGGCCGTCCGGCCATCAGCCCCGGCGGCTTCGACCAGCTCTACCGCTGGAGCGGCGGCGTGCCGCGGCGCATCAACCGGCTCGCCAATCGCGTGCTGCTGGCCACCTTCCTCGACAACCGCAGCGAAGTTGACGCCGCGCTGGTGGAACACACGGCGCGCGAATTGCGCAGCGAAATCGGTGACATCAGCGCCGAGCCAGCGCCGCTGCTGCCGCGTGCCGGCGCGGTCGTCCCGCCCGGGCTGGCGCCGGCCTCGGATGCCCCGATCGCTCAGACGTCGGCCACCTCGGTCCATCCGCCGCTGCCGCCCACACCCGTCGCCGAGCCGACCACCACCCTGGCGGCCACTGACGCGACCACTGAAGTGACCACCAGAGCGACGACCAAAACGTCGGCACCGGCGCCCCAGGCCCCGCACGCACCGTCAGGTTCGGGGAATGCCAGCACCTCAGCCCAGACTTCGACCGTCGCCCCCGTGTCTGCGCCTGCCGGTGCGGCCGCGGCAGCCCCGTCGACGGACGACAGCGGCGACCTGCCGTTTGCCGACCTGGCCAGCCTGCAGCAACTCGGCGCACTCGACGAAGTCGAACGCCACGGCGTGAGCGACGCGGCGAGTGTCCAGACCCGCTACCTGCTCGCCCTGACCGACACGCCGGCCGGTGCACTCAAGTTGGCCGCGCTCGGCCGCGCCCTGTCCGAGCTGCCCGACGCGCCGGCGCTGCTGCTCGTCACGCCCGGCCTGCGCCGCGAGGCCTGGCCTTGGGACGAGATGGAGCGCCTGCTGCCGCGTCCACCGTTGGCCCTGCACCTGGGTCTGCCCACGGCCGGCTTCGAGCAGATCACGCCGCTGATGTTCGAACGTTTCGGCCAGGTGCTGGGCGAATTCCATCCGACCGCGGTGCTGGTGGCCGGTGCCAGCGACAGCCTGCTGGCCGGCGCCCTGCTGGCCCACAAGCGCGGACTGCCGCTGGCGCGGCTGGACACAGGCGACAGCGAACTGCAGTCGGGGGATCACGTCAACCGCCAGCTCATCGACCCGCTGGCGCAGCGCCGCTTCGACTGCCTGCACGGCGGCAGCATCACAAGCGCACGCCTGGCGGACGCCAGCGACGTCGCCCATGGGCAGCAGATCGTGCCGGGCTCCTTGCTGGCCGACGTCTGCCAGGCGCTCGAGCCGGGCATCACCAGCGCCACCGGAGCCTGCCTGCGCAACAACCTGTCGATGTACCTCGGGCCGGACTGGTCCAGCGAGGTGCAAGGCACACCCTACGCCGCAGTCGCGTTGAGCCTGTCCGGCACCGACACCGACCACCACGCCCGACGCATCGAACAGCTGCTGGCCAGCAGCGGCAGCAGCAAGCTGTTGTGGCTGGTGGACGGCCCGACCGAAGCGGCGCTGCGTGCCTGGCAAGCCCTGCAGGCCCAGCAGGCCCGGCAAGGCGAAGAGCAGCCGCTGGCCGATCGGCTTTTCATGGTCGGCAACGGCTCGGCACGCAGCGATGCGCGCGATCGGCGCCGCCTCGCCGAGGCCCAGGTGTTCGGCTGCCGCATCAGCTCGCTGACCGACCAGCTCAGCCTGCTGCGCGGCGCCCTGGCGCTGGTGAGCGAGTCCGGTCAGTTGCTGGGCGAGGTCGCGCGCCTGTGGCAGCTGCCCTGCGCCCTGGTGCAGTCAGACGGCCGCTGGCTGGCGGCCGAGGACCTGGGCGCCGAGCCGCCAAGCGTGGCCGTAGCCATGGCGCCGACTGACGATCTGGGGCTGGACCGCGCCGGCGCCTTCCTGCAGGACGCCCATGCTCTGGGCGACTGGCTGGCCGACCTGGCCCATGTCGGCTATGCGGCGCGGGCAGCCCATGCCGCCATCCACGCCGCCGCCACAGCCGCCGGTGCCCGAGCCGCCAACAACAGCGGCCCGGCGGCGCCAGAGGTTCCCGGTGCCGCGGCCGCCCTGGCGCACGAGCTCAGCCACTGGCTGCAGCTGTACACGCCGGCCCACTGGGCCCTCGAAGCCTGATGCGCTTGCTTCGGGGCGGCGCGCCGCACGGCGTCGCGCTGCCGTCCCGGCTCAGTTCAGCAAGGCCTGGGCGAACTCGCGCGCGTCAAAGGTTTCGAGGTCCTCCAGCGCCTCGCCCACGCCGATGAAGTAGACCGGCACCACCGCGCCGCCAGCCGCCACACGTTCGCGGCACCACAGGGCGATGGCGGCCAGCACGCCGCCCTTGGCCGTGCCGTCCAGCTTGGTCACCACCAGGCCGCTCAGGCCCAGCACCGCGTCGAAGGCCTTCACCTGCGCCAGCGCGTTCTGGCCGGTGTTGCCGTCCACCACCAGCAGCACCTCGTGCGGCGCGCCGTCCATGGCGCGGCCGACGCTGCGCTTGATCTTCTTCAGCTCTTCCATCAGGTGGTTCTGCGTTGCCAGTCGACCGGCGGTGTCGGCGATGACGACGTCGCAGCTGCGCGCCTTGCCAGCACTCACGGCGTCGAAACACACCGCCGCCGGATCGCCGCCGGACTGGCTGACGATCTCGACCTGGTTGCGATCCGCCCACACCGCGAGCTGTTCACGCGCCGCGGCGCGGAAAGTGTCGGCCGCCGCCAGCAAGACCTTGGCGCCACCGCCCGCCAGGTGGCGGGTGAGCTTGCCGATGCTGGTGGTCTTGCCCGCGCCGTTCACGCCGGCCACCATCATCACGGTCGGGCTGGCGATACGGCCGATCACCAGTTCGCCTTCGAGCGGCGCAAGCAGTTCGGCCAGTGCATCGGCGAGCAGGCCCTTGACCACCGCCGGCTCGGTGGCCTGGGCCGCCTTGACGCGCTTCTTGAGATCAGCCAGCAGAAACTCGGTCGCGGCCACGCCGGTGTCGGCCATGAGCAGCGCCGCTTCGAGCTCCTCGTACAGAGCGTCGTCGATGCGGGTGCCGGTGAAGACCTGGGCCAGGCTGGAGCCGGTGCGCTTGAGCCCGGCTTTGAGGCGACCGAGCCAGCTGCTGCGCGGCGGCTCGGCCGCGACCACCGCCTCGGCGGACTGGGGCAGCGGTGCGGCGGAACTTACCGCCGTCGGCGCTGCAGACATCGGCGCAGCGACCGGCGCAGGCGCCACGATCCCGGCGTCGCCCTCGGCCTGGGCGGGACTGGCGGCGGCGGTTGGCGCCGTCTTGCGGCGGAAGAAGCTGAACAGTGACACGAGGCGGCCTGGGCAGGAAGGAAGGTGGAGTGCGCACGGCGGACGGGCGACCGTCACGGGCAGCTCAGCGCAGCCCGGCGTGGCGCATTGTAAAAACCGCTCCGCGGCGCAGCGCCGTGCGCCACTGCAGCGGGCCAGGTCGCAGCGCTCAGCTCGCCAGCGCGGCGTGCAGGGCGACGTACTCCTGCGTGAGCTTGTGGCGCGCGTCCAGGTGGATCATGGGCAGCGCACGCTCGTGGCTTTCCTTGATCTTCACCGAGGCGCTGAGGTAGGGCTGCAGCACCGGCAGGCCTTCGGCGATCAGCTCGTTCACCATCTTCACCGGCAGGTTGGCGCGCGGCTGGAACTGGTTCACCACGATGCCCTCCACCTTCAGCTCGCGGTTGTGGTCGGCCTGGATCTCGCCGACATTGGTCAGCAGGGTGTACAGGGCCTTGCGGGCGAAGTCGTCGCAGTCGATCGGGATGAGGCAGCTCTCGGCGGCGATCAGCGCCGAGCGGGTATAGAAGTTCAGCGCCGGCGGCGTGTCGATGTAGATGCGGTCGTAGTTCGAGCCCAGCTCGATCAGGGCGTCGCGCAGCTTGTAGATCTTGTAGCGCGACTCCAGCTTGCTGTGCAGTTCATCGAGCAGCGGCGTGCTGGGCATGAGGCGCAGGCCCTCGAAGGGCGTGGCGACGGTGAAGTGCTCGGCCGACTTGATGTGCACGGTGAAGCGCAGGGTCTGGTCGAAGAAGCCGGCCGCGCCGGGCTCGTCCTCGCCAGCCGGGCGGCCGAGCAGGTAGTGGGTCGAGTTGCCCTGGGCGTCCAGGTCGACCAGCAGGGTCTTCAGACCCTGGGCAGCGCTGATGGCGGCCAGGTTGCTCGTGATGGTCGACTTGCCGACGCCACCCTTCTGGTTGAACACGACACGGCGCATGGCGGATGGAATCCTTGTGGAGCGGCAGAGAAAAATGGGAGGAGGCGCGCTCGATACGGCCGTGCGCAGGGGCGGATTGTGCCAAGTTGCAGCGCAGCATTGTGCAGCGCAACATCAAGTGGCGCGACCGGTGTGACTTGGCGCAACGCCGGGCAGCGGCTTCCTACAATCGCGCGCCGCAACAGCCCTGCACGCGCCCAGGCGCACGCGTCCCCACCGCGTCTGCCCTTCCCCCACCAAACAGCCCGACAGAAAGCCCGCCATGCCCGTCAACCTGCAAGCCCCCGATCCCGCCGCCCTGCACCCGGTGGCCGGCGTCACCCTCGGCATCACCATGGCCGGCGTGCGCAAGGCCAACCGGCGCGACCTCACCGTCATCCGTCTGGCACCGGGCAGCAGCGTGGCGGGGGTGTTCACCAGCAACCGCTTCTGCGCCGCCCCCGTGCAGCTGTGCCGCTCACATCTGCAAGCCACCGGCGGGCAGGACGTGCGCGCCCTGGTCATCAACACCGGCAACGCCAACGCCGGCACCGGTGCCGACGGCCTGGCGCGTGCCGGCGCCGTCTCGGCCGCCCTGGCCGGCCTGCTGGGCGTGCAGGTCGAGCAGGTGCTGCCGTTCTCGACCGGCGTGATCATGGAGACACTGCCCAGCGAGCGCATCATCGCCGGCCTGCCCGCCGCGCTGGAGGCCGCGCGCGCCGACGCCTGGGGCGAGGCCGCCGCCGGCATCATGACCACCGACACCCTGCCCAAGGCGGCCTCGCGCCGCATCGAGATCGGCGGCAAGGCGGTGCACATCACCGGCATCAGCAAGGGCGCCGGCATGATCCGCCCCAATATGGCCACCATGCTGGGTTATGCGGCCACCGACGCTGCCATCGCGCCCGAGCTGCTGCAGCCCCTGGTCAAGCAGGCGGCCGACGCCAGCTTCAACCGCATCACCATCGACGGCGACACCTCGACCAACGACAGCTTCATGCTGATCGCCACCCACCAGGCCGGCAACGCCCGCATCACCAGCCTGAGCAGCGCCGAAGGTGCGGCACTGGCCGCCGCGGTGACGGCCGTCTCCGTCGAGCTGGCCCAGGCCATCGTGCGCGACGGTGAAGGTGCGACCAAGTTCATCGCCGTGCAGATCGACGGCGGCCGCACGGAAGACGAATGCCGCCTGGCGGCCTACGCCATCGCGCATTCACCGCTGGTCAAGACCGCCTTCTTCGCCAGCGACCCCAACCTGGGCCGCATCCTGGCCGCCGTGGGCTACGCCGGCATCAGCGACCTCGACCAGAGCCTGATCGATCTGTGGCTGGACGACGTGCATGTCGTCACCCAGGGCGGCCGCCACACGGCGTATCAGGAAGCCGACGGCCAGCGCGTGATGAAACAAAGCGAGATCACGGTGCGGGTGCATCTGCACCGCGGCACGGCCAGCACCACGGTGTGGACCTGCGACCTGTCGCACGACTACGTCAGCATCAACGCCGACTACCGCAGCTGAAGTCCACGGGGCGGCGCGGCACGACCCGCGCCGCAGGTCTCGACGGTGCCCCTCCCTGCGCCGCGGCCGTCAATCAATCAATCAATCAGTCAGTGCTGGGCCGCCGGCTGTGCTCCGGACGCCATGCTGGCCATGGCGGCGGCGATGCCGGCCTGCACGGCGGACTGCAGTCCCGCGTCGCTCGCCGCACTGCCGGGCATCACATGAACTTCCGGTTCGGCGCCAGGATCAATGCCCTGGCCGTGCCGCGCCGCGCCTGAGGCGTGACCGTGCATAGGCGCCGCGTCGCCTTCCGACGCGACCCGGCTGCCGCCCTCGCGGCTGGACTGCGGGCCGACCTCCACGCCAGACACTGTCGGAATGACGGTGTCGGCAAAACTGCTGTCGGCCGCGTCGTCGTCGGCCCCTGAGGTGCGGCGGGCGTCGACGAGCGCATCCACCGCCACCTCAGCCGCTGGCGCAGCGGGTGCGGCGGCGGCCAGCGGCTCGGCCACGGCAGCACGCGCGACCGCAGGCGCCAGGTTGGCGCCAGCCAGCGCAGCGGCCGCGGCGAAGGTGCCCGGGACAGCCGGTGCAGCCGCTTTGGCAGCGGCAGCGTCGCTCGCCGCCGTCAGACCGGCGGCTGGCATGAGCGCCACGAGCTGGCGCAGCAGGGCCGCCTTTTCTTCCTCGTGCTGACTGACTGCCTGGGCCAGGCGGGCGCGGCTGGACGCCACCTGCACCTTGAGCGTGTCGATCTCCGTCGCAGCCTGCTTGCGCTCCAGCGCCAGTTGCTGCTGCGTCACCTGGTTGCGCATCAGCTCCTGGTTGACGCGGCGCAGCTGGTTGCCCAGGTCCTTGAGCTGCTGCTCACGCAGGTCGATGCGGGTCTGCAGGTCGTGCGTCGAACCGCCCTGCTCCTGCACCCGCTTGAACTCCGCCCGCAGCTGGTCCAGCGCCACCAGCGCCGCTTCATGGTCGGCGCTGACCGAGGCCATCTGCTCGGTGTGGCGGAACTCGACCGCCTCCAGCGTGTGCTGCAGGCGCACCGCGCGATAGAGCTTGCGTGTCGTCAGTCCGATCAGCACGCCGAGGCCGGCCGAACACAGAAGATAGAACCAGAGCTGGCCGATCAGATACATGGTGAAGACTCCCGTGGCAGGCGCAACGGCGACAGCACTGGTGGAAACCGGCGCCGCCGGAACGGCGCCTGGACAAGGAAAGGAAACGCCCGCGCGGGCCGCGGCTGTTTCATGAGCGAGGCGTGGGCGCCAAGGTGAGTTCGACGCGCGCCGGCGTGTCGCCGGCCACCTCGCGAGCCCCGGCACCGAGCTGCAGACGAGTCTGGGCGATGCCGCGCGCCATCAGTTCAGAGCGCACCGCCTGGGCGCGGCGCTGCGCCAGCAGCAGGCCACCGCCAAACTGGGTCGCGGACGCAGCCGCGCCGCCGGCCGGCACAGCGCCATCCGCGCCACCGGCCGAGCTGGCATCCGCCGTTGCCGCCGGGTTGGACACAGGTTCGCGCAGGCCGTGCACCAGTACCCGCCCGTCGGGGCAACGCTTGAGCAAGGCGGCCAGACTGTCCAGCGCATCCTCCTGGCCCACGTCCAGGGTGGCCGAGCCGGCGCGGAAGTGCAGCACACGCTTTTGCTGCAGCCGGTCGAGATCTTTCTGGCAGGCCGGATCCGGCCGCACCAGGGCGTCGGTGGCCGCCGCAGCGCCGCTCAACGACGCCGTGCTGGTCGCGGCTGCGTTCAACGGCGACGGGTCACGCAGCGCGGCCGACGCGGCCAGCACGGCCGCACTGCCGGCCGCTGCCGCTGTCTTGAGCTCGGCCGTCGACTTCACCGCCAGTGCCGCCCGGTCAGGCAGCGCGGCGCCCGACGCACCCAGGCGCGCAGCGGCGGCAGCACGCGCATCACGCGCAGCCTGCTGCTCTGCCGCACTCATCACCTCGAGCTGGTTTTGCAAGCGGGCGAACACGCCCGGCATGCCCATGTAAGGCGACAGCAGGCGTTCCAGGTTCGCCTGGGCCAGCTGCAGCGCTTCATCGCTGGGTGCGCGACCGATCACCCGCGCGGTATTGCCTTCGATGCGCAGCTGCACCCAGGGATAACCGGCCACGGCGATCTCGCGGTTGGCCTGCTCCTGCGCACGCTGGCGCAGCAGCTCGGGCCGGGCGTCACCACGCACGAAGCCGAACCATCCCACCAGCAGCACGGCCACTGCCAAGGCCCAGGTACACCAGCGGCAGCTCTCCGAAATCCGGGCCATCCGGCCTACTCCTTGCGGCACCTCGCCGCAGCCTTTGCACAACAGCCCTCAGGGCGGGGGCGAAGATAGCCCCATCGGCCCGGGCGGCGCAGCCCCGTACCCCACGCATCTTCGGGGGTAGCACAGCACAAGAAGGCCACAAGCGCGAAAAGCCGGACATCCTGCACCGGCAATTCGCGCGTGGCTGGCAGATGGCGTGTCGCGAATACATCAGCCGCACGGGCATCCGGGGTGCAAGCCCCCGGACATCCGTGCGGCCGCAATCAGAACGATTCCCATTCCTGCGACGCGTCGTTCACCACCGCCGCCTTGGCCGGGCCGGCGGCATGGGCAGCGGCAGGCGCGGCGGCGACCGGCGCGGCCGCCTCGGAACGTGCAGGCGCGCCGCCGGACGGCCGCGGCGCCGGCTTGACCGCCACACGAGGCGTCGATGGCCGCGCGGCCGCGATTGTCGCGATCGTGCTCGCACCGCCCAGGCGGAACACCGCCACCGCTTCGACCAATTGCTGCGCCTGGTGGCGCAGGCTCTCGGCGGCGGCGGCGCTCTCTTCCACCAGGGCCGCGTTCTGCTGCGTGGCCTGGTCCATTTGGGTGACGGCCTGGCCCACCTGCGCCACACCTGAGCTCTGCTCGGCGCTGGCCGCGCTGATCTCGGCCACGATGTCGCTCACCCGCTTGATGGCGCCCACCACCTCGGTCATGGTGCGCCCGGCCTGATCGACCAGTTCGCTGCCCTGCTCGACCTGCTCGACGCTGTGGGTGATGAGGGTCTTGATCTCGCGCGCTGCCTCGGCGCTGCGCTGCGCCAGGTTGCGCACCTCGCCGGCCACCACCGCAAAACCGCGTCCCTGTTCGCCGGCACGGGCGGCTTCGACCGCCGCGTTGAGCGCCAGGATGTTGGTCTGGAAGGCGATGCCGTCGATCACGCCGATGATGTCGGCAATCTTCTTCGAGCTCTGGTCGATGCCCTTCATGGTCGACACGACCCGAGCCACCACCTCGCCGCCCTGCTGGGCCACACCCGAAGCGCCCAGCGCCAGCTGATTGGCCTGCTTGGCGTTGTCGGCGTTGAGCTTGACGGTGCTGGACAGCTGCTCCATCGACGCCGCGGTCTGCTGCAGCGCGCTGGCCTGTTCCTCGGTGCGCTGGCTCAGGTCGCTGTTGCCCTGGGCGATCTGCTCGGCCGCGGTGGCCACCCCTTCGGCACCGGAACGTACGCCGCCGACGATGCTCGCCAGCCGGGTCTTCATCTCGTGCAGCGCCGCCAGCAGCTGGCCGGTCTCGTTGGTGCCGTCGGCGCGGAAGTCCTGCGCAAGATCCCCCTCGGACACGCCGCGCGCCACCTTCACGCCCAGTTCGAGCGGCCCGGTGGTCGACCGGATGATCCACAGCGAGGTCAGGCTACCGGCAACAAAGGACAGCGCCAGCACGCCCAGCACGATCCAGCGTGTTTCGGTGACCGCGGTCTGCACTTCGGTGGCCGACTGCGCCATCAGGTCCTGCTGCAGCTTGATGAGTTCATCGAGCTTTTGCATATAGGCCAGCTGGGCCGGCCGGTTCTCGTTCAGCAGCGTGACCTTGGCCGCCTCCAGGTCGCCCTTGCGCGTTTCGTCCAGCAGCTTGTCACGGGTGCGCAGGTAGTTGACTCGTTCACGGGTCACCGCGGCCAGGGCGGCCTTGCCGGCTTCGCTCGTGATGCTGCGATCCAGCGTTTCCAGATGGCCGGTGATCAGCTTGCCGGCGTCCTCGATCTCGGTGTACTGGGCCTTGAGCTGCTGCGCATCGGACATGATGAACAGGTTGCGCACCGCGCGCGCCACGTCGTTGAGCTCGTTCTTGACCGCCGTGGCCTCGTTGATCTTGGCGTAGCGATCATTGATCACCTGATCGAACTCGGCGCCGATGGACGCCACGTTGAACAGCGACACGACCGCCAGCAGCACCAGCAGCCCGCCCATGGCGGAAAAACCCAGCAGCAGCCGGGTGGACATCTTGAGGTTCTGGCTTTTCACGTTGCACCTTCGCGTTCCCGACCCGCAAGCCGCCAAGGCGACGCCGCAGGGCGAGAACCGAGGTCTCGGCACCCACGACCGCCCAGGCCGGCGGAGTCAGGGCTTCATGCTGCCAGCCCACGGCTGCCGACAAGGCGGGAAATGAAGTGTTAACAAGGCCCAATCCGCCCCTGCTGACGTTGGGGGTAATCGGCGTGCGCTACTCCGGGGCGTCGCCGGCGGAGCGGCAACACTGAAGTCGGGCAGCGGATGGCCGATGTCACAGGCTGGCGCGGCCGCCCGACCGCGCCGCCCTGAGCCGTCGAACTCTCGCCCACCATGACACTGCCCGCCCTGAGCCACCTGCTCGTCATGAGCCGACTGCCCTCGCTGGCTCCGGTCATCCCGGCCGACGCGTCGACCCTGGCCAGCAGCAACCGCCAGCCCGGCACCACCCCGGCGACGGCCGCCGCGGCGGCTACGGCCCTGCACGGCGCCGAGCGAGGGGTGGAACCGGCGGCCACCGTGCACCTGAGCGACAGCCGCACGCCGGCGGCCCAGGCCATGCTGCGCGGCCTGCTCGAACAGGCCCACCCCGGCCTGCATTCCGACACCCCGGCGGCGGACCTGACCCGCTGGCTCGACCGTTGGCTGCCCCACCTGGCCACCGCGCCGGCGCCCCCCGCCACCGCCGGGCCATCCATGCCGACGCCGCCGGCCGACAGCAGCGGCCCGCCAGCCCAGCCCGGCACCGCGCCGCTGCCGACGCCGAACACCACATCCGCAGCTGCATCAGCATCAACCTCTGCCGCCACGTCTGCTGCCGCCGCTGCTGCTACATCTGCTGCCACATCTGCTGCCACATCTGCCGCCACGCTGCCGTCCGCCCCCGGTACGGCCACGGGCCCGGCCAACAGTGCCGCCCCCGCCCCGGCCCCCCCGGCCACCGCGGCCAGCGCCGCCACGCCCTTGCCCCAGGGCGCAGCGGCCGCGGCCGAAGCCCACCGCGATGTCCAGGGTGCCGCCAGCCCCCGCCCCGCCCTGCCGCCAGGCAGCCCCGCAGCGACCCTGGCGGCGCTGGCCTATGACCCGGCCCGGCTCGACCCGGCCGGCCTGCGCGACGCCCTCAAGCGCAGCGGCTTCTTTTTCGAAGCGCGCCTGCATGAACGGGAGGCCGACGCCGGTCTGGACATGAAGGCCATGCTGCTGAACCTCCTGACGCCTGGCGCGGCCGGCGAGCGCGCCGCGCAGCCCGGTGGCGCGGCCGGCGCACAGAGCGCGCCAGCAACTCCGCCCGGCAGCGCCAACACCACGCCCGCCGGCCCCGGCGCCACCCCGGGCGTGCCGACCAGCAGCCCACCGACCGGCGATGCCGCCGGCCGCAGCGGCCAGCAGGCCGCAACCCTGCTGCCGTCCAACACAGGCGCGGACAACGCTGCCGCCACCGCCGCGACCGAATTCGCCGCCCGGCCAGGGTCCGGGCCCGACCCAGCCAGCACACGCCAGGCCGTCGCCCTGCTGGAGCAACTGCAGGTGCAGCAACTCACCGGCCAGGGCCCGGGCGGTGCGCCCGGCGCACTCGACCTGGTGCTGTGCTGCGTCGGCCTTGGCGCCATGCGCATCCGCACGCAGAAAAAGGCCAAGCCCGACGATGACTCAGGGGACGACGCCGATGCCTGGTCGTCGACCCATGAGGCCGGCGCCAGCCGCGGCTGGCAGGTCTTGTGGGTGGAAGGTGAGCCACCCGGGCTCGGCCCGGTCGCGCTGCGCGCAGCCGTCGGCCCCCAGGGTGAAGTGGACCTGAGCGCCTGGCTGCAGGACGCGGCCAGTGCTCGCCTGGCGCGCAGCGCCGCACCCGCCCTGGCCGACCTGCTGGCCGCCCAGTCGCTGCACCTGACCGCCCTGCGCATCATGGACGGCACACCACCCGCCCGCCCGGCGCCGCCCGCAAGCCGGTCACCGGCAGGCAGCGCCAACCCAGTGTCGGCCAGCGCCACCTCCGCCACGGTCACTCCCTCCAACACCGCCACCACCCGCCGGCCATGACAGGCTCCAGCGCCTACCGCCCACCGGCGCCGCCATCGCCGTCACCGGCCATGCCCCACGCCCCGGCACCGACCCCGGCCGAGCCGCCACCCCTCATCGTCCAGCAGCGCCTGCGCGAGGCCGTCGCGCTTGAATATGGCGCCTACGCCGCCCCGGTCCTCACCGCCCGCGCCCATGGCGCCGCCGCCCTGCGCGTGGTGGAGGAAGCGCAACGCCACGGCGTACACGTGGTACGCGACCCGCAACTGCTCGCCCAGCTCGCCCGCGTGCGCCTGGACGAGGAAATCCCCCCCGAGCTCTACCGCGCCGTCGCCGTGCTGCTGGCCTGGGCCTACTGGCTGCGCGGCATGTCACCGGGCGACGAGAAGCCGCAGCCGGCGACGCGGCCACGACCGTAACAACGTCGCGAGCTCACACGACCCCGCGCACGACAACACCGCCGATCGTGCCTCGCAGGTATAGGCACCTGGCGCCAGGCTCGCTGGCCTGGCGCACCTGGCACCCTACATCCGGGCTCCATGCCCGGCCCACCGCAGCCCCACACCACGCGGCCTGCGGCCTCATCCCATAACGGCAAGGGCCCTGCAGCATGCCCCCAAGGCCCCCGTCCACTGCCCACGCGACATGCATGCCATCGACACACTTGCCCTATCTCCTGCCCACAGGGAGCCCACACCTTGAGGGTATGCGCCATGCACCTTGCCACTAGTGGATAGGCAACACGAGTCAATCTGCCCATCAACCACCCTCAGGTGACGACAAACAAATCCCACAGGGATGACCACCCACGGTCAACTCGATGCCCGCTCAACACCGTGCCATGAGTCTCTTGCCCCCATGTGATGGACCACCGGCACCACAGGGATGCCCTCCCTGTGGTCGGGCGGCGCCTCCACAACCCAATGCTGGCAGCGCCAAAAAGGGCCAGAGGAGGGACTCAAGCTCTCTGCTGAACGGGAATACCGTGGGCCCTGCGTGTCCAGAAATTGCAGCTAACCGGAATTACACCTTTTTTGTCGGACCGCGACGACGGACGCGCAACGCAACAATCGGGGCTCCCAAAATAGCCAGAAGCGCAGTTGTTGGCTCTGGCACCGGCGTTGTTACCGCCAGAGTGTTTTGGCGCTCAGTCAGCGACCAGGAATTGTTGACCTGTGTACTTACCCACTGACTATTGACGCTCTGACCGTTCTCCCGATAGATCACGGCAAAAACACCAGGGTCCAGATAGAGAATCGCTCGATTTCCGTCCATCCAAACATGACTGCTTTGACCATCGTTCGACAGAAAACTTGTAAAATAGTGATCAGCTACGACTAAGTCCATGTTTTTTTGGCCATCGTTGAACACTAAAGACTGGAAACTATTAATGAAAACTCCGTTCCCAGATGCCGTCCCGTCCAAAACACCCGTCAAGGTCCCGGTAATGCTGGCGAATGGACCTCCATAGTTTCCTGCTGGCTGGTACTCAAACGCACCTGTATAGTTCCAGTCATACAGAGCGGCATTGGCTGCGGTACCCGCAGTCGCCAAAACAGCAGCCGCAATCATGGACTTCAAGATCGATTTCATTTTTTCCTTGAGGTTTGGTATAGCTTGAAACGGACAAGCGAGTCAATGGGAATTAATCATTAGAGTACTCACCCGCATTACCATTGCCCAGCTCATTCAGCTCACCACAAGGTTAGAGTTAGAAATGCAAGTTGTCCACCCCCGTTTCAAGGTGGCATCCAAGCATGATTTGTGACGAATTTCCTGGCATTTCCAGCAGACGAAGATAATCAAGCGTCGGACCAAAATATTCCCGCATCATCAATCAATAATCAATCGACCATCGTGCCACAGATGAATACCGCGACAATCTGTTTCGAATCCACCCCACGAGTATCCTAGTAGGCGACACGCGACCGCGGCACAGTTTCGCACTTCAGAGAAGTATCAACCAATACTCACCAGTTTCCCGGTGGGCGACCGCGGTAAGCGAGTATCTGCCGACGTCCGATGCCGTTTCAATCCACGCCCACCAGTTTCCCGGTGGGCGACAAGATGCTTGGGGCCGCATCAATCGACTGCACAGGTTTCAATCCACGCCCACCAGTTTCCCGGTGGGCGACCGTGCGCATCTGGTCAACGGGCCGGATGAGGACGTTTCAATCCACGCCCACCAGTTTCCCGGTGGGCGACGTGCGTGAGGACTGGACACAAAAAAGCCCCTTGGTTTCAATCCACGCCCACCAGTTTCCCGGTGGGCGACCGCGCAGATGGCGTGGTGCACGGCGTGCTGGTACGTTTCAATCCACGCCCACCAGTTTCCCGGTGGGCGACGTGACGAAACAGCAGATAGGGCAGGTTCTGAACGTTTCAATCCACGCCCACCAGTTTCCCGGTGGGCGACCCCAGGGCGCTTGCTGCTGGGGCTGTTGCTGCGGTTTCAATCCACGCCCACCAGTTTCCCGGTGGGCGACGCTGCCGGGCGACGGGCTGATGATCTTCAAGGGCATGTTTCAATCCACGCCCACCAGTTTCCCGGTGGGCGACAAGGGCAGGCCTGGCGACGCGGTCGACTATGACGAGTTTCAATCCACGCCCACCAGTTTCCCGGTGGGCGACTTGAGGCATGCATCGACCTGCTGACGCCCATGCAGTTTCAATCCACGCCCACCAGTTTCCCGGTGGGCGACGCAAGCGCGCAGCCGGTCGGGGCTCGGGTAGCCGGTTTCAATCCACGCCCACCAGTTTCCCGGTGGGCGACACGCCGGAGACCCCCTGCCCATCATGGATGCCCTTGTTTCAATCCACGCCCACCAGTTTCCCGGTGGGCGACCCCCCAGCCCCCACCGCATGCCGTCAAGGCTGCCGAGTTTCAATCCACGCCCACCAGTTTCCCGGTGGGCGACCGTCTCATGGTGAGACGCTGAGCAAGGCTAAATATGTTTCAATCCACGCCCACCAGTTTCCCGGTGGGCGACCCACGTTCTGGACGTGCCCGAAGTCGCGCACGATGTTTCAATCCACGCCCACCAGTTTCCCGGTGGGCGACCGAGCATGCCGGCGCGATTGGTCCACTCGTGATCGTTTCAATCCACGCCCACCAGTTTCCCGGTGGGCGACCTACCACCGCGTACGTCCTAGTAGGCCGAGCAATGTTTCAATCCACGCCCACCAGTTTCCCGGTGGGCGACCTCGCCGCGCGTAAACGCAGGCAGGTCAAGGTCTAGTTTCAATCCACGCCCACCAGTTTCCCGGTGGGCGACTTGCCGCGCGCTTGACCATGCGCGCTTATCAACGGTTTCAATCCACGCCCACCAGTTTCCCGGTGGGCGACGCACGCAGCGCGCAACGAAGGCGCCGACATCAGCGGTTTCAATCCACGCCCACCAGTTTCCCGGTGGGCGACGTCTCACTGTGAGACGCTGAGCAAGGCAAAACATGTTTCAATCCACGCCCACCAGTTTCCCGGTGGGCGACGATACTTGGCCAGCGCCTGCGTCTCGGTGTGGCTGTTTCAATCCACGCCCACCAGTTTCCCGGTGGGCGACGCGCATTCCGGCGCTGGTGCGACCAGACGGGCGAGTTTCAATCCACGCCCACCAGTTTCCCGGTGGGCGACTGTCTGCATTTGCTGCGGCGACCGGGTATTTCTACGTTTCAATCCACGCCCACCAGTTTCCCGGTGGGCGACCGGTCGTTGCGCTGGTCACGTCCAGGGCCGCATGCGTTTCAATCCACGCCCACCAGTTTCCCGGTGGGCGACTCCGCGCGAGCAAGTTGGTGTGGGATCTGCGGATATTCCGGGTGATGCGCGGACCCGACGGTTGGGACGGGGCGCGGCAAGGGCGCGGAGCGGTGGGAAGCAGATTTGTCCTGGGCGATCAAGCACTTGCGCGGTGCGCGAACCTCACGGGGCGCCGGGCGACGCTCGGGGTGCGCGCGCAAGGCAAATCATAGGACCAGCGGGTCGTCGAAATCGATGGCGCGAAAGCAGCCGTGCTGGCGCACTTCGCAGCCGCGGGTGTCAGCCATGCGGTACAGGCGCAGGTTGTCGCAGTCGAGGTCCATTTCGTACAGCAGACGGCGTTCCAGGTCTTCCATCTGCGCCAGGTCGATCTGGCATTCAAAGACGGATTTCTGCACCCGCTGGCCGATGCCTTCGCAGATGCGGGCCACGCGGCGCAGCCGGCGCCGGCCTTCGCGTTCTTCGGTGTTCACGTCGTAGCAGACGATGACGAGCATGGCGGGCAACTCCTGGCGTGGATGAACGAGCGGGCTGACGCTCAGCGCATGGCGAAGGGCAGATAGGCCGGCGCTTCGCCGCGGATGTGGCGGGCCAGCAGGCGCGCCTGCACCAGCGGCAGCAGGCCCAGGGGCACGGCCTCGGCCAGCAGGGGGTGCTGCACTTCCTCCTGCTTGCGTTCCTGATACGCGGTGACGACGCGTTTTCTCGCATCGCCCTGCAGCAGCACAGCGCCGCCTTCGCGCTGCTCGAAGTCCGCCTCGGCCAGCTGGGCGCGGTTCACCAGGCTCAGGGCCAGGCGGTCGGCGTAGGGGCGGAATTCCTCCATCAGATCCAGCGCCAGCGCCGCGCGGCCCGGGCGCAGCGCGTGCAGAAAGCCGAGCTGCGGGTCCAGCCCGGCGGCCTCGATGGCGCTGCGGCAGTCGTTCATCCACATCGAATAGAGAAAGCTCAGCAGCGCGTTCATGCGGTCGCGCGGCGGGCGTCGGCTGCGCCCGTCCATCTGGAAGTGCTCGCGCCGCTCGGCCTTGACGAGCAGGTTGATGGCCTCGAAGTAGGTGCGGGCGGCTTCGCCCTCGATGCCGCGCATCACGTCCAGGTCCGCCGCCTCGGGCAGGGCGCGCAGGCTGGCGGCCAGGTCCTGGGCGGCGCGGGTCAGGCGGGCGGCTTCGGCCTCGTCCCTGGACTCGCGCGCGCCGCGCAGCAGCACCTGGCGCTGGTTGCGCAGCTTGCCGGCCACCACGCAGCGCGCCAGCTCGCGGGTCAGGCCGGCGTCGTCCACCGCGTGGTGCTGAGCGCGGCGCAGCAGCACGTTGCCGCTGGTCTCGCCTTCCAGCCGCGCCTTGAAGCGGCCGTTCGCGTCCAGCAGCACCAGCGCCTTGCCGTCCTCGGCCAGGCGGTGCATCAACCCGGCACTCAGGCCCACGTGGCCGAAACACACCACCGCCTGCAGGTGGTGCAGCGGCACGCGCAGGCGGGTTTCCTTCTCGCTGTCGACGACGCGCAGGGTGTCGTTGTCCAGCCGCAGATAGCTGTCGGGCAGGGTGACGTACAGGGTGTTGAGCAGTTGCATGGCGAAGGCCCTCGGCGCAGCAGGTCAGGGTTGCGGATCGAACAGCTCGGCGTGCAGATCCGCTGCGCCACTGTCGCCATCGCCGCCGCTGCCGTGCAGCCGGCGCCAGGCTTCGGGCTGGCAGCGATCGCGCAGCGAGCACTGCAGGCAGCGGCGCACATCAGGCGTGGGCGGCGGCAACACGCCGCTGGCCAGCATGGCCCGCACCGCGGCGGCAATCTCGGCCACCTGGGCACGCAGTGCCGGCGTGATGGGCACGACGCGGCGGCGCTTGGAGCTGGCGTAGTAGATGGCGCCTTCGTCAACCACCCGCCCGGTCATGGCCTGCACGCACAGCGCCTGGGCAGCAAGTTGCACATCGTCGGCCGCCGCGATGTCGGCCGCCTTGTGGCGGCTGCCCTGCTTGTATTCCACCGGGCAGGGAGTGCCGTCGGGCTCGAACTCCACCACGTCGGCCTTGCCGATCAGGCCCAGTTCGTCATGCCACACCGGCAGCGCGCGCTCCACGCGCACGCCCTTCCGCATCTCCACTCCGGGCTGGTCGACCTGCTGGTGCACGGCCTGGCCGCGCAGCGTGTGCAGGTTGTCGTCAAAGGCCTGCTCCAGGTGGATGAGGCCGCACTGGCGCGGGCAGTAAGCCCAGTGCTGCAGGGCGGACAGGGGGATGGGGTCGAGGGGATCGACAGCGTCGTTCATGGTCGTCCTGCGCCGCATGCACGGCATAAACTGCTTGGACATCGCCTGGAGCTGGACATGCCGACCTCGCTTGAACTGCTGGAAGCCGAAGCCATGAAGCTGCCCGAGGCACAGCGACTGCTGCTGGCCGAGCGGCTCTTCCAGAGCACCGAAACTGCTGCTCCGCTCGATCCGGCCTGGGAGGAGGAGATCCGCCGTCGCATCAAGCAGGTCGATACCGGCGAAGTCAGCAGCCGGCCGTGGGACGAAGCCATGGCTGAACTACGCACACGTTTTGGCTGACGCCAGCGATGCAGCGCCGCATCCATCCGGCGGCCGAGCGCGAACTGGTCGAGGCGCTTGAACGCAGCCTGGCCGAGTTCGGCCCGCAGGTCGCGCGCAATCTGCGCCTGCGCATCGAACACCTGGCTGATCTGTTGATGCATGAGCCCGGCCTCGGTACACCCGTGCCCGGCGGTGCCAGGCTGTTGGCGCTCGGGCGCTACCCCTACAGCCTGGTGTACCGCGTGGACGGCGACGTGCTGCATGTCCTGGCTCTGATGCACCACCGCCGCAAACCAGATTACTGGATCGCCCGGCGCTGACTCTGCGGCAGTGCGCCCGGGTGTTGCGATCAGCAGCGCCGCGTCAGCGTCACACCTGGCGCCACCTGCAGCACCTGCCCCGGCGCGAAGGCTTGACCGTCAAAACTGACGGCGTAGGCGTTGAAGTCCCGCGCCGGCGTGCCCGGCGTGGTGGGTGACACCACCAGCCGATCGAACAGCGCATGCGCCGAGGCGTTGCCAAGTTCGCTGTCGTGCTCGAACACATAAAGCCCACGTGTGCTCATCTGCCCACGCGCCGCCGAGCGATCGTGCTCGAACATCTGCTCCAGCGCCTTGAAATACAGCTCCAGGTCGTCGGCCGAAAAGCCGGTCTGCCGCGCCAGGAAGGACGACACGAAGCCATGCGAGCGGTACAGGCCATAGGGCACGGTGTGCTTGCGGCCCATGGTGCGGTTGTCGCCGCCCTGCTTCTCGGCCTCGGCCTCGGTGGCCACGGCCATGCGCGTAATGGAATGCTCAAGCGCCACGATCGGCTCGATGGAGCGCGCAAAGGTCATCTGCACCGGGCCGCGCACCTGGCCGCAGTTGATGCCGGTGGACATGACGGCGCCGAATGTGCGCACGTCGAAGAAGTTGGCACACATCCACTGGCGTGCCTTGTCGACCACATCGCCGCCGCCCTTGCGCTTCTTGTCCTCGCCCTTCAGCAACTCGCCGTTGCCGGTCTCCACATAAGCGCGTGCATGGGTCTGGTTGAGGATGGCGCGCACCTTGACGTAGATCTCGTGCGGAGGCTGTTCGCCGTGCACCAGGCCGACGTAGTTGCGCACCTTGCGCTTGAGCGCCACGTCGGTCATCAGACCGTGGCCAGTCTCGGCATCCAGGCGCGGCAGGTTGCCGGCATCCGGGTCGCCGTTGGGGTTACCGTCCTTCACGTCGAAGAGCAGCACGAAGTCGTAACGATGGTTGAGTGACATGGTGGGGTCCTCCTTGAAAGGGGTCATTTCAGGCTGGCTTGGGTGGGGATGTCGGCGGTGGCGGCTTCTGCCGCTGGTGCCGAGGCGGCGGGTTCATCGGCATCGGACTTGGTGAAGAAGGCCTGGCGCTGGTGGTAGTAGCCCAGGGCAAAAAGGCTTTGTTCGCGCAACGGGAAAACCGCTAGGTACATCTCTCGCGGGTTGATCTTGTTGTTGATTTCAAGCGTCAGCCGTTCAAAGAAGATGGCATTTCCAGGGCTGCCACGCTTGATATCCCGAAGGTGTATTTGATTGAGTCGATTCAGCCGCGAGAACACAGCGCGCGGTGTCGACATCGCAGCGCCGAAGTACGCATCGCGGATGGTCTTGTTCAAGTCACGCCCGGCGGCGACTTCCTGCATGCGCTCAAAGACGGCGAAAAGTCGACCCAATGCATAGGCTGGATCCGGAAAATCTTTGTCGAGTGACACGGCAATCTCCCTTTTTTCGGGTTGATGGATACGACGATATCGATTGACAAAAACACGCATCAGAGCCGCGCGGGGATAGGAGACATGGCGAACCGGCTTGCCGGTCTTGTCATCCTTTTTGGCCTGCTCCGCGCGACAGCGCTCAATCACAGCATTGACCAGCAAACTGGGTATCTCGGTGCCATCGAGGATGCAGCGGATAAGGTCGCCGCCGATTGCCGGAGGCAAGCGCTGAATATCGCCGTGTGGCCTGTCACTGGTTGCCAGGCAGGCACTTGTGAGCAGCCGTTTGACATTCAGGAATTCCGGTTCGTTGGCTGAATGAGCGATTTCAATATCACCGAACCAAGCTCTGATCCGGGTCGATAGTTCACCCAGAGTCTTGGCGTGCCAGAAGCGGATGGCGATGCGCGCCGCGTTCGGCGCCAGGCCCAGCACGTAGAAGTGACGCTCGCCCGCCGCACCGTCGAAGTGTCCGCTGCGCACCGCCTCGTACAAGGCTCGGACCTGATCGGTGTGGGCGTTCGGGTCGTCGACTGGATCGCCGAACAGCGCGGCAAAGCCGTTCTCGACATCAGCGTCCTCCTGCGCCTGAGACCAGAACACCGTGCTGGCGTCGCCCACCTGCATGCGTTGGCGCGAGCCCTTGGCCAGCAGGCTGTTCAGGGCCGTCGTGTAGGCAAACGCCGCACCCGGGCTGACCGGTGCATTTGCGCCCTGCTCCTTGCCATAGGAGCGGAAGGCGTCCAGGTTGAACGAGACGATGTTGGCGCCTGAGGTCTGTGCGCCCCACACCCCCTTGATGGCGCTATGCAAACGCTCGGGCGGCTGATCCCGGCCGGTGATCAAACAGGGAAACGCCGGGCCGTCTTCGTCACTCCCCGCCTGGCCCGTGATGGCGCCCAGCACCGCCGGACGCTGGCAGATCAGGTCGACGTCGTCACGCAGGCGCAACGACAGCACCGGGTTGCCAGCCTCGATCTCGGGCCACAGCGGCTGCGCGCGTGCAGCATGCAGTGGATCGGCTGCCAGGAAACGCTGCACAGCCAGCAGACCAGGTTCGTCAGGCGCATCACGCAGCAGGGCATCGACGCGGGCGCGGAACGCAGCCGTCTGCTCGGCCACCCGCTCGGACTTGCCCTTGGTGTCCAGGCCCAGCACGTACTCGGCCGTATCCCACAGCAGGTTCGCGGCCACGCCCGAGGTCTTCTTGACACCCTGCGGCACCAGGAACCGTTTGGCGATCTTCTTCTTGCCCTCGATCTGCCGCGTGTCGCTGATGGCGACCAGCCGACCGTCCGGCGCCACTTCGAGGACGAAGGGAATCTCCTTGTCCTCCAGGCCCGGCATGGGCAGACGGTCGGCTGGATCGGGCAAGCGCTGGCGGCGCTCGTAGTAGGAATGAAGTGCCTGCAGGATCATGACCGCACCTCCGCCTTGGTCAGGTCCACCACGCCGCGCTGCACCTGGGCGCGGAAGAACATCGGCCGCGGGTCGGCCGGGCGACTGAAGTCCATGTCGTGCAGCATCCAGCCGAAGTCGCCGTCGACGCTCGCCAGCGGCTCGGGCTCGCCCGTCGGGTCGGTCACCAGGCGGAAGCGCGCGTCGAACTCGCGGCAACCCAGGTAAGGCTGGTTGACGCACTGGCCCTTGCCGGCGCGGCGGGCAAACATCTCGGCGTATTTGCCCGGATTGGCCAGGGCCTCGCCCCGCACGGGCTCGAAGCGCGCGTGCAGGCGGTAGGCCACGTCGCGCAGGAACAGGCCGGCGCGCTGCGCACGTTCACTCGGATCGTCGGCATAGATGCTCAGGTCAATGTCTGAGCCATTCATCGCTCTCTTCACCTTGTCGGTCGAGAGAACCGAACCCACCTCGTTGCGCCGCACGCTGATCCAGCGGATGGGTGCCAGGATCTCGATGCGCTCGATGACCCAGCGGATCTCGGGTTTCCACAGGATGGCGTCGAACACGGCACGCGCGGCCGAGGGGGTGATGAAGTCGTACGAGACGCGCTCGACCTTCATCTCCGGGCGGGTGAAGCAGGCGTAGTCGCCACGTACTTCCAGGCAATGGCTGGGCATGGGCAGTCCTCCTTTCGATCGGGATTCAGCAGACATAACTGGCCGGGTCACCCGGCGCAGCGCCGACCCGCGCGCCGAGCACGGGGTCGTAGAACACGTCGGACTCGGTCTGCACGTACACACCCGGCACGCCAGGGCCGAGTTCGCGCACGTCGCCCCGGGCGATCAGGCGCTTGAGGTCGTGCTGGTAGATGGTCACGCCGTAGCGCTGCAACTTGCGCATGAGCCAGCGCGATGGGCCGTCGCGCTGCAGCATGGCGATGAGCAGGTCCACGTCGTCGCGGCAGCGTGGGCTGTGCCAGCGCACGATCACCGTGGCGGCGTCCTTCTCATCGATGAGCTTGAAGGCGTTGGCTGCGTCGCGGAAGCGCACGGCCAGGGCCTGGTCGAGGGTGTCGATCTGCAGCCTCAGCGCGTCGCAGATGCCGGCCTTGTCCAGCGAGGCGGCATTGCCGTAGAGCTGGCGGAAAAAGCGGGCGATACGTTCCTGCGCCAGCGGGTCGTCGTCCGGGGCCAAGTCATCCCACACGAGGGTGCAGGCCTGCGCGGCGATGCGCAGCAGCCCCGGCGGCGGCGGCTTGGGTGGCACAAAGACAAACACCTGGCCCTGCGCCAGCAGGCCCTCGCGGTTGCAGCGCCCGGCCGCCTGGGCGATCGAGTCCAGCCCTGCGATGGCACGGTATACGACGGGAAAGTCCAGGTCGACGCCGGCCTCGACCAGCTGGGTGCTGACCACACGCACCGGCGCGGCTGGCTCGCCGCGTGCGCGTGCCTCGCGGCGGGCGACCAGTGCTGCCTTGATGTCGGTGATTACCTCGCTGCGGTGCTGGGCGCACATCAGGGCCGAGAGGTGCCACAGGCCATCGCCACCCACGGTGCGCTGCAGTTCCCGGTACAGCGTGGCGGCGTCGGCACGGCGACCCACGATGGCCAGCACGGCTTCGTGCTGCATGACCTGACCAGCGGTGTCGGCCCAGGACTGCGGCATCTTCAAATCGGCCGGCAAGGACACTCGCACACGCTGCAACGCAGCATACAGGCTGGCCTCGTCATCGATGATGGCCGTCACCTCGCCTGGCGCGTAGCCGCGCAGGCCGCGACTGCCGAAGTGGCGCTGCTCAGTGAGCGCCGGTTGCGTGGCGGTGCACAGCACGACCGTGACACCGTGGTCCAGCACCAGCAGGCGCAGCACGTCGACCACAGGCTGCAGGAAGTCCACCGGCAGCAACTGGGCCTCGTCAATCACCAGCACCGAGTTGGCCAGGTTGTGCAGCTTGCGGCAGCGTGATGTCTTGCGGGCGAACAGGCTCTCGAACAGTTGCACGCTGGTGGTGACGACGACGGGCGCATCCCAGTTCTCGCTCGCCAGGCGCGAGCGGCCGGTCTCGGCACCCTCGTCGCTCTCCGCGTTGCTGTGGTGTTCGAGCACGATGTCATCGCCCAGGGCGGCGAAGACCTCGCGGTAGACATCGGCGGTCTGCTCGGTGATGCTGGTGTAGGGAATGGCCATCACCACCCGGCGCTGGCCGTGGCGCACGGCGTGGGTCAGGGCAAATGCCAGACCGGCCAGGGTCTTGCCGCCGCCGGTCGGCACGGTGAGGGTGTAGGTGCCGGGTGAACCGGTGGCTCTGTTACGACAGGCCTGCAGCACGGCGGCGCGCCGCCGGTTCACTGGGCTGTCGGAAAGACCTTGGTCGGCCACTGCCGCTGACTTGGCGGACATGTAGGCGTTGAACGCCGCCAGCAGTTCGGCCATGCCCGGGGCAGACCGCACGCGCGCCGCCGCCTGGGCCGGGTTCATGAACGCCTCGGTGTCCAGGAAGTCCGCATCGACCAAGGCCGAGAACAACATGCGCACCCATAGTGCGAAGCGACCAGGTATCTCCTCGCGAGCCTGGATGGGCAGGTCTTGCACGCGGCAGCCGTCCAGTTCGGCATGCAGCACTTCGGGCGGAGCACAGCCCTGCAAGGCCGTCAGTAGTTCGCGTTGCGCATCGGCACCAGCGAGTCGGGGCTTGAGTCCATCGTGCCAGTTGTCCAGCCCGGCGTGATGCCCGGCGATGACGTACTGCAGCGCCCGCGCCAGGGCCACTCCCTCGGGGCCACGGCGGCGCTGCAATTCCTCCAGCGCCCACAGGGCGCCGGCCGCCGAATGGCTTTTGTCGCTGCCGGTCGGCAATCGGCCTTCGATGTGGGCGTCTTCAGCGGCGACCGCCACTGCCATGTGCAAGTAGCGCTGGAAACCAGCTCGATATTTGCCCAGGTCGTGCCACATGCCCGCAAGGCGCGCCAGTGCCGGTGTTGGGTCGCGCCGGCTGAACTCAGCCGCCATGCGGCCAACCTGGATCAGGTGATCCGCCAAGACATGGCGACGGCCATCTGCATGCAGATGGGCGACAGCAACGTCTTCAATGCGCGGAATGCTCATGGCGCGGCTCCCTGCCTTGCTTGTGTGGCGTCCCCGGCCGAAGCACCCACGTCCATGAGGTGAACCGCCTGGTGCTGCGGGCTGGGAACGGGACAACGATAGCCGCCCACTGGCTCATCAGACGATCCCGTCCAACGCAAGTCACATCCTGTTTCAACCTCTGTCTGGCGTTTTTGCAGATATCCGCGGTGCTGCCGCTGTCTGCAACCCAGCCTGGCAAGCGGCGATCGAGCGGCCGGACCGGACCTGCCTGGCCCGACCCGCTTTTCGGAGTGATCTTCGCCGCTCAGGGCTCGACCTTGGCGCTGGCGCGCAGCGCCCGGACGCTGTTCGACCCCTGCTACAGCGTGGAGGGCGCCTCGCAGATGCAGGCCAGCGACTACCGAAACGACGATCCGGCCGACTCGCCGGCCCCGACGGGCTGCCACTTCAGCTCGTCCATCGACGATGCACTGGGCGAGCGGCTGCACATCTCGATGTGGCGCTTCGTGCTGGCCCAGATCGCCTGTCACAAGGCGCGAAGGAAAATGAGCCGGGCTGCAGACGACCTGCGGCACGTACGCTCATCCAGGACCGCCATGCCTTCCTCCATCGACGCATCCGCCAGGCCCGACGACCCGTCACCGTCGCCATCACTGCCACAGCCCTCGCCTGGCGCCGCGGCACCCGAGCTGCTCGCAGCCATCGACCTGGGCTCAAACAGCTTCCGGCTCGAACTGGCTACCTGCCGCAATGGCCGCTACAAGCGCGTCGACTACCTGAAGGAAACCGTGCGCCTGGGTGGCGGGCTGGACGGCGACAAGCGTCTGGCTGGCCCGGCGGTGGACCGTGCGCTGGCTTGTCTGGCGCGCTTTCGCGATCGGCTGGGTGACTTGCCGGCGCGCCAGATCCGCGCGGTGGCCACCCAGACCCTACGCGAGGCGGCCAACCGCGACGAGTTCCTACGCAGTGCCAGTCGGGCGCTTGGCCAGTCCATCGAGGTGATTTCGGGGCGCGAGGAAGCGCGCCTGATCTACAAGGGTGTGGCGGCACTGCAGCCTTCCGACGCACGCCGCCTGGTGATTGACATCGGCGGTCGTTCGACCGAGATGATCCTGGGCCAACGCCGCCAGATCTTTGGCGCCGAGAGTTATGCCGTCGGCAGCGTCAGCCTTTCGCAGCGCTACTTTGGTGACGGTCGCTATACGGCTGCGGCGTTCGACGCCGCACGCATCGCCGCAGCGGCTGAGTTCGAAGAGGCCGGCGAACTGTTCGCGCCGCGCTTCTGGGCCGAGGCGCTGGGTTCGTCGGGCACGGTCGGTGCGGTGTCGCAACTGATGACGGCACAGGGCATCACGGCGGGCGACATCACGCCCGAAGGGCTGCTGTGGTGCCGCCAGGCCTGTCTGCAAGCCGGCTCGGCCGACCGGCTCAAGCTCAGCGGCCTCAAGGCCGACCGGGCGCCGGTCCTCGGTGGTGGGATCGCCATACTCGAGGCCTTGATGGAGCTGTTCCAGATCGCTCAGCTACAGCCGGCCAAGGGCGCCTTGCGCCAGGGTCTGGTGTTCGACCTGGTTGAGCGTCTGAGCGCCGACGAAGACCAAAAGCACCATGATCTGCGCGACGACAGCGTGCTGGAACTGCGCCAGCGATTTGGCGCCGACCCCGAGCAGTCTGCGCGTGTCAAGCGTGTGGCGCAGGGCCTCTTCGGCCAGCTTGCACCGTCTGCTGGGGCCGAACTGGTGCGCGAGCTCGGCTGGGTGGCCGATCTGCACGAAATCGGCATGGCGGTGTCGCATCACGACCACCATCGCCACAGCGCCTATTTGCTGGGCCATGTCGATGCACCGGGCTTTTCACAAAGCCAGCAGCGCATGCTGGGCCAGTTGGTGCTGGGTCAGCGTGGCGGCCTGCGCAAGGTGACCGACCTGATGCAGCAGGACGACCGGCGCCGCCAGTTGCTGGCCCTGCGCCTGGCGGTGTTGATTTGCCATGCCCGCGTCGACCCGCCTGTGGGCCTGCTGGTGGCACTCGGGCGTGAAGCCCAGCAATGGCGGCTGGACCTGCGCTGGCCTGCAAGCTGGAGCCCCGAGCAGCCACGGATGGTCTATCTGCTGGAGCAGGAGGCGGTGGCCTGGGCCAAGCTCGATGAGGTGCAGGTCAGCACTGGCGCGCTGGCCGGAGTTTCGGTCTGAGGGCACCTCCCGGCAGTGGCCTCGACTGACCACCGTCACAAGACTGTCATTCGGCCTACCTAGCATGGGCTGATGTCACATCACGACGTCGTCGCGCACGCCAAGGTGCGCCTGCTCAGCCGCGAGCGTTCCATTCTGGCGTTCAACCGTCGCGTGCTGGCGCAAGCGCGCCGGCCCGATGTGCCGCTTCTGGAGCGGCTGCGCTATGTGTGCATCGTCGCATCCAATATGGACGAGTTCTTCGAGGTGCGTTTCGCCGACGCGCTCGAAGCGGCCTTGCTGCCCGGCAGCGCCACCTCGCGCAGTGACCTGGCCCTGGTTGCGGCCGAGGCTCACGAATTGACCGACGAACAGTACGCCGTGTTCAACGACGAACTCATGCCCGCGCTGGCGCGCGAGGGCATCGTCATCGTCAACCATTCGGAACGCAACGCGGCACAGCGCAAGTGGGTGACGAGCTTCTTCCATCGCGAAGTTGAACCGCTGCTGGTGCCGCTGGGCCTGGACCCGGCCCACCCGTTTCCACAGGTGGCCAACAAGTCGCTCAACTTCATCGTGCAGCTTGGTGGCGCAGATGCCTTCGGGCGCGAGAACGGCATCGCCATCGTCAAGGTGCCGCGTGCCCTGCCGCGCGTCATCCGTCTGCCCGACAGCCTCACGAACGGCAAGCAGGCATTCGTGCTGCTGTCCAGTGTCATCCGCGCCCATCTGGAGGAGCTGTTCCAGGGCCGGACGGTCGAGGCCTTCTCGCAGTTCCGAGTGACCCGCGACTCCGACCTCGACGTCGATGAAGACGAGGTCACCAATCTGCGCCAGGCCCTGCGCAGCGAGTTGAGCACACGCCATTACGGCCGAGCGATCCGCCTGGAGGTGGTCAACACCTGCCCGCCGGCTTTGAGCGACTTCCTGCTTGACCATTTCGATCTGCCCGAGGCGGCCCTGCACCGCCTCAACGGCCCGGTCAACCTGGTGCGTCTGAACTCGCTCATCGACCAGGCAGATGCGCCGCAGTTGCGCTTCAAGCCGCACGAGCCACTCTGGCCGCACAAGAGCCTGCCGCGCACGCGCTCCATTTTTGCCAGCGTCGCCAAGCGCGATGTGCTGATGCACCATCCCTTCGAGAGCTTCGACCCTGTGATCGAGTTCCTGCGCGAGGCGGTGGAGGATCCGTCTGTGCTGGCCATCAAGCAGACCATCTACCGCACTGGCAGCGAATCGAAGCTGATGGAGTTGCTGCTTGAAGCGGCACGGCGCGGCAAGGAGGTGCTGGCCGTGGTAGAGCTCAAGGCCCGCTTCGACGAGGAGGCCAACATCAACTGGGCCGAACGGCTGGAGGCGGTGGGTGCCCAGGTGGTCTACGGCATCGTTGGCATGAAGACCCATGCCAAGCTGCTGCTGATCACGCGCCGGCAAGGCCAGCGCATGGTGAAGTATGTTCACCTGTCGACCGGCAACTACAACCCCAAGTCCGCCAGGCTCTACACCGACCTGGGCTTCTTCAGTGCCGACGCCGAACTCACCGCTGATGCCGAGGCCGTCTTCCAGCACCTGGCCAGCCTGAGCCCGCTGCGCGAGACCCGGCGGCTGCTGGTGGCCCCCACCACGCTGCACGAGCGCATGATCGGCCTGCTCAGACAGGTGGAGGAAGCGGCTCGTGCCGGGCGCACCGCACGTGTCATCGCCAAGTTCAACTCGCTCACCGATCCACACCTCATCCACGCCCTGGTGGCTGCCGGCCAGGCCGGTGCGCAGATCGACCTCGTCATCCGCGGCGCCTGCATGCTGCCGCCCGGCATCTCGGGTCTGACCGACAACATCCAGGTGCGTTCGGTGGTCGGCCGCTTCCTGGAGCACAGCCGCATCTTCCTGTTCCGCTGGGGCGACGAGGCCGACGACGAGGCCCTGTACCTGAGCAGCGCCGACTGGATGACGCGCAACATGACCCGGCGCATCGAGGTGGCATGGCCGGTACTGGATCGCAGCCTGCGCCGCCGCGTCATCGACGAATGCCTGCTGCCCTACCTCAACGACGACGTGGATGCCTGGCAGCTCGCGGCGGACGGCAGCTATACCGCCGTCGCAATCGAGCGCGGTTCGAGCGCCCAGGGCAGCTTGATCGAAACCGCCTGATGCGGCGGGTCAATGTCCCGCCGATGCCCCACGGTGCAGAAGTTTCCAGCCGTCAGGTAGGCGGTTCCGGTCGCGCGGCTTGCGAGTCAACCAGCCGCACATTCAACGAGTCCAGCCAGTCGGCCAGCCGATCGAGCAACCACTGTGGGTCATCCAGCGGTAGGTCGTGACCGGCGTCGGGATGTATCTGCAGGGTCGCATCCCAGCGCCTAGCCAGTGCGCGTGAACAGCGCGGGTTGACCAGTCGGTCGCCCGCACTACCCAGAACCAGCACGGGCGGCTCGGGTGCGAGTGCCGGCGCGGTGTAGCGCGCAGCGCTGAGCAGCTGGCGCAAGGCGTTGAGGCGGCTCACGGGTTGGCGCTGGCGCAATTCGACCCAGTCGGCCACCACTGACGCTCGTGTGGCGGTTCGCGCACTGGTGAGGGCGTGCAGGGTGGTTTCCCAGCGCTGCGCCGAGGCCGGCATGAGCAGCAGCGGCAGCAGGGCGACCCAGGCCGAGGGGCGCAGGCGCTGGTGCAGGGGGCTGACGCCGCGCAGGCTGCTGTTGATCAGCACCAGGCTGGCCAGGTCCTGTGGCCAGCGCTGCGCCCACTCGCAGGCCAGCATGCCGCCCATGGACAGCGCCAGCAGGTGTACCGGCGCGTGCGGCGCGTCGCCTTGGGGCAGGGCGTTGGCAAGTCTGGCGCGCACGTCAGCCAAGGTGGTGGCGATGCAGGTCGGGCTGGGCAGCTCATGCAAGCTGCCGTTGCCAGGCAGGTCCAGGCAGATCACCTCGCCCAGCCCACGCTCGCACAGGCGTTGCGGGAAGTCGCCCCAGTGGGCGACCGAGCGCGACAGTCCGCGCAGCAGCACCCAGATGGGCGGCCTGCGCAGTGCGTCAACGTTGCGGCGCATACCAGCGAGCCATTGCCTGATGGTGACGCTGACGGCGCTCCGCCCCCTGCGGCAGCCAGCGTTGCCAGCTCGCGGCTGCGCGGGTCATGAAGTCCAGCCCGGCCAGGTGCCGACGCAGCACGCGCTGCAACCGGTGCGGCATTTCTGGGTTGAAGATGCCCAGGCGGCTGAAGAGCTGGCGCGGGTTTTTCTTGACCCACAGCCAGGAGCCCATCTCGAGCGTGAGCGGCAGGAAAACGCCGGCCTGCGGACGCGCTAGGGTGCGGCGATAGAGGTGGTCCCACAGGTCGCCATGGGTGAGGTACTGGCGGCACTGAGGCTCTAGCACATAGCGGTGATGCAACAGGCTGGCGTCCATGATGTCACCCAGTGCCTGCATGTCGGCGGCGTTGTGCATGGGCTGGCGGCTGCTAGCCCAGGGAAACCACAGCCGGTCGCTCAGACCGAAGCCCGAGTGGCAATCCAGCGTCAGCGCAAACGGGCGCGGCGCCGGCACGGCGCCGCCCAGCACTTCCTGTTCCACCACGTCGAATACCGCTTGTGTCTCCACCTGCACCGGCTCGCCCGGTGCGCCGCGATACCAGGGCAGGCACGGGCTCAGACGGTGACCGCCCACCAGGGGCGCGACGGCCTGGTCGGCGTCGACCGGTGCGTTGCGCATCAGGTCCACCCCCTGAGGGTTGGCGCGGCTGGCCAGCCACATGCCGCCGGGGTTGACCACCGGCATGAAGACCAGCCGCAAGCTTTCCAGCTGGCGGTGCAGCGCTTCGTCCCAGCGCAGCCTCATCACCAGGCTGCGCAGATAGGCCAGCACCACGTGGCTGCCGATGCGTTCCAGGCCATGCACGCCGCCGAAGAAACCGATCGCCGGCACCTCTGCGCGCTCGCTGCCCAGGCTGAGCACCGGCACCGGCAGGCGATGCGGCCCCAGCGCCACCTCGCAGGCCAGCCGGCTGCGCAACCACGGACGGCCAAGGTCGGCCAGCTCCTGCAGCTCGGACAGTTCAGCCAGCACCGGGGCCTGCCATTGTTGTGTCATGTCAGCAAACTAGGCTGTGAGGCCAATGTCATATTCATCTCCATGAGCGCCCAGATCCACCCGAGTCCACTGCGTCACCTGACCGCACCACTGCGCAGCGCTGGCCTGTGCCTCGTCCTGGCGCTATCCGCGGCGTTCGAATGCTGGTCACTGTCGCGGGCACGGCGACGATTGCGCCATCTGGATGAAATATAAACCGTATAAACAGTATTTCATTGACTGGCCGTCAGGTGTCTGCAGCTCAACATGCATGCAGTGTCTGGCCCATGCAGGCATGCGCAGCGACCAGATCTCCGACTCGCAACTTGGCAGCCGACGCATCGGGCGTTCAACCATCTGGTGGACGCTGTATCGCAGTGGGGCTCGGCGGCATTCGGCGGCCCGCTGGTCTGCGGTGCGGCAACGCAACAGGCCTACAAAAAGCCTCTGCCGTGTGACAAAGGGCTGAGCAGGACGATGCAATTCAGGGTATCCACGTGCCTGTTTGACGCATGTGCTGCCACTGCGGAGCGCTAAATTGTTGAGCGTGCACTGTTGTCCCCTCACTTGCCTTTGCACACGCCTTTAAACGCGCCCCTTAACGCGCCCTTTTTACGCGCCCCTGAACTCCGCCCCCTGCAGGTCTCCCATGGCTGTCGTCACTGCCACTTTGCTGTTTGTCATCGCCTTGCTGGTGTCACGCGTGCGTCGCGTGTGTCACTTCCAGGTGGTGCGCAGCCTGCCGGCCTGGGGCGGCCTGATGCGCTGCGACCTGCGTCGGCGTACCTTGCTGACACGCACTGCCGATACGTTCCCCATGCCGCGCGAAGAGCGCCTGCGCGTGTGGTCCGTGGGCGGCGTTCCGGTACATGTCTCGGGCTTGAGCGTCGGCCTGCCGGCCAGTCTCGACGCACGCATCGACACGGTGGATGCGATGGAATTCGACGCCAGCTTCCGGGCCGAATTCCGCCTCGCTGATCCGGCGCGCTGAGACCACGCCTGCGCCTGCGCTGCGCAACCCTTGCTGCCGGCGTGCAGCATAGGCTGACGGGAAGCAGCGTCTCGGTGCTTGTCATCGACACGTCATGCATCCGACTCAGCCGCGTCATGAAGCGCCGCAAAGATGACTCCATTCGACAAACGGAGTCAGCTTCATGCGCGAACTACCCACCCCCACCTTCCCCTTGGCCTCGCTTGGTCTGTTTCGCCGCAGCAAGCCGGCGCGCCCGGCAGTAGCGCCGGCCGATCATGGCGACGCACCTGTCGCACATGGACCTACAGGTCGCCTGGCCCTGCATGCAAAGGCCCAGCCCGCACTGCATGGACTGGCGCAGATGCCGGTTGTCGAACGGGCCCGCGAGCATGCGCGCCAGCGTCCCAAGCTCGACGTCAGCTGGGCCGCCAACGAGGACGATGTGCGTGCCTGCCAGCGTCTGCGCTACCAGGTGTTCGTCGAGGAGATGGGCGCTCGCCTGAGCGTGCCGCAGGGCGCTCCGGCCGGGCACGACGTCGACCTCTACGATGCCCACTGTGAACACCTCATGGTGCGCGACCTGGCGGACGAGGCCGGTGGCGCCCCGGTGGTCGGCACCTATCGTGTGCTCACCCCCTGGGCCGCCAAGCAGGTCGGTGGCCTGTACACCGAGACCGAATTCGACCTGACGCGCTTGCATCGCCTGCGCCCGCGCATGGCCGAGCTCGGCCGCTCCTGCGTGCACGAGGACTACCGCAGCGGCGCGGTCATCCTGGCCCTGTGGGGTGCGCTGAGCGAGTTCATGGTTCGCCACGGACTGGAGACCATGATCGGCTGCGCCAGCATCAGCATGCGCGACGGCGGCCACGTGGCCGCCAGCCTGTGGGAACAGTTGCGCCACAGCCATCTGGCGCCCATCGAGCACCATGTCCAGCCTCGCCTGGCCCTGCCGGTCGACGACCTGCGCCGCGACCTGACGGTGGACATGCCACCGCTCATCAAGGGTTACCTGCGCTGTGGCGCCAAGATACTCGGTGCGCCGGCCTGGGACCCCGACTTCAATACGGCCGACCTGCCGCTCCTGATCAACCTGGCGGACCTGCCGGAGAAATATCGTCGGCATTTTCTCGGCACCGTTTCGGCCTGAGGTCATGATGATTCCACCTACCTTGTCGAGGCTAACTGCAGAGTGAACAAATGACAGCTTGATGACCCGTTCTTGAATATTGCATGAAGCCCGAATGACGTCGCAGCAATGCGACGTCATTTTCTTTTTCGGTGTACAGACGCAAACCGTGAGATTTCTCCGTCACAGCTTTGCCATCTTACTTTTCTAAGCTGCGCAACGGCATTCAATACAACACGAATACCAAGCTCTGATCGTCAGCATCAACCACCAACCCGATCTCCATCATGCAAACACGCAAGAATCTCCTATCCGCAGCCCTGCTTGCGGCCGTTGTGCTGCCCGGCGTTGCCCAAGCCCAGGCCGTCGATTTCACCTGGTATGGCCGCATCGACCTGGCCCTGGAAAACAATAACGACGGCACACTGAATCGCACCCTGGTGCAGAACTTCTCGTCGCGCCTGGGCATCAAGGGTGAGCGTAAGTTCGGCGCCGACCTGAGCGGCATCTTCCAGGTCGAGACCGGTGTGGCGCCTGATGACTCGGGCAACAGCAGCCCATTTGCCAACCGCAACAGTTACCTCGGCGTGAAGAGCGCGTCGGCCGGCACGATGCTGGTCGGCACACATGACATGCCGTTCAAGTCGCTTGAAGGTACGGCCTACGGTTTGTGGGGCGAAGGCGACTTCCAGGAGATCTTTATCAACGGTAAGGCCACCGCGTCCACCGTGGGCTCATCGTTCGGTAACTTGCACACGCGCCAGAAAAACGTGCTGCTGTACACCAGCCCCAAGCTGATGAACACCGTGGTCGCCAAGCTTGCCTATTCGCCAGACGAAGCCAAGACGGCTGCCGTACCGGCGTCGGCCACAGTAGCTGCAACGCCGGCCATTGCGAAGCCCATGCTTGGTACGTCGGTCGAATACAACGACGGCACTTGGAACGTCGGCCTGGCGACCCAGTCGCAGCAGAACTTCGGCGCCACTGTTGCCACCAGCCTTACCTCCACGGCCGCGACCCTGGGTCACACGCTCAAAGGCAGCAAGTTGACCCTTGGCGCCAAGATAAACGCCTGGACCGCCGGCCTGGCAATGAGCAAGCTGGACAACAACAATGGCGCCAAGTCCACCAACTTGCTGGTCACCGGCGCCTACGCCCTTGACAGTGCCATCACCCTCAAGGCCAGCCTGGGCAAAGCCGGTGAATCCGCTGCCGGAAAGGACGACGGCACCCGTGGCCTGGCCCTGGAGGGCGACTTCGCCCTGGACAAGCAGACGACCGCCTACCTCTACTACGCCAGCCTGAGCAACGCCACCAACGGCAAGGCCCGCTTTGAGGCCTCGGACAGCAAGTTCACCCCGGCTGCCGGTAAGGATCCGCGTGCCCTGGGCGTGGGCGTGCGCTACAACTTCTGACCTGATCAGGACATCCGGCGGGGGCGGTGAATACTGTCTGCGCCGGTATTTATTTCGTTGGCCTGCTGATTCGCATAGGCGAACAGCGGGCCTCATGTCATTTTGCCATGTGCGGCCTTGCGGCCCTGCACGTTGCGGAGTTCACCATGAAGCTTTCGATTTTCAGCGGTCCTGTGCTGGCGCTGTGCGCTGCTGCAGTCATCACCAGCCTGTCGGGTTGCGCCGTGTCGCAGGCCGCCGCTGGCCAGTCCTCGGCCTATTCATTCGGCCTGTGGGGCGACATGCCCTACAAGAAGGCTGGCGATGGTCAGAAACTTCCGGCGGTGCTGGCCAGCATCAACCGCTCGGATATTGCCTTTTCGATCTACGATGGCGATATCAAGGACGGCAGCTCGAAATGCACTGACGATATCTACAGCGATGCCCTGAAGATGTTCGGCAGCCTGGCCAAACCTGTCGTCTATATTCCCGGCGACAACGAGTGGACCGATTGCCATCGCCTCAACAACGGCGGTTATGACGCGCTTGAGCGCCTGGCGCATATCCGCACCTGATTAGAAATGTTCCTCCGCCTTTCTGATCAACCGTTCCGGACGTGGAGGCGCCCGGCAGACATCTACTGCGAGGCGCACTGCAAGGTCGGCGAGGTTGAAGCGGCGGTTGAAGCGATAGGCG
>JBEEJN010000030.1:0-74916 GCA_041169165.1 Pseudomonadota bacterium
GTTCATCGAGGGCCACAACTCCCAGAAATCAGCGCCTATTACAGCTGACTTCGGGAGTTCTGGCCATCGGCATTCACCCACATCGCCCCGTCAAGACGGGCCTCTTTGCAATTTGCAGCTCTGACTAGGTAACTTGACGTCTGTTATCTGGCACTGTGCCCGATGTTTCTGTCGCACGACGACCCATGAATTCGGCGTCGCGACAAGAATCATCAGTCAACTATCGTCGTGCGGTGTTGACACCAATGTCCGTATGAACGGTTGATATCAAGCGATGACGGTGCAGCTTGTATCGGGACTTTCTCCGCCGACTCGGTGCAAAGGCTGCGGGTATCCGGCCGACCGCGAGGCCGACAGGATCTTGCGTTGTCACGCAGCCGGGCGGATCAAGTGCCGGACTTGAGCCAGGTGCCGAGACGACCATGGGGTCTGGCCAGCACACGCAGGTCGGGTCCGATTTGCTGGACGCTGGTGAACTCCAGTTCGGCTGCATCCGCCAGCGTGGCGAGCGGTCCGAACGCGGCCATGGCGCGGCCGCCGCCCACCAGCTTGGGTGCGAGGTAGACCAGCCATTCGTCGACCCAGCTGCCGGCGAGCCAGGCGCCATTGAGGGTGGCGCCGGCCTCGACATGCAGTTCATTGATGCCGCGCCGGGCCAATTCGTCGAGTAGCGCGGCGGGGTCGACGCGACCGTTGAGGTCGGCAGGCAACTGCAGCAGTTCGACACCCCGGGCCATCAGTTCAGCGTGCTGGGCTGGCGACGGTTCGGCGCAGTGGCAGAGCAGGCAGTGTCCCGGCGGCGCCAGCAGCCGGGCAGTGGCGGGTGTACGCACGCGGCTGTCGAGCAGCACGCGCAGCGGCTGCAGCGCGCTGGGCACGAGGCGCACGTCCAGACGTGGATCGTCGGCCAGCACGGTGCCCACGCCAGTCAACACCGCGCCGGCGCGGCGGCGCCAGGCGTGGCCGTCCCGGCGAGCGTCGGCGCTGGTGATCCACTGGCTGGCGCCGTTGTCCAGCGCGGTGCGCCCGTCCAGGGTGGCTGCCACCTTCGCCCGGACCCAGGGCCGGCCACGCAACATGCGCGAGAAAAAGCCGATGTTGAGTTCACGCGCAGGGTCCGCCAGCAAGCCGCTCACGGTCGTGACGCCGGCGGCCTGCAGGCGGGCAAGACCCTGGCCGGCGACAAGAGGATTGGGGTCGGTGCAGGCGGCCACCACGCGGCCCAGGCGAGCGGCGATGAGGGCATCGCAGCACGGCGGCGTGCGGCCGTGGTGCGCACAGGGTTCCAGCGTGACATAAGCGGTCGCGCCGGCGACGGTGCGGCCGTGTGCGGCGGCATCGCGCAGGGCCATCACCTCGGCGTGTGGGCCGCCGGCCTGCTGGGTATGGCCCTGTCCCAGCACCTCGCCGGCGGCACTGACGATCACGCAGCCCACGCGCGGGTTGGGGTCGCTCAGCCCAATGGCCTGTTCAGCCAAGGTCAGGGCTGCCTGCATGTGCAGCAGGTCAGCGGCGGTGAGGTGTGAGATGACCGGTTCCGTGCTGTGCGGCATGGCAAGTGGGGGCGACTGGTTGAAGGGTGACGGGGCCAAGGTCGACGCGGCCGGTCTCAGGAGTCGCGTCGACGCAGCGCCAGCAAGCCACCGAGCCGGTCGGTGCTGATGGGTCGGACCATGGGCGCCGTCAGCCGCTCAGCGGGCCAGCCTGTCAACCTGTCGACCGGCCGAGGTCACGGCTGGTGCGCGAGGGTGCTGAAATCGACCCGTGTCAAGCCGACGGACGCGCCATCGACCGCGCTGCCAGGACGGTCGACCGGGCAGCTCAGGCCGGCCGGGACGACCAGAAAGTTCTGCTGACCCAGCGGCTGGTCGACGTCGGCGTAGACAGCCGGGTGCTCTGCATTGTCGATGCGTCCGTTGCCGTTGTGGTCTGCGCTGTAGCGGCACACGCGTTGCGCGCCGGCGGCACTGCCGCCGAGGGGCCAGCCCAGCGGCACGAGGTCGAGCCGGCCCGTCCAGCGTGGCGGGCTGCCACCGGCCTGAACCACGCACAGGTAACGCACGGTGCCGGGCAGGGCCGCCGAGGCGACTGCGGTCGTCGAGTTGTCCTCGCATTCCCAGCCTGGCGTGGACACCGGGGCGGGACTGCTGGACAGGGTCAGCCGCAGGTCGAGGTCGAGCGCAGCTGAGGGTGGATCGATCAGTTCGGCGCGTGTTGGTTCGGCGATCGACGTGTTCGCGAAGCGCACCAAGCCCCAGAGTGGCAGCCCGGTCAGCGCCACGCAACTGGCCAGGGCGGTGCTGCCCAGTTCACCGGCACTGAGGCCGGCGGTCGCATTGCAGCGCTGCGTGATGCGCCCGGTGGTTCGATCGAACAGCCAGGCCAGGTCGCTGGACGGGCTGAGCTTCCAGGCCAGGCGACCGTCGGCCAGCGCGACGGCGTCGTAAGGAACAAGCGGGTGGCGCGGCGGCGCCGCTGCCGCGCCGGACGATGCGCTGGCGTCGCCCCCCGGGGCAAGTCGCAGGGCGCCGGACCAGAACGGGTCCAGACCGGCAATCAGGCCGGGCAGGACAAGTTCTCGCCGTGCGCCTTCGCGGTCGACCCAGCGCAGCGTGGTGGCGATGGACTTGTAGCGCGGCAGGGGCGACTCGCCGCTCGTCGCTGGTGGCCCGTCGAGTACGCGTCGTTCCAGTTCGTAAGGGGTGCTGAACGGGCTGCTGGCGCTGCCGCCAGGGGTGGCCGGCACCGTGCTAAGAGTCAAGCCTGCGATCGCCGCATAGTTCATTCGGCCTGGGACCGGCGCCGTGGCCAGCCAGGCGCGCAGTCCCTCCAGGTCCTGCTGCGCCAGCCGGCTCGCTTCGCCTTGCTGGCGGCTGGCGTCCACGCTGGTCCACAACCACAACTGCAGGCGTGCCAGACTGGCCAAACCCACACTGAGCACGACCAGGGCGAGCAGCACCTCGATCAGGGCGACGCCGGACCCGTGGGTGTCGGGTCGAGGCCGTTGCGCCTGCCGTCGAGTCCTGGCCATGGTGAGGCGCCGCTGACGATCAGTCGCCAAAGTCACGCCAACTGCCTGGCACCGGCGCGAGGACGGCCGCGGCGTCGCTGGCCCGAACCTGAATCTCGGCGTCAAAGGCCAGCGCGAGTGTGCCGCTCAGCGTGACCACGCCTTCGGCGATCACCGCGCCTTGCAATTCACCCGGTATGGCGTCGAGGTTGGTCCAGAACAGATCGGAGGTATACAGCAGGCCGCGCAGGCGGCTCGCGCCACTCAGACGGGTGCTGCCGCTGACGAGGAGCAGCAGCGGCCGCTCGGCGCTGCCCCAGGCGACGGGGCCGGCGCTCGCGTCCAGGCTGCCGTCCAGCCAGAGCGCACGTGCGCCAGCGGCCAGTGCGGCGTCGACCCTGGCGGCGTTGCACGGCGAAGTGCAGTCCAGCCGGGTGAAGCTGGGCAGTCCGGCCAAGCGGGCGCGCCGCAGTGCGAAGTGGCTGGCGAAGAAGCTGTCAGCACTGCGGCTCGACCAGCGCGGGTTGACACTGAGGGCCGGACCGGACTGCGCCCCGGTTGCTCCGCTGCCAGGTGGTCCGACCAGGTGGGACTGTGCGTCCAGGTTCAAGGCGGCGCCGCTGTCGATGGCCAGGCCGCCAGAAGCGGCATCAACATTGATGATCGTCACCGCGCCACTGAGGTTGACTGCACCGCGTGCCACCACGGTGGCACTGGCCAGGGCGGGTGTGATGCTCAGCGTGGCCAGACTGCTGCGCACGAGCGCCTGGGCGTCGGAGCGCGCCGGATCGTCACAACGGCCAGCGCCGCCGTCGCCATTGCCGACACAGCCGAGCGATTCGACCACATAGCTGCCGGTGCGCGGGCCGGGCCGCAAGCTGACCCGATAGCCCGACGCCGCAACAACACTGCCCGGCAGCGACGGCCAGGCGTTGTTCACGCCGACCGCACAACTGCAGGCCAGGCTGCCGTCCAAACCCAGCGTGCAGGTCGGCTGCAAGGCGCTCGGCCGCCATACACGGCCGGCCACGTCACGCTCGATCAGGCGTTCGCGCAAGCTGGGCGCGGCGCTGGCCGCAGTGGCCGCAGTCACTGGACGGCAGGATTCATCGACGCCCTGGTCGTGATTGAGGAGCGCCATCGCCCACTGCCGGCCGGCTTCGGCGGCCTCGAACGCGACCGTGCTGCGCCACTGCAGCGCAGCGGCCCGCTGCTCCGCGATGAGGGTACGGTTCAGGTAGAGCAGCATGAGCGTGGCGCCTAGCAGCATGACGAGCAACAGTGCGAGCGTGCCGCCGCCGGACTGGCCTGACGGCTGGACGGCGCGGCGCAGCGCTGGCTGGGGCGAAATGCGGCGCATCGGAGAGGTCCGCAGGTGATGCAGCCGGATGTCGTGGCCAGACGTCGGCTCAGGCGGCCGGACAGGCGCCGGTCACGACCGGATTGCGCAGTGTGACGTGTGCGCCGAGACGACGGCGCAGGGCAGGGTCTGCACTTGCCACCGCTTCCACTTCGATGTCGACGACACGCAGCAGAAGACGGGGCGGGCAGCTCGCGGCGCTGCCGGGCGGACAGTCGCCGCGGTTGCAGCGATCACTCAGATCAAGGCTGTCTTCGCTGCTGCTCACGCTCACACGGGTGATGCGCAGCACGCCAGGGTCGGTCAGGGCCTGCCAGGTGTCGGTATCGGTCGGCGAGATGGCATTGCCCGACATGCGCCAGTCGGCCGTACGGTTCGCACTGTTGTGACGCAGGCCGAAACGTTCGTTGCCCGCCACCGAGTCGTCTTCGCTCGTGTCACGGCTGTAGGCGTAACCCAGGCGGCTGTCGGTGGTCGCGGCGAGCGGATACAGGCCGTCATAGGGGTTGACCGGGGAAGAGGCTGGATCTGCGGCAGCGTCGACCGCATGCCCCCAGTAGCCAGCACGGCGTACATCACGCGCGATCAGGTCGACCACGGCGCGCAGTTCCTGGGTTACCCGGCTGTCGAGCAAAACGCGACGATGTTCGGCGAGTTGACTGGCAAGCAGGCCGGCCGTGGCGCCAACCAGGAACAGGCCCAAGGTGATAGTGACCAACATTTCAAGCAGGCCGATGCCGCGGTCGGGTGGGTGGTCCACGGCGCTGCCTCACTGTCCCCAGCATGCGCGGTTGAGGCTCGCCGGGTTGGCGGCGTCTGCCTGCGGCCCGGAACCGTGCAGGAGTTGGCCATCCTCGACCCGTAGCACCATGTAGCGGCAGTCGGCATCGTCGGCTTGCGCACCTTGAGCGACCGCCTGCACGGTGTAGGCTCGTGCCTCGGCGCCGCTGGCCGCACTGCTGGACAGCAGGTAATGGCTCGCGGGCGAGGTGCTTGCCAGACCCAGACCGCCAGCGCCGCCCAGGCTGGGCGCGTACACCGGTTGTAGGGCGCGAAAGCGCTCCTGAGCCTGTTGGACCCGCAACACGGCCGCGACCGCGTCGGCGCGCCGAGTCTTGCGGATCTGCTGATGCAGACTCGGCAAGGCGATGGCGGCGAGGATGGCTGCTATTGCCACCACGATCATCAACTCGACCAGGCTGTAACCGAATCGACCGGCCAAGCCCACTGCACCGGGCGTCCGGCGGGCTGGCCTGGCATCATTCGCCACGTCACGGACTAAGCGATCAGCAAGCTGGCACATCGTTCACTTTCGCACCAGGCGCACACAGCCGCACTCGGCCCAGGATGTTGACCACATGGCGCAGGCTGGAGCCGTCGCTCACGGTGATGTCGATGCTGCCTGTCGGGCTGATCGTGCCTTGGCGAGGGTCGATGAGCAGGCTGCTGACGTTGGCGCGCACGCTGCTGCGTTCGCTGGCCGCCGTATGCACCACCCGCAGAACCTGCGCCGTACCAATGCAGCTTGTGCCCTGCTCGGGCAGGCAGGCACAGGCGTTGGCTGAACCCGTGTGCAATAGGTAGCAGCTGGTGTTGTCGAGCACCTGGAAGCGCAGACGCAGGACTTCGCCGCGGGCGACTGCGGCCGCGCGGGCGAACTGGAGATCGGCGACGAATTGCGCCGACAGACCATCGAGTCGGCGGCGCGCCAGAAAGCCCTGCATCGACGGCATGCCGACGGTGACGAGGATGGCCAACACCGCCACACATACCATCAGCTCCACGAGCGTGAGCCCTAGCAGGCGTCGTGATGAACAGCGTGTTGCGATGGGCATGCCGCCTCCCTTGGACGTCCCATCCGCATGGCAGTGGGGCGTGATCCGTGAACCGCGTCACGAGTCTAGGGGCAGATGCACACGGGCGGGTTCCTCTCGATGAGGGACGCCGGCCCGCCAAGTGATTAGATTTCCTTGATCAAGCGGCTGAATTCGTCGACGTCCTCGAATTCGCGGTACACGGAGGCAAAGCGCACATACGCGACCTTGTCCAGGCGCTTGAGCTCACGCATGACGAGTTCACCGATGCGCGGCGTGTTGACCTCACTGGCGCCGCTGGTGAACAACTTCTCTTCGATGCGGGCGATGGCGGCGTCGATCAGATCGATGCTCACGTTGCGTTTGCGCAGGGCCAGTGACATGCTGGCACGCAGCTTCTGACGGTCGAAGTCAGTGCGGTCGCCGTTCTTTTTCACCACCGCGGGCATGGCCAGTTCGGCGCGCTCATAGGTGGTGAAACGTTTGTCGCACTTGGGGCAGCGACGGCGCCGGCGCACGGTGTCGCCTTCGTCGGACTCCCGGGTCTCGGCAACCTGGGTGTCCTCGTTGCTGCAGTAGGGACAGCGCATGCGGGTGCAATCCTGAAGTGACGCCGGTAGAGTTCCAGGCGTCGACGACGCGTCGTTCGCCGGCCGGACGTCGATCAGCGCATCAGTTCAGCAGGCGGTCAGCGATAGACCGGGAACTCAGCGGTCAGCGCTGCGACCTGACCCCGCACCCGCGCGAGCACGGCTTCGTCGTTGGGTGCTTCCAGCACGTCAGCGATCAGGTTGGCGGTGGCGATGGCCTGCGCTTGCCCGAAGCCGCGCGTGGTCATGGCCGGTGAACCAAGACGGATGCCGCTGGTCACCATGGGCTTTTGCGGATCGTTCGGGATGCCGTTCTTGTTGCAGGTGATGTGGGCGCGGCCGAGCAGCGCCTCGGCTTCCTTGCCGGTCAGGCCCTTGGGGCGCAGATCGACCAGCATCACATGGCTCTCGGTACGGCCCGAGACGATGCGCAGGCCGCGCTGCTCCAGGGTGTCGGCCATGGCGGCGGCGTTGAGCACCACCTGCTGCTGGTAGGCCTTGAAGGCCGGCTGCAGGGCTTCCTGGAAGGCCACGGCCTTGGCGGCGATGACATGCATCAGCGGGCCGCCCTGGATGCCCGGGAAGATGGCGCTGTTGACCTTCTTGGCCACCTCTTCGCCGCGCATCAGGATGAGGCCGCCGCGCGGGCCGCGCAGGGTCTTGTGCGTGGTGCTGGTGACGACGTCGGCGTGCGGCACCGGGTTGGGATACACGCCCGCGGCAATCAGGCCGGCGTAGTGCGCCATGTCGACCATGAAGTAGGCGCCGACGGCCTTGGCCACGCGGGCGAAGCGCTCGAAGTCGATGCGCAGGGCGTAGGCCGACGCACCGGCGATGATGAGGCGCGGCTTGTGCTCGTGGGCCAGGCGCTCCATGGCGTCGTAGTCGATCTCCTCGGCGGCGTTGAGGCCGTAGCTGACGACCTTGAACCACTTGCCGCTCATGTTGAGCGGCATGCCGTGGGTGAGGTGACCGCCTTCAGCCAGGCTCATGCCCATGATGGTGTCGCCCGGCTGCAGCAGGCCGAAGAACACGCCCTGATTGGCCTGCGAGCCCGAGTTCGGCTGCACGTTGGCGAATTCGGCACCGAAGAGCTGCTTGGCGCGGTCGATGGCAAGCTGCTCGACCACGTCGACATGTTCACAGCCGCCGTAGTAGCGCTTGCCGGGGTAGCCCTCGGCGTACTTGTTGGTGAGCTGTGAGCCCTGGGCGGCCATGACGGCCGGCGAGGCGTAATTCTCTGAGGCGATCAGCTCGATGTGGGCTTCCTGCCGATGGTCTTCCGCGGCGATGGCGGCAGTGATGGCCGGGTCGACGGCGGCCAGGGTCTGGGTGGCGCGATCAAACATGGTCTTGGTGTTCCTGGAACAGTGCTGAAGCTTGTGGGCTCCGAGACTTGCACCTTGCCAGGTAGGTGGCGCACGAGAAACGGCGCCGGCAGGCAGATGCAGCGGAGTTGCCCAGGCGCACGGCTGAACGCTAGGCCCGGGCGGCTTCGCGGCCGCGCTTCACGGTGGTGACCCACCTGGAGGATGCGTAGGCATGCCTCAAAACGCCAGTCGCGCGGCGGCCAGAGTTTAGCGGAACGCTGCCAGGCATAACGTCTATGCCACGGGAGGGCCTATCGCCCTCAGGTTCAGCGCATGGCCACGCGGGTCGCTGAGTCCACCGCCATACCGAGTTGTCCAGCGCCGTTGGCCGCCGCGGGTGACTTGGCTGTCACCGGCACCTGACGGCCTTGAACGACCTGGCGCAGGAAAGCCTGCTCGGCCAGCACCTTTTCGGCATAGCCCCCGTCATCCACCAGGTTGGCGGCGCCGACGTAGTACTTCAGTCCGCCCTCGAGCGTTCCGGCGCGACTGATGCACTCCTTGAGAACCTCGACGCCGACCCGCAGATTCGTGACCGGGTCGAACGCGGCGTGATTGCCACCAAAGGGCTCGTACTTTTCGTCATGCACGCGCGTCATCACCTGCATGAGGCCCTGTGCCCCGACCGAGCTTTGCGCGAAGGGGTTGAAGCTCGATTCAACCGCGATGATGGCCAGGATGAGGGTGGGTTCAAGTTCGAAGCGTTGGCCCAGAGCCCAGGCCTCCTGCACCAGACGACTTACCGGTTCGGGTGCTACCCGGTAGCGGCGCGACAGCCACTGTGCGACCGAGGCCTGTTGGCGGTTCAACCGCGATGGGTCGGCGGCGGTGGCGCGGTCGACAGCCAGCAAGTCGGCGTCGTCGACGTTGGTCTCGGGTGTGAGACGAGCTTCCTGACGGGCTTGCAGCCAATCCAGTGCCTGCTCTTCCAGCAGGTCACGCACGTCGGCGCGGCCGCCGATCACGATCACGCCGCCCAGCACCACCAAGCCCAGCAAGGCCAGTGAGTTGTGGCTGACGGCGAGCAGGCCGTCGCCCACGTCGCTGAGGAAAACGCGCACTGACGCGGCGACTGCCTGTCGAGCACGTGCCCAGGTTTGGAATGCTTGCACGACACTCCTTTCGTCTAGTTATGCGACACCGGACTTGGCTCCCGGTGCCTCGGATAATGCTCATCACCTGAACCTGCACCAACAGGGCATTGCGCCCCAAGACAACCGTGCATGGCAACGAGTCCGGCAGTCGAACTGCGACTGACTAGGGTGAACCCTAGGTTTTCAAGCCGGCGCGATTCTAGGTTGGTTACAAATTCAGGGTCAACCGTCATCTGTAACCTCATTTTTCCCTCGTGATGCACTACCGCGATCTGCGTGACTTCCTTGATGAGCTGCGTCAACGCCGTGAACTTCTGCACATCAAGGAGGCGGTTTCAACACGTCTCGACATGACAGCCCTGAGTGACAGGTCACTGCGTTCGAGGGGGCCGGCCCTGTATTTCGAGCAGGCATGCACAGGAAATCGTGTGCACGCGATGCCTGTGCTTACAAATTTGTTCGGCACCCCTGAACGAGTGGCCCTGGGCATGGGGGCCGACAATCTGGGTGCGCTGAGAGAGATCGGCGAGCTGCTAGCCAGCCTCAAGGATCCCGAACCGCCGCGCGGTCTGAAGGATGTCGGTCGCTTGGTGCACATGGCGCGCACGCTGTGGGACATGAAGCCGGCACTGCAACGCAGGCCTGCCTGTCAGGAACTGCTGATCGAGGCTGACGATGTCGACCTGGCCCATCTACCGATACAGCACTGCTGGCCGGGTGATATCGCGCCCCTGGTGACCTGGGGACTGGTGGTCACCCGGGGCCCACAGAATGTCGCCCGACCGCGAATGCGCCAGAACCTGGGCATCTACCGACAACAAGTGATCGGGCGGCGCCAACTCATCATGCGCTGGCTTGCGCACCGCGGCGGCGCTCTTGACTTCCGCGAATTCGCGCAGGCCAACCCTGGCCAGCCTTTCCCGATAGCGGTGGCGTTGGGCGCTGATCCGGCGACCATGTTGGGCGCGGTCACGCCGGTTCCCGACAGTCTGTCGGAATACCAGTTCGCCGGATTGTTGCGTGGTGGGCGCACCGAACTGGCCAACAGCGGCGTCGGTCAACCGGGCAATCCGCTGCAAGTGCCTGCCTTCGCGGAAGTGGTGCTGGAGGGCCATATTCCGGTCGCGGCAGCAGGCTATCGCGGTCAATCGGAACACGGCGTCGAACTGCGCGAGCGCGGCGGCTATCTGCATGCGCTCGAAGGCCCGTACGGTGACCACACCGGTTACTACAACGAGCAAGACTGGTTCCCGGTCTTCCAAGTCGAGCGCATGACGCAACGCGAAGGCGCGATCTACCACTCGACCTACACAGGCAAACCACCCGACGAGCCTGCCGTGCTGGGCATGGCGCTCAACGAGGTCTTCGTGCCCATCCTGAAGCGCCAGTTCGCCGAGATCGTCGATTTCTACCTGCCGCCCGAAGGCTGCTCCTACCGCATGGCCATCATCAGCATGAAGAAGGCCTATCCGGGCCATGCCAAGCGCCTCATGTTCGGCCTGTGGAGCTTTCTGCGCCAGTTCATGTACACCAAGTTCATCGTGGTGGTGGACGACGACGTCGACATCCGCGCGTGGCACGACGTGATCTGGGCCATCACCACCCGAGTCGATCCGGCGCGCGACACCACGGTGGTGAGCAACACGCCGATCGATTACCTGGACTTCGCCTCGCCTGTCTCGGGACTGGGCGGCAAGCTGGGGCTGGACGCCACCAACAAGTGGCCGGGCGAGACCGACCGGGAGTGGGGGCGCACCATCAGCATGGACGCGGATGTCGAAGCGCGCATGGAAGCACTCTGGCAGCGCGTCTTCAAGCCCGCGTGAGCGGCTTGGCCCGAGTCAAGGGTTTTGCATCAAGTGGTGACCCAAACCCGCTTGATTGTCTTGATCGGCTCCAGTCCATCCATTGAAGCGGCAAGCTTGCACCGGGGGGCGGCAGGGCCTAACCTGCATCTGCCTGCACTGATACGCAGGTACCCACCTCCACACAGTCACTGTGTGGAAGGGACCCCGGACAAGTTTCCTCCGGAGTCCCGAATGACAACCGTCAGGTTGTCCGACCCGCCTGAGAACGCTCTGTTCCAGGCGGGTTCCGCTTTTCTGCGGAACCTCAACGCCCGAGCATCAACCCGATCACTTCGTGCCAGGCTGCGTGCACCGCAGCCATACCCCGCCCGGTGGGTAGCCAGGGCAGGGGCAGGCGCTCGTCCAGCGTCACGAAGCCCATCGGTGCGGCGGTTATTTGCAGTCGTCCCTGGGCCGCCTGGGTGAAGGCCCGCAGCGCGCGCGGCATGTGCGAGGCGTGGGTCACGACGACCAGATGTTTCACGCCGGCCTGCAGCAGCAGTTCGGTGCTGAAGCTGGCGTTCTCGCGTGTGTCGCGCGAGGCTTCCTCCAGCCAACGCATCTCCATGTAGTAGTCACGTGCCGCGACCCGCTGGGCTGTGCGGGCCTCGCTCGGTCCGCCCTGTTCCGCCCAGCCCACGCCGCCGCTGTAGGCCAGCGCAACACCCGTAGCACGCGCCAGCCAGATGCCGTAATGCAGCCGCGCCAGCGGCAGCTCGGTCAGCATGGGCTCATCGTATTCGGCCGCCAGGCGCTGCCGGCCGCCGCCCAGCACCACCACGGCGAGTGCTTGCGGCCCGTCGCGCTGCGCCTCAGCGCGCAGCTCGGCGATGCCGGCGGCGGTCAACGCGGCAGGCGGGTGCAGCACATGGTCCTGCAGCCACAGGGCCGTGGCCTGGCAGCTGCCCAGCCATACGCCGGCCAGACCGCTGAAGAAGATAGCGCGCGCAAGCCTGCGTCGCAGGCCGTGGCGAGGTGCCTGCCAGCGCCGGGCCATCCACCAGCCCACACCTGCGACTAGCAAGCCCAGGACGGGCGGCATGACCAGCACGGACAGCAGAGGCTTGAAGTCGTTGAACTGCATGAGGTGAACCGATGCGGGTGCACCGCTCCGCGCGCCCCGGACCATCCGGGGTGCCGGGCGCAGGCCGCATGGCGTCACGCAGTATCGTGGGCCCGCCTGGCAGGCCTGGTCTGGGCTACTGCCAGCGGTGCGTGTAGCTCACGCTGATGGCTGTGACCGCCTGGTCGGGCTTCTGCCACACCGTCGTGCCGTCCGAATAGCTGAAAGGCACGGCGTTGTAGCCCCAGGTCCAGTCGGCCAGGTGCACGCGCTGGTGCACCAGGTCGACACGGGCGGCGGACAGCTTGTCGATCTCGTAGCGCGAGAACAGCTTGAGCTGGGTCTGACGGTAGACGATGTCGGGCAGGCCGCCGGTGGCCGCCAGCAGTAGCACGCTGTCGCTGCTGGCGCCGGCATCCAGGGTCTGGGCGTAGCGGCTGCGGTCCGACACATGGCTGAGCAGGGTGCCGACCTCGACCTTGCTCACCGGCTTGCCGCTCACCCCCAGACCCAGGCTGTCAGCCGTGTTGGTATAGGACAGGATGTAGCTGGCCGGGCGCGACTGCAGCAGGGTCTGGCGGGCGCGAGCGACATAGCCGTTCAGGTTCCAGCGTTCGGACAGCGCATAGGCCGCGTCCAGCGCCAGCTGGCTGTTGTTGCTGTTGCGCAGACCCTGCGAACTCGGCGTGTTGTAGCGGTCGTGGCCGGTGTCGGCGCTGAGCTGCAGCGAGAGCTCGTCGCTGGGCTGCCAGTCGGTGCGCAGCTTGAGCGTGTCGCGCTGCCGGTCAGCCAGCGTGGGCATGTAGATCGCCGTGGCGCCCAGGCCCGAACCCGGGCTGTTCGGGTCGGCCACCTCGGTCACGCCCAGGCCACTGTTGTCGCGCAGCCAGTTCGAGCCGCTGCGCTCGCTGCGTGCCAGGCCAACCGTGGCGCTGACGTTCTCGCTCAGGCTGCGGCGCAGGTCGGCCGCCAGGCCGGATTCGCGCGTCTTCTGGCGCAGCGCGCTCAGACCTGCGACGCTGCTGCTGGGCGTGAACACACCGCGGTCGATGGATTCGCTGCTGGCCACCAGGCTGCCGCTGTAGACGCTGGAGAACTGGTAGCGCCCCTGCAGCTTGGCGCGCACCCGGGTGCTGGACAGCTGGCGGTTGGTGGACGTTGTCGTGCCTTCGATGTTGTAGGGCAGCAGCGGTGTCTTGTCGTCCTTGTCCTCGTAGCGCAGGTCGGCATGCACGCTCAGCTTGGGCAGCGGCCGTGTGCTCAAGCCCAGCAGGGCGCTGCTGGTCACCACCTTGCCGCTCAGGCTGCTCACGCCTGCGGGCGCGCCGCTCAGGCCGGCGCTGGCGTAGTCCTGGTGCTGCAGGGCCTGGCCGTAGCCCAGTTTCATGCGCAGCTGGGTGGTGGGTGCCACGGCGTACTGGCCGGTGAGGTCGAACTGGTGTGCCAGGTTGTCCGGCGCCAGGGCGAGCGGCTGGCCGAGCAGGCCCTGCAGGCCAGAGCCCAGCGGCAACGGGGTCCCGGCCGGATTGTTCAGCGTGGCCGGGATGACCGGGTTCAGGCTGCCGTTGGCGTTGTTGTAGAAGGAGCCGTAGTAGCCGGTGCTCAGGCTCAGCCCTTCGCCCGCATAGCTCAACCGGGCCTCGACCTGGTTGTGCACCGAGTCGAGCGGTTCGGGCAGGTAGAGCACGGCAGCGTCGGTGGTCGCACCGGTGCCGCTACCGCAGCTGATGGCCGCCGCAGACGGGCAGTTCATGCCCACACCCGACAACCGCGAGCCCTGCTTGCGCTCGGTCTTCACGGTGGCCTGCAGGTTCATGCTCGGGCTCAGCGCGTTCCACAGCGACAGCCCCAGGGCCGTGCGGCGCAGGCGCAGCACGTCGTCGCCGCCGCTGCCGGCGCTGCCCAGCAGCGTCACCTGCGGGTTGGTGCCGCCGGCGCCCTGCAGGCCGCTGTTGACGGTGTAGGGCTCGTAACGCACGCCCTGGCTGAAGGCGGTGCCGAACTTCCAGTCGCCCTGCTTTTTCCAGAGCAAATCGAACTCGCGCGTCTGGCCCAGCAGGTTGCTGCCCTGCGCCTGCACCGAGGTGCCGGCCTCGTCGTTGCGGCGGTAATAGTCGCCGCCGAGGATGACCAGGGCCTTGCCGGTGGTGCGCAGGCCGTTGTACTGGCCGAACTGGGCGCGCTCGGCGCGGTCGCCGCCCAGGGCGCCGATGCCGGCGGTGAGCGAGGCGTCCAGCACGTCATCCGATTCGGCCAGCACCACCGCCGGGGCATAGGCGGCGGCAATGGCCAGGGCGAGCAGGCAGGGCCGCAGCTGCGCCCCGCGGGCATAGGCATGGGCATGGGCACTCTTGCTGATGGTGTCGTTCATCATGGTTCTCCCTGCGCCTCAGCGCATCAGCAGCTTGGGCGTCGGATTGGTCGTCGACGGATTGTTCGATCCATGCACCTGGGTGTGGCAGTTCATGCAGCTGCGCCCCTGCCAGATGTTGACCACGTTCTTGCCGCCGGTGGTGGCACCCACCTGCGGCCCGCTGGTGCCAGGCAGGCCGGGCGCAAACACGCCGGGCTGGCCGCCGACGGCGCCGACCGCGCCGCCCACGTGAGGTGTGTGGCACTGCTGGCACAACATGGGCGGGCGTGCCGTCAGCATGGCTTGCACATTGCTCCCGTGGGCGTTGTGGCAGCTTGTGCAGTCGTCATTGACCGGTTCGTGCTGGTGCACGAAGGGCCCGCGCTTCTCGGCGTGGCAGGTGTAGCAGGTGGCATTGGTGCTGTCGCGCTTGGCGAGCTTGGGGCCGGCCGAGCCGTGCACGTTGTGGCAATCGGAGCAGGTCATCTTGCCTTCCGGCACCGGGTGGTGCGAGGCGCGGCTGAGCTGGCTGCGCTGCGTCTTGTGGCAGCCCATGCAGGCGTCGGCCTGGGTGGACTTGGCGATGGTCTTGTCGTGGTTGGCGTGCACCTTGTGGCAGGTGTTGCACGACAGGTCGGCGATGTCATGCTGGCTGCCCGACCACAGGGCGCGGTTGGCCTCCTTGGTGTGGCAGGTCAGGCAGACCTCGCTGCGGCCCTGTGCGCCCAGGGTCGACTTCTTGCCGAAGCTACGGTCCGGCGCTGGCCGTTCCGACACATTGGCCGGCTTGTGCGCATGGGTGTCGCTCGCGCCATGGCAGGTGATGCAGTCGGGCGTGCGCTTGTCGTTCTTCGCGGCATGGGCCGAGCGGCTCATGTCGGGCAGGTCCTCGTCATCGTGGCAGGTGACGCAGAAGGCCGAGCCGGTCGGCGCCGGTCCGGCAGCCTGGGCCGCGGGGGCCAGCAGGCTCAGCAGACTGAACAGGCTGATGAGGCACAAGGTGGCCGCTGCAGCCCTGAGTGGCTTGACTCGCATTCGTATCCCCTCCTGTATTGAGGCTATCGTCACAGGTCGTCCGGCCCGCGGGCCGGGAAGAAACAAAGAAAAAAGGGAGGGCCCGGTTCGGCCCTCCCATGCTTGCGGCCGCGTGAGCGACTGACTATTGGCCGTGGACCACGTCCACGCCCTTCACGGCGCCCACGGCGTGGCAGTCACGGCACTCTTCCTGGACCCGCACCTTCTGGGTGGCCGTGGTGCCGAAGTTGGCCTTGCCGACGTTGGCCATGTGGTTGACGGCAGCCGACGAGTCATGGCAGCCCGAGCAGGTAGCAGCCATGGGTGTGATGACGTTCCACAACATCGGGTCCAGGACTCCGGTGGGCTTGAGGACCACTGTCGCCAGCGGGCTGAAGTCGGTCTGGTAGGAGTTGTTCACGTGGCAGACGTTGCAGTTCACGCCCGTGCCCGGGGCCTTGAAGTCCTGACCACCCGGCCAGGCGACCTCGGCGGCGTAGTTCTCCACCGACGCAAGCAGCGACGGATTGCCCACGGTCGTCGACGTGCCGTCCTTGTTGAACGTGTCCACCACCTTGTTGCCGTGGGTGAACGGGTAGGTGCGCCTGGTGTTGCCGTGGATACCGTGGATCATCCGCTTGAACTGGAAGGACTCGTACAGCCCCGATCCATTGGTCATCATGTTGCCGGTCGACGCGCGGTTGACGTCATGGCAGGCCGGGCAAGCCTGGACGATGTCGCGTGCACCGCCGTGGAAGGCTTCGGACAGGGTGTTGGAGCCCGAGGACGTGCCCAGCGCGCCGTGGCAGGCGTTGCACTTCTCGGTACTGACCACCTCACGGCGCGGGTTGACGGCAGAACTGTCCAGCGATATGTCAAAGGTAGCGTTCTGCACGATGGTGTTGACCACGGCAGCCGGAATCACCTCGGGACGCGGCCTGACGTTGCTCTTGACGTCAAGCTTTGCTTCTTTGATCTGACCGATGGAGAACACGCGGGCTGTACCAAAAGCCTTGCCCGGAGCCTTGCTCGCTGCCGTAGCCTCAGCGACCGTGAGGTCGGCCGGGATGGCTGGCAGATCGACCGAGTAGTGCAAGGGCTTGCCCTCAACAACCGTGCCCTTGTAGGCCACGATGTTGATGCCGCTGCCTCCGGTCCATTCGGTTTGATTTGTCGGCTGGCCGATCAGGTTCTGATACGCCAGGTAGAGCTTGAGGTTGCCGAACTTCTTGGTCGCGCACAGATCGGTGTTTGCCTTCACCTTGATGTCGGTAGCGGTATTGCACTCAGCGGTCTGGATGTCATACGGGGCATTGGCATTGGTCGGATCCGCGAGGAAGTAATTCACCGTCACCACGCGCGACGTGGCGTTGTAAGTGGCACCCTCGATCACCATCTTGTACTTGAGGCCGTTTTCCTCGTTCTGGTTCCAGTGCACGTTCTCGGGTGAGACCGGCGTGCCGGCGGCGTGGCAGGCCTTGCACTGGGCGTTGGTGAGGTCGGTAGCCTTTGACGTCGCCGTGCCGGTGGGATTGGTCTTGGGATCCTGTGCGAATGCCTTGTGGCTCACCTCCCACGCCGAACCATCCTTCCTGGCGTGGCAGCTCAGGCAGGCTTCCTTGCTGACGGCCGTCTTCCAGTTGTCGCCCTGTGGGGTCTTGAGCGCCTCGCCCTTGAGCGGGTTGGGATCCTGCCCCGTATGGCACTTGGTGCAGTTGCGCAGATCCTGAGGGAAGCCGACCTCGTCGTACTTGGTCGTGCTCACCGCATAGGACTGTCCGGCTGCTGCCAGCCGCTTGCCAGCGTGCACTGAGTGGACCATGTTGGACAGCACCACCACATTGCCCGAGACCGGATCGGTCGTGCCGGTGTTGTGGCACAGCACGCAGTACTGCGTGTCCACCCGCCCGCCACCGTGCATGGCCAACTGGTTGTGGCAGCTGTTGCACGAGTTGACATCGACCATCTTGCGGGTCTTGGACGTGTCGGTGACCGCCACCGCCTTGCCGTTGGCGTCGATGGTGAAGTCGAAGGTCGGGTTGGCGTTGACCGTGACACCGGCGCTGTTGACGTACTTCACCTGTACCGCCACCCGGTGGGTGAGGCTGGGTTCATAGGTCACGCCGTAGGTCTGGGCGATGTCCTTGATGTCGGTGCGGAAGGCATAGGTGTAATAGCCATTCGCACTGTCGAATTTAAGGACGCCCTTGATAGACGAGGCGACCTTGTCGTTCTTGTCATCGGTCGTGGCCTGAACCGCTGAAGCGGATACCGCCACGGCCGCTGCGGCTCCGGTCGGCGTTTTGGTCACACTCGTGTAGCTGACCCACTTGTCCGGTTCACCGTTGGTGCCCGGCACCAGCTTGGCAATGATGGCGCGGACCTGGGCCGTGGCCGGCGACGCGGTAGTGCGTTCGACCAGATCGGACACCACCTTGCCATTGTCGAAGAGGGTGAAGCTGACGATGGGCGGACTCGCAACCGCCACCACCGGCACGCCGGCGTCCTGCAGCACCGTGAAGGCCTTGCTGGCGTCGGTCTGCGTGTCATTGGCTGCATTGGCCGCTGCTGCCGTCACGGCCGTGGCAACCGCGGACGATCCGGTCGGCAGGCTGCTGCTGGAGCCACCCCCGCCTCCGCCGCAGCCCGTCAGGGCTGCGAGTGCAAGGGCAGCAAGGCCCCAGCGAATACGCGTCATCTTCATACGTTTCTCCGTCTTTTCTATGACAGACACAGGAAACAGGTCTTGGCTCGCTGCGTACCAATCTGCCTGGGCTCTGCGCCCGCCTTCGGGGGCGGGCACTTGAGCGTCGGCCTTCAGCGAATGTGCGGTTTTTATCGCTTTGTTTCGGTTTGTCCCTTGCGCGCCGTCAAGCGGCACCCCCCGTGAAGAAACCGATCGCCACACCCGTGAGCAGGGTCAGGCCGATGGCGATGAGGGTGAAGCCCAGCAGCTTGGCGCCCAGGCTCAGGGGGGCCGACGGCGCATCGACCAGGTGCTTGGCGAGTTCGCCGCTGGCGGCCAGGCGCTGGTAGTGGTTGGCGTGTTCGCGCTTGAAGTGCTCCAGGCTCATGGTGCCGGTGAACATCACCACGTCGACCGGGAACTTGTCAGGCCGGAAGTGGTTGTTGAAGAAGTGCACCGTGAACAGGAAGACCACCGCCAGGAAGGCTTCCTCGCCGTGGAAGATGGCCGCCACGTTGAACACCCAGCCCGGCAGGAAGGCGCCGAAGACGTTGGGCAGCCACATCACCAGGCCGCTCACGCCGATGATGGTCACGCCCCAGAAGGGTGCCCAGTAGTCGAACTTCTCCCAATACGTCCAGCGGTCGAACACCGGGCGCGGACCCTTGCCGAAGAACCACTTGAACATGGCCAGCATGTCCTTGCCGTCCTGCAGGTTGGGGATCATCGAGTCAGGGCCCAGCCACTTCCAGGTGGCGCGCTTGCGCCAGATCAGCAGCACCATGTAGGCCAGGTGCCAGAAGAACACGCCGGCAAAGATGACTGCATTGACGCGGTGGATCAGCCCGGCGATGTGCGGGCCGCCCAGTGCCTTCATCACCACCGGCGCCCAGGCCACGTCGGGGTAGAACAGCGGCATGCCGGTCAGCGTGAGCGTCATCAGGCTGAGCGCGAAGGTGATGTGGGCGATGCGCCAGGTGCGGCTGAAGCGCTGGAAGTGCTTGCCCTTGAACTCGGCCGGCAGAGTGGCGAAGTTGACGTGCGTGCGCGGCACGGCGTTCTTGCGGTCCTTCCACTCGCGGTAGAACCACAGCAGGGTGTGCAGCCAGAAGAAGCCGAAGGTGCCCACCAGCAGCTGCAGCATGATCTGCCAGGCCACCCACATCTGCGGATAGCGCTGGAAGTTGTCCACCGTGCCGTGCGGCTGGAAGGTGGCGAAGCCGGCGGGTGCCTCGGCCACACCCTTCTTGCCGTTGTGGCAGCTCTTGCAGGTGTCCATGCGGTTGTCCGCATGGACCTTGGAGTCCTTGTCCTTGGCGGCCAGGATGCCGTGGCTGCCGTGGCAGTCGAAGCACTTGGCGGTGTAGGCATAGCCCAGGGTGCTGATCTGGCCGTGATAGGTGGCCTTGTAGGACTTGTAGTTGGCCTCGTGGCAGCTGCCGCAACTGGCGGTGATGGCCAGCTTGACCTTGTCGGCCGAGGTGTTGCCGATGTCATGTGCGCTGTGGCAGTCGGCGCAGACGGCGGCCTTGGGGTCCTTCTTGTCCAGCGCGGCCTTGCCGTGCACCGAGCCGCTGTATTCCTCCAGCTCGTCGCTGTGGCACTTGGTGCCGCACATCGCCGGGCTGTTGAGGCGCCAGGCGGCGTGTTCCGGGCTGCTGGCGGCCGGGATGTTGAAGCTGTGCGTGTCGTGGCAGCCGTCGCAGCTGGCGTTCACGCGCGACTTGTCGCTCTTGTGCGGACGGGCATGGAAGGACTTGCGGTAGGCCTCGACATTGCTGGCCACCACGCCCAGGCGCGGTTTTGATGCAGCGCTGCCATCGGCCTGCGCGGCCTTCCAGAGCTGTTCATGGCAGCTGGCGCAGTCGGCCGACTTGCCGGGCTGGCCGGCCTCGACCTGGTGCCTGGCACCGGCGGCCGGGCTGTCCTTGATGCCGCTGTGGCAGGACACGCAGCCCAGCTTGGCGTGTACGCCCTGGCCGAACTTCTCTGGGTTGACCGCCAGCAGGGCGCGCGGCTTGCCGTCGGCACCGGTGGTCTCCAGCTTGTGGGAGCTGCCGTCGTGGCAGCTCAGGCAGTTGCCGTTGCCGGTGGTCGCCGGGGCGGCAGTGGCCGCGGCCGGCGCGGCGGCTGCCGCTGCGCCGGCTGGCTGGGTGTCGGCTGCGACTGCACTGTCGGGGGCGCTGCTCGTCCCCATGGCCAGGGCCGCGCCCAGTGCCCACAGGGCGCGGGCCAGGTGCTTCACTCGCATGATCGGTTCTTCTCGTGTGGGTCACCCCGTGGGTGACGGGTGGCCCGGGGCGGGCCGCACACGCGATCTCGATCGGATCGGCAGTTGCGGCAGCCGAGGGCCTCAGGGGCGACAACGCGGCTGCGCTTGCCGCCGCACGGGTGCGCGTCGGGCGCCCCGTGCCGGCACCAGGCCAGCGCTTATTGCGACAGGATCCACTGCGACAGGTTCTTCAGCGCGGCGGCGTCCTTGGTGTTGATGATCTTGTGGTCTTCCTCACTGCCGTCATCGAGCTTCACCTTGGGGCCGGTGGTGATGTTCTTGATGACCTTTTCTTCGCCATCAGCCTTGCCCTTGTACTTGGCGGCGATCTTCTTGTAGGACGGGCCCTTCTTTTCCTTGTCGATCGAGTGGCACTTGAGGCAGTCGTTCTTCTTGGCCAGGGCCTGGGCGGCGTCGGCATCCACCGCGGCCTGGGCGCTGCCGGCGGCGCCGAGCAGGAAGGTGGCGGCACCCAGGGCGAGAGCGAGCACGCGCAGGCTCGGGAGTGTTGTCTTGGCATTCATCGCGCTTGACCTTTCAGATTTCACTGCGTTGGTGGTTATCCGGTCTCGGACCGGGTCTGCCGTTGCGTCTACAAGACGCCTGTCAAGGCCCGTGTCAGAAATCACGTATGAAGGGTAAGCGCCTCGTGAAGAGTGGAATTGATTGAAATCAAACGGCGGCCACGGCACTTGCCGCGGTGCGGCAAAACCCGGGGGGCGCGGGGCGCGCAGCGAGCCGCAGGACTCAGGGGGCGAGCCGTTCGCGCTGCCAGATCCCGTCAACCAGGCGATAGACCAGCCGGTCGTGCAGTCGGGAACGGCGGCCTTGCCAGAATTCCCAGCGTTCGGGCCGCAGGCGAAAGCCGCCCCAGTGCGGCGGGCGCGGCGGATGCAGGCCGTGCTGGGCGGCGGCGCGCGCCGCATTGGCGACCAGCACGCCACGCCCGCTGATGACCTGGCTTTGCGGTGAGGCCCAGGCGCCCAGGCGCGAATCGAGCGGCCGGCTGGCGTAATAGGCGTCCGACTCGGCCGGGCTGGTGCGTTCCACGGCACCTTCGATGCGCACCACGCGCTCCTGCTCCACCCAGTGGAACTGCAGCGCGGCCCAGGGATGGACGGCCAGTTCCCGACCCTTGCGGCTGTCGTAGTTGGTGTACCAGACCAGGCCACGCTCGTCGCAGCCCTTGATCAGCACGATGCGGGTGGAGGGCCGGCCGTCGGCGCCCACAGTGGCCAGTGTCATGGCGTTGGGCTCGGGCACGCCGGCGGCGATGGCCTGCTCCAGCCAGGCTTCGAACTGCAGCAGCGGCACCGACGCCGCGCTGCCCTCATCGAGTTCGTCCGCTTCGTAACTCTTGCGCAGGCTGGCGAGGTCTTTCATCGCATTGAGTATAGGAAGCGCCCCGGATCGGACTTGCCCTTAAGTGAAGCTACCACTTCTGCACGCGGCCGAACTGCGGTCCCATAGGAATATGCAAACAAGATGGTCAGCACCCAATGGCGTGCACGAATCCCAGGTGACGTCAGTCGCCGCCACTTGCCGCCGGGGCCGGCCATGCTGATGGAGCCAGTGGTGGTGGTGGTGCTGGCCGCGGGACGCAGCAGCCGCTTCGGGGGCGATCAGCACAAGCTGGCCCAGTCCTTCGCGTCGTCCAGTGTGCTGGGTACCACCCTGTCCAACGCGCTGGCCAGCCACCTGCCCGCCGTGGTCGTCACCACGGCCGCCTTGGTGCCACTCGTGCAGCCGGTGGTCGCGGCGCGCGACATCGTGCTGTTGTCCCCGGTCGGCTCCGCCAGTCGGGAGCCGCTGGGCATGGGTTACTCCATCGCCTCCGGCGTGTGCGCACGGGCGCACGCAAGCGGCTGGCTCATGCTGCCCGGCGACATGCCGCTGGTACGCAGCGAGACGCTGCAGGCTGTGGCGCAGGCGCTGGCCGACCATCCGGTCGCCTATGCCCAATACCGCGGCCGGCGTGGCCACCCGGTTGGTTTTTCTGCCGAGCTGTACAGCGAACTCATCGCCCTCAGTGGTGACGAAGGGGCGCGGCGCCTGCTCGCACGCTACCCGGCCCACGCGGTGGAGGTCGACGATCCCGGCGTGCTGGTCGATGTCGACACGCCGCAGGACCTGGACGCCGCCCGCGACGGCGCACGCCGCCAGGCCGGCGCGGATCTGTCCGAAGACAGTCCGGCCCGGTGAGGCAGCCGCTGCGATCGATGTGGCGGCGGCCATCCCGCCAGGTGAACCGGTGCGCATTCAACGACGCCAGCGCTGCCTACGCAGCCAGCGCCGCCATTGCCGTTTGGCGATCAGCCACGCTGTGGCGGCGCGGGCAGCGGCGTACCGCTGGCGTCCCGATCGTCAGGTGCCGCCAGTTCAGCGGCGATGCGTCGGCCAAGTCGGGCCACCTGCGCCAGCTTGCGGTCGCGGATGCCCAGGGCGTCGAGTCGATCGGCGGTCTGAAGCAGGTAGTCGAGCGTGCTGCCGTAACGACCGCGGGCCTGGCGCAGGATGCGTTCGAGCTGGGCCTCACCCAGCACGCCGGTATAGCTCGGATGACTGCGCGCCAGCGTGAAGGCCAGCGCCTGCACCGGCCCTTCGGCGCAGTCGCAGCGCAGCCAGCGCGGCGTGTAGACGCCGCCACCCGGCATCTCGCGCAGCCACAGGCGGCGCAGCTCGGCCGGCGCGCGTTCGCGCGGCAGGCGCAGCACCTGGCCTACGCAGGAGCCGCCTGCCACCAGCGCAAAAACCAGCCCCGGCTGGGCGTGAGTGCCGCGATTGATGCGCGAACGCATCTCGAGCGCGCGGTGCCAGCCCCAGAGCCGGGCCCGCCTGACCTCGCTGGCCTCGAACTCCGGACGCCACAGCAGCGAGGCGTAGGCAAAGATCCAGCAATCCTGGCGCGCATCCAGGCGGTCCAGGGTGGCCTGGAACAAGGCGTCGTCGCCGGCAGCGCCCGGCGCAGGCAGGTCGGTGCTGGCGGGGTCCGGCGGTGGCCCCGCCGCTTGATCGTGGCGCGCGTCTGGGCAGGTCGCCGGCAGCGGCGCGCGTTTCGGATCATCAGCTGGTTTATCCATGGCGCACAGCCTCGCCCGCCTCACGGCTGCTGTCAATCGGCCGCCGTCGGCGAGCCTGGCCGCTGCGGTCGGGCTTGCGGCAGGGACTAGCCGATCTTGTTTTGACGCTGTAACTTGGTTTCTTCATACTTTGACCCGAGTTACAAGGCGCGCCCCAAGTCTGCCGACGCTGACCGAGTCCTACCTCACGCCGCGCGCCGCGGCCCAACGCCGGAGCCCCGAGCATGAAACCAGCCATCGCCCAAGTCACCGCCCGCATCATCGAACGCAGCCGCGCCACGCGCAGCGCCTACCTGGCGCGGGTGCGCGCCCTGGCCAGCCGCACGCGCGGCGCTGACCGCCTGGGCTGTGCCAACGTCGCCCACGCCTTTGCCGCGCTGCCGGGATCGGACAAGCTGCGCATCGTGGCCGAACGGGCGCCCAACCTCGCCATCGTCAACGCCTACAACGACATGTTGTCGGCGCATCAGCCGTATGAAGGCTACCCGGCGCAGATCCGCGACGAGGCGCGCAAGTTCGGCGCCACCGCCCAGGTGGCCGGCGGTGTGCCGGCCATGTGCGACGGCGTGACGCAGGGCTATCCGGGCATGGAGCTGAGCCTGTTCTCGCGCGACACCATCGCCATGGGCACGGCCATCGCGCTCACGCACGACGTCTTCGACGGCATGCTGATGCTGGGCATCTGCGACAAGATCGTGCCCGGCCTGCTCATCGGCGCGCTGCACTTCGGCCATCTGCCCTGCGTGTTCGTGCCGGCCGGGCCGATGAGCTCGGGCCTGTCCAACACCGCCAAGAGCAAGGTGCGCGAGCAGGCCGCGCAGGGCCTGGTGGGCCGCAAGGAGCTGCTGGAGGCCGAATCGGCCGCCTACCACGGTGCCGGCACGTGCACCTTCTACGGCACGGCCAACAGCAACCAGATGCTGCTCGATGCCATGGGCCTGCACCTGCCCGGCGCAGCCTTCGTGCATCCGCACGACCCGCTGCGCGAGCAGCTTACCCGCGCCGCCGTGGCGCGCCTGCTGGGCAAGGACGGCGCGCCCGCGCCCGCGCCCATCGGCGAGCTGGTCGACGAGCGCTGCATCGTCAACGCCATGGTCGCCCTGCTGGCCACCGGCGGCTCGACGAATCACCTCATCCACTGGGTGGCGGTGGCGCGTGCGGCCGGCATCCTGATCGACTGGACCGATTTCTCCGAGCTGTCGGCCGAGGTGCCGCTGCTGGCGCGTGTCTACCCCAACGGCACGGCCGACGTGAACCAGTTCCAGGCTGCCGGCGGCCCGGCCTTCGTGCTGCGCGAACTGGCCGACAGCGGCGCGGCCCATGCCGATGTGACCACGGTGAACGGCCAGGGCCTGCTCAGCCAGGCGAAACAACCCGTGCTGCAGGACGGCCAGCTGAGCTACCAGGCCCTGCCGGCCGACAGCGGCGACACCGAGGTGCTGCGCCCGGCCGCGCTGCCCTTCAGCGCCAGCGGCGGGCTCAAGCTGCTGGCCGGCAATATCGGCCGCGCCGTCATCAAGGTCTCGGCCGTGCCCGAGGACCGCCATGTGGTCGAGGCCCCGGCGCGTGTCTTCAGCACCCAGGACGAGTTGCACGCCGCCTTCAAGGCCGGTGAGCTGCACCGCGACGTCATCGTCGTGGTGCGCTTCCAGGGCCCGCAGGCCAATGGCATGCCCGAGCTGCACAAGCTCACCCCACCGCTGGCCGTGCTGCAGAACAAGGGCTATCGCGTCGCCCTGGTCACCGACGGGCGCATGAGCGGCGCTTCTGGCAAGGTGCCGGCGGCCATCCACCTCAGCCCCGAGGCCCTGGCCGGCGGCCCCATCGCCAAGGTGCGCGACGGCGACCTGCTGCGCCTGGATGCCGTGGCCGGCACGCTCGAAGCCCTGGTGCCCGCCGCCGACTGGGCGGTGCGTCCGCTCGCCGTCATGGCGCCGGCACAGGCGGAGGTCAACCAGCACGACCTTGGCCGCGAGCTTTTCGGCGGCCTGCGCCGCAACGTGAAGAGCGCCGAAGAGGGCGCCGTCACCTGGCTTTGAGCCCTCGTCCATTGCGGCGCTGATCCACTTCAACCCCATCCCCATCCCTGCACGACGCCATGTCCGACCTCCACGCCCGTACCCTCGCCCTGGCCGAACACGGCCCGGTCATCCCCGTCATCGTGCTCGACCGTCTGGCTGATGCCGTGCCGCTGGCCCGCGCCCTGGTGGCCGGCGGCGTCAAGGTGCTGGAGGTGACGCTGCGCACCCCGGTGGCCATGGACGCCATGCGCGCCATCATCGCGGAGGTGCCGGGCGCCATCGTCGGCGCCGGCACGGTGCGCTCGGTGGAAGACGTGCGTGCCGTGCACGCCATCGGCTGCCAGTTCGCCGTCAGCCCGGGCTACACCCCTGAGATCGGCCGGGTCTGCCGCGAGATCGGCCTGCCGCTGCTGCCGGGCGTGTCGACCGCCAGCGAGGTGATGATGGCCAACGCCGACGGCTACCGCTTCCTCAAGCTCTTCCCGGCCAGCGCCGTGGGCGGTGCCAACCTGCTCAAGGCCTTCGCCAGCCCCTTCCACGACGTGGTGTTCTGCCCCACCGGCGGCATCTCCTACGAGACCGCGCCGCAGTACCTGGGCCTGCCCAACGTGAAGGTCTGCGGCGGCTCCTGGCTCACGCCGGGTGATGCGGTGAAGGCCGGCGACTGGGCTCGCATCACCGAACTGGCGCGCCAGACTCACCAGCTGCGCGCCTGACGCGGCGCCGCGGCCCACCGCCGCTTGGCTCGGCAGCGCTTGATACGCTGGCGCCCGGTGTCTTAACCTCGCGGCCCACGCGCCCCGGCGCCGGCCTCCAGACCGTTTCCGTCACCTACCGCCCCATCATGTCGATGCCCGCCCAGCCCACCCGTCCTGATCCCGCTGCCCCTCATGTCGACGGCGGCGGCCTGCCCTGGCTGCTGGCCGACATCGGCGGCACCAACGCCCGTTTCGGCTGGATCGTTGCCGACGTGCCCGGCGTGCGCGCCAGCCATGTGCAAAAGCTGCCGGTGGCCGAATACGCCACCCTGGCCGACGCGGCCCAGGCCTACCTCGCCGACCTGGAGCGCACGCTGGGCGCCGGCTTCCAACGTCCACGCCGCGCTGCCATGGCGGTGGCCACACCCATCTCGGGCGACATCGTCTCGTTCACCAACAGCCCCTGGACCTTCTCGCGCGCCGCGCTGCGCGATGGCCTGGGTCTGGACGAACTGCTGGTGCTCAACGACTTCGAGGCGCTGGCGCTGTCATTGCCGTCGCTGGCGCCGTCCGAGCTGATCTGCCACGGCCCGCTGCCTGACGTGAGCGGCAGCACCTTGGCAGTCATCGGCCCGGGCACCGGCCTGGGCGTGGGCGGTGTGGTCAAGGCGCCGCGTGGCGGTGGCTGGATCGCCTTGCCCGGCGAAGGCGGCCATGCCACGCTGGCGGCGGCCGATGATTTCGAGGCCGAGCTGCTTCGCCATGTGCGGCGCGACTTTGCCCATGTGTCGGCCGAGCGCTTGCTGTCCGGCATTGGTCTGCCCACCTTGCAGCGCGGTGTCGACGCTGTGCTCGGCCTGCCCGAACGCACGCTCGCCGCCGAGCAGATCGTCGAGCTCGGCCTGGCCGGCAGCGACGCCGCGTGTTCGCGCAGCCTGGACGTGTTCTGCGCCATGCTCGGTGGCCTGGCCGGCAATGTGGCCCTTACCTTGGGCGCGCGGGGCGGCATCTTCATCGGCGGCGGCATCGTGCCGCGTCTGGGTGAGCGCTTCTTCGCGTCGCAGTTCCGCGAGCGTTTCGTGGCCAAGGGGCGATTCAGGCCCTACCTCGAGGCCATCCCCACCGCCCTCATCACCGACACGCTGTGCGCGCTCACCGGCGCCGCGCAGGCACTGCGGCAGTCTTGAGTCGAGCGCCGGGCCTCGGCGGCTGGTCGCCGGACCGCCGGGCGCTGGCGCCTACAAGCCTGTGTAGCCCGCCAGTGCCGCCACCCCCAGCGCGGCGAACACCGCGGCGGCAATGCGGTGCACCCACACCATCGGCAGCACCCGGGTGGCGCGTTCACCCAGCAGCACCGCCGGCACATTGGCCAGCAGCATGCCCAGGGTGGTGCCGACCACCACGCTGAGCAGGGCGTGAAAACGCGCCGCCAGCATGACGGTGGCGATCTGCGCCTAGTCGCCGATTTCGCCCAACGCAACGATGCCGGTGGAAACGGCCAGGGCTTCGAGGCTCATGCCGGGCTGTCGATCTGGACGCTGTAATTGAGGGCGCGGCGGCCACCGTCGACGTAGACGACCTCGCCGGTCATGTAGCGCGCGCTCTCGCTGAGCAGAAAGGCCACCACCTCGGCCACCTCGGCCGGCTCGCCCAGCCGTTTCATGGGAGTGCGGCCAAGGATGCGCCGACGCGCGGCCTCGCTGGTCAGCACCGCCGCTGCGGCCAGTTCGGTCGCGATGGTGCCGGGCGCCACCGCGTTGACGCGGATGGCGTGGTCAGCCAGCGCCAGCGCCGCGGCGCGGGTGAGCTGGTCGATGCCGCCCTTGCTGGCGTTGTAGCTGGCGATCTCGGGGATGGCCATGACGCCGTTGACCGAACTCATCAGCACGATCGCACCGCCGCGGCCAGCCGCCACCATGGCGCGGGCGCAGGCCTGGCTGACCAGGAAGCTGCCCTTGAGGTTGGTGGCGATCACCTTGTCCCAGTCGGCCTCGCTCACCTCCAGGAACGGCGCGGCGCGAAAGATGCCGGCGTTGCACACCACCCCGTCCAGTCGGCCCAGCAAATGCTGGGTGCGTGCCAGTGCGGCGTCGACCGAGGCCTTGTCGCTCACGTCGCAGCGCAGTGCGTGGCAGTGGCCGCCGCGAAAGAAACCGGGCGCAGCGTTCAGCTCGGCCGCCAGGGCCTGGGCAGCTTCCTGCTGGATGTCCCACAGCGCAAGCTGCGCACCTTGCTCGACCAGCAGCCGGGCACAGGCCGCGCCGATGCCCTGAGCGGCGCCGGTGATGACGAAGTTGCGCCCGGCCAAGGCGTAGTCCGGCCGCGCGACGCGGGGCGCGGCGCCAGCCTGCGTTGGCGGTGCATCGTCAGCCTGGCCCGTGGTCACGGCCGGAGGACTGCCTGCGGCCGCAGGACTGGCTGCGGCGGTGTCATCAGGCTCCGCCGGGTCGGCTGGAGCCGGCTCGGGCGTGGCAAACAAGTCAGCCTGGGCGTCGGAGTCCAAAGCGGAATTACGGGCGCGTGACATGGCGGGCTGCAGGGGCGGCGCAGTGTAGCGGCGCCCTGGCGTCAGGCTGCCGCCACCGCGGTCGTGCGCCGCATCAGCCCGCGCACCCGCAGCAGCAGAAAGGCCGCAATGCTCAGGTTGAGCAGGTTCCAGGCGATGCCGTTGAGGAAGGCCGCGTGGTAGCTGCCGGTGAGGTCGAACACCTTGCCCGACATCCAGCCGCCCAGGGCCATGCCGAACAGCGTGGCCATCAGCACCGTGCCGACGCGGGCGCCCGCCTCGGCAGGCGGAAAGTGTTCGCGCACGATGATGGCGTAGCTCGGCACGATGCCGCCCTGGAACAGGCCGAACAGCGCCGACACCACGTAGAGCGAGGCCAGGCCGTCGAAGGGCAGAAAGAGCAGCAGCGCCAGGCCCTGCAGCACCGAGCCCAGCAGCAGCGTGCGCAGGCCGCCGACATGGTCGCAGATCCAGCCTGACACCAGCCGGCTGACGATGCCCGCGCCCAGCATAAGCGAGAGCATCTGCGCGCCGTTGGCGGCGCCGAAGCCCAGATCGTTGCAATAGGCCACGATGTGCACCTGGGGCATGGCCATGGCCACGCAGCAGGCCGCGCCGGCCACACACAGCAGGCCCTGGGCCTGGCCCAGGCTCAGGCCGAAAGGCCGCTCGGACGGCACGGCCGCACCTGGCCTGGCGCTCGGTGCTGCCACCAGCGCCGGCGGGCGTGGCCGCAGCCACAGCGCCAGCAGCGGCATGGTGGCCAGGCAGAACACGCCCAGGCCGATGTAGGTGGCGCGCCAGCCCGCACTGGCGATGAAGTGCTGCGCGATGGGCGGCCAGATGGCGCCGGCCACGTAGTTGCCGCTGGCGCACACCGCCACCGCGATGCCGCGCCGGCGCACGAACCACAGCGAAGTGTCCGCCACCAGCGGTGCAAAGGTGGCGGCGCTGCCCAGCGCGCCCAGCAGCACGCCGTGCAGCAGCGCGAAAGTCAGCAGCGAACCGGCCATGCCGGCGGCGATGAAACCCGTGCCCAGGCCGGCCGCGCCGATCAGCACCACCTTCATCACGCCCAGCCGGTCGGCCAGCTTGCCCATGAGGATGCCGCCCAGGCCGAAGCCCACCATCATCAGCGTGTAGGGCAGAGAAGCCTCGGCGCGCGCGGTGCCGAACTCGGCCTGCACCGCCGGCAGCACCACCGAGATGACGTACATGGCGCCCGAACCGATGGTCATGAGCATCAACACCACGCCCAGGCGGCTCCAGGCGTAGCGTGAATCGGCGGCGTGTTGCACAGCGGTGGGGGCGTCGGTAGGCGTCAGGGTCATCGCTTCAACGGCTGGGGTCGATCAGGAACTTGGCGCCGGTGCTGCGCGCGTAGTACTTCGCCACCACCTCGGGCTGCAGCGCCTCGGCCAGGCTGAGGGTGCGGCTGTAGCGGCTGGCGAAGGTGGTGAAGAGTTCGTCCGCCACGCGCTGCTTGAGTGCCTGCGCCGCCTCGGCGCCGATGCGCTGCAGGAAGGGAAACAGCAGCCAGCCGCCCATGCCCCAGGCCATGCCGAAGTTGCGTACGAACTCGGTCGGGCGTGTGTCCAGCATGCCGTAGAGGTAGACCTGCTTGTGGGTGGCCGAGCCGTAGCGGCTGTAGGCGCCGCCTGGCTTGCGGGTCAGCGCGGCTTCCATGGCGCCCAGGATCTGGCCGGCCAGCCGACCACCACCGGTGGCGTCGAAGGCCAGGGTGGCGCCGGTGGCAGCCAGCGCGTCGACCAGGGCGGGTTGGAAATCCGCCGCGCTGGTATCCACCACGTGCACGGCGCCCTGGTCGCGCAGCAACGCCGCCTGGGTCGCGCTGCGCACGATGTTGACCAGGCCCACCCCGTCCTGCAGGCAGATGCGGTTGAGCATCTGGCCGAGGTTGGACGCGGCGGCGGTGTGCACCAGCGCGCTGTGGCCTTCGCGCCGCATCGTCTCGACCATGCCCAGCGCGGTGAGCGGATTGACGAAGCAGGAGGCACCGTCCGCGGCCGAGGCTGCGTCGGGCAGCAGCAGGCACTGATCGGCCGGCAGGGCGCGGTACTGCGCGTACATCGCGCCGCCCAGCGCGGCGACCTTGCGGCCCAGCAGGGCTTGGGCGGCCGGCGCCGGCCCGGCCGCCACGACCGTGCCCGCACCTTCATTGCCCGCCGGGAGCGACTGTCCGACGCGCCCGGCCATGGCCGGCCGGGCGGCGACCGGCACCGGTGCGCACAACACGCTGCTGACGCCCTGGCCGCTGAGGCTGGCTGCGCTCATGTCGGCGGCGCCAAAAAGCAGGCCGATGTCAGACGGATTGATGGGGGCGGCCTCGACGCGCAGCAACACCTCGTCGTCGGCCAGGGTGGGCAGCGGCAGGTTGACCAGGCTGACCTCAAGGCTGCCATCCGGCGTGATGAGGGAGCGCAGTTGCAGTCCGTGGTCGGGCAGGGGAGCGGGCATGGTGTCTCCGAAGATTGGCAAGGTCGGGCAGGGGCCGGGTCGGGCCGGCGGCGGGCGCTGCGCGTCGCACCTCGCTGCATGCGGCGTGGTGTCGCAGCGGGCGAAATGTTGTGGCTCAGCCCAGGGTGCCGTCCAGCAGTTCCCACACCAGGCCGTGCTGCCAGCCGCCGGGGTGGATGAAGTCGTCGACCACGGTGAAGTGGTTGGTGCCGGGCACGGCGTCACACACCGGCACCGCACGCGCGCCCCAGGCGGCGCGGATGGCCTGGTTCTGTGCCAGGAAGGATTTGCTTTCGTCGCCGCCGACAGTGGCCAGCAATCGCCCCTTGGGCGCCGGGAAGCGAGCCGGGCTCAGCCGCGCCATGTCCTCGGCCCTGAGTTGCAGGTCGGCCTGCAGAAACGGCACCTGGCGCACCGGTTCGAGTTCGTAGACCCCCGAGATGCCCAACGCGGCGCGTACCAGCTGGCGCGGCAGATCGGCGCCCAGGGCGCGCCAGTCGCAGCTCAGCAGCATGGCGGCCAGATGGGCGCCGGCCGAATGGCCGACCACGACGATGCGCGCCGGGTCGCCGCCAAAGCGCGCCGCATTGCGCCACACCCAGACCAGCGCCCGCGTGGTCTGCAGGCAGATGTCGCCGATGCCGACCTGGGGGCACAGGCTGTACTCGGGCAGCATGACCAGCGCACCGGCGCGGGTGTAGGCACTCGCCACCTGGCTGAAGTCGGACTTGCTCAAGGCGCGCCACCAGCCGCCGTGCACGAATACCAGCACCGGCGCGCCGCCGTCGCCGTAGCCGACGTGGGCATCGTTGGCGGCCGGGTCTTCGGCATCGTCGTCGGCCACCTGCGCCGTGCCCTGCGGGGTGTAGACGTCAATGCGATCGTCAGCGCCGGGCCCGTAGGCCTGATCCAGGTGGGCCCGCCCGGCGCCTTGCAGTTCGATGCGTGCCGCCGCTGCTTCGGCCGCCCAGCGCGCCAGGATGTCGGCCGCATCGGCCACGCGGGCGCGGTTGTTGTACTCAGCGTCGAGCCAGGCCGGATCACGGGGTTGGTGCAGATCGGGCAGCGGCATGCAGGTCTCCGGGCGGGCGGTGTGTCGTCAGGGCGCCGCCGGCCTGGCGGCGCAGCGGCGATCATGCCGCATGGGCCGGCGCTGGGGCAGGCGCCTCTGTTGTTGCGCGGCCGGCCCTGCGCGTGCGTCAGACCAGGGCGCGCTCGATGTCGGCAAAGCTGTCTGCCACCGGCACGCTGTCGATGCGGGTGCCGAGCTGGCGTTCGATCTGCGACCGCGAGATCACACCGCGCACGCGTTGCTGATGGGTGCCGGGCCGGTGTTCCACCACAAGCAGGTGGCTGCGGCCGAAGCGGTTCAGCGCCTCGATGGCGTCGCCGACCGTGGCGATGCCCATGCGTGCGTGGTCGACCGCGTCGATCTGGGCGATGGGTGTCATGACATCGGCGACGCAGAGTTCGTCGAAATGCGCATTGCGTTCGTGCACCAGTCGCATCTGGTGCTCGCCGCGCAGGTCGTCGGCGGTGATGAGCCCGGCCAGCGCCGGCATGTCGGTGACGACGAACAACATGCGCACCCCCTGGTAGATCATGACCTGTTCGGCCTGACCGAGGCTGGTGTCCGGATGGGTCGTCGCGGCCTTGAAACGGGTCAGGTCGGTCATCACCGACAGCGCCGGCGAGCCGCGCGTCACTGGCGCGTATTCCCAGGGCTCGGCCTGGGCCAGCGAGGTACCGGGCTGGACACGGAATGTGGGCAGGGCTGCAGTCATCGAAAACCTCCGGTTTGGGGCTGAGGGAGCGGCCCGCCGCAGGACATGGCTGATGGCGGTCCGTCGAAGCTTCAGGCTAGCGCCGACAGGTGTCCGACTCGAAACCCGCAGTGGTGACCCTGCTCTTGGTGCGGGTAATCGACAGGGCGCGGCGATGCCTAGGCCCGACGAGGCGATGCACCACCGGTCACGGCGCGGGGTTGGGCGCCCCGCGCAGCGTGCGGCGCCGGACTGGCCTAGGCTGTGCAGGCCGGTGCATCTGCCACGCGGCGCCATCCTCGCAACAAGGAGCTTGCATGCACTCGCACATTCACAGCCTGAGCCAGTTGTTCGCCCAGTTGGGCCTGCCGGAGGATGCGGCGGCGGTGGAGGCCTTCATCAGCAGCCATCGGCCGCTGCCCGGCCATCTGCCGCTGGCCGAGGCGCCGTTCTGGTCGCCTGCCCAGGCCGAGATGCTGGCGGGCGGCGTCGCCGACGATGCCGACTGGGCCGAAGTGGTCGACACCCTGGACAGCCTGCTCAGACATTGATCCATCGCTGAGCTGCCAAGCCCGGCCGCCTCGCTCAGCCCGCGGCTTTGCCGTGCCGCGCGGCAGCGGCCCGGGTGATGATCTGGGCCATGGCGTCGTAGCCGCGCGAGCGTGCCAGTTCCAGCGGCGCGCGGCCCTGGGCGTCGGCCAGCTCGGTGCTGGCACCGGCGTCCAGCAGGGCGCGCAGCACGGCCTGATGGCGCGCACCACCGTCGCCCAGCACGATGCACTCGATCACCGCCGTCCAGTGCAGGTTGTTGACGTGGTCCAGCGGCGCGCCAGCGGCGATGAGCTGGCGCACCACGCCGTCGTGGCCCAGGTGGGCGGCGGCGATCAGCGCCGTGCCGTCGTAGCGGCTGGTGACGAGCCGGGCGCTGGCGCCCAGGGCGAGCAGCACGCGCAGCGTTTCCTCGTCATCCGCCACCGCGGCGATGGTGACCGCGTCGTAGCGGTCGGCTTCCAGCAGGGCCAGGTCGGCGCCGGCCGCGGCCAGGGCGCGGATGACCTCGCGCTGGCGCGCGAAGCTGGCCACGTGCAGGGGCGTGCGGCCGTAGCCGTCGCGCACATTGACCGGCGCGCCGGCGGCGAAGAGCTGGCGCAGCTTCGCCACATCACCCTTGTGCGCGGCGGCGTGCAGGCCGCTGTAGGCGGCCGCCTCGCTGGCCGTGGGCGCCACCTGGGCAGCGGCTGGCGTGGTCGCAAGCAGGGCCAGGCCCAGAGTGATGCTCAGGGTGATGGCCACGGTGAGGCCGGCCGCCGCGGTAGCACGCGTGGCGCGGGCCGGGCGCGCCATCGGCGCGGCGCCGGGCCTCACTTCAGCTGCTCCTTGACCTTGTCGATGCCGGCGTTGGCGCACTGCTCGTCCAGGTGGCCACCGGGCGCACCGCCCACGCCCACCGCGCCGATCACCTCGTTGCCCGCCTTGATCGGCACGCCGCCGCCCAGCAGCAAGAAGCCGGGCAGATAGACCAGGTTGGCGCCGGCCGGGTTCTTCTGCGCGCCTTCCATCATGGCCTGAGTGGTGTTCTTGGCCGAGGCCGAAGTCCAGGCCTTGCGCTCGCTCGATGCCAGGGTGTGCGGGCCGGCGTTGTCGGCGCGTTGAACCACGCGCACCGTGCCGGCGCGGTCCACCACCGTGGCGGCGACGTTGTAGCCGTTGGCGGCACAGGCGGCCACGGCGCCGGCGGCGATCTGGTTGGCCAGGTCCAGCGAGATGTTCTTCTCGGTGCGCACGCCAGTCGAGGCCTGCTGGGCCTGGACCGATGCGACGGGCAAAGCCAGGGCCAGCAGGCTGGCGAGGGCGGCGGTGCAAAGGCTGTGGCGGTGGGTGCGGATCATGTCGGCGGCTCCGTAAGGGTGTTGATGCGAAGGACGCCAGTCTAGAAATCACCCCCGTCGCGCACCATGCGTGCGGCTACGCGCGCCGCCGCGCATCCGCTGCGTAGAACTACGCAATGCCGCGGCCATGCCCGGTCGTCACGGCGCCGGGCCGTCCTCGCCCGAAGGTGCGGCCAGCGCCGCATAGCGCCGGATGAGCTGGGCCAGCGATTCGCTGCCCAGCTTGGCGAACAGGCTGGCGCGGTGGTTCTCCACCGTGCGCGGCGAGAGTTCGAGGGCGCGACCGATCTCCTTGTTGGTCAGGCCCTCGACGATGAGGCCGAGCACCTCGCGCTCGCGCGGCGAGAGCTGGGCGTAGCGCTCGCGCGCCTCGCGGTCGGCCACGTCGCGCTGGCGGGCCCGCACATGCTGGCGAACGGCGGCCTGCAGGGCTTCGAGCAGCAGCTCGTCGTGCACCGGCTTTTCCAGGAACTCGGCCGCGCCGGCCTTGAAGGCGCGCCGGCACAGCGCCACCGTGCCGTGGCCGGTGAGCATGATGACCGGCTGGTCGATGCCCTGGGCGCGCAGTTCGTCCAGCAGGGCCAGGCCGCCCATGCCGGGCATGCGCACGTCGAGCACCACGGCGCCGATGGCCTGGCGGTCCATGCCGGCCAGAAAGCTCGCCGCATCACCCCAGGCCGCCACGCGCAGGCCCACGGTGCCGATCAGCAGGCCCAGGCTGATGCGCACGGCCTCGTCGTCGTCGACGATGTGGATGAGGGGGGTATGCGGCGACGTGGGCAAGGGTGTCTCGGTGCGTCAGTGGGTGTGCGGGTCGGGCTGCAGTCCGCTTCAGCCGGGCGTGCGCGCCAGGCTGAGTGTGAACAGGGCGCCGCGCGGCGAGCGGTTGGCGGCCACGAGCTGCCCGCCCATGGCCGTGACCAGGGTCTCGCACAGGCTCAGGCCCAGGCCCAGGCCGCCTGCGCGGGTGGTGTAGAAGGGTTCGAAGACATGCGGCAGGGCCTCTGGCGAGATGCCCGGACCGCTGTCGCTCACCTCGACCACGCCGAGGTCGCCCACACCGTCCACCTCGGCCGCTGCGCCGGGGTCGCCCTGCTGCGCGTGCTGAGTCATTGCGACGCGTGCCGGCCGACGACCCACGCCGACGGTCAGCTCACGTCCGCCTGGCGGCACCTGCTCAAGTGCCTGCAGGGCGTTCATCAGCAGGTTGTGCACCACCTGCTGCAGGGCGACAGGGTCGGCCAGCACCTGGGTGTCGGTCGGCTGGCCCACGGCGTGCGTCGAATTCGGGTGCAGCAGGCCGGTCAGCTGCAACTTGACCTCGCGGCTGCGCAGTTCGGGCTCAAGCAGTTGCAGCGTGTCGTGCACCGCGCCCAGCAGACTCAGGGGCTGCACCTGGGTAGCGCTGCCCGGGCGTTCGACCATGCGGCGTAGCCGCTTGAGGACCTCGCTGGCACGCTTGGCCTGTGCCACGGCGTGCTGCAGTGCCTGACGCAGCAGGTGCACATCGGGCCCCTCGTGTGGCTCGTCGGACAGCAGGCGCAGGGCAGCCTGGGTGCTGGACAACACGGCCGTGAGCGGCTGGTTGAGCTCATGGGCCATGCCGGCGGCCAATTCGCCCAGGGTGTTCAAGCGTGCTACCTGACCCAGACGCAGCAGTTCCTCGGCCCGCTGACGGCCCAGCCGCAGGCGTTGCCAAGCCCTCAGGCCAGCGAGCAGGCCGACGCAACACAGCAACCAGACGCCGGCACCCAGCCATGGCAAGTCGGCTGCGCCGAACCATCGCTCGGCCACCAGTTCAAACGGCTGACTGGCACTGGCCAATGGCTTGTGCAGCACCACGTGCCAGGCCCACGGACTCGGGCGGCCCGCTTGAAGCAGATGCGCGGCGGCGTCGCCCAGTCGAAGGCTCAGGCGTGTTGCGCCGTCGCTGCTGTCGATCCAGTCTGGCGCGCCCGGTGTGAGCCGATGCAGGTCGATGCGCAGGCCGTGGCTGACCGGCACGCCCGCTTGGATCAGCAGGTAGCTGCCCAACTCGGGCCGCACGTCTGCCAATACCGGGCGGCCGAGCTGGCGAGAGCTGGCCGCCGCCTGCTGTTGCGCTGCTGTGGTCCAGGCCGAATCACTCACACTGCGCTCGACCGCCAGCACCTGCGGGTACAGCGCCGGCAGGCGTTGCTCGGCCTGGGACGCAGCATTCGTGTTGGACTGTCCGCCGGTCAGTGGCGCCGTCTGCCCCGTGCGATCGCGGACGTCCAACGACAGCAGGTTGAGCGTCGCCAGCATGGTGTCGTGCTGCGCCGCCTTCTGGCTCAGCAGCCGGTGCACGATGCGCGCGTCGGTTTCGAATCCTGCGTACAGGCCCTGCAGCCTCAGCAAGGCGAGCAGCAGCAGACCCGATGTCACCAGACCGGCCCAGATCCACCACCATCTGGCACTCAACCCACCTCGCTCAAGCGGCCACCGCTGGGCGCTGGAAGGCCCGCCAGGTGCGGGTGGTGGCGGTGGCGAAGCGGACGACGTGGCTGACGAAGCGGGCATGACGCGGCGATTCTCGCGGTGTGCAAGCTCGCAGACGCTGACCTCGCTACCCCGCCCGCTGCGCCAGGGCCACCCCACATCGGCTGATATACTGACGCTGTCGTGTGGGGGGGTAGCTCAGCTGGGAGAGCGCTGCGTTCGCAATGCAGAGGTCGGGAGTTCGATCCTCCTCCTCTCCACCACACAATTTCCAATGAAAACAAGGGCTTGGCTTCGGTCTGGCCCTTTTTTCATTGGGCTGTCATAGGTTGCATTGCGGCCGATGCGGCACAAGACCTGGGCCTGTCGACCTGTGCACTTTTGCGGCCCTAGGCAGCCTTCAGGGCCGACGTGGACCGTTGCCGCCGCTTCATCAGCTGGGCGAGCCGTTGGTTGGCCAAGATCAGGTCTTTTCGTACCCCGGCGCAATGGTTGCGGTGAAGCCAAGGTCTGCGCGCCGGATGTTGCCGTCAGCGTCGGTGCCGCGTTCCCGGCCTTTCATTCGCATGGATAGCGCAGGCCGATCTGGGCCCGGATGGTGTCCAGTGTCTGCATGATCGCAACGCTTTGTTCGGGCGGCAGGATGTCGCCGGCCAGGCTGCCGGATGCGACCAGGCGTTCGATTTCGTCAGCCTGGAACTGCATGCCGCGGCCGGGCACTTCACAGACGAAGTGCTCGATGACGTTGTCCGCGCTGTCGAGCACGCGAAAGGTGGTCGGCGCATACCAGGTTGCGTCGATCTCGATGCGTGCCTCGGTGCCTTGGATCGTCGCGACGTTGCGCCCCGCGTTGTCGCTGGACGAAACCGTGGTCGACAGGGCGCCGCCTGCGTGGCGAATGATGGTCGCCACCTCGGCGTCTGCGCCGGTCAACTTGAAGCGGGCCATCGACAGGATCTGCTGAGGTTCGCCAAGGATGTCCCAAGCGAACGAGATCGGGTAGATGCCCAGGTCGAGCAAAGCGCCACCGCCCAGTTCCAGGTCGTTGAGGCGGTGCGCGGGGTCATCAGGCAGGTCACGCGTGTGGTCGGCGACGACCGATTGGACCGTGCCGAGTACGCCCGAGGCGACGATGTCGCGGATGCGGCGCATATGTGGCAGGAAGCGGGTCCACATGGCTTCCAGCACGACGAGCTGGCGGTCGCGTGCGAGGTCCACGACGGCGCGCGCCTCGGCTGCATTGAGAGTGAAGGGCTTTTCGACCAACACATGTTTGCCTGCGTTCAGCGCGGCGATGGCGTTGGCTGCATGCATGGGGTGCGGCGTCGCGACATAGACGATGTCGACCTCGGGGTCTGCCAGCAAGCGGTCATAGCTGCCATGGGCATGGGCGATGCCGAACTGCCGGGCAAACCGGTCGGCACCTGCCTGTGTGCGCGATCCGACGCTGCTGACGGAATGCCCGGTCAGCAGCAGATCCTTGACGAACAGATCGGCTATCCAGCCGGTACCAAGAATTCCCCAACGCAAGGACTTGCTCACCATGTCTCCCGGGTCTGAGTGGCGACGGAACTTAAAAGGCGGGGCGGCGCGGCGACTGCTCCATGCGCCGGCAACACGCTGCACATCATCGGCGATGCCGCAGGGCGCGGGCGCGCCGACCCAGGCCCAGGGCGACCAGGGCGCCGATTTCGCCCGGGCGGTGGGTGTGCGCCAGGCGGCGGTTCTCGTCATCGGTCAGGCCGTTGTCCAGCGCTGACCAGGATGCAGCGCCAGGGTGGGCCTTGAATTGATCCAGGGCCTGTTTCGTGTCATTGGGCAACTGGACGGTCAGGTCAGTGAGGCTGGCAGCAGCCTTCGGCTCGATGCGCCCGATCATGTCCAGGGTGATGCCGCCAAAGCCGCCCGCGAGGTAGATGGGCTGGCCGGCATCCAGCTGCAGCAAAGCTTCCTCGACCAGGCCGGGCTGGCTGCCGCTATAGCCATTCTTGAACGTGTCGGTGCGCGGCAGCCGTTTTCCGCCCAGCAACACCCGGGCGTGTGTGTGGCGGGCGAGAAACCGGCGCATGCCGGTGAGCGCCTGCATCTGATCCTGGGCGGACAGTTCGTCGGCTGCGCCTTCCGGCGGGCGCCCTGCCCACTGGGCGCGCGGGCCGAGCTCCTGCCCCTGCGGATCCAGATAGATCAGGCTGCCGTGCTGGCCCAGGCTGTTGCGGGTCTGCTGCAACGCCGTCTTGGCGGTTCTGCGGTGCAGGTGCCAGGCCAGACACAGCCACAGCGCCTTGCGATCGCGCGGCAGGTCCGCGTCGGTCTGTGCCTGGGCGTAACGCTCAACCTCGTCCATCATGGGCGTGGTCAGACTGTCAGGCGTATTGCGCAGATCGCCGCCAAAAGCCAGCGTGCCGCCGCTGACGAGCAGCGTGCGTGCCACTTCGCGCATGGCGTGTTCAAGATGGACCCATGAAAGGCCGAGGCGGTCGAGGTCAGGGCTTTCCGAGATCGAGATGCCGACCCGCAGGCCGGAGAGCGCTCGGGCGCCCAGTGGTGCCGATCGATGTGAGGTGCTCATGGGCAATACCTCGTCAGGATGTCGAAATCGTTCATGCGCAGGGTCGATCTTGACGTCATCTCAGGCGCCGCGTGCGGCCAGCAGGCGAGGCGTGGTGAGTTCCAGATCCTTGACGCCGGCCAAGCGGGCGATACGGGCCAGCACCTGCTGTTCGTCGCTGGCCATGGGTGGATCCGGGTGCAGCAGGCGCAGCACCTGGCCGCGCCTGTGCCTGAGACGCAGTGACTCGGGCACCTCGGCGTCGGGGCTCAGCCACAGTGCCAGGGTGGCGGGCTCGGGCGCGTGAGGCACCCACTGGTAGCCGGCGTAGGCGGCGTGACCGTCGACCTCGGCCATCTCGCGCAAACGTTCCCACAACACGCGCTGCAGCCAGGCGTCGACCAACTGGTTGATGGCCTGTTCCACCCGGTCGGCCGACCAGTCGCCGGCGGCTGCCGGACCGCCGGCGCCGGTGTCGCGCGCCGGCATCCGGGGTACATGGTCGAGCAGGAAAGAGCCGCGGAGTTCGCCATCGGTCAATGCGTCGAGCATCACAACCGGATGACCCTGTTGCTTGGCGATGAGCACCTCGCGCTGGCACCACTCGCGGCTCGCATACTGGTCGGTGCGTACCGCCAGGACGGCGCAGCGTGCGGCTCGGCTGCGCAGCGCCTTGGCCCAGTCATCGCTGGCCTGCAGGTCATTGGCGTCGTAGAACGTGCCCAGCCGAGTGTTGCCGAGCACCTGGCGCACCAGGCTGATCAGTTCGCCCACCCTTTCGTCACCGTTGTTCGAGCGGTGCTTGGTGTGGCTGATGAACACCTGCAGGCGGCGTTCGCCAGCGTCGCCCTGGACCGAGACCCGCGGATCCATCCAGCTGGCCAGTACCTGAGCCACGTCGCGACAGCGGCCGCGGTGCAGATGTGTTTCGCTGGCCAAGGGCGGCAAGAGGGCGTCGCGCTGGCCGACCGCCTGCAGCCACCCAAGCAAGCTTGATGCTGCCGATCCAATGGCCAGCCTGGTGCCGGGCAAGAGCATCGGCAGGCATTTGACCCGGCTGGCGCGCCGCTCAGCGGCGTCCAGCAAACGTTTCAGGTAAGCGAACCAGGGGCTGCGGGGGGCGCCGAGGGCGTCCACCAGTTCCGGTCCCACCACGATGACGACGGCGACCCAGGCCGCAGCCGTCGGCAGCCCGGGCGGTGACTGCCGATCGCCCGGCAACGCGATGGGCCGGGGTGCCAACAAGGCTGGGTGGGTGTCAAACGCTGTGTCGTCGCTGGACGCTGCGCGCTTGGCATGTGTCTGCCAGGGTTCGCTGCGGCGATACACCTCGACCGTGCCGCGCAGCAGGCCCGCACACGCCGTGCCGTGAAAGTGCTGCTCAATTGCCTTGACAGCGACGCTGCCGGCATCGTCGTCCGGATGCCAGATGCCGTAGATTTCCAGCACGGGGGGCAGCATGGCCTGAACTCCTTCTGCGACAGGGGCGCCAGCAGCCAGCCGTGCGCCACAACGGCCAGTCGCGCCAGGCAGCAAAGTTGCAGGAGGTGACCTGCAAGACGCGTGAGCCGGTCAGAGCACGTCGGACGCGAAATCTGCCAGGCGCGAACGCTCGCCCCGCGCCAGCGTGATATGACCAGCATGTGGCCAGCCCTTGAAGCGGTCGACGGCAAAGGTCAGGCCCGAGCTGCCTTCGGTGAGGTAGGGCGTGTCGATCTGCGCCAGGTTGCCCAGGCAGACGATCTTGGTGCCCGGGCCGGCGCGGGTGACCAGGGTCTTCATCTGCTTGGGCGTGAGGTTCTGGGCCTCGTCGATGATGACGAACTTGTTCAGAAATGTGCGCCCGCGCATGAAGTTCAGGCTCTTGATCTTGATCTTGCTGCGCACCAGCTCCTGGGTGGCAGCGCGGCCCCATTCGCCGGCGGTGGTGTCGGTGCGGGCGAGGACCTCGAGGTTATCGTCCAGCGCACCCATCCAGGGGTTCATCTTCTCCTCCTCGGTGCCGGGCAGAAAGCCGATGTCCTCGCCCACCGGCACGGTCACGCGGGTGACGATGACCTCGCTATAGCGCCGCTCATCGAGCACCTGGGCCAGCGCGGCAGCGAGCGTGAGCAGGGTCTTGCCGGTGCCGGCGGTGCCGGTCAGGGTGATGAAGTCGCACTCCGGGTCCATCAGCAGGTTGAGGGCGAAGTTCTGTTCGCGGTTGCGCGCCGCCACGCCCCACACCGCGTTCTTGGCGTGGCTGTAGTCTTTTTGTGTGCGCAGCACGGCGGTCTTGCCGGTGATTTCGGCCACCTTGGCATACAGCGGTGCGTTGCCCGGGCTTTCGAGGTAGACGAACTGGTTGATCATCAGTGCCGGCACAAGCGGGCCGCTGATGCGGTAGTAGGTCACACCGCCCTGCTGCCAGCTCTCCATGGTCTTGCCGTGGCGCTCCCAGAAGTCGGCCGGCAGGGCCATGACGCCGGTATAGAGCAGGTCGCCGTCCTCCAGCGCCTTGTCATTGAAGTAGTCCTCGGCGGCCAGACCCAGCGCTCGCGCCTTGACGCGCATGTTGATGTCCTTGGACACCAGCACCACCTCGCGCCCGGGTTGCTGCTCCATCAGGGTCTGCACCACGCCCAGGATCTGGTTGTCTGCCTTGCCCTGGGGCAGACCGGCGGGCAGCTTGTATTCGACGAAGGTGGTCTGGAAGTAGAGCTTGCCGCCGGCCTCGCGTCGGCCGGTCTTGGCCAGGGGGATGCCGGCCTTGGGGTCGAGCGAGCCGTCGGTGGCCAGGGCGTCGAGTTCACGGCTGACCTGGCGGGCGTTGCGTGCCACTTCGCTCATGCCCTTCTTGTGGCCGTCGAGCTCCTCGAGCGTGATCATGGGCAGGTAGACGTCGTGCTCCTCGAAGCGGAACAGCGACATCGGGTCATGCATGAGCACATTGGTGTCGAGCACGAAGAGCTTGGCCGGTCCGCCCTTGGCCTTGCGCGATCTGGCCGACTTTGGCCGGCTCACGTGATGGCCACGTTGCGCTGGTCGAGCCTGCGCCTGGACGTCGGCGCCGGCGGCGCTTGAGCTCACCTGTGCTGAGGCGCTCGCTGGCGTCGTTTCGGGCGGCGCGCCCTGCTCGAATGGCGCGTTTGTCGCTGCAGGCACAGAAGCGACCGGCGACGCTGCCGAGGCTGCGCGCGGCAAGGCACGCCCGCGACCCGATGGAGCGGCCGGCTTGTCGACGGTCGCCGCGGCGGTACCCGGAGCGCTCTGAGTGGCAGCGGCCTTGCCGTTGCGCTTCAGGCTTGGCGTGCCGAGTTGTGTCGCGTCGAGTTGTGCCGCTTTGCGGGCAGGGGGCTTGGGCAGAGGCATGTCGGCGGATGGATTCAGGTCTTGATGGGGCAGGGCTCAGCGTGGTTGCGGCAAGCGCTCAACCGGTCAAGCCGGCCGCGGCCACCCGGGCAATCTGGCGCAGCGGCCGCAAACAAAAAGGCCGCACAGCGAGCTGTACGGCCTTGGGCGGGGAGGGGAACACGCGAGGTGCATGGACTGATTATGCAGCCGCATGCGGGCAGATCCAGGGCCGTCTTGCGGCCCGGCGCCATCGTCTGAGTTCAGGCGCTTTGTGGCTTGCGCAAACGTTCCGCGGCCTCGAGTACCTCGTCGACGTGCCCGGCGACCTTGATGCCGCGCCATTCGGCTCGCAGCACACCCTGCGGATCGATCAGGAAGGTGCTGCGCTCGATGCCCTTGACCTTCTTGCCATACATGATCTTGTTCTTCACGACGCCAAACATGTGGCAGAGTTTTTCCTCGGTGTCGGCGATGAGTTCAAACGGCAGTTCGAGGTTTTGCTTGAACTTCTCGTGTGAGAGCATGTTGTCGCGCGACACCCCCAGCACCACTGCACCTGCCTTGACGAATTCGCCGTGCTTGTCGCGAAATTGCATCGCTTCGGTGGTGCAGCCTGGGGTATTGTCCTTGGGGTAGAAATACAGGACGACAGTCTTGCCTAGGAACGCCTGGGGGGTGAACTTCACGCCGCCGGTTGCATTCGCTTCAATATCCGGGAGAGCTTTGTTGAGAGCGGGCGTCATGCAGGTCTTGTAGATGGTCGCCCGGGTGGGCGTGAGCATGTGATTATAAAGGGCGGCTCTGCGTTGCGCCCTGTCCGCTGCGGTCCAGGCAGAGATGGCGATTCAAAGCAGCAGCGCAGCCAGCACCTTGCGGCCTTCGCCCGCCAGGATGTTGTAGGTGCGACAGGCGGCCGCCGTATCCATGGTCTCGATGCCGATACGCCGGCTCATGAGCGGGGCCAGCAGAGCCGGCGCGACAAAACGAAGCTTCGCGCCGCTGCCGAATATCACCAGTTCGGGTTCGTGCTGCGCCAGCAGTTCGAAGTGTGCCGTGCTGAGTCGAGCCCATGCCTCGGGCCCGGCCGGCGCCGGTGAGTCGCCGACTTGCCAGGGCCGGACCTCGCCCTGCCAGGGCAGCACCAAGCTGTGACGACGATCGACCCCATTGACGGTGATGCAGCCGGGCTGGAAGGACTGGATGGCGTTGACGCCGATGAGAAGGTCAGGTTGCAGCTTCACTTTCAGGGCACAGGGTGCGAGCAGGGCCTTCGGCGAGGTGCCGGCTGAGGCAGGGCGCCAACGCCCCTATGGTTAAATTCCGGGTTCAACTGTGTTGATGCCCCGATCTATCGTCCACCGCTCAGGATACCCCGTGCTCAAGCCCATCGCCAAGTCCAGCAAGCTCGCCAATGTCTGCTACGACATCCGTGGTCCGGTGCTGGACAAGGCCCGCCAGATGGAGGAAGAGGGCCAGAAGATCATCAAGCTCAACATCGGCAACGTGGCGGCCTTCGGCCTGCTGCCGCCCGACGAGATCGTGCAGGACATGATCCGCAACCTGCCCTCGCAGGTGGCGGCGGGCTACACCGACAGCAAGGGCCTGTTCGCGCCGCGCAAGGCGGTGGTGCACTACACGCAGGAAAAGAACATCCGCGGCGTGACGGTGGACGATGTCTACCTCGGCAACGGTGCCTCGGAGCTGATCGCGCTGAGCATGAACGCGCTGCTCAACGACGGCGACGAGGTGCTCATCCCGGCGCCCGACTACCCGCTCTACACCGCCGTGGTGGCGCTCTCAAGTGGCACGCCGGTGCACTACCGCTGCGACGAGTCGAGCGGCTGGCTGCCTGACATCGACGACCTCAAGGCCAAGGTCAGCCCGCGCACCAAGGCCCTGGTCATCATCAACCCGAACAACCCGACCGGTGCGCTGTATCCCGAAAGCGTGCTGCTGCAGCTGATCGAGGTGGCGCGCCAACACCAGCTCATCATCTTCGCCGACGAGATCTACGACAAGACGCTCTACGACGGCGAGACGCACACCAGCATCGCCTCGCTGGCCGATGACGTGCTCATGCTCACCTTCAACGGCCTGAGCAAGAACTACCGCTCCTGCGGCTACCGCGCCGGCTGGATGGTGGTGTCGGGCGACAAGCGCCATGCCCGCGACTACATCGAGGGCCTGAACATGCTGGCCTCGATGCGTCTGTGCGCCAACACGCCCGGCCAGCTGGCCATCCAGACAGCGCTGGGCGGCTACCAGAGCATCAAGGACCTGGTCACGCCCGGCGGCCGCCTGGGTCGTCAGCGCGACCTGGCACACAAGCTGCTGACCCAGATTCCGGGCGTCACCTGCGTCAAGCCCAAGGCAGCGCTCTACATGTTCCCGCGCCTGGACCCCGAGATGTACCCCATCGAGGACGACCAGCAGTTTGCCTACGAGCTGCTGGCCGAGGAGAAGGTGCTGATCGTGCAGGGCACCGGCTTCAACTGGTACCAGCCGGACCACTTCCGCCTGGTCTTCCTGCCCAACTCCGACGACCTCACCGAGGCCATCGGCCGCATCGCCCATTTCCTCGAAGGCTACCGGCGCCGCCGCGGCGTGTGAGCGGTGGCCCCATGGTGCTGCAGCCGGCGAGGCGGCAGCAGCACCGGCCGCAGCACCTGTTTCTCTCTTCCCGAGTTTTCCCTCCTGACCCGGCGCTGCTGGCGCCCATAGCTTCCATGAAACCCATCCAAGTCGGCCTGCTCGGCATCGGTACCGTCGGTTCTGGCACCTTCCAGGTGCTCAAGCGCAACCAGGAGGAGATCCGCCGCCGTGCCGGCCGTGGCATCGAGATCAGCATGGTGGCCGACCTCGACGTGGCACGCGCCCAGGCCATCGTGGGTGACGCCGCCCGGGTGGTGAACGACGCCCGCCAGATCATCGCCAACCCCGAGATCGACATCGTCATCGAGCTGATCGGCGGCTACGGCATCGCCAAGGCCCTGGTGCTGGAGGCCATCGCCGCGGGCAAGCACGTGGTCACGGCCAACAAGGCGCTGCTGGCGGTGCACGGCACCGAGATCTTTGCCGCCGCGCGCGCCAGGGGCGTGGTGGTGGCCTTCGAGGCCGCGGTGGCCGGTGGCATCCCCATCATCAAGGCACTGCGCGAAGGCCTCACGGCCAACCAGATCCAGTGGGTGGCCGGCATCATCAACGGCACGACCAACTTCATCCTGTCGGAGATGCGCGACAAGGGCCTGGACTTCGACGTCGTGCTCAAGGAAGCGCAGCGCCTGGGCTATGCCGAGGCCGACCCGACCTTCGACATCGAGGGTGTGGATGCCGCGCACAAGGCGACCATCATGAGCGCCATCGCCTTCGGCATCCCGGTGCAGTTCGACAAGGCGCACGTCGAAGGCATCACCAAGCTCGGTGCGGCCGACATCCGCTACGCCGAGCAGCTGGGCTACCGCATCAAGCTGCTGGGCATCGCCAAGCGCCAGGCCGGTGGTGGCGTCGAGCTGCGCGTGCACCCCACGCTGGTGCCGAGCAAGCGCCTGATCGCCAACGTCGAAGGCGCCATGAACGCCGTGATGGTGCAGGGCGACGCCGTGGGCACCACGCTGTACTACGGCAAGGGTGCGGGCAGCGAGCCCACCGCCAGTGCCGTGATCGCCGACCTGGTCGACATCACCCGCCTGCACAGCGCCGACCCCGGCCACCGCGTGCCGCACCTGGCCTTCCAGCCCGACGAACTGCAGGCCACGCCGGTGGTCGGCATCGAGCAGGTGGTGACCAGCTTCTACCTGCGCCTGCGCGTGGCCGACCAGAAGGGCGTGCTCGCCGCCATCACCCGCATCCTGGCCGATGCAGACATCTCCATCGACGCCGTGCTGCAGCGCGAAAGCGCCGAGGGCGAGAACCAGACCGACCTCATCATCCTCACGCACCAGACGGTGGAGGGGCGCATGCGCGCCGCCCTGGCGCAGATGCAGGCCTTGCCCACCGTGCTCGACCCCATCGTGAGCCTGCGCAAGGAAGAGCTGGCCTGAGCCGGCCGCTTTGAGTTGAAGGCCCTGCCATGAAGTACATCAGCACCCGCGGTGACAAGACGCCGCGCCGTTTCTGCGAGATCCTGCTCGAAGGCCTGGCGCCGGACGGCGGCCTGTACCTGCCCGAGACCTACCCGCGGGTGAGCGCCGCCCAGCTTGCGCGCTGGCGCGAGCTGAGTTACGCCGAGCTGGCCTTCGAGATCCTGTCGCTCTACATCGACGACATCCCGCCGCTGGACCTCAAGCGCCTGGTCGATCGCACCTACACCGCCGAGGTGTTCGGCTCGGCCGCCATCGTGCCGCTGCGGCCCATTGCCGACGGCCTGTTCCTCGAAGCCCTGTCCAACGGCCCGACCCTGGCCTTCAAGGACATGGCCATGCAGCTGCTGGGCAACCTGTTCGAGTACGAACTGGGCCGGCGCGGCGAGACGCTCAACATCCTGGGCGCCACCTCGGGCGATACCGGCAGCGCGGCCGAATACGCCATGCGCGGCAAGGCCGGCGTGCGCGTGTTCATGCTCAGCCCCCAGGGCCGCATGAGCCCCTTCCAGCAGGCGCAGATGTTCAGCCTGCAGGACGAGAACATCCACAACCTGGCGGTCGAAGGGGTGTTCGACGACTGCCAGGACATCGTCAAGGCAGTCTCGAACGACCTGGCCTTCAAGCGCCAGTACCGCATCGGCACGGTCAACTCCATCAACTGGGCGCGGCTGCTGGCCCAGGTGGTGTATTACTTCGCCGGCTACTTCCAAGCGACATCCCACGCCCCCAACCTCGGCGTTGCCTCGGTACCCCCCGAGGGGGCCGTTTCTCTTGCCGATCTGCCGAAGGTGAGTTTCACCGTGCCCTCGGGCAACTTCGGCAATGTCTGCGCTGGGCATGTGGCGCGCCAAATGGGCCTGCCCATCGACAAGCTGGTGGTGGCGACCAACGAGAACGACGTGCTCGACGAGTTCTTCCGCACCGGCGCCTACCGGGTGCGCAGCAGTGCCGAGACCTACGAGACGTCCAGCCCCTCGATGGACATCAGCAAGGCCAGCAACTTCGAGCGCTTCGTGTTCGACCTGCTGGGCCGCGACGGTGCCAGCACCCAGGCCCTGTTCGGCACGGCCATCGCGCGCAACGGCGTGTTTGCCTTGAGCGCCGACGAGACCGCGCGCATCGCCGGCTTCGGCTTCCAGTCCGGCCGCTCCACGCACGCCGACCGCCTGGCCACCATCCGTGCCACCTGGCAGGGCAGCGGCGAGCTGATCGACACCCATACCGCCGATGGCGTGAAGGTGGCGCGCGAGCATCTGCAGCCCGGCGTGCCCATGATCGTGCTGGAGACCGCGCTGCCGGCCAAGTTCGCCGCCACCATCGAGGAGGCCGTGGGTTTCGCCCCCAAGGTGCCGGCCGCGCTGGCCGACCTGCTCGACCGCCCGCGCCGCAACGTCGACGTGCCGGCTGATGTGGACGTCATTAAGGCCTACGTGATGCGGCATGTGCCGGAGGCGGCAGGTGCGTGAGCCGGGCGCCGCGCCTGGCGTGCGGCCGCAGCGCTTGAAGGTGACGTCATGAAGGTCGTGGGCCTGTGCGGCGCCTCAGGCTCGGGCAAGACCCAGCTGGCCGAGGCGCTCATCGCCGGTTTCAGGGCGGCGGGCGCGGCGGTGTCGGTGGTGAAACACGCGCACAAGCGCTTCGACATCGACATCCCCGGCAAGGACAGTTTTCGTCACCGCCAGGCCGGCGCCTTCGAGGTGGTGGTGGCCAACAGCCACCGTCTGGCCAAGGTGCGCGAATACACCGCCGAGGCCGAGCCCACCGTGCACCAGCTGCTGGCCGAGCTGGTCGACCTGAGCGACTACGGCCGCGAGCACTGGGTGCTGGTGGAAGGCTTCAAGCACGCCGACCTGCCCAAGCTGGAGGTCTGGCGCGCCCTGAAACCCATCGAGCCGCTCTATCCGCACGACCCCCTGGTGGTGGCGGTGGCGACCGACGACGCTGCCAGCCTGCCGCGCCCGACCGGGCTGCCGGTGCTGGATCTGAACCAGCCGGACCAGGTGCTCGCTTTCCTGAGGCAAGATGCCGCCCGCTATGACTACCGCGCCCCAGACTCCTGAAGCTTCCGCCGCCAAGCCGGCCGCCCCTGCTGGCGGCAAGCCCGGCGGCCGTGCCCCCCTGCTGGCGCTGGACGAAGCCCTGGCCCGCCTGCTCGCCGCGGTGCAGCCGCTCTCGCCGCGCGGCGGCGCGCACGACACGGTGTCGACCTTCGACGCCCTGGGCCGCGTGCTGGCGGCCGACGTGGTCGCCCAGCTCGACGTGCCGCCGGGCGACAACACCTCGATGGACGGCTACGCCCTGCGCGCCGCCGACGTGGTCGAGGCCGGCACCCTGCTGCCGGTGAGCCAGCGCATCCCGGCCGGCGTGGTCGGCCAACCCTTGCAGCCGGGCACGGCGGCACGCATCTTCACCGGCGCGCAGATTCCGCCTGGCGCCACCGCCGTGGTGATGCAGGAGCAGTGCGAGGCGGTCACCGCCGCCGACGGCACGGCCCAGGTGCGCGTCAACACCGTGCCAGCCACCGGCCAGTGGATACGCCGGCGTGGCGAGGACGTGGCCCGTGCCAGCGTCGTGCTGCGTGCCGGCACCCGCCTGACCGCCGCGGCCTTGGGCCTGGCGGCTTCTGTCGGCGCGGCGCACCTGGAAGTGGCGCGTCGTCCGCGCGTGGCGCTGTTTTCCACCGGCGATGAACTCGTCATGCCCGGCGAGGTGGCGCCCGAGGCCATGCGCCCCGGCGCCATCTACAACTCCAATCGCTACACCCTGCGCGCCCTGCTGCAGGGCGTGGGCTGCGAGGTCACCGACTTCGGCATCGTGCCCGACCGGCTGGACGCCACCCGCACCACGCTGCGCGAGGCCGCCGCCGAACACGACCTCATCCTCACCAGCGGCGGGGTGTCGGTGGGCGAGGAAGACCATCTGCGCCCGGCCGTGCTGGCCGAGGGCCGGCTGGACCTGTGGTCCATCGCCATGAAGCCGGGCAAGCCGCTGGCCTTCGGCTCGGTGCGCCGGCCGCTGGAAGTGGGTGAGTCGGCGGTGGACGGCAGCGAGGACGATCCGCAGCGCTCGGCCTGGTTCATGGGCCTGCCGGGCAACCCGGTGTCCAGCTTTGTCACCTTCGTGCTGCTGGTGCGCCCGGTGCTGCTGCGCCTGCAGGGCGTGGTGGACACGGCGCCGCGCAGCCTGACGCTGCGCGCCGACTTCGACTGGCCCAGGGGCGACGCGCGGCGCGAGTTCATCCGTGTGCGCCTGAACGGCGCCGGCGGGCTGGACGTGTTCCCCAACCAGAGCTCGGGCGTGCTGACCTCGGCCGTGTGGGGCGACGGTCTGGTCGACGTGCCGGCCGGCACCACCTTCCAGGCCGGCGCGCAGGTGCGTTACCTGTCGCTGCAGGAGTTGATGGCATGAAGGTGAACCTGCGTTTTTTCGCCTCGCTGCGTGAAGCCCTGGGTTCCACAGAAGTGGTGGAGGTGGCCGAAGGCACGACGGTGGGCGCGATGCGCGATGCCCTCATCGCCCGTGGTGAACCCTATGCCGGCGCGCTGCAACGCGGCCGCGCCCTGCGCATGGCGGTCAGTCACCAGATGTGCGCCGAAAGCGTGGTGCTGAGTGACGGTGTCGAACTGGCCTTCTTTCCGCCCGTGACCGGCGGCTGATCACAGCATTGCAAGCTCGCCCGCCATGGCCCGAGTCACCATCCAGACCGCTGATTTCGACCTGGGCGCCGAGGTGGCCGCCCTGCGCGCCGGCGACCCGGCCGTGGGCGCCGTGGTGAGCTTTGTCGGCACGGTGCGCGACCGCAACCCCGGCTACGGCGAGGCCACCCGCCAGGGCGACATCACCGCCCTGGAGCTGGAGCACTACCCCGGCATGACCGAGGCCAGCATCGAGGCCATGATCGACGCCGCCCTGGCGCGCTTCGACATCCGCGCCGCACGCGTCATCCACCGTGTCGGGCCGCTCGCGCCACTCGACCAGATCGTGCTGGTGGCCGTCACCTCGGCGCACCGCGGCCAGGCCTTTCAGGCCTGCGAGTTCCTGATGGACTACCTCAAGACCGAGGCGCCGTTCTGGAAGAAGGAAAGCACCCCCACCGGCGCCACCTGGGTCGACGCCCGGGTGAGCGATGACCAGGCGCTGCAACGCTGGGGCATCCGCTCCGGCAACCTGGCGGGCTGAGCTTCAGGCATGTGCTGGAGCGGCCTGGTCGCCGTCTTCGTCGGTGCCGGCCTGGGCGCAGTGCTGCGCTGGATGCTGGCGCTGTGGCTCAACCCGGTCTTTCCCACCCTGCCGCTGGGCACGCTGGCGGCCAACGCCCTGGGCGGCTTGCTGGTGGGCGTGCTGGTGGCGCTGCTGTCGCACTTCGACCACCTGGCGGTGGAGTGGCGGCTGTTCGCCATCACCGGCGTGATGGGCGGGCTCACCACCTTTTCCACCTTCTCGGTCGAGGTGGTGACGCTGATCCAGCGTGCTCAGTACGGCTGGGCGCTGCTGGCGGCGTCGACCCATGTGGGCGTGTCGCTGTTGCTCACCGCCACCGGGCTGGGGCTGACGCGCTGGCTGCTGCTGCTGCTGCGAGTCTGAACGGGCGTCGCAATGGCGGCCCAGGGCGTCACCTGCATGACGATGCTCCGCGCCCGACACCCATTACCCTGGCAGCCTTTTGACGCTGCCAGCCTACGCCATGACCGTCCGCATCGAAGCCAAGTGGGTCGACACCTTCGTGGAGGTCTTCCGCCTCTGCGGCGTGCAGCCCGGGGACGCCTGCGCCGTCCTGTCCGAAACCCAGAGCCGGCCGGTGCTGGTGCAACTGGCCGAACTGGCCCTGGCGCGGCTGGGGGCGCGCTGGTTCCATGTGGTGCTGCCCACGCCGCGGCAGAGCGCGCCGGTACCCGTGCGCTCCACCGGCGCGTCGGACGCCATCGGCCGCCTGCAGCCGGTGGTCGCCGCGCTGGCCGGCAGCGTCTTCGTCGCCGACTGCACGGTGGAAGGCCTGCAGCACGCGGTGGAGCTGCCCGAGATCCTGCGCGGCGGCGCGCGTGTGCTGGCCATCAGCAACGAGCACCCCGAGATCCTGGAGCGCACGGCGCCCCGCGCCGAGGACGAAGCCCCGGTGCGCGAGGCCATGCGACGCCTGAAGGCCGCGCGGCAGATGACGGTCACCTCGGCCGCCGGCACCAACCTGATGATCTCGCTCGAAGGTGCGCGCGTGGGCGGCGTCTGGGGTTACACGACGCGGCCCGGCAGCCTGAGCCATTGGCCGGCCGGCCTGGTGCTGGCCTTCCCGGCGGCAGGCACGGTCAACGGCACGCTGGTGCTGGACCGCGGCGATGTCAACCTGACCTTCAAGCGCTACCTGGCCGACCCGGTGCGGCTGACCATCGAAGACGACCATGTGCGCCGCATCGAGGGCGACTCGGTCGACGCCGACCTCATGCGCGGCTATTACGAGGCCTGGGGCGACGAGGCGGCCTATGCCGTGTCGCACGTGGGCTGGGGCCTGAACCGTGCGGCGCGCTGGGACGCCATGACCTTCTACGACAAGGCCGACTTCAACGGCACCGAGCTGCGCGCCTTCGCCGGCAATTTCCTTTATTCCACCGGCGCCAACGAGGTGGCCGGGCGCCACACCCTGGGCCACTTCGACCTGCCGCTGCGGCACTGCACGGTGAGCCTGGACGGTGTGGCCGTGGTCGAGCAGGGGCGGCTGCTTTGAGCGGCGGGCTGAGCGCACCGCTGGCGCCGCGTCTGGTGATCGCCGCGCCGCTGGCGCATCTGCGCTGGGATGCGGTACTTGCCGGTGGCGACGGCGCTACGGGCGCGCCCACCGCAGCGACCACAAGCACCGACGCTGACGAGGCGGCGGCATCACGCCCGCCCGTCGTGATGATCCACGGCGTGGGCGGCAGCCGTGCCGCCTGGGCCGAGACCTGGTCGGACACCGGCCGGGTGCTGGCCGAGGCCGGCCACCTGGCCATCGCCGTCGACCTGCCCGGTTACGGCGCCTCGCCTGCCATCGAACCCTACGACCTGCCCGGCTTGGCCGCTGCCGTGGCCGCGCTGATCGCCACGCTGCCGGGCGGCTGCGCCGTGCTGGTAGGCCACAGCCTGGGCGGCATGGTGGCGCAGGAGGTGGCGGCGCGCAAGCCCGAGCGCATCGCTGGCCTGGCCCTGGTGAGCACGTCGAGTGCCTTCGGCAAGCCGGACGGTGACTGGCAGCAGGCCTTCCTGCGCTCACGCTTTGCCCCGCTGGACGCCGGTCTGGGCATGGCCGGTCTGGCTGCCCAGCTGGTGCCGGCCATGGTGGCGCCGGGCACGGCGCCGGATCGCATCGCCGCCGCCCAGGCCCTCATGGCCCGGGTGTCCGAATCGACCTACCGCGCCGCGCTCACCGCCCTGCTGGCCTTCGACCGCAAGGCCGAGCTGGCGGCGATCAAGGTGCCCACCCTGGTGATCACCGGCGAGCAGGACGGTGCCTCGCCGCCCAAGGTGGCCGAGGGCATGGCCGCACGCATCCCCGGCGCGCGCCTGGCCATCGTGCCGGGCGCTGGTCATCTGCTGAATCTCGAACAGCCCGCGGCGCTGCACGCCGAACTTCTGGGCCTGCTGAGCCGCTGCCGGGCGTGAAGGCCCGAGCCGCGGGATCACCAGATGCCTGACGCTTTGATCGGCTGAATCGATTTCGATTTCGCCTCTGACCCCGAACAAGACACATCCCAGACAAGACGGAGACCCGCTGATGACCGCCCCCATCCCCGCCGGCAACACTGCAGCAGCTGCCGCACCCGCCGCCGTGCCCAGCCGCTACCAGCCCTCGCACATCGCCGGTAACCCGGACAAGCTCACCCCCCTGCAGCGTGAGCTGATCGCCCGCATCACCGCCCTGGGCCCGCGCTGGGCGGCGCGCGCCGAGCGCTACGACCGTGAGGCGACCTTTCCCTTCGAGAACTACGACGACCTGCGCGAGGCCGGCCTGCTGGGCATCTGCGTGCCCACCCAATACGGCGGCCTGGGCGCGGACTTCGCCACCTATGTGATGGTGGCGGCCGAGATCGGCCGCTGGTGCGGCGCCACTGCTTTGAGCTTCAACATGCATGTGTGTTCGTGCATGTGGGCCGGCGCGATAGCCGATGCGCTGGACATGACGCCCGAGCAGCGCGCCGACCACGAGCGCATCCGCGCCATCCACTTCGAGCGCATCGTCAAGCAGGGCAAGGTCTACGCCCAGCCCTTCTCGGAAGGTGGCGCGGCCGCCGCCGGGGCCGCGCCCTGGGGCACGGTGGCGCGCAAGGTGGAGGGCGGCTACCGCATCACCGGGCGCAAGATCTTCGCCTCACTGGCCGGTGCGGCCGACTGGTACGGCGTGCTCTGCACCCTGGAACGCCCGGGCGAGGAGGGCAAGGGCTCGCGGCGCGATTCCATGTACCTGGCGGTGCCGGCGGACGCGCCGGGCCTGTCCATCTACGGCGACTGGGACCCGCTGGGCATGCGCGGCACGGTGAGCCGCAACCTGAAGTTCGAGGATGTCTTCGTGCCCGAGGACGCGCGGCTCATGCCCGAGGGCCTGTACTTCCAGGCAGCGCTGCGTTTTCCGCACATGTTCGCCACGCTCTCGCCCACCTATATGGGCGTGGCGCAGGCGGCCTATGACTTCACCGTGCAGTACCTGCGCGCCGAGGTGCCGGGCATGCCGCCGGTCAAGCGCCGCATGTACCCGACCAAGCAATACGCCGTGGCCGAGATGCGCATCAAGCTCGAAGCCACGCGCGCGCTGTTCCTGCAGAACGCGCGCGACGCCGGCGTGGACCCGGACAAGGACACGCGCATGCGCCTGTATGCCGCGCACTACACCATCATGGAGAACGCCAACGACATCTGCCGCCTGGCCATCCGCACCTGCGGTGGCCAGAGCATGCTGAAGTCGCTGCCGCTGGAGCGGCTGTATCGCGACTCGCGCTGCGGATCACTCATGCTGCCCTGGACGGCCGAGCTGTGCATGGACAAGCTGGGCCGCGAATCGCTGTATGAAGCCGGCGAGAAGGACGAGGACGCCGGTGGCTGAGGCGGTTGCACCCGTGCCGGCCGGGGCGGATCCGGCTGGGCCTGCGCCTACGGCTGCGGCGGGCGACCCCTCGGCCACCCGCGCGTCCGTCGCCAGCCCGCTCGCCGAGCTGCTGGCCAGGCAATGCCTGAGCGATCCCGAGGCGCCGGCCATCGAGTTCGGCGGCGAGGTCATCAGCCGGGCCGGCTTCGCAGCGCTGATCGGTGCTGAACTGGCCGATCTGCAGGCGCGCGGCCTGGGCGCAGGCGCCATGGTCGGCTGGCTGGGCTGGAACACGCCGCAGATGCTGGCCTGCTTCTTCGCCTGTGCGCGCCTGGGCGCAGTCTTCGTGCCGCTCAACTGGCGGCTGGCCGCTCCCGAACTGCTCGCCATCCTGCGCCATGCCGGGCTGGATGTGCTGCTCAACACGCCCGAGTTCGACGAGCTGGCGGCGCGGCTGCGCGAGCAGGCGCCCATGGGCGCGGCGATCGCCGACCGTGTGCGCCCCGAGCCCGGCGACCTGATGCTGGTCTACACCTCGGGCACCACCGGCCAGCCCAAGGGCGCCGTGCACACCCAGGCCGGCATGCTCGCCAATCTGCAGGCGGCGACAGCGGTGCAGGGCCTCACCTCGGCGGACAGGGTGCTGAGCCTGCTGCCGCTTTTCCACGTGGGCGGCCTGTGCATCCAGACCCTGCCGGCCCTGTGCTGTGGCGCCGTGCTGCGCCTGCACGCCCGCTTCGACCCGGGCGCCTGGCTGCGCGACGTGGCGCAGTGGCGGCCCACCACCAGCCTGCTGGTGCCGGCGGTGATGCGGGCCATCCTCGACCACCCGGATTTCGCCGCGACCGAGCTGTCCTCGCTCGCCTACCTGAACAGCGGCTCGTCCATCGTGCCGGTGGCGCTGATCGAGGCTTTTCATGCCCGCGGCGTGCCGGTGGCCCAGGTCTACGGCAGCACCGAGACCGGGCCTTTCTCCATCGCGCTGCGACCGGACGAGGCGCTGGCTCGTGTCGGCCAGGTGGGCCGGCCGGCACCGGGTGTGGAGCTGCGCCTGGTGGATGAAGTCGGGCGCGAGGTTGCCACCGGCGAGGTGGGTGAGGTGTGGCTCAAGGCCGCCAACCTGATGCGCGGCTACCACCGCGATCCGGCCAACCCGGGTTTTGCGGCCGGCTGGTTCCACAGCGGCGACCTCGGGCGCCAGGACGACGCGGGCCATGTGCAGATCGTCGGCCGGGCCAAGGACATGATCATCAGCGGCGGCGAGAACATCCACCCGGCCGAGATCGAGAACCTGGTGCTAGCCTGGCCGGGGGTGGCCGAGGCGGTGGTCGTTGGCCTGCCCGACGAGCGCTGGGGCGAGGTGCCGGTGCTGGTGCTGGTGCCGGTGGGTGCCGGCGCGGCCGGCGCTGTGGCGATCGACGTCGAGGGCCTGCGCCAGCACCTGGCCGGCCGCCTGGCGCGCTACAAGCAGCCGCGGCGCATCGAGGTGCTGGCCGAACTGCCCAGGACGGCGCTGGGCAAGGTGCAGAAGGCGGCGGTCGTCAAGCGGCTGCGCGGAGCAGCCACAGCCTAGGTGGGCTGGGGAGCGCTCGGGTGGGTGCCAAGCGGGAAGGCGCGGGCCGCAGCGCCCGGCTTGATCCAGGTCGAAGTCGGGTCGGTGGGCGGGGGTGGCACCCGCGGCCGCCACCTTGAAATCCCGCCGGCCTGCATCAGATGGGGAGCAACCCGGAGGTTTCCCCCATCATGCGACTCGACAAGCTCACCACCGCCTTCCAGCAAGCCCTGTCCGACGCCCAGAGCCTGGCGGTCGGGCGCGACAACCCCTACATCGAGGCCAGTCATGTGCTGGCCGCCATGCTGGCCCAGCCGGACGGGCCCAAGGCGTTGCTGGAGCGCGCCGGCGTCAACGTAGGCGCGCTGAAGACGGCGGTCGACACCATCAACAAGGGCCTGCCCAGCGTGCAGGGTGGCGGCTCGGGTGCGCCCACCCAACCCGGGCGCGAGCTGATCCAGTTGCTGCAGGCGGCCGACAAGGAGGCCACGCAGCGCGGCGATCAATTCGTGGCTAGCGAGATGTTTTTGCTCGCGGTGGCGGATGCGAAGAGCGACATCGGCGGCGTGGTGCGTGGCCACGGTTTGAACCGCAAGGCGCTCGAAGCGGCGGTGACGGCGGTGCGCGGTGGCGCCACGGTCGACAACCCCGAGGCCGAGGGCCAGCGCGAGGCCTTGAAGAAGTTCACCCTCGACCTGACCGAGCGCGCCCGCGCCGGCAAGCTCGACCCGGTGATCGGCCGTGACGACGAGATCCGCCGCGCCATCCAGGTGCTGCAGCGCCGCTCCAAGAACAACCCGGTGCTGATCGGCGAGCCGGGCGTGGGCAAGACGGCCATCGTCGAGGGCCTGGCCCAGCGCATCGTGGCCGGCGAGGTGCCCGAGACGCTCAAGAACAAGCGCGTGCTGGTGCTCGACATGGCGGGCCTGCTGGCCGGTGCCAAATACCGCGGCGAGTTCGAGGAGCGGCTGAAGGCCGTGCTCAAGGAGGTGGCCGCCGACGAGGGCCGCATCATCCTGTTCATCGACGAGCTGCACACCATGGTGGGCGCGGGCAAGGCCGAGGGCGCCATCGACGCCGGCAACATGCTCAAGCCCGCGCTGGCGCGCGGCGAGCTGCACTGCATCGGCGCGACCACGCTGGACGAATACCGCAAATACGTCGAGAAGGACGCGGCGCTGGAGCGGCGCTTCCAGAAGGTGCTGGTGGCCGAGCCGACGGTGGAGGCCACCATCGCCATCCTGCGCGGCCTGCAGGAGAAATATGAGGTGCACCACGGCGTGGAGATCACCGACCCGGCCATCGTGGCCGCGGCCGAGCTTTCGAACCGCTACATCACCGACCGCTTCCTGCCCGACAAGGCCATCGACCTGATCGACGAGGCGGCGGCCAAGATCAAGATCGAGATCGACTCCAAGCCCGAGGCCATGGACAAGCTCGACCGACGGCTCATCCAGCTCAAGATCGAGCGCGAGGCGGTGAAGAAGGAGAAGGACGAGGCCTCGATCAAGCGCCTGGGCCTGATCGAGGACGAGATCGACAAGCTCGAACGCGAGGCCGCCGACCTGGAGGAGATCTGGAAGGCCGAGAAGGCCCAGGCCCAGGGCAGCGCGCAGGTGAAGGAAGAGATCGAGCGCATGCGCCACAGCATCGAGGAGTTGAAGCGCAAGGGCGACTTCAACAAGGTGGCCGAGCTGCAGTATGGCCGCTTGCCCGAGCTGGAGAAGCGGCTCAAGGAAGCCCAGGCCAAGGAAGCCGGCAAGAAGGGCGGTGGTGGTGCGCCGCAGCTGCTGCGCACCATGGTGGGCGCCGAGGAGATCGCCGAGGTGGTCTCGCGCGCCACCGGCATCCCGGTCAGCAAGCTGATGCAGGGCGAGCGCGACAAGTTGCTGAAGATGGAGGAGCGGTTGCACCAGCGCGTGGTGGGGCAGGACGAGGCCATCCTGGCGGTGAGCAACGCCATCCGGCGCTCACGCGCGGGGCTGTCGGATCCGAACCGGCCCTATGGCAGCTTCCTCTTCCTGGGCCCCACGGGGGTGGGCAAGACCGAGCTGTGCAAGGCGCTGGCGGGCTTCCTCTTCGATAGCGAGGACCACCTGGTGCGCGTCGACATGAGCGAGTTCATGGAGAAACATTCGGTCAGCCGCCTGATCGGCGCACCGCCGGGCTATGTGGGTTACGACGAAGGCGGCACGCTGACCGAAGCGGTGCGCCGCAAGCCCTACTGCGTGCTGCTGCTCGACGAGGTCGAGAAGGCCCACCCGGACGTCTTCAACGTGCTGCTGCAGGTGCTCGACGACGGTCGCCTCACCGACGGCCAGGGCCGCACGGTGGACTTCAAGAACACCGTCATCGTCATGACCAGCAACCTGGGCTCGCAGCACATCATGCAGATGGTGGGGCAGGACAGCGAAGTCATCCGCGAAACGGTCTGGGGCGAGGTGAAGCAGCACTTCCGCCCCGAGTTCCTCAACCGCATCGACGAGACGGTGGTGTTCCATGCACTGGACCAGAAGCACATCGAGTCCATCGCCAAGATCCAGCTCGGCCAGCTGCAGGGCCGGCTGGCCAAGCTGGAGATGACACTGGATGTGGCACCCGAGGCCCTGGCCGAGATTGCCAAGGCGGGCTTCGACCCGGTGTTCGGCGCCCGGCCGCTCAAGCGGGCCATCCAGCAACGGATCGAGAATCCGGTGGCGCGGCTCATCCTCGAAGGCCGCTTTGTGCCCAAGGACGTGATTCCGGTAACACTTTCGCCCGAGGGCGAACTGGGATTTGGTCGCACGGTGCATTGACGGCCGACCTGGCGCTGGCACAGGTCGGCCGCGCCAGGCTGCTCAGTGCAGGCCGGATCAGAGCACTGGGCCGCGCTGCAAGGCTGCGTCCAGAGCGATGAGCTGATTGCGCAGCGGCGCCCAGTCGGCCTGCGTGGGCGAATACACGATGTGCACCGCCCATTCAGGCTGCGAAGCCAGCACGCGCAGCACGAGCGACTGCGCGCCGCCGCGCACCAGCACTTCTTCGGGCGGGCCGGCGAGTTGCAACTGCTTGCGCGCCTGTCCGCTGGCGGCGAGCAAGGTGGTGCCGCGCCGAGCCAGATCGGCCGCGGAGGTGCGATTGCCCAGATGGGCCAGAACGCGCGAACTCTGGATATCGAAGACGCACGCCGACACCACGCCCTGAATGCCCGCCAATCCTCGCACATAGGCCGCCAGCGGATTGACCGTGGGCACCGCCGTCGGGATTGCCGCTGCCACGGGCGCCGCTTGGGTCAACGCACGGGCCGACACTGCGTGGGCCGGACCTTGGGCCGCCGTTGCAGCAGGCTGCGCCTGCACCATGGCCTGATGGGTCAACTGCTTGGGCGCTGCGGGCGTCGGCCGCGCGACGCTGGGCGCCGCGTTGGCGTGCTGCAGCGCATCGGCACCCGGGCGACGCGCGGTGACCACACTGCCTGCAGGCGCGTTGGCAGTGGCCAGGGGTACTCCCGCAGCACTGTTCGCCGCAGGCGCCGATGGATGGGCGACGGCACGAACCGTCGCGCGGTCGTTGTTGGCGACGGGAGGTTGGGCCGCTTCGCTCAATGGCGCCAGTTGCAAGCCGCCACTGCCGGGGTTGAGCGTGCGTTGCAACTGGTTCCAGCTGGCGTGCAGATGTGACCAGGCTTCGGCCGGCATGGTCACGCGCGGTGACACCTGCACCGGCACGACCGAGTTCTGCAGCCGTTCGTGCACGCTGTTGCCCGCCGCCGGTCCGGGGCCCAAGGGCATGAACAACATCTGCTGGCAATCCCAAGGGCCATGCGACAAGGCGCTGCGCAAGGGTTCGAGCAGTTCGTTGAGCGCATGGGCCGGCAGGTCGCCCAGCAGCACGGCGCCCATGGTCGAGTGGCCAAGCAGGACTCGGCTGATGGACAGGCGCGATTGGGTATCGGCGTCCGCGTCGGTGCTGTACAGGCGGATCGGCGCACCAAACGTCGTGGCGCAATCCAGGAACTCGAGCGACGCAATGACGGTGCCGAAGCCGGCGCGCCGGATGACCAGCCGCTCTACCGGCTGGTTGCTGGCGGCGGCGATGGCGGCCAGCAGGCGGCGCGAGACGCTGCAACCCAGATCGTGCAGGGTGATGCAGGTGGGCCGAAGGTGTTCAAACTGCTGTTGCAGCGCGTCGCCGATCTCGCACGAGATGAATAGTTCGCGCACGCCATGGCTGACGACCCGCCCGATGTCGGGTGCGCTGCCCAGATAGTCGCTGGGACTGCGCTGGAACTGGGTGGCGAACTGGGTGTCCTCGTCCGCCCGTTGCTGGGGACGACTGTCTGCAAACAGGCCGCTGCGGTACCAGCGATTACTCTCCGCGTTGCGGGGGGGCGGCATTCAATGCTCCAGGGCGTAGGGGGACAGGCGATGTCTGAAGCCGGCGCAGCCCGAGTCTTCCTTGGAGCATCCTATCATCCGGGTCCAAATCATTTCATTTTGTGTCAGCCCGCGCAGCCCCCTTGCCTGAGCGGCACGCCGGCGGTGTTGTCGGCTCATCGAGGTAACAGTTCTCGTTATGTCCAAATCTGACAAGCTCGAGCCGGGCGCATGTGCCCCGGTCGTCATCGTGGGCGCCGGACTTGCCGGGCTGACGGTGGCGCTGCAGCTCGCCCGGACGCGCCAGGTGATCGTGTTGGCAAAGCGCAACGTGGACGAGGGTGCCACTGCCTGGGCCCAGGGTGGCATCGTCGGCGTGCTGGGCAGCGATGACAGCATCGACAGTCATGTGGCCGATACGCTGGAGGCCGGCGCCGGCCTGGTCGACGAGCAGACCGCGCGCTATATCGCCGAGCGCAGCGCCGCCGCGGTGAGCTGGCTGGTCGAACGCGGCGTGGCCTTTTCACCCGATCCTGCGGGGCCGCTCGGGCTGCACCTGACGCGTGAGGGCGGGCATGCGGTCAGGCGCATCGCTCATGCCGCCGATGCCACCGGCAAGGCCATCCACGACACCTTGCTCGAGGAGGTCGCGCGCCACCCCAATATCAGTGTGCGGGCGCGCTGGATGGCGGTGGACCTGATCACCTCGCGCCACCTCAAGCGCGACGAGCCGGCGCGCTGCTACGGTGTCTACGCGCTGGATATCGATGCCGGTCGCGTCGAGACCCTGCGCGCCAGCGCCGTGGTGCTGGCCTGCGGCGGCGCCGGCAAGGTCTACCGTTACACCACCAACCCCGACACCGCCACCGGCGACGGCATTGCCATGGCCTGGCGAGCCGGCTGCCGCGTGGGCAACATGGAGTTCGTGCAGTTCCACCCGACCTGCCTGTACCACCCGCAGGACCGCAGCTTCCTGATTTCCGAGGCACTGCGCGGCGAGGGTGGCCTGCTCAAGCTACCCGACGGTACACGTTTCATGCCGGCGCACGACGCGCGCGCCGAACTCGCGCCGCGCGACGTGGTGGCGCGCGCCATCGACTTCGAGATGAAGAAGCACGGCCTGGACCATGTCTGGCTGGACGCCAGCCACCTGGGCGAGGCCTTTTTGCGCGAACACTTCCCGACCATCCACGCGCGCTGCCTGGCGCTGGGCATAGACATCGCGCGCCAGCCCATCCCGGTGGTGCCGGCGGCGCATTACACCTGCGGCGGCGTGGTCACCGACCTGTCGGGTCGCAGCGACCTGCCCGGCCTCTACGCCGTGGGCGAGACCTCCTACACCGGCCTGCACGGCGCCAACCGGCTGGCCAGCAACTCGCTGCTGGAATGTGTGGTGCTGGGGCGCAGCTGCGCCGAGCACATCCTGGCCGCGGCCATCCCGAACGAGGGCCAGGCGCCCGACTGGGACGAAAGCCAGGTGGAAGACGCCGACGAGCAGGTCGTTATCTCGCATAACTGGGACGAGCTGCGCCTCTTGATGTGGAACTACGTCGGCATCGTGCGCACCACGCGCAGGCTGGAGCGTGCCTTGCACCGCATCCACCTGCTGCGCGACGAGATCGACGACTACTACGCCAACTTCCGCGTCAATCGCGACCTGCTGGAACTGCGCAACCTGGTCGACTGCGCCGAACTCATCGTGCGCTCAGCCCTGATGCGGCATGAAAGCCGCGGCCTGCACTACAGCCGCGACTTTCCGGACACCTTGCCGGTGAGCTTTCCGACCATCCTGGGTCGTGCCGCACGCAGTGTGGCCGGACGTGCCGGCGCCCGGCGCCGCCCCGGCAATACCGCCTTGTTCGACTGAACGGCAGCGCTGCTTGGCGGCGCGCGCACTGCAACACGGCGTGCCGGGTCGACTCAGCTCAGCGCCTGGCGCGCATGGCAATGCGCGCCTGCACAAATTCAAAGGCGTAGCTGACCGAGTCGGCGATGGTCTGCTCCATCGCCGTGCGCTCCTTCTCGGTGAGGAAAAAGGTGAGGTCGACCCGGTGGCGGATGTAACGCGAACCCATGCGGTTGAGCGCCACGCAGGCCACGTCAGGCAGGTCCGAAACGTCCAGATACGGGTAGTTGGGCGCCATGGCGGTCACCGCCTCGAAGACCGGGCGTTCGTAGTGGTTGTGGACCGAGCTGAAATCGACAGTCATGGCAGGTCTGGTGCTGGACGGCATGCCGCCAATTTGGCCGGCGGCCGCACTCACTTGAAGCCGGCAGCGTGCGGCGATTTCATGCTGCCTCGGCCCGCTCTAGAAGGCATTCAGGCGGCGCCGATGTGCGGCTGAATGGCGCCGGGCTGGGGGGGCGTCGACGTCGGGCCTGCGGCCGTATCGGCCAGACGCCGACCGGCAGCGACGAAGTCAAGCATACGGCTGATGCAGCCCAAGGCCTGGCCGCGCACCGGTTCGTCGACCTGGATCTCGCCTGAGCCAGCCTCCAGGCAGTCGATCAGACCTTGCAGGCTGTTCATGGCCATCCAGGGGCAGTGTGCGCAGCTCTTGCACGTGGCGCTGCGCCCGGCGGTGGGTGCTTCGATGAGACGTTTGCCCGGCGCGGCTTGCGCCATGCGGTGGAACATGCCGCTGTCGGTGGCAACGATGAACTCGGGCGCGTCCATCTCGATCACCGCCTTGAGCAACTGAGCGGTCGAGCCCACCACATCGGCCTGCTTGACCACATCGGTCGGACTTTCCGGGTGCACCAGGATCTTGGCCAGCGGGTGTTCGGCGCGCAGAAGTTCGAGTTCGATGCCCTTGAACTCGTCGTGCACGATGCAGTGCCCTTGCCACGAGAGCATGTCGGCGCCGGTCTGCGACTGCACATAGGCGCCCAGGTGGCGGTCCGGTGCCCACAGGATCTTCTCGCCGCGTGCGTGCAGATGGCGCACCACGTCCAGCGCGCAGGAACTGGTCACCATCCAGTCGGCGCGCGCCTTCACCGCAGCGCTGGTGTTGGCATAGACCACCACGGTGCGGTCCGGGTGGGCGTCGCAAAAGGCGGCAAACGCGTCGGCCGGGCAGCCCAGGTCGAGCGAGCAGGTGGCGTCAAGGTCGGGCATGAGCACCCGCTTGGCGGGCGACAGGATCTTGGCCGTTTCACCCATGAAGCGCACGCCAGCTACCACCAGGGTGTCGGCGGCGTGGTCGCGGCCGAAGCGCGCCATCTCGAGCGAGTCGGACACACAGCCGCCGGTTGCTTGTGCCAAGTCCTGCAGGTCGCCGTCGACATAGTAGTGGGCGATCAGCACGGCGCGCTTTTCAGCCAGCAGTCGCGCAGCCTTGTCTTTCAGCGTGGCGCGCTGGGCCGGCCCGAGGGGCTCGGGCACTCGCGCCCACGCGTGGGCTGTGCAACTGGCGCCTTGGGCGTCCTGGCGAGGAAAGTCGTAGCTGAGCTGGGTCATCGGGCGGTGATCATGCTGCGGCACAAGGGCCGGCATGGTAGCCCAGGGTCGGGCATCGCCGCTGCGCCCAGAAATCGTTCGCCGCCGCGCAGGTCAGCTCAGTGCCTGTTGCGCTTCCATGATGCGGTAGCGCGTGGTGGCGAGGTTGCAACGCAGCTTGTCGAGCACGCAAAGCACGAAGTGGTCCGGGTGGCCGTTGAGCGCGCGCAGCACGTGGTAGCGACTGCCTGCGGTGACCAGCACCTCGTCGACCGGATCGCTTGGGCGCCAATGGCCCAGCTGGCGCAAGGAGCGGCGGTGGGTGCGCATGATGTCGGCCGCCGCTTGTGCGGCGCGATCGACGTCACTGCCCTGGCCGGCGCTGGCGATGGCCATGCTCGTGATGCCGTCGACGAGCGCGGCTATCAGCACGCCATCCAGCAGCACCAGGTCTTGCATGGCGCGTACGGCCTTGTCGACATCCGGCGTCCAGTTCAGGCGCCGAGTTGCCGCGGCTGCCGACTCACTGGACGCTGCCAGGTTCAGCGCGATCGGGGCCGCCGCGTCGGCCACTGCCTGGGCGGACAGCGGTGCTGCGGCGACCTTGGGCACCGCGTGCAAGTTGCGCCCGACGGCCGGCGCGACACCAAGCAACTGTCCAGCAGCGCCGGCCGTTGCGCTGTTGCCGTGGGCGGACTCATTGACGTCACCGCCGGCCAACGCGAGCGGATCGAAGCCACCGAGGTCGCCGCCGGCCTCGCCGACGGACCGCACCCGGCTCCAGTGCGACAGGAGTTTGTTCCATACTGCGCTGGCACTCGTGAGCGGCTCGGAAAGGGTGTGCACCTGCACCGTCTTGGGCCACTGCGTCGCCGCAATCTTCTGCGCGATCCACAGGGCGCCGACGGGCAGCATGAACAGCAACTGCGGGCAGGTCCAGCTCGGGCCCGCACAGGCCGAGCTGAGCATCTCGATCATGGCGTCGATGGCCGCCGGGTGCATGGGCCCGACCACCACGGCCACGATGTCCGAGCGCTCCATGAGTGCGCCGGACATGGCGACCATCTCGGCACCGGGCACCTGCACGTCGGCGTGATAGATCGTCAGCGTCTCATCCTGGCGCCGCGGCACCGCCGTGCGCTCGACCACGGCCAAGGTGGCGTGCGACTTCGGGTCACGCAGCAGCAGGCGCTCGACCGGCTGCCCGCTGGCGTCGGACAGGGCCTTGATCATGGCCGTGGCCCACATCTGAGCCGGGTCAAACACGGTGACGGCACGCTGGCCTGCGCCCGCGTCAGCGGCTGCTTCGTCGAGGAACAGGCGAATCGTTGCGGCGGGTGAACCTTGCACCAACAGATCGCGCTGTGCTCGTTCCTGCCCGCCGCGCTGCTGGGCGGTGTCCTCGTCGGGTTCGAGGATGGTCGTCGTGGCAAAGCCCTGCGCGTCCACCTCGACTGTGTCCGCGCGCGCGCTGGCACGGCCAGGCGCAGGCTCACTTAGAAGGCTTCTGAGCATCTTCTCCTCTTGGCGGACAGGGCAGGTGGGGCAGACAGGCTGCGAGACCCGGCTACAGATCGCGCGGGACGGTCGAACGCCCGGGACTTTAGGATGAGTTGGCGCCCGGCGCGGAAACAGATGGAAACGGCATCACACATTTGGGTGCGTCCGGTGCATGGATCGCAGTTTCGGCCGAGTCTGCGCGCCAACGCCCCCGCGCCCCAGGGGCAGACGAGGCGGCGGTTTTCAGCACGGATGCAACAGCCATGACGTCGACAGGGTCAGCGCACCGCCAGGGCATCGCAACACCCGACCGCGCCGGTCGGCAGATCCCCGCGCCTATGATTCATCCATGAGTTCCCAGGACATAGCGCCGCCAGCCGAGAGCTGGCGCAGCGACGCCACCACCATCTCGCTGGTCGGGCTGGCGCACGGCACCTCGCATTTCCATCATCTGTTGCTGGCGCCGATGTTCCCCTGGTTCATCACGGCCTACGGCCTGAACTACGCCCAACTCGGCCTGCTGGTATCGCTGTTCTTCGTCATTTCGGGCATAGGCCAGGCCTTGGCGGGATTCCTGGTCGATCGCGTCGGCGCCCGCCCTGTGCTCTACGCGGCGCTGAGCTGCTTCGCGCTGGCGTCATTGAGTGCAGCCTGGGCCGACGGCTATGGCGGCTTGATGCTGGCGTCTGCTCTGGCCGGCCTGGGTAACGCGCCGTTTCATCCGGTGGACTTCACCATCCTGAATCGGCGCGTTGCAACAGCTCGGCTGGGCCACGCGTTTTCAGTGCACGGCATCACCGGCAACATCGGCTGGGCGCTGGCACCGCTGGTAATTGCCGGCTTGATGGCGCTTACCGGCTCGTTGCGCCTGACCTATCTCAGCATTTCACTCATCAGCGTGATCGTGCTGCTGATCATGGTCGCCAACCGCCATGCGCTGGATGACGTCGGCGTGCGCGCAGCGGCTACACAGTCCGTCGGCGCGACGCATGCGCCTGGGCGTGCGCGACCTGAGCCAGGCGGCGACGCGCCGCTGGCGTTTTTGGCGCTGCCCAGCGTTTGGCTGTGTTTCGGCTTCCTGTTTTTCAGTACCTGCGCCATGTCGGCCATCCAGAGTTTTGCCGGCCCGGCCCTGCAGCGACTCGGTGGGTTGGCGCCGTCGACTGCCGCCCTGGTGGTGAGTGGCTACATGGTCTGTGGTGCGCTGGGCATGGTGGCTGGCGGATTCGTGCTGGCGCGCACCGGACGGGCCGAACAGGTCATCAGTGCCGCCCTGATCGCGTCGGGCCTGCTGTTGCTGGTGGTCGGCACTGGCTGGCTGCCGGGCGCGCTGGCGCTGGCACTGGCGTCTGCGGCCGGTCTGGGCACCGGGCTGGCCGGGCCGTCGCGCGACATGCTGATCCGCCGGGCGGCACCGCCCGGTGCCACCGGTCGGGTCTACGGCATGGTCTATTCCGGGCTGGACCTTGGCTTCGCCCTGGCTGCACCGGTCTTCGGCCGGTTGCTCGACGCCGGGATGCCCGGCGCCATCTTCGTCGGTGCCGCGCTGGCCCTGTTTGCCGCGGTGCTCTCGGCCTGGGTCATTGCAGGTCGGTCGGCGCCGGCCGTCGGCATGGCGGACATTGCCGCCCGCTCGGACACCCGTCCGGCAGTCAGCGCGTTGAACAGTGGGGATGCCAGCACACCTGCCGGCTCGCATGCCACCCTGGAAGCGAGCCAGGGCGCGGCTGCGCTCGCCATTTCTGCAACCCCTCCGCTGGCCCGCTAGAGCGCGGTAGTTCTTGTGGATTCCTTGACGTCATCACCTTCTGGCGCCAGTGCGCGCATGGCCGGGCATGTGCTGGTCGACGCCCTCATCGAGCAGGGCATCGATACTGTCTTCGGCGTGCCGGGCGAAAGTTTCCTGGCGGTGCTGGACGGCTTCTACGAACGCGCCGGCCAGATCCGCTTCATCTCGTGTCGCCACGAGGGAGGCGCAGCTTTCATGGCCGAGGCCGCCGGCAAGCTTGGCCCGCGTCCGGGCGTGTGCCTGGTGACGCGGGCACCGGGTTCCAGCAACGCTGCCATCGGCCTGCACACGGCGTTTCAGGACAGCACACCCATGGTGCTGCTGATCGGCCAGGTGGCGTCCGACCAGCGTGATCGCGAGGCCTTTCAGGAACTCGACTATCGCCAATTTTTCGGCCCCGGCACCCTGGGCATGGCCAAGTGGGCGGCCCAGGTCGACAGCGCCGAGCGGCTGCCCGAATACATTGCGCGTGCGTTCCGTACCGCCATGCAGGGTCGGCCCGGCCCGGTGGTGCTGGCCCTGCCCGAGGACATGCTGCGCCAGCCCATGACCGCGGCAGTGCTGCCGCGCGTCGAGCCTGTTCATGCCTGGCCCGCGCCCGGCGACCTGCGCCGCCTGCGCGAATTGCTGCTGCAGGCCCAGCGCCCATTGTTGCTGGCCGGTGGCAGCGGCTGGTCGGCCGAATCTGCCCAGGCCCTGCAACGATTTGCAGAGAACTGGCAGCTCCCGGTGGCCTGCGCCTTCCGTTTCCAGGACACCTTTGACAACCGCCATGCGCAGTACGTCGGCGACGTCGGCATCGGCATCAATCCGGCACTGGCCGCCACCGTACGTTCGGCCGATCTGTTGCTGGTGGTCGGCCCCCGCCTGGGCGAAATGACCACCGGGGGATACGAACTCATCCAGGCGCCGCGCCCTGGCCAGACCCTGGTGCATCTGCACCCAGGCGCCGAGGAACTCGGCCGGGTCTATGCCGCCGACCTGATGCTGCAGGCCAGCCTGGCCGTGGCCGGCAAGGCGCTGGAAGGCCTGAGCGCGCCGCCCGTCTTGCCCTGGGCCGGCCGATTGGCCGAGTTGCGCGCTGACTATCTGACCAACCAGCGTCCGCCCGCGCCGGCGCCCGGCGAGGCGGTGCCCGACATCGACCTGGCCGAGGTCACCCGCATCGTCGCCGGTCTTGCGCCGGCTGATGCGGTCTACACCAACGGCGCCGGCAACCACACCGCCTGGCTGCACCGCTATGTGCAGTACGCCGGGCTGCACATCGCCGGGCGCACCCAGCTCGCGCCGACCTCAGGTGCCATGGGCTACGGCCTGCCGGCAGCGGTGGCCGCCTCGCTGCTGCAGCCGCAACGCACCGTCATCCACTGGGCCGGCGATGGTGACCTGCTCATGACGGCGCAGGACATGATCACCGCGACCACCCATGGCGCTGGCCAGGCGCCCGGCGCGCTGGTCAGCATCGTGGTCGACAACGGCAGCTACGGCACCATCCGCATGCATCAGGAGCGTGCCTACCCGGGCCGCGTGGTGGCGTCTGACCTGGCCAACCCTGATTTCGTGCTGCTGGCTCGCTCATTTGGGTGGTTGGCGGAACGAGTGGCGAAAACTGCCGACTTTGCCGAGGCCTTCCGGCGTGCGCTGGGCAGTGGACGACCGACACTTCTGCATCTGCCGGTATCGATCGAACAACTCAGCCCGCGTGCACGCCTGAGCAGCTGGCGCCAGGCGGCGCTGCAGCGCCGGTCGGCGGCGTCCCAATGAAGCCAACCTTCTCATGTGTCGTTACAAGTCCTTGATATCTGTACTCTGCCGCGGCCGGCGAGCATTGCTCGGCCTGTTCTGGGTATTCGCTGCGCCGGCTGCACTGGCGCTCGATGTCGGCCAGTCGGCGCCGGCCGTCGAACTGCCAGGCCTGCCTGCCGCGGTCAAGCTCGCCGATCTGCAGGGCAAGCTGGTGTATCTGGACTTCTGGGCCTCATGGTGCGGCCCGTGCAAACAGTCTTTTCCCTGGATGAACGAGATGCAGGCGCGTTACGGTGCCCGTGGCCTCAAGGTCGTGGCGATCAACCTGGACGCACGGCGCGAAGACGCCGACAAGTTCCTGGCCGAGGTGCCGGCGCGGTTTGTGGTCGCCTTCGACGCCAAGGGTGACAGCGCCCGGCGCTACGCCATCAAGGGCATGCCCACCTCGGTGCTGATCGGCCCGGCTGGCCAGGTGCTGGCGATCCACAACGGCTTTCGCGACAGCCAACGCGGCGAACTCGAAGCGGCCATCGTGGCCGCGCTTCCGCTGCCCGGCCAGCATTGACGCCGCTGCCGCCTGTCATCCCGGTCCCGACCGGCTGGCCCGTCCCTCTGTTTTGCGAACCTGACTTCGGTCGATTCCCCATCATGCTGACTCGATTGCGCGCTGCCTTCGGCGCCTTGCTGCTGCTCACCGGCCTGGCGCTGGCGGCGCTGTCGCCCGCCCATGCCGCCGAGGACTTTCTCGAACCCGACCAGGCCTTCAAGCTCAGCGCCCGCGTGGCCGCGCCCGGCACCGTTGAACTGCGCTATTCCATCGCCAAGGGCTATTACATGTACCGGGAGCGGCTGGCCTTTGGCGCTGCGCCGGCGGAGGTCAAGCTGAGCGAGCCCCAGGTGCCCAAGGGCATCGTCAAGTTAGACGACACCTTTCAGAAGAATGTCGAGATCTACCACGACGAACTCGTCATCCCGGTGTCGGTGCAGGCCGCGCCGGCGCTGTTCAAGCTGGAGGTCACTGGCCAGGGCTGTGCGGAAAAAGGCCTGTGCTACCCGCCGCGCAAGCAGGCCTTCAAGGTCGAACTGGCCGAGGGAGCGATCAAGAAGCTCGTGTTGATGGGCGACGAGGAAGGCGAAGCCTGGCAGCCGCCCGCCGGTGCAGTGCAGGTGGTGCTTGGCGGCACGGCGGCGCCTGGAGCGACCTCGACCGGCACGCCTGTGCCCGCCAGCGCCCCGATGTCCGTCGATGCCAGACCGGGCGTTGCCGCCGCGCCGGCTCAGCCCGCCAAAGCGGGGGCGGCTGACGGTACCGGTGTCGAATCAGCCCTGCGTTCGGGCAATTTGCTGGTGGTGGCCGGCGTGTTTCTGCTCGCCGGTCTGCTGCTGTCCTTCACACCCTGCGTGTTGCCGATGGTGCCCATCCTGTCGTCCATCATCGTGGGCCAGGGCGCGCAGGTGTCCAAGGCACGCGGCTTCATGCTGTCGCTGGCCTACGCCCTGGGCATGGCGCTGGTCTACACCGCCTTCGGCGTGGCCGCCGGGCTCGCCGGTGAGGGCCTGGCAGCGGCCTTGCAGAACCCCTGGGTGTTGAGCGCCTTCTCGCTGCTGCTGGTGGGGCTGTCGCTGTCGATGTTCGGTTTTTACGAGCTGCAGTTGCCAAACGCGCTGCAAAGCAAGCTCAGCGAGGGTTCGAGCAAGCTGCAGGGCGGTAGCACCGTGGGCGTGTTCATCATGGGCGGTATCTCGGCCCTCATCGTCGGCCCCTGCGTGGCCGCGCCGTTGGCCGGTGCACTGGTCTATATCAGTCAGACACATGACGTGCAGATCGGCGGCGTGGCGCTGTTCAGCCTGGCCTGCGGCATGAGCGTGCCGCTGCTGCTGGTGGGCGTCTCCGCCGGTTCACTGCTGCCACGTGCCGGCATGTGGATGGAAAACGTCAAGCGCTTCTTCGGCGCCCTGCTCATTGCCGTGGCGATCTGGATGGTCAGCCCGGTGCTGCCGATCTGGGCCGCGATGGGCTTGTGGGGCGCACTGCTGCTGGTCGGCGCGACCTATCTGCGTGTATTCGACCGCCTGGCCGACAACGCCAGCGGCTGGCAACGGCTGGCCAAAGGGCTGGGGGTGCTGCTCGCTCTGGGCGGTGCGGCTCAGGTGGTGGGCGCACTGTCGGGCGGACACGATGTACTGCAGCCACTCGGTCACCTGGCGCAGCGCGGTGGTGCAGGCGTCGTCGCTGGCGGTTCAGCGGCGGCCGAAGGTGTAAGTTTTCGGCGCGTGAAAACCTTGGCCGAACTCGACGCCATCGTTGCTGCGGCCGGCAAGCCGGTGATGCTGGACTTCTATGCCGACTGGTGCGTGTCGTGCAAGGAGATGGAGCGCTTCACCTTCCGTGATGAACGGGTGCGCGCCCGGCTGGCAAACGCCGTGCTGCTGCAAGCCGACGTGACCGCCAACAGCGACGATGACAAGGCTCTGCTCCGGCGTTTCAATCTGTTTGGGCCGCCCGGCATCGTGTTCTACGACGCCCGTGGCCAGTTACTCGCCAGCCCGCGCGTGATCGGCTACCAGAACGGCGACGCCTTCCTGGCCAGCCTGGGCAGCGCAGGCATCTGACAGGCATACAACAGCGCGGCAGGCAGGCGCTGCGTGGCGACCGACGCACAACCTTGCGGTTGGTCATGATCTGCCCGGCGCCTGTCTTTCCAGACTGCCGCAAGCTCGCCGTGGTGTGATGATGGGCATATCCCAGCTGTGCCCGAAACACCATCATGACCATTCAAGTACATCCCATTCCCACCTGCGACCTGTGCGACCAGTTCAAGACCGACAGTTCGGGACGGTTTCGTGTGCTGCCGCCGGTCTTTCGTGACTTTGGCGGCGTGACCGAATTCGCCGGCCAGGTGGTCACCGTCAAGTGTCACGAGGACAACACCGAGGTGAAAGCCCTGGTGGAAAGTGCCGGCCACGGCCGCGTGCTGGTCGTCGACGGCGGCGGCTCTCTGCGCCGCGCCCTGCTGGGCGGCAACCTTGGCGCCTCGGCGGCGAAGAATGGTTGGGCCGGCCTGGTGATCGACGGCTGCGTGCGCGACGTGGCCGAACTCAAGCTCTGTCACACCGGCATCAAGGCCCTGGCAGCGATACCACTGCCCACCGACCGACGCGGCCAGGGTCAGCGCGAGGTCGACGTGTTCATCCAGGGCGTGCCGGTGCGACAGGGTGACTGGCTTTATGCCGATGCCGACGGCATCGTGGTGCTGGACGAAGAGGCGAGCTGATCGATCAGCGCAGGATTTCCAGCAGCCGGTCCAACCCGCCGCTGTTGATGGCGACGTTGGCGCGCTCGCGCACCGCGGGCTTGGCGTGATAGGCCACCGACAGGCCGGCTGCGCCCATCATGGGCAGGTCGTTGGCGCCGTCGCCCACGGCGATGGCCTGTGACGGGGCGATGCCCAACGCGGCACAGTTCTCCAGCAGCTTGCGGCGCTTTTCCTCGCCGTCGCAGATGTCGCCCCAGGACTGATCGACCAGTCGACCGGTGAGAGCCCCGCCCTCTATCTCCAGCACATTGCTGCGCGCGTCATTCACCTGCAGCCTGGCCTTCAGTCGGTCGGTGAAGAAGGTGAATCCACCCGACACGATGAGGGTGGCCAGGCCCGCACTGCCGCAGGCGCGCACCAGGGTCTCGGCGCCCGGGTTGAGCTGCAGGCGCTCGGTCCACACTTCTTCAAGCGCGCTCACCGGCACGCCCTTGAGCAGGGCGACGCGGCGGCGCAGGCTGTCCTTGTAGTCGGTGATCTCGCCGCGCATCGCCGCTTCGGTGATGGCCGCCACCTCGGCCTTGCGGCCGGCGGCGGCGGCGATCTCGTCGACGCACTCGATGTTGATCAGCGTCGAGTCCATGTCGAAGGCCACCAGCCTGAAGTCAGCCAGGCGCAGCGGCGCGGTGATGCCGCGCAGCACCAGGCCAGGGGCGAATTCCTGCGTCGCGGCAGGCGCAGTGAAAGGGGCGGTGACTGGGGCGGATGCGTGCGCGCGTGTCTCGGTGCTCATGGCTGGAATTTTAGCCATCGCCCCTGGATGCCATGTTGCAGTGCAACTTGAGCGTCAGACCTGCACTGCCCGGGGCTGCCCCAGCGCCTTGAGTACATCGCGGATGTACTGCACCCGGTCCTTCACCTCGGCGTAGGCCTTGTCGATGCGCAGCTTGTCGTTGCCGGCCAGCTTGACGTTGCGGTTCTTCTGCACCAGCTCGACGATGCGCTGGGCGTCCACCGGCGGGTTGGGGCGGAAGTGCAGGTTCATCACGTTGGGCCCGGCGTCGATCTTGGCCAGGCCGTAGGGCCGGGCCAGCACGCGCAGGCGGTGCACGTCGAACAGGGTCTGGCCCTGGGCCGGCAGCTTGCCGAAGCGGTCGGTGATTTCTTCCAGCAGCGCGTCGATCTTGTCCGGCCGGTCGGCGCTGGCCAGCTTCTTGTACAGCGACAGGCGGGTGTGCACGTCGGCGCAATAGCTGTCGGGCAGCAGGGCGGGTGAATGCAGGTTCACCTCGGTCGCGGCGCCGAACACGCCGGTGGGCGAGAGCAGATCGGGCTCGCGGCCGGACTTGAGCGCCCGCACCGCCTCGGCCAGCATCTCGTTGTAGAGCTGGAAGCCGATCTCCATCATGTTGCCGCTCTGGTGCTCGCCCAGCACCTCGCCGGCGCCGCGGATCTCCAGGTCGTGCATGGCCAAGTAGAAGCCCGAGCCCAGCTCCTCCATGCTCTGGATGGCGTCCAGGCGCTGGGCGGCCTGCTTGGTCAGGCCCTCGATGTCGGGCACCAGCAGGTAGGCGTAGGCCTGGTGGTGGCTGCGGCCCACGCGCCCGCGCAGCTGGTGCAGCTGGGCGAGGCCGAACTTGTCGGCCCGGCTCATCACGATGGTGTTGGCCGTGGGCACGTCGATGCCGGTCTCGATGATGGTCGAGCACAGCAAGATGTTGTAGCGCTGGGCCACAAAGTCGCGCATGACCCGCTCCAGCTCGCGCTCGGGCATCTGGCCGTGGGCCACGGCAATGCGGGCTTCGGGCAGGATTTCTTCGAGCTTTTGGCGGCGGTTTTCGATCGTCTCGACCTCGTTGTGCAAAAAGTAGCACTGTCCGCCGCGCTTGAGCTCGCGCAGCAC
>JBEEJN010000031.1:0-72865 GCA_041169165.1 Pseudomonadota bacterium
CTTGGCGTCGCGGTAGTACTGCGCCGCGCCGGTGTCCTCGATGAAGCCCATGCCGCCATGCACCTGCACGCCCAGGCTGGTCACCTCGAGGCTCATCTCGGTGCTGTAGCCCTTCACCAGCGGCACCATGAATTCGTAGAAGGCCTGGTTCTGCTTGCGCACCTCGGCGTCCGGGTGCCCGTGGGCGGCGTCATAGGCCGCGGCGGCCACCAGGGCCAGGGCACGGCAGCCCTCGGTGTAGGCGCGCATGGTGCTGAGCATGCGGCGCACGTCGGGGTGGTGGATGATGGGTGCAGCCGCCGGCAGCGAGCCATCCACCGGGCGGGACTGCACGCGGTCGCGCGCATAGGCCACCGCGTGCTGGTAGGAGCGCTCGGCCACCGCGATGCCCTGCACACCTACGGCGAAGCGGGCGGCGTTCATCATGATGAACATGTACTCCAGGCCGCGGTTTTCCTGGCCGACGAGATAACCCACCGCGCCGCCGTGGTCGCCGAACTGCAGCACCGCGGTCGGACTGGCCTTGATGCCCATCTTGTGCTCGATGCTCACGCAGTGCACGTCGTTGCGCGCACCGAGCGAGCCGTCATCGCCCACCATGAACTTGGGAACGATGAACAGGCTGATGCCCTTGACGCCTTCGGGCGCACCGGCCACCCGCGCGAGCACGAGGTGGATGATGTTCTCCGCCATGTCGTGTTCGCCCCAGGTGATGAAGATCTTGGTGCCGAAGATCTTGTAGCTACCGTCGGGTTGGGGCTCGGCGCGGGTGCGCACCGCCGCCAGGTCCGAACCGGCCTGAGGCTCGGTCAGGTTCATGGTGCCTGTCCAGCTGCCGTCGATCATCTTGGGCAGGTATTTGGCCTTGTGCTCGTCGCTGCCGGCAGTCAGCAGCGCCTCGATGGCGCCATCAGTCAGCAGCGGGCACAGGGCAAAGCTCAGGTTGGCGCTGTTGAGCATCTCCACGCAGGCGGCGTGGATGAGCTTGGGCAGCCCCTGGCCGCCGAAGTCGGCCGGGTGGTGCAGGCCTTGCCAGCCGCCCTGGCCGTATTCCTTGAAGGCTTCCTTGAAGCCGGGCGTGGCGGTGACCTTGCCGTCCTTGAACGAGCTGGGCTGCTGGTCGCCGGTCCAGTTCAGCGGTGCGACCACGGCCTCGTTGAGCTTGGCGCATTCCTCCAGCACGGCGGCGGCCGTGTCGTAGCCGGCGTCCTCGAACTCGGGCAGGGCCGCCACGGCCTCGATGCCGGCGAGTTCCTTCATCACGAACAACATGTCCTTGACTGGGGCTTGGTAGCTCATGGTTTTTCTCCTTCAATCCAGAAAAAAGGCGCCTCAACCGCTCCGGGTGGGCGCCTGGTTCGGCGGGTGGCCGGATTCAGTTCACGGTGTCAGTCAGGTCAGAGCAACTTGGTCAGCTCGGGCACGGCGACGAACAGGTCGGCCTCCAGACCGTAGTCCGCCACGCTGAAGATGGGCGCCTCGGGGTCCTTGTTGATCGCCACGATCACCTTGGAGTCCTTCATGCCCGCCAGGTGCTGGATGGCGCCGCTGATGCCCGCGGCAATGTAGAGCTGCGGCGCCACGATCTTGCCGGTCTGGCCCACCTGCCAGTCGTTGGGCGCATAGCCCGCATCCACCGCGGCGCGGCTGGCGCCCAGGGCCGCGCCGAGCTTGTCGGCCAGCGGCGTGAGCACCTCGTTGAACTTGTCGCTGCTGCCCAGGGCACGGCCGCCGGAGACGATGATCTTGGCCGCAGTCAGTTCGGGCCGGTCGCTCTTGGTGACCTCGCGGCCGATGAAGCTCGACAAGCCCGAGTCGGCCACCGCGTCCACGCTCTTCACGGTCGCTGAGCCGCCCGAAGCGGCCGCAGCGTCGAAGCCGGTGGTGCGGATGGTGATGACCTTGACCGCATCGCTGCTCTGCACCGTGGCAATGGCGTTGCCGGCGTAGATCGGGCGCTCGAAGGTGTCGGCGCTGACTACGGCGGTGACGTCGCTCAGCGCCGCGACGTCCAGCAGCGCGGCCACGCGCGGCGCGGCGTTCTTGCCGTGCGCCGTGGCGGCGAACAGCACATGGCTGTAGCCGCCGCTCTTCACCAGGGCGACGACCTGGGCGGCCATGTTCTCGGCCAGCTGTTCACCCAGGCTGGCGCCGTCGGCGACCAGGACCTGGGCCACGCCGGCGATCTGCGCGGCCGCCGCGGCAGCCGGCTGCACGCCCTGGCCGGCGACCAGCACGTGCACCTCGGCGCCGATCTTGCTGGCGGCGGTGACGGTGTTGAGCGTGGCACCCTTGAGGGCACCGTGTTCGTGTTCGGCAATGACCAGTGTCGTCATGTTCAGATCACCTTGGCTTCGTTCTTGAGCTTGGCCACCAGGGTGGCGACGTCGGGCACCTTCACGCCGGCGCCGCGCTTGGGCGGCTCGCTGACCTTGAGGGTCTTGATGCGCGGGGCCACGTCCACGCCCAGATCGGCCGGCTTGACCGTCTCGAGCGGCTTCTTCTTGGCCTTCATGATGTTGGGCAGGGTCACGTAGCGCGGCTCGTTGAGGCGCAGGTCGGCCGTCACGATGGCGGGCAGCTTGACGCTGATGGTTTCCAGGCCGCCGTCGACCTCGCGGATGACCTTGGCGGCTCCGTCGGCCACTTCCACCTTACTGGCAAAGGTGGCCTGCGGCAGGCCGGCCAGCGCGGCCAGCATCTGGCCGGTCTGGTTGTTGTCGCCGTCGATGGCCTGTTTGCCCAGGATCACCAGGCCGGGCTGTTCCTTGTCCACCAGGGCCTTGAGCAGCTTGGCGATGGCCAGGGGCTGCAGTTCGTCGGCGCTCTCGACCAGGATGGCGCGATCCGCGCCGATGGCCATGGCGGTGCGCAGGGTCTCCTGGCACTGGGTGACGCCGCAGGAGACCGCGACGATCTCGGTGACCACGCCCTTCTCTTTCAGACGCACGGCTTCTTCCACCGCGATCTCGTCGAAGGGGTTCATGCTCATCTTGACGTTGGCGATGTCCACGCCCGCGCCGTCGCTCTTGACGCGCACCTTGACGTTGTAGTCGACGACCCGTTTGACGGGCACGAGTACCTTCATGAGTTCTTCTCCTGCGGGGCTGCAGCCCCCGGTGGGTGGTGGAGGACGGTGGTTCAGCGTGAAATTCTAGGCGCGCGTTTGCCTTGCATTCGCGCAACCGCGACCCGTGCTGCACAGCGTCAATGCAGTGCAGCAAAAAAGCACGATCGTTCGATTCTAGGGTGAACCTGACCGTCTTGTCCACCCCGGCGCGGCGCGATGCGAAGTTTTCTGCTGCATCGCAAGGCGGCGTCCGGCGCCGTCCACGAGTGCCCTCGCTGCAGGCACCGCCCGGAACTACGACACGGCAGGCAACGGGTGGTCCAGATCCAGATCCTTGGCATTCAGGCGCAGTGCGGACGGCCCCAGGGATTGCACACCTTCGCCGACCTGGCTCAAGTCACCAACGATGAGGGTGCGCAGTTGTGCCGGGTCGTTCCAGTGCTTGCGCGAAAAATCCTGTACGGCTTCGGCTGTGACAGCCAGCAGTTCAGGCACGGCGGTGCGTAACTCGGCCAGCGGCCGGCCGCGCGCCCAGCGGTTGGCGATCAGGCTGGCCGTGCCTTCGACGGTGTCGAAGCGACGTCCGAACAGGCCGGCGATGTTGGACTGTCTCGCAATCAATTCGTCTGCAGCTGGAGGTGAGGACGCCATGGCGAGGACGGTCTCGCGCAGCAGTTGAGCCACTTCGACCGCGTGATCGTTGCCGGTCTGGGCGCTGGCGACAAGGCTGCCGCCCTGGCGCTGCAGGTCCACGTGGCTGCCTGCGCCATAGGCCAGTCCGCGGCGAATGCGGATTTCCTGGTTCAGGTGCGACGAATACCCACCACCCAGCACCTCATTGGCGATCTGGGCCGTGCGGCGTTCGGCTGACCCGTCACTCACGCCAGGTGCCAACAGCACCACCGCGCTTTGTCCGGCGCCGGGCAGATCGACCAGCACGAGCGGTGGGGCCAGCGGCGCAGGAGCGGCGCCCGGCAGTTCAGGTGCGGCTTCAGCCGGTGCGGCCCAGTCGCCCAGCCAGCGCTCGGCCAACCGGCGCGCCGCGCCCGGATCGACATCACCTGCCAGCACCAGGGCAGCACGATCCGGGCGTGCCCAGCGGTGGTGGAAGCTCGCCACGTCGTCCCGACTGATGCGTTGCAAGGAGCTAGGCGTGACAACCGCAGCATGCGGTCCTTGACCCCACCAGAGCTTGCGGGCCACCCGCGACGCCAGCGCTGACGGGTCGGACAGGCTGACCCGCAGACCATCAACAGCCTGGCTGCGGGCGCGTTCGAGCTCAGCCGCCTGCAGCAGCGGGCGACGCATCACGTCGGCCATCAGGGCCAGCGCGGCATCGAGCTTGGCCGGCATCACGGTCATGCTCACGGTCAGGCTGTCCGGCCCGGCGCTGGTGGTCAGACTGCCGCCCAAGGCTTCGGCCTGGCGCGCCAGCATGGCTGCATCGATGGGTCGGCCGGCGCGTGTTGCGCCCTTGCTCAGCAAGGTGGCGGTGAGGTCAGCCAGACCACAGCGGTCGGCCGGGTCCGCCAGGCTGCCGGCGCGCAACACCAAGGTGGCGTGGACCAGGGGCAAGGGCTTGTTCGTGCCAGCCACGCCGGCCACGATGAGGTCCAGGCGGTTCGCGAGCTGTGACTCGTGCACGGCAGGCAGTTCCAGCTCGCGCATCGGGCCGGGCTCAGGTGGCAGGTCGACGCCTGGCGTTCCGGCGTGCGCAAGCTCCCATCCACCGACCAGGCCGCCCCCGCCGACTGCCAGTCCGAGTAGGCTGCGCATCCAGTGGCGGCGCGGTGGTGGCAGCTCCGTGCACGGTGCGCTCAGTGGGGTCATGGTGGTCACGGTGGAGGTGTCGTATGCGTCTGCGGGCCTGGGCGCCACGCGGCCGCTTGCGGTGCGTTCGCTCATGGCTGCGCTCCGGACGCTGCCGGTGCAACAGGCCCGTCGGCCGCCTTGGCCTCGGCCATATAGGTCAGGCTGACCCGTTTGCCATCCACCACGTAACGCTTGAGCACCTTTTGAACATCGGCGCCGGTGACGGCATTGAGCTCGTCGACCGCACGATTGGCGGCATGCACGTCGCCGCGCTGGATGACCGCCCAGCCGACGGACATGCCGCGTCCGAGTGGTGTCTGGCGCTCGCTCACCGCAGCGGTCAGCAACTGCGCGCGCACCTTGTCGAGTTCGTCAGCGCGAGGCGCCGCGGCGGCCAGGCGGCCGATCTCGCGCATCAGTCCGGCTTCCACCCGCGCCAGTGGCTGGTTCGAGGCCGCAATGCCGTATGCCACCAACATGCCGGCGTCGGCGTACAAGTCGGCGCTGAAGCCGGCGGCCTGGGCCGATTGCTCGCGGTAGACCAGCGACTCGTTCAGCCTGGACGAGTCGCCCCCAGCCAGCAAGGCGGCCGCGATCTGCAAGGCAGCGGCGTCCACATGCCGCGCGGGGGGGGCTTGCCACAGCAGAGCCACGGCCGGCAGCGGCACGTTGGCCGCCCGTACGCTGACGTGCCGAGGCGCGGTGCGCAATGGTTCGACCACGTTGATGCGCGGCACCGGCGTGGCCGGGTTGTCCAGCGCGCCGAAATAACGATCGACCCAGGCGTGCAGTCGCGCCGGCTCGAAGCCACCGGCCACTACCAAGGTGGCGTTGTCCGGCCGGTAGTAGGTGCGGTGAAAGGCCTGCACATCGCCCAGGGTGGCGGCGTCCAGATCCTCGATGCTGCCGATCACCGGGCGCTTGTACGGATGGAGCTCGAAGGCCGCCCCGGGCAGGGCATTGAACAGGCGGCCGTAGGGTGAGGCCAGCACCCGCTGGCGCAGCTCCTGCTGCACGACCGCCCGTTCGCTGTCGAAGCTGGCCTGGTCGACCTCAAGATGCGCCATGCGTTCGGCCTCGGCCCACAGGATGCGCTCCAGCTGATTGGACGGCACGACGCAGTGGTAGGCCGTCGTGTCCTCGGCGGTGAAGGCATTGTTTTCGCCGCCGACGTCGGAGGTGAGACGGTCGAACTGCTCGTTGGCCATGTAGCGCGTGCGCTTGAACATCATGTGCTCGAACAGGTGGGCGAAGCCCGAACGGCCGACTGGGTCGTCCTTGCCGCCCACCCGATACCAGACCTGCACGCTCACACTGGCCGACCCAGGCATGGGCAGGGCCACCACCTGCAGACCATTCGCCAATTGGCGTTCCTGCAGATCCATGGGCGCGAGCACCTGGGGCAGGACGCGCCCCGGCGCATCCGCAGCCGCTGCGGCTGGGTCGGCCTTGGCATTGCCAAGCGGGCGGCCCTTCTTGCCGGTCAAGGCCTTGGCGGGCGCCTTTTTCCGCGGCGTTGCGGGTCGGGCCAGGGCCGGCAGCGCGGCTCCGAGGGCCAGTGCGCCGCCGAGCAGGCGTCGGCGCAGGTCGCTGGATGGGTCGGATGTAGGCATGTCGATGAACGATCAGGATGTGGTGACGAACTGCCGGACAGTCGGATGACGGCCGCGACGCCCTAAGAAGCGCCGCGGCGCCGCTGGTTCCCGCAAGCTGGCCTTCATGTGTGTCTGAACGCAGCTCAGTCCAAGCCGTCATCCGCGCCTGACTGCCCAGTGTCGGCGTGCTGACGCAAGGCCAATGCGCGCTGGTAGAGCACCTTGCGCGGCAGATCAAGGGCCTGAGCGGCCAGTGCAGCCGCCTGTTTGAGCGGCAGTTCGGCCAGCAGCGTGACCAGCAGCCGCTCGGCCTGAGGCGGCAAGCCCTGGCCGCCACCGCCGCTGCGCGGCTGCGGTGCATGCACCACGACCACGAATTCGCCGCGCAGGTGGTCAGCGTCAGCAGCAAGCCACCCCGGCAGGTCGGCTGCAGGCTGGGTGACGATCTGCTCGAACTGCTTGGTCAGCTCGCGGCACAGGCTGACCAGGCGGTTCGGAACCTGCCGTGCCAGTTCTTCACACAGCTCGGCGATGCGGTGGGGGGCCTCGAACAGGACCAGGGCCAAGGGCTTGCCCGCCGGCGGCGCAGCGGCAGCGTCCTGCGCCGCCAAGGCCTGGGCGAGCGCCTGCGCGCGCGCCTGCGTCTTGGTCGGCAAGAAGCCATGGAAGACATGACCCTCGGCCAAGCTATCGCCGGCCACGGACAGTGCGGCCGCAACGCTGCTCGCCCCAGGCAGCGGCAACACGCGCAGCCCGGCCATGCGCACCGCCGCGACCAGGCGTGCGCCGGGATCGGACACAGCGGGCGTTCCGGCGTCACTCACGTAGGCGACACGTTCGCCACGCTGAAGCCGCGCCACGATGGTCTGGGCCGCCTGGGCCTCGTTGTGCTCGTGCACAGCGAGCAAGGGCCGGTGCAGGCCCAGCCGGGCAAGCAACTGGCCGCTCACTCGCGTGTCCTCGCACGCCACGACGTCGGCCTGAGTCAGCGCCTGCAGTGCGCGCGGACCGAGGTCGGCGATATTGCCGATGGGTGTGGCCACCACGTACAGGGTTGCGGGCGGATACTGCTGGCCCGCCGCAGCGTCCACCAGCGTCTGCCAGCCCGGGAGGCGCGGACTGGCTGGCTCATTGCTGGCTGGCCCAGCGGCCAGCCCTGGATCGGCCGGCAAGCCCGCCGCGCCAGAGGGTGGTTGGACGGCTGGCGCTGCCGGCGTGGATGGCGGATCGGAGGGGCTGAGCATGACGGTTCGGCAGGAATCATTGGACTGTGCGCACTTGGGCACCAAGGCACGCGGCGACGCGGCCGAAGCGCTGGCCCTGGCCTATCTGCAGGGCCACGGACTGACTCTGCTGGCGCGCAATTATCGAGTCGCCCTCGGCCCTTCCCGCCGTGCCGGTGAGGTCGACCTCATCCTGCGCGACGTTGATGGCACTGTCGTGTTCGTCGAGGTGCGCGCGCGCGCCGACAAGCGGCACGGTGGCGCCGCGGCCAGCGTCACCACCAGCAAGCAGCGTCGCATCGTGCACGCCGCACGCCACTATCTGCGCGGCTGGGCCGAACTGCCGCCGTGTCGCTTTGACGTTGTGGCCATTGACGCCGGTGAGCTCAGCTGGCTGCCAGGTGCCTTCGACGTCCAGGCCGGCTGACGGCCAGGCCCGCCATAACGCTGGACTATCATTCCACTCATGCTTGAACAACGCATACAGCAACAGTTCTTCGATAGTGCCGACCTCAAGTACGCCGCCGCCGAGACCTTGACGCGGCCTATCGCGGACGCCGTGATGGCCATCATGGGGGCCATCACCTCGGGCGGCAAGGTGCTGGCCTGCGGCAATGGCGGCTCGGCGGGCGACGCCCAGCATTTCGCCGCCGAGTTCGTCGGCCGTTTCGAGCGCGAGCGTCCTGGCCTGGCGGCCATCTCGCTGGTGACTGATACGTCGATCCTCACCGCGGTCGCGAACGACTACGCCTTCGAGCAGATCTTTTCCAAGCAGGTCCAGGCCCTGGGCCAACCGGGTGATGTGTTGTTGGCCATCAGTACCAGCGGCAATTCGGCCAATGTGCTGGCCGCCATCGAGGCCGCACGCGAGAAGGACATGGTGGTTGTGGCCCTTACCGGCAAGGGCGGCGGCCGCATGGCGCAGCAGCTGGCCGAAACCGACGTGCACATTTGCGTGCCGGCCACACGCACCGCGCGCATCCAGGAGGTCCATCTGCTGGTGATCCACTGCATCTGCGATGCCATCGACCTGCAACTGCTTGGTGAAAAGGAAGACTGATGACTGCTCCCCGTTCCCTCTCTCCTGCCCTGTCGATGCCCAGGCTGCTGCGGCCCCTGGCCGGTGCGTCCTTGCTGTTGACGGTACTTGTCACTGGCAGCGGCTGTGTGCCGCTGGTGGTGGGCGGCGCTGCTTTGGGCGGGGTGTCGGTGGTGAGCGATCGCCGCACGTCCGCCAGCCAGCTGGAAGACCAGGCCATCGAACTTAAGGCAGGCAATCGCCTGCGCGACGTGGTGGGCGATCGCGCCCACGTCACGGTCACGGCCTACAACCGCGCCGTGCTGCTGACTGGCGAGATCTTCAAGGAAGAAGACCGCGCTGCCATCGAGCAGGCGGTGAAGAAGGTCGACAACGTCAAGTCGGTCAGCGCCGAGGATCTGGCCGTGGCCTGGCCCAGCTCGGCCAGTGACCGATCCAATGACGCGGTGCTCACCACCAAGGTCAGGGCCAGCCTGGTCGACGCGGCCGGCATTTCCGTCAGTGCCTTCAAGGTCTTCACCGACCGACGGGTGGTCTATCTGTTCGGCCGAGTCACCGAAGCCGAGGCGACCCGCGGCATCGAGATCGCACGCGGAGTGCAAGGCGTGCAGAAGGTGGTGCGCCTGGTCGAGATCATCTCGCCCGAAGAGCTCAAGTCCATCCAGGGCAAGTAGCGCCGGCCTTGAGCGCTGCGGCAGGCCGCCAAGTGCGTGCTCGCCGGTGCAGGCATGATGAAGACGGGCGCTGCGGCGCCCGTTGTGTTGTCGGCGTCGTCTTTTGCTAGCCTCAGGCCTTGCGCAGGCGGCGCACCAGGCTGGAGGTATCCCAGCGCCGTCCGCCCATGGCCTGCACGTCGGCGTAGAACTGGTCGACCAGGGCGGTGACCGGCAGCTTGGAGCCGTTGCGGCGCGCCTCGTCGAGCACCAGGCCCAGGTCCTTGCGCATCCAGTCGACCGCGAAGCCGAACTCGAACTTGTCATCGACCATGGTCTTGCCGCGATTGTCCATCTGCCAGCTCTGCGCCGCGCCCTTGCCGATGACGTCCAGCACCGCGTGCATGTCCAGCCCGGCGTTCTGGCCGAAGGCCACGGCCTCGGACAGGCCCTGCACCAGCCCGGCGATGGCGATCTGGTTGACCATCTTGGCCAACTGGCCGGCGCCGCTGGCGCCCAGCAGCGTGACGGCGCGCGAGAAGGCCATCGCGACCGGCTTCATGCTGTCGAACGAGGCCGCGTCGCCGCCGCACATCACCGTGAGCGCGCCGTTGACCGCGCCGGCCTGGCCTCCCGAGACCGGCGCATCGATGAAGTGGATGCCCTGGGTCGCGCCGACGGCGGCCAGTTCACGCGCCACGGCGGCCGAGGCGGTGGTGTGGTCGACGAAGATGGCGCCCTGGGACATGCCTGCGTACGCGCCCAGTTCGCCCAGGACCACCGAGCGCAGATCATCGTCGTTGCCGACACAGCAGAACACGATCTCGGCGCCGGCGGCGGCCTCGCGCGGGCTGGCGGCCGCGCTCACCTTCAGGCCTTGTGCGGCGTGTTCGGCGGCCCAGGCCTGGGCTTTTGCCGTGGTGCGGTTGTAGACCGTGACCTGGTGACCCGCACGGGCCAGGTGGCTGGCCATCGGGCCGCCCATGACCCCCAGGCCCAGAAAGGCCACGTGACGGGACGCGATTGCGTCATAGCTGCGGGGAGCGTTCATGGTTCGGCGATCGGATAGTGGAAACAAGGCCGCGAGTGTCGGTCATCACGTTGTCGGCCGCGATTGCGGTCACCACGCATGTACACCTGCGGGCCGGTGACAGCGCGAACAAGGCGGTCAGGCGCGGCTCCCCGCACCTTCTTGGACGCTGCAGGTGCGCTTGCGGTCAAAGCAGAAATGGCCGGCCGGTGACCGGTGTGGTCGCCACCGCCATGTCCTGCTTGGCCATGATGCCGGCCTGCCAGGCCAGGCGCCCGCCCTCGATGGCCAGCCGGAATGCACGCGCCATGGCGACCGGATCCTGGGCCAGTGCGACGTCCGAGTTGACCAGCACCGCGTCAATGCCCAGTTCCATGGCGTGCACCGCGTCGCGCGGCGAGCCGATGCCGGCGTCGACCACCAGCGGCACGCCCGGCAGCCGAGACCGCAGGGTGCGCAGGGCCGATGGGTTGAGCAGGCCCTGTCCGGACCCGATGGGCGCACCCCAGGGCATCAGCAATCGGCAGCCGGCGTCGAGCAGGCGGTTGCATGTCACCAGGTCGTCGGTGCAATACGGAAACACCTCGAAGCCGTCGGCCACCAGCTCACGGGCGGCCACCACCAGTTCCCAGGGGTCGGGCTGCAGGGTGTAGTCGTCGCCGACCACCTCGAGCTTGATCCAGTGGGTGTCGAACATCTCCCGCGCCATGCGTGCCAGCGTGACCGCCTCGCGCGCCGTGGTGCAGCCGGCGGTGTTGGGCAGCAAACGGGCGCCGCAGGCGCGGATGTGGCAGTAGAACTCACCGGCTGCGCCGTCACCAGCGAGCTGGCGACGCAGGCCGACCGTCACGACCTGCGTGCCCGAGGCGTCGATTGCAGCGGCCAGCACGGCCGGCGAGGGACAACTGGCAGTGCCGAGGAAGAAGCGGCTGTGCAGTTCGACGCCGCCGAGGGTCAATGTCGTCAAGTTGTCATCCACCGGTGATGGGTTAAAAGGTCGTGACCTGGTCGCCTGGCTGGAGGCAACGTTCGGCACGTTGGGCGCGAGCAACGAATTCGCCGTTGACGGCGGTCGCCAGCGCGTTGGGCAACCGACCGAGCTGCCCGACCACGTCGGCCAGCGTGGCGTGGTCGTCAAGCCGGCGGGCCGCGCCGATGAGCAGGATCTCGATCATGGGGCGACCTCGTGGACCCGCGAGCGCCAGCTCGCGCCCTGCCCTGCGGCCAGCAAGGCCATCATGGCCTGTACGGTGTGAATGCGGCCTTCACCTGGCAGCATCCAGGCGTGCAAGCCGCCGCGCAACGCCGGTTCGAGCTCGGCCAAGGGGCTGACCATGCCGGCCGCCGTCCAGCCGGCCGTCCCGCGTTGTTCGGGGCCCTCCGCTGGATCGTGAACTTCGACGCGATGACCGGCTCGCACGAGCTGCCGGGCCAGCCATCGACCGAGCAGACCCGCACCCGCAGTGCCGATGTGCTGCGGCGCACAGGTGCGACGCTTCACGCCGTCGCCTCAAGCATGTCCTTGGTCGTGGTCGGCCAGACCGGGCCGCAGGCGATGTAGGCCGGCGCAAGGCCCCGCGCCCGGCACAGCTCCCACACCGAATGGGAACTCACGCCCAGCGCCAGGCCACTGGCACACAACTCGGCGCGTCCGCTGGCGCCCAGCCCCAGCAGATCTTCCTGACCCAGGTGCACGGCGCGGGCGCCGAGTTCGGCGGCCAATAACCAATGGTCGTTGATGATCAGTTGCGCATCATGGCCTTCGGCCACCGCCAGGCCTTCGTGAAGCTCGCGGCGCAGTTGATGCTGCCAGGAAAGGTCAGCGTCGGCGGGTCGCTTGATGCGCAGTTGTGCTGTGTAAACCCCGGCGTCCAGTACACGCGTGAGCGCGACGGCACTGTCGACGATGGCGTACAGCCCCAGCGGCGCGGCGCGGGCATGTCTCGCGGGGGCCGGACTCGGCGTTGCGTCAACTTCGCTACCCCAGTTCAGGGTGGGCAACTCGGGCCAGGCCAGCAGGGCCGCATCTGCGGGTACATGACCCGCGGCCAGTTCGGCCTGCCATGCGTCCAGCCAGGCGCTCGTGTCGAGGCTGTGTGCAGCGACTATCCAGCCGCGTGCGTGGTGAGTCTCCAGCCAGATGCTGGCCGGGCCGCGATGGGGTTCAGGCTGGTCAACCAGCACCGCACGCACGCCCTGGGCGCACAGAGCGGTGGACATCCTGGTTGCATCAGGCGGCAGATCGGCAGCCAGGCCGGCGCGGGCACAGGCCTCGCGCGTTCGAGGAGATGCGCAGGCGCGCTCGCGACGTGCTGCAGTTGCTGGAGCGCGGGTCGTAGCCGCTGGTCAACGGCGCCGGCGGTCAGGGGCATCTTCATCAGTCGTCTTTCGGAGGCAGGTCGGGTCAGTGCGCCGAAGGACGTGCCACTGCAGACCGGGCACGGCCGCAGTGATTGCTCTTCTTACGCCGGCATGAACCGGTTCAAGTTCGCGGGTATGGATCTCAGCACGCTGGCGCGTACACCCCGGAGCGGCGCTATTGTGGCTCGACGGCACCGCCCGTTGGCGCGGGCTACAGGATGGTGAGCGTTTCAGTGCCGCTACTGAAATCACTGTTTCGCGCACGCGCGCTGTTGAGCTTGATGGCCAGGCGCAGATCGTTGAGTGAATCGGCATTGCGCAGCGAATCGGCGTAGCTGACCATATAGCCCTCGTAGAGGTCGTACAGCGCCTGATCGAAGGTCTGCATGCCCAGTTCGCGGCTGCGCTTCATGACCTCCTTGATCCCGCTCACGTCGCCCTTGAAGATCAGGTCGCTGATCAGCGGGCTGTTGAGCATGATCTCGACGGCAGCGATACGCCCGGAGCCTTCCTCGCGCGGCAGCAGGCGCTGCGAAATGGTGGCCTTGAGGTTGAGCGACAGGTCCATCAGCAACTGCGGCCGGCGGTCCTCGGGAAAGAAGTTCACGATGCGGTCCAGGGCCTGGTTGGCACTGTTGGCATGCAGCGTGGCCAGGCACAGGTGACCGGTCTCGGCAAAGGCGATGGCATGGTCCATCGTCATGCGGTCTCGAATCTCGCCCATGAGGATCACGTCAGGTGCCTGGCGCAGCGAGTTCTTCAGCGCCGACTCCCAGTCCAGCGTGTCGATGCCCACCTCGCGCTGGGTGACGATCGAATTCTTGTGCAGATGCACGAACTCGACCGGATCTTCCACGGTGATGATGTGATCGTGCGAGTTTTCGTTGCGGTGGTCGACCATCGCTGCCAGCGAGGTGCTCTTGCCCGACCCGGTGGCCCCCACCATGATCACCAGGCCCCGCTTGGCCATGACGATCTCCTTGAGGATCTGCGGCAGGCCCAGCGCGTCGATGCTGGGCAGGGTCTGCGGAATGGTCCGAAAGACCAGGCCAACCTGTCCCTGCTGCATGAAGGCGTTGACGCGAAAGCGTCCGACCCCCGGCGGCGATATGGCGAAGTTGCATTCCTTGGTGCGTTCGAATTCAGCGGCCTGCTTGTCGTTCATCACCGAGCGGGCCAGCGCCACGGTGTGCTGACCGGTGAGCGGCTGCGGCGAGACCTTGGTGACCTTGCCATCCACCTTGATGGCGGGCGGGAAGTCGGCGGTCAGGAACAGGTCGGAGCCCTTGCGCGACACCAGCAGCCGCAGCAGGTCGTTGACGAACTTGGAGGCCTGGTCGCGTTCCATGGTGTGCTTTTCTGCGCCTGCGGCTTTCAGCCCGGGAAGTTCTCGGGCATGCGCGCCTTGGTGCGCGCCTCGGCGGCGGTGATGACGTTGCGCTTGACCAGTTCGACCAGATTCTGGTCCAGCGTCTGCATGCCCTGCGACTGTCCGGTCTGGATGATCGAGTACATCTGCGCCACCTTGTTTTCGCGGATCAGGTTGCGGATGGCGGAGTTGCCCAACATGATTTCGTGAGCGGCCACGCGGCCGTTGCCATCACGCACGCGGCAAAGCTGTTGCGCGATGACCGCCAGCAACGACTCGGACAACATGGCACGCACCATTTCCTTCTCGTCGCCCGGGAAGACGTCGACGATACGGTCGATGGTCTTGGCGGCACTCGACGTGTGCAGGGTGCCGAACACCAGGTGGCCGGTCTCGGCCGCGGTCAGCGCCAGGCGGATGGTGGCCAGGTCGCGCAGTTCACCCACCAGGATGGCGTCCGGGTCCTCGCGCAGGGCCGAGCGCAGCGCGGCCTCGAAGGACTTGGTCATCGGCCCGACCTCGCGCTGATTGACCAGGCACTTCTTGGATTCGTGCACGAACTCGATCGGGTCCTCCACGGTCAGGATGTGACCGAAGGAGTTCTCGTTCATGTGGTTGACCATGGCCGCTAGTGTGGTGCTCTTGCCCGAGCCGGTCGGCCCGGTCACCAGCACCAGGCCGCGCGGCTTGAGCGAGAGCTCGGCAAAGATCTTGGGGGCCTTCAGATCCTCGAGCGTCATCACCTTGTCCGGGATGGTGCGGAAGGCTGCGCTGGGGCCGCGGTTCTGGTTGAACGCATTGACCCGAAAACGCGCGAGGTTCTGGATCTCGAAGGAGAAATCGCATTCCAGCGTCTCTTCGAAGACCTTGCGCTGCTGGTCGTTCATCACGTCGTAGATCATGGCGTGCACCTGCTTGTCGGTGAACGCGTCGACATTGATGCGGCGGACCTCGCCGTGCACGCGGATCATCGGCGGCAGCCCGGACGACAGGTGCAGGTCGGACGCCTTGTTGCGCACGGTGAAGGACAGGAGCTGAGTGATATCCATGGTTGGCGAGCCGGCTGGAAGGATGCACCAAGGGGGCAGGCGCCGCGAGAATCCGCACCCCTGCCCCCTTGGTGATGACCATTATGACGACGATCGGCGACCGCCTGCAAACCGTGAAACAGCGCCTTGCAAGCGCCTGTGAACAGGCTGTACGCAAGCCAGAAACGATAAAACTGCTAGCGGTCAGCAAGAACCAGCCGGCCGCCGCTGTGCGCGAGGCGCACGCTGCCGGACAGCACGAATTCGCAGAGAACTACGTCGCGGAAGCGCTGGAAAAGATGCAGGCGCTGGCAGAACTTCGCAATCAGCTGGTCTGGCATCTCATCGGCCCGCTGCAGTCCAACAAGACGCGCAGCGTCGCCGAGGCCTTCGACTGGGTGCACAGTGTTGACCGCCTGCGCATTGCCCAGCGGCTGAGCGAACACCGACCGGTTCACCTCCCGCCGCTTCAGGTGTGTCTTCAAGTCAACATCAGCGGAGAGACGAGCAAGAGTGGTGTGGCGCCGACGGAACTGCCGAGCCTGGCGGCGGCCATCGCGCGCATGCCGCACCTGCGGTTGCGCGGCCTCATGGCCATTCCCGCGCCGGCCGACGACAGCTCAGCCCAGCGCGCACCGTTGTCGGCACTGCGTCGCCTCTTGGAGCAACTCAATCAGCTGCAGCCCGAACTGGCGCTCGACACCTTGTCGATGGGCATGAGCGCTGACCTGGAGGCAGCTGTGTTGGAAGGTACGACGCTCGTACGTATTGGCACGGCCATCTTCGGCAGTCGCTGAGACCGCTGCTATCGTGCTGTGGCCCAGGCGCCGGGCGAGCCGGGCCAGGCCGACAGTGCCGAAGGCCCTCGGGATTACCAGCTCGTCTCGTGCTCGGGCGTGGCGCCAATGCGGTGGACGCTTTGGTCGGCGCCTTCGAATTCTTCCTCCTGCGTCAGGCGCAGGCCAACGGTTGCGCGCAAGACGCCATAAACCGCCCCACCGCCCACCAGGGCCCAGACGATGGCCAGCACCGTGCCGATCAATTGCGAAGCCAGGCTGACGCCGCCGACGCCGCCGAGCGCCTGCTGACCGAAGATGCCGCAGGCAATCCCGCCCCATGCGCCGCACAAGCCGTGCAAGGGCCACACACCCAGCACGTCATCGATCTTCCAGCGGTTCTGTGTCAGCGTGAACAGGGTGACGAAGACCCACCCGGCCACTCCGCCCACCAACAGTGCGCCGGCAGGATGCATCAAGTCAGACCCGGCGCACACTGCGACCAGACCCGCGAGTGGACCGTTATAGGCAAAACCGGGGTCGTTGCGCCCCATCACCACGGCCACCAGGGTGCCGCCCACCATCGCCATGAGCGAGTTGACGGCGACCAGGCCAGAAATTTTGTCCAGGGTCTGCGCACTCATCACGTTGAAGCCGAACCAGCCCACTGCCAGCACCCACGCGCCCAGGGCAAGAAAGGGAATGCTCGACGGCGGATGAGCGCTGATAGCGCCGTCCTTGCGATAACGGTTGGAACGTGCGCCCAACATCAGCACCGCCACCAGACCGATCCAACCGCCCACGGCATGGACGACCACGCTGCCGGCGAAATCATGGAACTCGGCGCCAAAGGCAGCCTTCAGCCAGGCTTGCACACCGAAGTGGCCGTTCCATGCGATGCCTTCAAAGAAGGGGTAGACGAAACCGACGATCACCGCCGTGGCGATCAACTGCGGATTGAAGCGCGCACGTTCGGCAATGCCCCCGGATACGATGGCCGGAATGGCCGCTGCAAACGTGAGCAGGAAGAAAAACTTCACCAGCTCGTAGCCGTTCTTGGCGGCGAGTGCTTCAGCGCCAGTGAAGAAGTTGACGCCGTAGGCGACCGTATACCCGACGAAGAAGTAGGCAATGGTCGACATTGCGAAGTCGACCAGGATCTTGACCAGCGCATTCACCTGGTTCTTCTTGCGCACCGTGCCTAGTTCCAGAAAAGCAAAGCCGGCGTGCATGGCCAGCACCATGATGGCGCCCAGCAGGATGAACAATGCATCCGCGCCTTGTTTCAAAGTCTCCATCGTGTCCTCATAAATCGCGCTGCGTGCCAGCAGCTGGTGCCCCGGGTCGTCCAATACGCACCCCGTCCGGGCAAGCTGCACCACGAAAGCAAATTTCGGGCCCGTCATTGGTGCCCAGTGCCGCACCAACAAGTCACAGAGCGACAATAAAGTGCACTTTAATGGTGCTTTTTGAATTGCTTTTGGTGCATATCCCGCTGCCGGCTGGCTGTCCCATGGCAATCCAGTCAAGGCCGGTCAGGCACATCCACTTCGATTTTGCTGCGCTGCATCAGAAACCAGGGCGAACCCTGAGGCGGCGACTACAATGTGGGTGAGGCGAACGATCCAGTCCGGACGCGCCCCTCGATCCTCGAGATCCAATTCCCAATCTCCCGCCTACGACTGGCACCCTCGCGATGAGCGGTGGCTGGCAGGACCGACCCGCATAGTGCGGGATCCTCATTCCATGACCTTTGATGAACTGGGCCTCGCCCAGCCGCTGCTGCGTGCCGTTTCCGAAGAGGGCTACAGCACGCCCACCCCCATTCAGCAACAAGCCATTCCGGCGGTGCTCGCCGGCGGCGACCTGCTCGCTGGCGCGCAGACCGGCACCGGCAAGACGGCCGGCTTCACCTTGCCGCTGCTGCACCGCCTGTCCACCACCCCGGCAGTGAAGAATGCCAAGGGCCGCCCGGCCATCCGCGCCCTCATTCTCACGCCCACCCGTGAACTGGCCGCCCAGGTCGAAGAAAGTGTGCGCACTTACGGCAAGTACCTGCCCGCCATCACCAGCATGGTGATCTTTGGCGGCGTCGGCATGGGCCCGCAGGTCGAGCGCCTGCGCCGCGGCGTGGACATCCTGGTGGCCACGCCGGGCCGCCTGCTCGACCTGCACCAGCAGGGCGCGGTCGACCTGTCGCAGGTGGAAGTCTTCGTGCTCGACGAGGCCGACCGCATGCTCGACATGGGCTTCATCCACGACATCAAGAAGGTGCTGGCCATCGTGCCGCCCAGGAAGCAGAGCCTGCTGTTCTCGGCCACCTTCAGCGACGAGATCAAGACCCTGGCCGACCGGCTGCTCAACAAGCCGCAGGTGATCGAGGTGGCACGCCGCAACACCACCGCCGAGACCATCGCCCAGCGCGTCATCATGGTCGGGCGCGAGCGCAAGAAGGATCTGCTGGCCCATCTGGTACTGAGCCAGGACTGGCACCAGGTGCTGGTGTTCACGCGAATGAAGCACGGCGCGAACCGCCTGGTCGAGTTCCTCGACAAGGCCGGCATCAGCGCCATGGCCATCCACGGCAACAAGAGCCAGGGTGCACGCACCAAGGCGCTGGCCGAGTTCAAGAGCGGCGACCTGCGCGTGCTGGTGGCCACCGACATCGCGGCGCGCGGCATCGACATCGACCAGTTGCCCCACGTCGTCAACTTCGAACTGCCCAACGTGCCCGAGGACTATGTGCACCGCATCGGCCGTACCGGCCGTGCCGGCGCGCAGGGTGAGGCGCTGTCGCTGGTCTGCCTGGACGAGCAGGGCTTTCTGGCCGACATCGAAAAACTCATCAAGCGAGACCTGCCACGAGAAACCGTCGCTGGCTACGAAGTGCCTGCCGGCGAACGTGCTGAACCCATCCAGATCGGGCGCCGTACGCTCAATGGTGCAGGCGGCGGCGGATCGCGCGCGCCCCAGCGCGACGGAGCATCGCGACGTTCTGGCCACGGTGGCCCATCGTCGACAGACCGGCATGCCCGCGGCGGCGCGGCTGGACACCACGCGGGGCCGTCATCCTCGGGCCGCGGCGGGGCAGGCAATGGCACGGGTCGGTCCAACGGACCGCACGGTTCGGGGCATCAGCGCTCGGCAGGTGGCCACCCGCCCGCTGGTACGTCCGCACCGCGTGCTGCAGGTTCAGGGCACCCGGAATCCTCAGTGCGCAGCAATCACCATGGCGACCCTCGACGTGCGGACACGCAGCGTGAAGGCGGTGGTGGCAATGCTGGGGGCGGCGACCGCCGCGGACCTTCCCGCGCGGCACTGACCTCTACGACGCCGCGTCGCGGCGGCTAGGCGGGCGCCCGACATTCGCGCTGCGCATTTCGAGTGCGTGAGTGGTTGGCCTTGCCCTGGCAGTCCGCGTTGCTTACTGTGCTCCTGGCGGACATGCGTTACCGCAGCCGCCAGGGCCACTGCTATGTGTGATCGTCAAGGCCGCGACCCGTCGTTGGGTATCAGGCGTTTCTGGCCTCCCGCGCTCTTGTTCGCGTGCTTCGCCGGCTTGGTGCCGGCGTCAGCCACCTTGTTGTTGTCCGCCGCGCCGCCCGCATCGGCACTCTTGGTCTTCTTGGCCTTCTTGACCTTTTTCACCTTCTTGTGCGCTGTGCCTGCGGTGGCGACCTTGGGCGACGACACACCGGCGTCAGCGGCCACATTGACGTCGCCCGGCCCACGCTTGCTGCCATGGGCAGCGGCCTTGGCATGCTGGCGGCGAGGCTTGTGGGCCTTATCGGTGGCAGAAGTCGACGCACTCATGTCCAACTTGCTGCCCGCACTGACCGCCGATGCACGCCCTTGGGGCTCTGTCGTCGGCGCGGCGGTGGCCATGGCCCCCCCACCGGCCGGCGGAACGGGTTGCAGCGCAGCCTGCTGACCTTGTCCTGCCACCATGCCGCCGTTGGCGACCCCTGCGGCAGGTTGACCAGCAGGGGGGATCGGTGCAAGGCGGGTGGCTGTGCTTTGCAGCGGCGTGACCGTGGTCGTCACCGTCCCATTGCCTTGCGCGTGGGCGGTGCTGACCGCCAGCAGCACCAGACCGGTGGCGAGCAAGGATTTCGGCATGAACGTCGTCATCTTCATGGTGTATGTCTCGGTACAGGAAAGGTCGGCATGGCGCGGCTTCACAATCTGCGGCAGCACGCGGAGATGCGTCAGGCGTGGTGTCGAACTCTTCGGTTCGTGGATCCTCAACGCGGTCGAACGCCCGGCGTGACCCGCTTGATTCAATCGAAGCGGCTGGCGCGCAGCCACTTGGTGGCCACCCACTTTTCGCCCGTGATCACGGGTGCGCCGCCGTGCAGAGTGCGTGTCGCAGGCAACGGACTATCGTAGCTGAAGAACACGGCATTCCCTCGCACGGGTGCCACTTCCAGTTCGACGTCCGGAAAGATCGTGGCCCCGCCGGCAGTGGGCGTATTCAGGTACATCACGATCGTGCCGACGCGCTGACCACCTCGCTTGAGGATCGTGGCGGTGCCGGGTTGTGCGGGATCGAAATAGTCATAGTGCGGCTTGTATTCGGCCCCGGGCAGGTAATGCAGTACCTGCAGTCCCTCGCCGTTTTCCAGCGGCCAGTTGACCAGCGCCGCCAGTCGAGCCTCGAGTTGCTCTAAGAGGGGCGACTCGCCGCGCGAGAAGAACATGCCTCGGCTGGTGCGTGCCGAATTGACCTCGCTGCCCCCGGTGGACACGTCTACCGTCTCCGAACGCGCCATGCGTGGGCGAGCTTGCCCGATCAAGGCGTCGCATTCGGCATCGTCCAGCAAGCCGCCGAAGACGACCACGCGTGGGTTGCGCATCGATGCCAGCACCTTGACCGTGCGACCCAGCACCAGCAATTCGGACGGTGAGCCCGCAAGGTCGGGCTCGGGCAGACCTTGTGGTGCGGCTGGGGCTTGCACGATGGGCAGACCCAGTGCGGCCAGATGGCTTTCCAGCGTTTGCTCCAGCGTGCTGATCGCGATCTCCTCGTCCCAGCCACTGGCCATCATGGCCTTGAGCACGGCTTCTGGAGCGTGCCCGGCTCGGGCCTGATCGATGATCCATGACTTGAGTTCTGGGGTAGCGGTCTGGCTGCTCATGTGCAAATTGTCGCAGCGCGCGCGCCAGATTCGAATGGCCCAGCCCCCTGAACCGGGTTGCAACGCTGGTCGGCGATTCGCAGTGGCGGGTGGACCCAACGACAAGGACGAATATCACCAGGCTGACATGGTCAGGCGGGCGCGCAGGCCTTCGCGCACAAATTGATCCAGCAACTGATCCCGAGCGGCGACGCAGCAGCGGCTGTAGGCGTCCAGAGCGGGCGCATACCCAGACGGTAGTCAATCGGCGGCCAGCACGTAACGAAAGATGATGGACTTTTGCTGCGTGACCTCGCGCATCACCTCGGACATCGACTCGCGGCTGTTGCCGCTGGCCTTGTTGCCGCCGCCGAAGGGCAGTTCGGCGGCGCGGAAGCCACCGGAGGCGTTAATGGCGACGTGTCCGGTGCGCATCTGGTGGGCCATGCGCAGGGCCTTCTTGTAGTCGCGGCTGATGATGCCGCCGCCCAGGCCGTACTTGCTGTTGTTGTGGATGGCCACAGCCTCCTCGACCGTGTCGAAGCCGATCACCGGCCAGACCGGGCCGAAGACCTCCATGTCGCGCGCGATGTCCATCGACGGCATCACGTGGGTCAGCACGGTCGGCTCGAAGAAGGCGTGGCTGTCGCGGCGGCTGCCGCCGAAGACCAGTTGGGCGCCCTGCCCGATGGTGTGCCTGACCTTGGCGTCGATGTCGTTGGCGGCAGCGCGCGCAATCATCGGTCCCATCGTGGTCGATGCGTCGAGCGGGTCGCCCAGCACCAGCTTTGACAAACGCTCCTCGACCAGGCGATCGATGAAACGCTGCTTGACCTTGTTGTGCACGATGAAGCGTTTTGCCGCCGTGCAGGCCTGGCCCGAGTTGCGCGACTTGTCGCCCGCCTCGCGCACCGCCAGGTCGAGGTCGGCGTCGTCGCAGATGATCAGCGCGTCGTTGCCGCCGAGTTCGAAGTAGTAGGGCGTCAGGTTCTCGGCCGCCATGCGGGCGATGGCCACGCCGGTCTCGGTGCTGCCGGTGAAGTTGATCGCGTCGATGCGTGGATCGGCGACCAGCGCATTGCCGACGCGTGCGCCGGCTCCTGTCAGGCACTGGATCACCTCGGCCGGCACGCCGGCCTCGATCAGGATCTCGTGGCACTTAATCACCGCCAGCGGGTCATACGACGGCGCCTTGACCACCAGCGCATTGCCCGCAGCCAGCGCCGCGCCGACCTTGAAGGCCCACAGCGCGACCGGGAAGTTGAAGGGCACGACGCAGGCGATCACGCCGCGCGGACCGGGCAATGTCATCTGCAGGTCATCGTCGTAGCCGGACTCGATGCCGATCGGCATGGTCGTGCCGTAGTGGTGGGTAGCGACCTCACAGCTGGCTTCGAGCACGTGGGCGACCGAGTCGAACTCCCACACCGCCTCGGCCTCGTAGGGTTTGCCGGTTTCGGTCGACAGCAGCCGGCCCAGGTCCCGGCGACGCTCACGGAAGACGCCTGCGGCCTTGCGCAGCATGCCGGTGCGGATGCGTGTGGGCAGCGCAGCCCAGGCCTTCTGCGCCTCGACCGCGACGCTGACGGCCTTGTGTACATCCTCGAGCGTGGCTTCCGGAACGGTGTCGATCTCCAGGCCGGTGGCCGGATTGATCACGGGACGGGTATTGCCATCGGATGCGTCGGCCGGGCCGGCGCCAAGAATCATCTTCATGGGGTGCTCCAGAATGAAATGGTGGGCAGATTCAGACCTCGTCGTGCTCGCGGATGAAGTCCATGTTGAGCAGCAGGCCGTGGCCCGGGCCCTCCATCACATCGAGGTAGCCGTCGGTCGGTACCTGGGCGTTGGCATAGACGCTGTGTGTCACACCTTCAAACAGGCGCAGCCGCTCCAGGAATGGCACGTGGTGCATGGTCGCGGCCAGCGGCAGGTGCAGGTGTTCCATGGCGTGCGGCGCGAACTGCAGGTTCCAGGCTTCGACGATGGCGGCGCACTTGAGCATCTCGGTGTAGCCGCCGGCACGGGCGAAGTCGGCCTGCACGATATCGGCGGCCTCGGCCATCACCAGGTCGCGCACGCCGAACTTGGTGTATTCGTGCTCGCCGGTGGCCAGCGGGATGTCGGTCTTGCGCTTGAAGCGGGCCAGTCCGGGGATGTCGTCGGCGAACACCGGCTCTTCCAGCAGCATCGGGTTGAACTCGCGCACCCGGTTGGCGAACTGGATGGCGGTGGCAGCGTCCCAGCAGTTGTTGGCGTCGAGCAGCATGCCCACATCCGGTCCGACGGCTTCGCGCACCTTGCGCACGCGTTCCACGTCGCGACCGGGGTTCCTGCCGCCCTCGTAGCCCACCTTGAACTTCACCATCCGGTAGCCCTGGCGGGTGAAGTCGACCATCTCCTCGACCAGCCGGTCGTCGTCGTAGGTGGTCCAGCCGCCGCTCGCATACACCGGCACGCGGGCCCGGCCACCGCCCAGCAGGCGGTGCAGCGGCGCGTCAAGCAACTTGCCCTTCAGGTCCCACAAGGCGATGTCGATCGCGCTGAGCGCGCAGAACATCAGGCCCTTGCGTCCGACACCGCGGAAGATGGCGAAGAACTCGCGCCAGATCACCTCGGTGTCGAAGGGGCTGCGGTCCATCAGGCGCGGCGCCATGTCGTGCACGATCAGCGCCTTGACTGCCGGCCCACCGACTTCGTGGTAGGTCACGCCCACGCCTTCAAGCCCCGAGTCGGTGGTGACACGCACCACCAGCATGCCCACCGTCTCGACCTTGCGGGTCGCGTCGGCCAGGCCCTGGGGTACCGGGCCGGAGACGAGGTGCACCTCGACCTTCTTGATCTTCGCGTTCTTCATGCTGAGTCGTCCTCTTACTTTCTGTACCGGTTGGCAGGTCGCACGGGTGCCGCTCAGGCCATGCGGTTGTTCGACATCACGATGCCGATGTAGTCGCGCACGACCTCGGCCATGCGCTGCATGCCAGCCCGGCCCAGCGTCATGAGCGCCAGGTCGCGCACCGGCTCGGTGTCGCAGGTCTCCTTGACCGCCGAGACGAATGCATAACGCAGGGCGGTGCCGATGTTCATCTTGGCCACGCCGAGCTTGATGGCGTGCTGGATCTGGTCGGTGGGTATGCCTGTGCCACCGTGCAGCACCAGCGGGATCTTCACCCGCTCGCGGATCTGCTCGACCAGATCGAAGCGCAGCCGGGGCTCCTCGGCGTAAAAGCCGTGGGCATTGCCGATGGCCACCGCCAGGCAGTCGATGCCGGTTTCGGCCAGGCGTTGTGCCGACACCGGGTCGGACAGGTGTGCGTTCTCTATGCGTTCGCCGAACTCGGTGGTCATGCCGATGGTGCCAATCTCGCCCTCGACGGTCACACCGATCATGTGCGCCGTCTCGACCACCCAGCGCGTGCGGGCGATGTTGTGTTCCAGCGGCAGGCTGGAGCCGTCGAACATCACGCTGCTGAAGCCGCCGCGCAGGGCCTGCATCACCAGGTGTTCCTCGTCACCGTGGTCGAGGTGGATGGCCACGTCGATGTCGAGGTCCTGACCGAGCGCCTTGGCTGTGGCCACAGCCACCTGGGCGCCGCCAAAGTAGGTCACCTCCAGCGGATGGATGCCCAGGATGACGGGCGACTTTTCCTGCGCAGCGGTCTTCAGCACACACTGCATCATTTCCATGTTGCAGACGTTGAAGGCTGGCACGGCATAAGCGCCGGCATGGGCGCGGTCGAGCAGCGCCTTCATGGGTACGACACGCATCTCGGGGTCCTTTCTGGACGGATGGGGTTCAGGGGGATAGGAAGGGCCAGACGAAGCGACTGCCTGAACGCGGCGAGCGCGTTCAGGTGGCGTGCGCGGCGGGGGGGAACTGGTCGAGCAGGCGGTCGAGTGCGGCCGTGTCGCCCAGCGTGGCCATGGGTTTGCGGCACAGCGGCGTGCCGATCACGCCCAGGCGGTGCAGCAGATACTTCAGACCGGGAAAGACACCCGCCGTCACCAGCGCGTCGATCACCGCATTGCATCCGGCCTGCACCTGCTGCGCGCCGTTGAGGTCGCCCTTTGACAGGCAGTGCGCCAACTGCAGATACCGTCCGCCCATCAGGTTGTAGGTGCTGCCCACGCCGCCGTTGGCACCCGAGGCCAGGCCGGCCAGCAGCATCTCGTCATAACCGTTGAGCAGCAGCGCCGCCGGGAAGCGCCGGCGCAATTGCTCCATCTGATACATATCGATGCTGGTCTGCTTGATGCCGATCACCCCGGGCAGTTCAAGCAGGCGGGCCAGGTCGTCAAGCGTGAAGGTCACACCGCTCATGGCCGGGATGTTGTAGATGATGAGGGGCAGGCCAGCGGCGGCGTCGAGGATGTCCTGGTAGTAACCGACGATGGCGTCCTTGCGGTGCGGAAAGTAGATCGGCGGGATGGCCGACACCGCGTCGTATCCCAGCCGCGCGCAGCGCCTTGCCAGCGCCTGGGCATCGCGGGTGGCCACCGCGCCCACCTGGCCGATCAGCGCCGCGCCGTCCGCCGCCTCGGCCACGGCGGCCAGGATGGCGCCACGTTCCTCGACCGACTGCAGCAGGCCTTCGCCGGTCGACCCGCCGACATACAGGCCGGCGATGCCCTGCCGGCGCACATAGGCCACCAGTGCGCGCAGGTCGCGCAGCGAGACCTCACCCACGGCGTCATACGGCGTGAGCAGCGCGGCATGCAGAAGAGCCAGACGCGACGTGGCGGGCTCAATCGTGGGCGCGGCCTGGTCGGCGGTTGGGTTCATGGCTGGATTCCAGTGCGAAAGGAACTTGGTCAACGATCCAGGCAACGACCCCTTCGATGAGCGACCGTTGCGTTTAGTTGAACGTTAAACTTTGCGCTTGCACTTGTCAACGTCCGATGGTCGGACGGCGTCAATCAGCTTCAGCGAACGTCGACCGGTACCGTTGCCACCGAGGCCCGTCGCACGATCTCATACGGCAGCACCAGATCCTCAATCGGCTGCGGCGTTGCGTCGGTTCGCCAGGCGAGCACCTGGCGATTGAGGATCTCGACCGCACGTTCGGTCATGGCCACCGAGTCCTGCCGCACGGTGGTCAGGCCTGGCCACACCTGCTCGGCAATGGGCGAGTCGTCGTAGCCGACCACCGAGAGCTGCTCGGGCGTCCGCAGGCCGAGTTGTTGGGCAGCGGTCAACACGGCCGCGCCCAGGGTGTCATTGGCCGCGAACACGGCCGTGACCCGCGGCTGGCGTTCCAGCAGCTCGCGCGCAGCCGTCACGCCATCCTGGAACACGAATGGGCTGTGGGTGAGCCAGGCCGCCTGTGCCTGCACGCCGCGCGCGCTCAAGGCGTCCCGATAGCCTTGCAGGCGCGCCGTGCTGCCCGATTGGCTGGAGGGTCCGGCGATGTGGCCTATGCGGGTATGCCCAAGGTCGAGCAACATCGACACGAGTTCAAACGCGGCACGCTGCTCGTCGCAGCGCACCGACGACATGCCGGCGATCGGATAGCCAGGCGCGACCGCCACCGCTGGCACCTCGAGCGCCTGGGCGCGAAACGCCTGTGCCGCCAGTTCGGCGATGGGTGACGGCAGCAGCAGGCCCTCGATGCCGCCGTCCTCGAGATGGCGGATACCCTGGCGCAGGCCGGCCTCGTCGCTCACGTCCGACAACTGGATCGAGATGTCCGCCTGCACCCGGGCCGCCGCTGTCAATGAGCCAACGAAGACGGAAGCGATGAAGGCGTTGCGCTTGCCGGGATAGAGCAGTCCGATGCGGGTGTAGGGCGTGCCGGACAGTTCACGCCCGGCCCGGTTAGGCACGTAGCCGAGCTCTTCGATGCAGCGGGTGACACGTTCACGCACCGACTCACCAACGTTCGGTCGGTTGTTGATGACATTGGACACCGTCATGATCGACACGCCTGCTGCGGCCGCCACGTCCTTCAGCTTCGGTGGCGGCGGGCGCTTGCCGCGCGCTGCCTGTCTGGCGCTGGGCTCACTTGATGCCGACGCTTGGCCCTGAGCGTTCGGCTCAGGAGGGGCTGCAGAGGCACTGTCCCGGCCTGTCATCACTTCACTCCATGACCTGTTGACGATTGATTGTTGGGCTTTCGTGCAGCAGACGACCTGCCTTCGCCCGTTTCCCAGCCCGCAGGACACTCCTGCCTGAGTTTATCGCTAAAGTTTCGCCTCCCCTGCCTCCGTCCGGCCGGTTGCTGCCTGCCCTTCTGCCATGAATTCTCCGCCCCCCTCGACCGCGCCAACCTCGGTGCCGCTCGCCGCCGCGCCTGCGAGCGCGCGCTTGTTGCTGGCGTTGATCTGCCTGGCGTTCCTGATCCTGGGCATGGCACAGGCCGGCGTCGGTCCGACCTTGCCTGACCTTGCACGGCAGACGAACTCCAGCACCGTGGAGGCTGGCGGCGCCTTGTCCGCCTGGTTTGCCGGCGCCTTGATCGGCTTTCCGGTTGCGGGGCTGCTGCTGCGCCGGTTCGCGCACCTGCGGGTGCTGTGTCTGGGCTGGACCGCGTTTGCCCTTGGCCTGGCCGGCATGGTCTTCAGTCCGTCGTTGGTGTGGATGCTGGTGGCCGCCTGGGTGCTCGGCCTGGGTGCAGGCACCTTGGTGCTGGCAGGCAATCTGCTCGCCGCGCAGGCGGCCCCTGGTGCCGGTGCACTCAATCTGGTCAACGCGATCTACGGCGTGGGTGCGATCGCTTCGCCGGCGCTGGTCGGACTGGCCTTGACCCAGCTGGGCACCGGTCTGCCGGCCCTTCGGCTGGTGTGTGGTGTTGCCCTGCTGGGCCTGCTGGTTGCACTGGTGGTCTTGGCCCGCGCCTCGTACGCCGGTGGGCTGCCTCCTCGGCCTGTTGCCTTGCCGGCCAGCGCGCCCGGTCACGCCAGCGAAGCGTTGCCCGCCCGCCCGGCCCATCCGCTCGACATGCTGCGCTCGCGTCTGCTGTGGGCCTGCTGCGCGTTCTTTTTCACCTATGTCGCGGTCGAGGTCAGCCTGGGTGGCTGGTTGACCATCCTGCTGGAACGCGCCACCGGCATGTCGATGGCCGCCGGCGCGGCCGTGATGTCCTGGTTCTGGGTGCTGCTGACTGCGGTGCGTTTCCTCGCGGCGTGGGCCGGTCGTCATGTCACCACGCGCCAGACGCTGCGCTGCGGCACCGGCCTGTGCGTGGCCGGCGGCACCTTGCTCGTGCTCAGCGCGGCACTGCACAGCCCGCTGCTGGGCATCGCCGGTGCCAGCCTGTTCGGCCTGGGCCTGGGGCCGATCATGCCGACGCTGACCGCGCTGATGCAGCAGGCCTTCGGCCGTGATGCTGGCTGGGCCGCCGGTGTGGCAATGTCCACCGGCAGCCTGGGCGCAGCCCTCGTGCCGTGGCTGGTCGGCGCCGCCGTCGTGCACCTGGGCGCCCTGCCCGGCGCTGCCATCCTGCTGTTCATGCCGCTGGGCATGGTTGTCAGCCTGGCACTGGTGGAGCGCTGCCTGCACCAGCATCCGCAGGCCCATGCCGCGGCCATCCTTCGGCCGTCGGGCCAGCAAGCTGGCGCCAGCCTGACCTGAACCGCAGGGGCGGATGAACGCCCGACGCGTCAGATCCGGGCCCGGCGAGGCGCCTGATTGACAGACGTCAGCCGCAGGTTTATCGTTAAATTGACGCGCTGTTGACACCCGTCGGAACGTGCCATGCGGGCGTTTCGACGACCGGGGCGCCCGCCTCCTGCACTGGCTTGCCTGCCACCACCACCCACAAAGGATGCCTCATGGCGATGATGAATCTCGACCTCTCGGGCAAGACCGCCCTGATCACCGCCTCGGTGACCGGCATCGGCCTGGCCACCGCCCAGGGCCTGGCAGCTCGCGGCGCCAAGGTCTGGATCAATGGCCGCAAGGCCGACCGACTGGCCCGTGCAGCCGACCAGATCCGCGAGCGTGTGCCCGGCGCCCAGGTCATGACGGTGCAGGCCGACGTGTCCACCGCCCAGGGCTGCCAGACCGTCATCGACACGGTGAAGGACGTCGACCTGCTGCTCAACATGGCCGGTGGCACCGACCGCATCGTCCCGTTCGGCGAACTGACTGACGCCGACTGGCAGTACCAGTGGGATTTCAATGTGATGAGCGGCGTGCGCCTGTCGCGCCATTTCGTGCCGCTGATCCAGAAGAAGGACTACGGCCGCGTGATCTTCATGACGTCGGAAGCCGGCCTGGTCACACCCGGAATGATCGTCGACTACGGCGTCTGCAAGGCGGCGGTGATCCGCCTGTCGCGCTGCATCGCCGAGATGTTCCACCGCCACCCCGGCGCCACCGTCAACTGCGTGGCGCCCGGCGGAACGATGAGCGAGTGGGTGGTGCGCGACGCCAAGGGCCGCTCGATCGAGGAGTTCGAGCGCGAACACTTCGAGAAGAACGAGGCCACCTCGCTGCTGGGCCGATTTGCCGAGGCCGACGAGGTCGCCAACCTGATCGTCTATCTGTGCTGTCCGGCGTCCAACGCCACGCGCGGCTCGGTGCTGCGCGCCGAAGGCGGCGCCGTGCGTTCTGATTGAAGCCGGAGCGCGCCATGACCCTGTGCGTCCACAACTTCGTCTGGAACGACGGCCAGGACACGGCCAAGCTCGAGGTATCGATGGCGCGCGCCCGCGAGGCCGGCTTCACGATGATCGAGTTCCCCGGCTTCGACCGCCACAACGTCGACATCGGCCGCGTCGTGCGCCACGCCGAATCGCTGGGCCTGGCCATCGCCGCGTCCTGCGGCCTGCCGCCCGAGTGCGACGTGACCAGCAGCGACCCGGCCGTGGTGGCGCGCGGCGAGGCCGTGCTGAACGAAGCCGTGAGCGTTGCCCGCGACCTGGGCAGCCGGCAGATGAGCGGCCCGATCTTCTCGGCCCACCAGAAGTTCCGCGCCATGCCCACGCGGCAGGGCTGGGACACCAGCGTGGCCGTGCTGCGCCGCGTCGCCGACAAGGCCAAGGCGGCAGGCGTGGCCTTGGCCATGGAACTGGTCAACCGCTACGAGACCAATCTGCTCAACACCGTGCAGCAGGGCCTGGCCTACATCCGCGACAGCGGCAGCGACAACCTCTACCTGCACCTCGACACCTTTCACATGAACATGGAAGAGGACGACCCGGCCGAGGCCATCCGGCTGGCCGGCGATCACATCGGCTACTTCCACGTCGGCGAGAGCAACCGCGGCTACCTGGGCTCGGGGACCATCAACTTCGCGCCCATCTTCGACGCGCTGGTCGACATCGGCTACAGCCGCAACATCGGCATCGAGGCCTTCAGCCAGAGCGGCTGCGGCGAATGGCTCAACGTCATCTGCGCCATCTGGCGCGAGAACTGGACCGACTCCGACGCCTACGCCCGCGATGCCCGCGCCTTCGTCGAGAAGCAGTGGACCCAGGCGCAACGCCGCGCCGGCGCCTACTGGCAAGCACCCACCGCCACGCCGATCCCCTCGAACCTGAGACAACCGACATGAGCCTGACTCCCAGTTCCGCACGCACCGCCATCGTCACTGGCGCCGCCCAAGGCATCGGCCGCGGCATCGCCACCCGGCTGGCTGCCGACGGCCTGGCCGTCACGCTGGCCGACCTGCCGTCCAACGCGCAGGCGCTGGATGAAGCCGTGCAGGCCATCACCGCCGCCGGTGGCACGGCGCGCGGCGCCTTCGCCAACGTCACGCAGCGCAACCAGGTCGAGCACTGTGTGGCCGAGCACGTCGCCGCCTACGGCGGGCTGGACGTGATGGTCGCCAATGCCGGCGTCACGTTGATCGCCAAGTTCATGGACACCACCGACGAAATCTTCGACCGCACGATCGACATCAACCTCAAGGGCGTGTTCTACAGCTACCAGGCCGCCGCCCGGCAGATGATCGCCCAGGGTCGCGGCGGCCGGCTGATCGGCGCCTGCTCGGTGAGCGGCCACAAGGGCGGCGACTGGGTGTCGGCCTACTGCGCGTCCAAGTTCGGCGTGCGCGGCATGACCCAGAGCCTGGCGCTGGAACTCGCGCCGCACGGCATCACCGCCAATGTCTACAGCCCCGGCAACGTCGACACGCCGATGTACCAGGCCATCGACAAGATGGTGACCGAACGCGAAGGCACGCCACGTGGCTCGCAGATCCAGAAGATGGCCGCCACCATCCCGCTGGGCCGCTTTGCCCAGCCCGAGGACATCGCCAAGGTCGTGTCCTTCCTCGCCTCCGAGGACTCGGCCTACATGACCGGGCAGTCGCTGCTCGTCGACGGCGGCATCTACATGAACTGATACCCTGGGCGAGTCGCCGCGGCCCTCTCGCGTGACGAAAGGCTGCATGCCCTATTTCTCGATCATCCGGCACACCCCCGGCCTGCGCATCGCGGGGCTGGCCTTGCTCTTGTTTGGCGCCTACGCGGCGTCGGTCCACCCCTTCCAGTCGCTCATCGGCATCCAGCAGATCGGCCTGTCGCCGGCGGATTACGCACTGGTGATGGTGCTGGCGTCGGCGGTGTCGGTTTCATCTTCGGTGCTGCTGGGCATCTGGGGCGACCGGCTGGCGCAGCGCCGGGCGCTGGTCATTGCCACCACGAGCGTTGGCACGCTGGGGCTGGCGCTGATGCTGCTCGTGCCCAGCCGGGCCAGTTTCGTCATCTGTCACGGCATCGCGGTGCCCATCACCGCGTCGCTCTACGGCCAGTATTTCGCCCTCATCCGCCTGAGCCTGACGCCGCGGCCCGAAGCCCGTACGGCGGTGGTGACGGCCCTGCGTTCGTGCATGTCCGGCAGCTTTCTGGCCGCGCTGGTGGTCTGGAACGCCTATCTGCGCCAGGGCGGCGAGTTGATGCACATCTACGCCGGCGCCTTCGCGGTCAGCGCTGTCACCACGCTGGCCATGCTGCTGTGGTGGCCGCGCGACGGCCAGGCGCATTGGCAGGACGAGCCATCCGGCCTGACGCTGATGGATGCCCTGGCCGAGATGGCACGCCCGGCGATCCGCTGGCGGCTGCTGTTCATGGGCGCCATCAGCTCGGTCACGACCTTGCTGGGCATGCTGCTGCCGCTCATCTTCGCCGCCAGCCCAACCCGCACGCCGGGCGACGGGGCCCTGTACTGGGGCATCGTGGCGGGCTGGGAAGTGCCGGTCATGCTGGCCTTGCCGCTGTGGGGGCGGCACCTGAGCCGTTCGCGTCTCATCACCCTGGGCGGCCTGGGCTATGGCTGTCACCTGGTGTTGATGCAATGGCTGGTGGACTCGCCGGCGGTGTGGGGCCTGACGCTGCTGGGCGGTGCGTCCGGCGCGGTCATCTTCAGCCTGCAGATCAGCTATCTGCAAGACCTGCTGCACGAGCGCCCGGGAACCGCCGTCGCCTTGCTGGCGGTGCAGAAACTGGCCGGCGACCTGATGGCCTCGGCAGCCTTCGCCCTCGGTGCGGCCTGGGGTGGCTACCACGTCACTGCGTTGCTAGGCGGGGCGCTGGGCTGCCTGGGCGCATTCAGCCTGATGCTGGCCGACCGGCATGCCGAGCCGCAGGCCAGGAACGCCGGCCAGGCCGATGTGGCGGGGTGAACGGCAGCACGTGCCAGGCCTGTCCCGATCGACCTCCGAACGATGCCATGACCCGCTCCAAACCACTCCAGCAGCTCGATCTGGCCTACGCCGACCAGAGTCCGGCCCAGAAACTTGACCTCTACCTGCCCGACGGCGAGCCACCATCGGCCGGCTGGCCCACGGTGATCTACATCCACGGCGGCGGCTGGGCCTGGGGCGACAAAGCCGACGAGCGCCTGTCCACGCCGCTGTCGTGGCGCGCTCGCGGCTGGGCGGTGGCGGCGCTCAACTACAGGCTCACCGGTGAAGCCGGTTTTCCGGCGCAGATCTTTGACGTCAAGGCTGCCGTGCGCCTGTTGCGGGCCAACGCCGCGCGCTGGCAGCTCGACCCCGCACGTTTCGCTGCCTGGGGTTGCTCGGCCGGCGGACACCTGGCCGCGCTGCTCGGTGCGAGCAACGACGTGTCGGTGCTGGAAGACCTAGGCCAGGGCTGCCCGGACGCGTCCAGTGCGGTGCAGGCGGTGGTCGACTTCTACGGCCCCACCCAGCTCGACCTGATGGACACCTATCTGCGTCAGACCGGCCTCGGCCGCGCTGACCACCTGGAGCCCGGCAGCCCAGAGAGCCGTCTGCTTGGCGGTGTGCCCACCGATCGGCCCGGCGAGGTGATCGCCGCCAACCCCGAAACCTGGGTGACGCGCCTGTGCCCGCCCTTCATGCTGATCCACGCTGCGGGCGACCCCATCGTGCCGGTGCAGCACTCGGTGCTGCTGGCGCAACGCATCACGTTGATGGCTGGCGCATCACGGGTCAGGCTGCTGCTGGTGGAGCAGGCCGGCCATGCCACGCCGGAGTTCGACGCCCCCGCCCTGCTCGATCAGGTGGCCGACTTTCTCGACCAGTCGCTGCCGGCCCGCAGCGACTGAGCCAGGGGCCGTTGCGACCGTCGACAAGCACTCGACGCAGGCGCCGATGCGTTGAACGTGATGTCAGGGCCGCGGCGGCGCGTCCTGGTTGCCGGTGCTAGGCAGGGCGTCATGGCGCGAAAGTCCGGCCCGCTCGTGCACCGAGTGCGGGTCAGCGTTGTGGCGACCCACGCTGCGCCGAGGAAAGCCTGCCGAGGAATGCCTGCAGTTGCGCCCCATCCTTCAGGCCGGCGCCGGCACCCACCGCCTGGATGGACAGCGCCGCCACCGCCGAGCCGGTGTGCAGCGCCTGGGCCGGCGACTGTCCGCTGACCAGGCCGTGAATGAAACCGGCGACGAAGTTGTCGCCGGCGCCGGTGGTGTCGACCACCGGTACGTTGAAGGCCGGGCACTCGACCACCGCCCCGTCTTCAAACAGCCCGACCACACCGCGTCCGCCACGCTTGAGCACGACGTTGCGCACGCCGTAGCGCCGGCACACGGCGGCGATGGCGGCGGGGTCGGACGAGCCCATGAAGACCTCGCCCTCGAGCTCGCTGGGCACGATGAAGTCCAAGTCAGGCAGCGCGTCCCGGATGCCGTCGAGGCCGTAGCCGCGCTCGTCCATCACCAGGTCGGCCACCGTGATGGCGCCGACCGCCTTGGCCTGGCGCAGCAGCGGCGCGAGGCCCTCGCGGTCAAAACGCGGCGCGCAGAACAGACTGCCGATGGACAGCACCTTGAGGCCGGGACCGATCAGGTCGAGGTCGACATGTTCGGGGCCGAAGGCGCTGACCGACGCGTTCGGCTGCGCGAGGAAACGGCGCTCACCGTTGGCGTCGATCAGCACGATGCCGGTCGAGGTGGGGCGGCTGGCGTGCACCTTGAGGCCGGTGGTGTCGACGCCGCCCTGGGCGCAGTGCTCACGCACGAATCGACCCTGGGCGTCGTCGCCGACCAGGCCGAGCAGGCCGACACGGTGGCCCAGCTTGGCCAGCGACATCGCCTCGTTGCAGGCGTCGCCGCCGGTGGCGAGCGACACGCCGCCGACCAGCCCGGTCTCGCCTGGCGGCGGCAGCCCTTTCAGCCCGGTGACGAGCACGTCGACCACGACCATGCCCGCGCAGAGGATCTCGAGCTGCGCCATCGCAATATTCCGCCGCCGCGCCCGACTCAGGCGGTCTCGAAGTTGATGACGGCCTTGACCATCGTCGCCTTCTCGTTGATGCAGTCCTCGTAGGCCTGGTGCGTATCCTTCAGCGGGTAGTGGCGCGAGACGATGCTCTTGATGTTGATGCGGCCCGAGGCCACCGCCTCGATCGTCGTCGGGTAGATGTTGTGGTAGCGGAAGTTGGTCTTGATCGTCACTTCCTTGTTGGCCATGAGCTGGAAGTCGATCGGCGTTTCGCCCACCACGTTGCCGACGATCATCACCAGGCCGCCGCGCTTGACCATCTTGATGGTCTGGCGGGTCGCCACCTGGCTGCCGGCGGTCTCGAACACCAGATCCGGGCCCAGGCCGCCGTGCAGGCGCACGACCTCGGCGATGGCGTCGACGTTCCTGGCGTTCACCACATTGGCCGCGCCCAGTTCCAGTGCCTTGTTCAGGCGCACGTCGAACAGATCGACCACCGTGATGTTGGTGATGCCCACCGCCCGCAGCGCGAGCAGCGTGACCAGGCCGATGCAGCCCGAACCCAGGATGACTGCCGACTGGCCGATGCGGGCACCGGCCTCGCGCACCGCCGTCATGCCCACGGCCAGCGGTTCGATCAGTGCGCCTTCCTCGAAGCTGAGGTGATCAGGCAGCTTGAAGCACATGTCCGAGCGGTGGCTGATGTAGTTGCGCAGGATGCCGTGGGCGCGCGGCGCCGACGGGAAGATCACGTTCGGGCACAGGTGGTAGCGCCCGGTGGTGCACCACTCGCAGGTGCGGCAGGGCATGCCGGGCTCCATGGCGACACGGTCACCGGCCTTCAGGTGCTTGACGGCGCTGCCCACCTGCACAATCTCGCCCGCCCCTTCGTGGCCAAGGATGAAGGGGTAGACGTCGGGAAATTCTGGTTCGCCATGCTCGTAGAAATGCACGTCCGAGCCGCAGACTCCGCAGGCCTTCATGCGGATCAGCACATCGTTGTCGCCCACTGACGGCATCTCGGTGGGCTGGAACACCATCTTGCGGTTCTCGGTGACGAAGACGGCGTTGTTGATCTCTAGGCTGCTCATGGCCGGGGTCCTTTGGCGGTTTGTGCGGCTTTGGGGAGTGCTCGCGTTACGAGAGCTGCGGGTCTGCGGCGCAAGGTGATCAGATGCCGACCAGCTGGCGTGTGTAGTCGCGCAGACGGTTGCGCGCATGGATGTCGTGACACTGCGGCTTGACGACACCCTCGACGCCGCAGTTGATGTAGCGGCCGGTTACGCCGTGAAAGCGGGGATGGGTGGCCAGTTCAAAGACGTGCCGTGCGCCTTCGTCGACGCTGTCCACCACCTCGTGATTCATCTCGCGCACCATGGTCGTGTTCATGAAGGCACCAGGGTGCATGGCGTTGGCGGTCACACCGCTGGCCTTCAGTTCCTCGGCCAGATCGAAGGTCAACATGATCACGGCCACCTTGCTGCGGCAGTAGGCGTAGTAGCCCGAGTAGTCGCGCTCAAGCTGCATGTTGTCGAAATCCAGCGGCTCCTGGCCTTCGGACGCCACGTTGACGATGCGCGCCTGCGGCGTGGCTTGCACCTTGTCCAGCAGCAGACGCGTGAGCAGGTAGGGCGCGAGGTAGTTGACCGCGAAACGTCGCTCCAGGCCGTCGGCGCTGGTTTCACGCGGTGCTCCGTCCGGTCCGGTGCCGATGCCGGCGTTGTTGATCAGCACATCGATGCGCTCGACCCGGCGAGTCAGGTCGTTGGCAAAACGTCGGACATCGGCCAGGTCGGCTAGGTCACAGGCCATGAAGCTGGCCTGCCCCCCGGCGGCAACGATGCCGTCGACGACCTCCTTGCCACGCGCCGCGCTGCGGCCCTGGGTCACGACATGAAAGCCGGCCTGCGCCAGCAGCGGCGCCACCAGGCGGCCCATGCCGTCGGTGCCTCCGGTCAGAACGGCGATCTTCTGTCCTTGGGAAAGTTGCATGGTGTCTCCGGTCGGCGAAGGTCGGATGCGAGGAACGCAGCACCTGGCCGCGACATCAGTATAACGCTAAACAAGACCGTGCCAACGTCATTCAGTCTCCCTCCCGTCGCGCCAGGCGCAGGCGGGTCGGCTTTCTTGCCTCGCAAGAATCCTGGCCACCACGCGCCGACCAGCCGGCCCAGAATCGCCGACATGGCCTCCCATGTGGAATTCGACACCGTCCCGGTGCTGTCGACCGCCAGGCTGGAGCTCAGCGCACCCGCCCTCCGCGACGCTGCTGACTTGTTTGCCTTGCGCTCGGACGGCGAGGTGCAGCTTTACAACGCGGCGCCGGACCGCGAGCTCGGCGAGACGCTGGACTTCATCCGCCAGGTGGGCGCGATCGATGGCGTGCGTCGAGATCTCATCTGGGCGGTGCGCCTGATCGCGAGCCAGCAGGTCATCGGCCTGGTCAATCTGTCGACCTGGGACCGCTACCACCGCCGGGCCGAAGTGGGCTACAGCCTGGCGCGGGCCCACTGGGGCTTGGGCCTGGCGCAGGAGGCGGTAGGTGAACTGCTGCGCTACGGCTTCGAGCACATGCAACTCAATCGCATCGAAATTTGGACCTCGGCCGCCAACCAGCGCTCCTTGCGCCTGGCCGAGCGCCTCGGCTTCAAGCTCGACGGCACGCTGCACCGGCGCATCCTGGAAGACGACGGCCAGTTCCACGACTGCCGGGTCTACGGCATGCTGCACGGCGACTGGCGTGCAGCCGCGGCGTTGGCGGGGCGCTGACTGCAGCAACTTGCGCCCAGTGCCTGGAGCCTTGAAGTGAGGCCACCCGCCATGTTGCGGGCCAGACACCGTCGGACCCGACTCACGCCGGACCCACCCTCGCCCTGCCCTATGGCGCGTCGCACGGCTTTGGCGGCACACTCAGCGGCATGCTGCTACACATCCATCACGCCGCGATCATCTGCTCGGACTACACCGTCTCGCGGCGTTTCTACACCGAGGTGCTGGGCCTGCGCGTGCTGGCCGAAAACTACCGGCCGGACCGCGGCTCGTACAAGCTCGACCTGGCCTTGCCGGACGGCGGACAGGTCGAGCTGTTCTCGTTCGCTGGCGCGCCGCCGCGGCTGTCCTACCCCGAGGCACGCGGTCTGCGCCACCTGGCCTTCGCGGTGGCCGACGTCGTCGCCTGCAAGGCCACACTTGAGGCGCGCGGCGTGGCGGTCCAGGACATCCGCACGGACGAATACACCCAGGCGCGCTTCGTGTTTTTCGCCGACCCGGACGGCCTGCCGCTGGAGTTGTATGAAGTCGCCCCCGCTTCCCGCTGGACCGACTCGAGGCACGCGGGCAGCCCATCTCCAATTCAAGCAGGTGTTCCATATTGACTGACGGCCACGCCAGGACGACCCGTGCGACCCGAGGAGTGAGGCTGCGCTCGCTCCTGTGGTCGCTGATCGCCCTGTGCATGGTGCCGCCCTTGTTGTTGGCGGCTTTCCTGGGCCGCCACAGTCTGCTGGAAGAACGCGCGGTGCTCGAACGCTCCGCCGCGGATCTGGCCCGGCACACCTCGATCACCCTGGACACCTATGTGCGCGCTCGGATCAGCGGGCTGGAGATGTTGGCGCGCTCGGCCCAGGCCGACGCTCCCGACGGCAGCGCCGCGCTGCATGAACTCAGCCGCACCTTTCGCGCCACCTTTGGCACCGATGTGGTCCTGTCCGGCCTGGACAACCGCATGCTGCTCAATACCCGGGTGCCGTGGGGCAATGTCCTGCCACCCATGCCGACGATCAAGGGCGTTTCGGCGCGCGAGCAGGCATTGAACACCGGCAAGCCTGCGGTCGGTGAGCCCTTCATGGGCCCGGTGGCCCGGCTGCCGCTGGTGAGTCTGGCGGTGCCGGTCGTGCGCGGCGGGCGCACGCAAAGCATCCTGCTCAGTACCGTGGAACTGGGTCAACTCGCCCGTCTGCTGGAGCCGGTCGCCGTGCCGCAGGGCTGGACCTTGGTGCTGCTGAACCGCCGGGGCGAGCCCATGGTGCAGTGGCTGGCTGACGGCGCGGCCCCGGCCGCTGCGGCGCAGCCGGCCGCCTCGGGCAATGCCATGGTCTTGTGGCGGGACGCCGCTGCCAGCCCCGCTGTGCCGCCTGCCAACGGCGCCGACGCGCCGCAGCTGGCGGCCGCTGCCCTGGTCGCGGACAGCACGCTCGACACCGTGCCCTGGCGCGTCCAGGCCCGACTGTCCCACGCCGTGGTGGCCGAACCGAGCCGCCGGGCGACAGAAGTCATCCTGGTGCTGCTTGCCGGCGCGTTGTCGGCCGGTCTGGCCGGCGGCTGGTGGGCGGGCTTGCGCCTCACCCACGCCGTGGCCGGACTGGCCGAGTTGCCAGCCGACAGCGCAGTTGGCAGTTCGGGGGCGGAAGGTTTTCGCAGCGCGGCCAATCCCATCGTCGAGGTGGAGGTGGTGCGCGAGCGACTGCTGGCCGGCAGCCTGGCGCTGCGCGACAGCGAAGCGGGTTTTCGCGCCATGTTCGAGGCAACGGCGGACGCCCTGGTGCTGGTCACGCCCGAGCGCAGGCTGAGCCGCGTCAACCCGGCCTTCTGCAAGCTGATGGGTTATGCGGCCGAGGAAGTTATAGGACGCAGCACCGAGTTCCTCTACGCCGACGCCGGCGAGTTCGCAGCAGCGGGCCAGGCACGCTTCCAGGCTGTTGTGCAGGGCCGGACCGTCGAGGGGGTCTGGCACATGGCACGCAAGGACGGCAGCGTCTTCCTGGCTGAAGCGGTGGCGGTGCCCGTGCGCACCGCCAGCGATCGTTTGCTCGGCCTGCTGGTCGTGATGCGCGACATCACCGAGAGGCTGCAAGTGCAGGAGCGCCTGCGGCGCTCGCAAAGCCTGCTGATGAGCTTCATCCGCCAGGCACCGATCGGCATCGCCATCCTCGACCGCGAGATGCGCTACCTGGCGGTGAGTGCGCGCTGGCAGGAGGATTTCGGCGGCGGGCAGGCGGATCTGGTCGGCACGCCACTCGCGGCCGCACCTGCGCTGTTGCCGCGACCCTGGCTGGGCCTGCAATTAAATCCGCCGCCCGGACAGATGCAGGGCGAGGCGCGGGAAGCCTGGCCACAAGCCGACGGCAGCGTGCGCTGGCTGTCCTGGTCGGCCGTCCCCTGGGTGGACGACGACGGTCAAGCCGGCGGCCTGATCCTGTCAGCCCTGGACATCACCGCGCAGGAACAAGCCCGCCAGGCCGCGGACGAGGCAGCATCGCGTTTCGGTGCGGTGTTCAGGCACAGCCCCACCGCCATCCTCTTCGGCCGCATGAGCGACCGGGTGGTCGTTGATCTGAACCCGGCGCTTGAGCAGATGCTGGGGCGGCGACGCGAAGACCTGGTGGGCCGCGCCTCGGGCGCCGAGGTGTGGGCCGACCCGGCGGAGCTGCAAAAGATACGCGAGGTGGTGGACGACCGCGGCAGCGTCGCGACCACCGAAGTGCGGCTGCGCCACCAAGACGGGCACATCGTCGACGCTGCCTTTGCCGCGCAACGCGTCGAGCTGGGCGGCGTGCTGCATTTCGTCAGCATGTTCATGGACATCGGGCCGCAGAAGCAGGCCCAGCGCGTGCTGCAACTGCACAGCGAGGAACTCGAGGCACTGGTGGCCGAGCGAACGGCCGACCTGGCACGTGCCAACGCCAAGATGCAGGCGCACAGCGACGCCATTTCCGACCTCTACAACCATGCACCCTGCGGCTACCACTCGCTCGGGCCGGACGGTTCCATCGAGTCGGTCAACGACACCGAGCTGGCCCTGCTCGGTTATGCGCGCGACGAGATGCTGGGCCGGCGCATCGACCAGTTCATGACGGCCGAGAGTCGCCAGCTGTTCGCCCAGCGTTTTATGGCCCTGCAGCAAGGTGACACGCTCAGCGACCTCGAGTACGAGATGGTCCGCAAGGACGGTGCAGTGCTGCCGGTGCTGGTACAGGCCAACAAGGTGCGTGATGGCCAGGGCCGCGTCGTCGGCAATCGCGCGACGATGGTCGACAACAGCGAACGCAAGGCGCGTGAACGCCTCATCGCACGCATGCAGGCCGAACTGGCTGCGAGCGCTGAGCAGGCCAATGCCGCCAACCGGGCCAAGAGTGCCTTCCTGGCCAATATGAGCCACGAGATCCGCACGCCGCTCAACGCCATCGTCGGCATGACCTATCTGCTGACCCGCCAGCTGCGCGACACGCCCCACCATGCCCGCCTGATCAAGATCGACGATGCCGCCCACCACCTGCTGCAGGTGATCAACGACATCCTGGATCTGTCCAAGATCGAGGCCGGCAAGATGACACTGGTGGTCAGCGACTTCAGCGTCGAGGAACTGCTGGGCCAGGCCTTCGAGCTGGTGCGACAGCCGGCCGACGCCAAAGGGCTGGAGCTGGTGCTGGATACCGGCGCGCTGCCGGCTCGACTGTCAGGCGACGCCACCCGGCTGAGCCAGATGCTCATCAATCTGCTGGGCAACGCGGTCAAGTTCACGGCCGCCGGTTCGGTCAGCCTGCACTGCGAGGTGCTGGCAGGGGACGCCCGGCGCCTGCAACTGCGTTTCGAGGTGCGCGACACTGGCAGCGGCCTGAGCGAGGCCCAGCAGGCCAGCCTGTTCCAGCCCTTTGTGCAGGTCGACAGCTCGGCCACGCGTGAAAACCAGGGCACCGGCCTGGGCCTGGCGCTGGTACGCCGGCTGGCCGAAAACATGGACGGCCAGGCCGGCGTGAGCAGCCAGCCAGGGGCCGGCAGCAGCTTCTGGTTCACCGCCTGGCTCGATCGCGTCGGCGCGGCCTCTTCAGCGCAGCCTGACCCGGGGCGGATCGAACTGCCGGACGACACCTTGGACCAGGTCCTGGCCGAGCGCCGGCTGTTGCTGGTCGACGACCTGGCGGCGTCACGCCTGGCGCTGTCCGGCCTGCTGCAGCGCCTCGGCCTACTGGTGGACGTCGAGCCTGACGGCGCACAGGCTCTGGCCCGCGTCGATGCCGAGGCGAGTCAGGGTCGCCGATACGATTTCGTGCTGATGGACGCCGACCTGCCGGCGCCGGGTGGGCTGGCCGTGCTAAGTGCCCTGCAACAACGCTGCGGCGCCGACACGCCGGCCGTGCTGCTCACCACCGTCCGCCTGGACAGCACCGGACTACGTGAACGGGCCATCGCCGCCGGCTGCACGGACGTGCTGGTCAAGCCCTTGCTGGCGCGGGTACTGCGTGCCAGCCTGGAACGGGCGCTGCATGTACATGCCATGAGCGCGCCGGCGCCGTTCGCCGACCAGTCCAACGCCGCCATGCTGCGCCTGCGCCGCCAACACGGCGGCCGGCGCGTGCTGCTGGCCGAGGACAATCCGGTGAACCGCGAGGTGGCTGAAGACCTGCTGCGCGACGCTGGCCTAGCGGTGGACGCCGCCGAGAACGGCGAACGCGCCGTGGCGCTGGCGCTGGAGCGCCATTACGACCTGGTGCTGATGGATATGCAGATGCCGGTGCTTGACGGTCTGGCCGCCACCCGCATGCTGCGCGCCCGGCTGGGGCCCGAACTGGTCATCCTGGCCATGACCGCCAACGCCTTTGGCGAGGACCGCGACGCCTGCCTGGCCGCCGGCATGAACGACTACCTCATCAAGCCGGTGGACGTCGCCCAGCTCTACATCACCTTGCTGCGCTGGCTGCCGGTCGGCCAACCCGCCATGAACGCAACCGGACGCCGCATTGCCGGTCCGGCCGGACCGACCGAGCGGCGCCGACAGCCAAGACCGACATGAACGACGCAAGCACCAGCACCCAACTCAGCCGGCTCAGCTTCGGGCGGGTGGAGCTGCGGCTGGACGAGCGACGCCTTCTGGTGGCCGGGCAGACAGTGGCGATCGGCGCCCGTGCCTACGACCTGCTGGTCGCCCTGGTCGAGCGGCGTGACCGCATGGTCACCAAGAACGAGTTGCTTGATCTGGTCTGGCCCGACCGCGTGGTCGAGGAAAGCAATCTGCCCGTGCATGTCTCCGCCTTGCGCAAGGCGCTAGGCGGTGAGGCCATCTCGACCATCCCCGGTCGAGGCTATCGGTTCACGCTCGCCGGTGACGAAGCGACGACCACCGCCCCTGTGCTCGGTGTGCCGGCCGGCAAGTTGCCGGTCGGCGCAGCCATCTCCGCGTCGCCCTTGCGTCCAGGCGACAAGGTGGCAGGCAAGCTCAGCCACGAACACAGTGCGCCAGCGGGTGGCCATGCCGCCGACCTGAACGGCGGGTTGTCTGGCGGTGGCGCCGGTGGCACTGTCGAGGTTTTGCACAATCTGCCACCCGAGTCCGGCCCGCTCATCGGCCGCGACACCGAGGTGGCGGCCATCACCGGGCTGCTGGCCGATCAGCGCCTGGTCAGCATCGTGGGTGCCGGCGGTCTGGGCAAGACCCGGCTGGCGCGCGCCGTCGCCCGCAGTCTGACCGCCCGGCAGCCCGGCGGTGTCTGGTGGGTCGACCTGTCCGCCGTGACCGAGGACGAACAGGTGGCGCGCTGCGTCGCGCAGGCCCTGGGCGCGCCGCTGGGCGAATCCGGCGCTGCGCGCCAGCTTGCCCGCAGCTTGGCCTTGCGCCCGGCGACCATGTTGGTGCTCGACAACTGCGAACAGGTTGCACGTGGTGTGGCTGCGCTGGCCGAGCTGCTGCTCGACGCGTCACCGCTGCTGCGCCTGCTGTGTACTTCGCAGACGCCGTTGCACACAGCGACCGAACAGGTCTGGCGGCTGGACACACTGGCCGTGCCGCCGCCACATGCACCGCTGGACGAGGCTCGGCGCCACGCCGCTTACGCCCTGTTCGAGCACCGTGCACACGCCGGCGACCAGCGATTCCGCATGGAGGACAGCGGCTCGGTCGCCCTGGCGATCGAACTGTGCCGGCACCTGGACGGCAACGCCCTGGCCATCGAAATGGCCGCCGCACGCGCGGCGCAGATTGGTCTGGCCGGGCTGGTCGACCGCCTGGGTGATCGGCTCAGGATGTTGCGCGCCAGCCAGCATGGACAGCCCAGCCGCCACGCCAGCCTGCGTGCGACGCTGGACTGGAGCTGCACCCTGCTGGGCGAGACGCAACGCGTCGTGTTGCGCCGGCTCGCCGTGTTTGCCGGCAGTTTCGACCTCGACTGCGCCCAGCAGGTGGCGGCACTCGACGACACCCCTGACGCTGCCGACCCCATCGATGCCTGGAGTGTGCTGGACGCCCTGGCTGAACTGGTCGACCACAGCCTGCTGCAGATCACCGACACGCCTGCCGGGCCGCGCTACCGCCTGGCCGAAACCACCCGCCTATACGCCGCCGAACGGCTCGCCGCCGCCGGCGAGGCACGAGCAGTCGAACAGCGTCTGCGCGCTGCCATGGCGGCGCTGGCCCGGCGCGCTGCGGCCGGCTTCTGGGCACTCACCCACGATGCCTTCCTGAGCCGCCATGGCCCGGACCAGGCCAATCTGCAACTGGCCTTCGACAGCGCCTGCCGGGCGCCCGACGTCGCCACTGCCGCGGCGACCGGGTGCATGCTGGCCGTGCTGGATCACCTGCGCGGCATCGTCGCCGGTACGCGCGAGCGCATGGCGGCGGCGCGGCCACTGCTCGAATTGACGCCGCCGGCCAGCCGGCTGCGCGGTGAACTGCTCGACCTGCTGGCGCCGGTGTCCTCCATCGCCCTGCCCGGCATCTCGCGCCTGGCGCTGGCACGCGAACGCAGCAGCACCTGGGCGATGGTGGGTGATCGCCCCATGGCCTACCTGGCCCTGCGTGCGCTGGCGGCGGAACTGGCCCGCGCCGGTCTGGCTGACGAAGCCCAACGTTGCGCGCAGCAGCTCGCCGACTTCGAGGCCGATCGCGCCGACGTACGCGAGGTCGCTGGCAACGTGCCGCCCCTGCCTTCGGCCCTGCTCATCGAGGGCGCCCAGCTACCCTTTGAACTGGCGCAGTACGGCGTGGTCGTCGCGGGGCCGGCATCAGTGCCGGCTGGCGCTGTGCCGTTGCGCGCCAGCGCCGAGGGTCTGCAACGAGGCCTGGCGCTGGCCCGCGCCATGGGCGATACCCGCCGCAGCGCGCGGCTGCTCTACCTGCTGGCGGACGAGGCAACCGCACACGGCGAGCCCGCCGCCGCGATCGAGCTGTGCCAGTCCGCGATCGCCGCCCAGCAGCCACTGCTGCGGCCGGCCACGCTGGGCATGGCCTGGAGCAACCTCTGTGCGGCGCAACTGCTGGCCGGCGACGTCACCGGCGCACGCGGCTCGGCGGCGCGAGCCTTGCCGCTGCTGCGCCCGCAGCACTACGCCAACGTGCTGTTCAACCACCTGGCCCTGCTCGCAGCGCGCGACGGCCAGGCCGAACTCGGTGCGCGCCTGCTGGGACATGCCGACCGCTGGTATGCCGCCAACCAGACGCCCGCGCGCCAGGCCATCGAGGCGCGCGTAATGGCGCTGACCCTGCCCTCCCTGACCGAAGCGCTCGGCCCGACGCGCCTGGCTGGCCTGCGCGCTGAAGGCGCGTCGCTCGACGAAGCCTTGGCTGACGCCCTGGCCACCCCGCTGCTGCAGGGCTGACCGGGACACTGCGATCGCATGACCTGTGCCGATGCCGACCGCGGCTACTTGCGCAGCAGGTTCAGACCGTTGGCCGCCAGGATGAGGGCGGCACCCACCAGAGTCCAGCCGTCGACGGCCTCGGCGTAGACCAGCCAGGCGGCGGCCGCGCTGAGTGGCACGCGCAGGAAGTCCATCGGCACGACCACGGTGGCATCGGCATGGCGCATGGCGCGTGCCATGCAGTAATGCGAGAAGGTGCCACAAAAGGCGATCACCACCACGCCGGCCCAGACGGTGCCCGATGTCGGCCAGCGCCAGGTCCACCAGGCCGGCACCAGGCCGATGGCCGATTGCATGATCAGCATCCAGAACATGATGGCTACCGCGCTTTCGCTGCGCGTGAGCGACTTCACCAGCACCACCGAGACCGCGAAACCAAGCGCGGCCGTCACGGCGATGAACTGGCCAGGCTGCAGCGCGCCGGTGGTCGGCCGCACGATCAGGGCCACCCCGGCCAGGCCGACCAGCACGGCCAGCAGCTTGCCCGGCGTGAGGCGCTCGCCGAGGAAGGTGGCCGCCAGCAGCGCCGTCCACAGCGGCATGGTGAATTCGATCGACACCAGTTCGGCCAGGGGAATCAGGGTGAGCGCGGCGAACCAGCCGTACTGGGCGGCGTAATGCACCCCGTTGCGCACCATGTGCCGGCGCGGGTAGGCGGTACGCAGTGCGGCCAATCCGCCTGCCGCGCGCACCAGCGGTGCCAGCATCAACAGGCCCAGCAGGCTGCGCACTTCCATCACCTGGAAGACCGGCACCTGCCGGGTGACTCCGCGCCCGACGATGGCCAGCACCACCATGAGCGTGAGCCAGCCGCCCATCCACATCGCAGCGGCAGGCAGCGAAGCCGTCGCTGTGGCGGGGGTGCCGGCTGGCTCGCCGGGGCTGGGCGGGGCGCTCATGGTGCAGCGTCCAAGCGCAAGACAGCCACCAGCGTGAAGCGCGCTGAGTCGCCTTATTTGCCGCTTGGCTGCGCGCCTTGGAAGCGACGCAGCTGAGGCAGCATGGACAGCAGCACGTCGTCCTTCAGGATGTGATGGTGGTAGATCGCGGCAGCGGCATGGGCACCCGCCAGCCAGAGGATGGCGTCGCCCAGCCAGGTGTGCAGCCGGGCGATGCTGGTGCCCAGCGCATGGGATTCAGCCAGCTGCGGCGCAATCATGACGCCGCGCAGCAAGGTCAGCGGATGGCCTTCGAGCCAGGCACCCAGGATGGCGGTCACCGGCACGGCGACCAGCAACATGTACAGACCCGCCTGCACACCATGGGCGCTCAAGCTCATCCAGCGTGGCATGGGCGGCAGGCTCGGTCGCACGTCGACCAGGCGCCACAGCAGGCGCACCAGCACCAGCGCAAACACGCACAGTCCCAGCGTCTCGTGCAACTGGCGCTCGAAGTCGCGCGCCGGCAGATACACGCGCTGCTCCGATCCACCCGGGCCGAAGATGAAGGCCACCAGCACAAGCACGGCCGTGAGCCAGTGCAATGCGCGGGTCGGTGCGCTGAAGGTGCGTTGTGTCATGGGTGCCTTTGCATAACTTCGCCGGGAGCGGACGGCATTGATTCTACGCAGGGCCGGTGCGGTCGATCGACACCGGCCGTTCAGGCCGAGGCGGCCAGGTCGCGCCGGAACACGAGCCGCTGCGGCGTCGATAACTCGCCCACATGTGCCCAGGCTTCGGCGTCAAACCCGGTGACGTCCTCGGGACGCTGCAGCCGGTTGACGATCACATGGCGCGCCAGCAGCCCGCGTGCCCTTTTGGCGTTGAAGCTGATGATCTTCCAGGCCCCGCCGTGCCAGTCCTCGAACACCACATCGACCACCGGCACACCGAGCGCGGCGCGGTCGACCACCCGCGCGTATTCCTGCGACGCCAGGTTGAGCACGCTGCGCTGGCTTGAGCGCGCCGGGGCGCCGACTGCGCGGGCATGCGCGAGCAGACGTTTCTTCAGGTCGGCCGAGACGTGTTCGCGCCAGTAGGCGTAGAGGTCCGGGCCGCGTTCGTTGGCCAGGCGGGTGCCCATCTCAAGGCGGTAGGGCTGCAGCGCGTCGAGGGGCTGCAGCAGGCCGTACAGACCGGACAGGATGAGCAGGTGCTGCTCGGCCCAGTCCAGGTCCTCGCTGCGCAGCGTGCGGGCCTGCAGTCCTTCGTAGACGTCGCCGTTGAAGGCCAGCACGGCCGGCCGGCTGTTGGCCGGCGTCGATTGGCGGCGCCAGGCGCGGTAACGCGCCACATTGAGTTCGGCCAGAGTGTCAGACAGCGACATCAGATCAGCGATCTCGGCCGCACTGCGGCTGCGCAGCAGCTTGATCAAGGCGGCGGCCTGGGCCAGGTAGCGGGGCGCCTGGGGCGCGCGCGCGGTCAGTTCGGGTGACAACTCGCTGGTGTAGTCCAGCGTCTTGGCGGGCGAGATCAGCAGCAGCATCAGCGCAGGCACGCCGTCGGCTCAGCCGGTGAGGCTGCGCGGCATGGCGTGTTTCGGTTCATCAAGTTGGCGCGGATCATAGGCAAGCGCCACGTGCGCCTAGCCTGCCGGCCGGCTCGGCAGCCAGCCGCCGGGTGCCGCGTCAGCGCTCGGTCATCGCGCTCGAGAGCCGCTTGCCCAGCGGCGAGATCAGGTAACGCAGCAGCGAGCGGTGCGCGGTGGTGATCATCACCGTGGCCGGCATGCCCGGCTGCATCACCTTCAGGCCGGCCTCGGCCAGGGTCTGGTCGCTGATCTGCACCCGGGTGACGAAATAACTTTCGCCGCGCGCCGGGTCGATGCTGCGGTCGGCTGCGATGTAGTTGACCTGGCCCTTCACCGGCCGGGTCACGCTCTGGTCGGGGCCGGTGAAACGCACGTCGCAGATCATGCCGGTGCGCAGGTTGTCAAACAGCCGGGCCGGCACCTGGGCTTCCACCACCAGCGGCTCGCGTGCTGGCACGATGTCCAGGATGCGCTGGCTGGGGTTGATGACACCGCCCACACTGTGCACGGCCAGGTCGACCACGACACCTTCACCGGGCGCACGGACCTGGGTACGCTCCAGTTCGTCGTGCAGTGCGCCGCGCTGCTCGCGCAACTCGTTGACGCGCGATTGCACGTCGGTGAGCTGGGTCTCGACGTCCTTGCTGGCGTCGGTGCGGCGCTGGCTGATCTTCATGCGCGACTCGCTCACGCTGCCTTTCACGCGGGCGATGTTGCCCATGTCCTCGCCGCGCTGGCCTTGCAGCAGCAGGATCTGGCGCTCGATGTCCGAGACGCGGGTGCGCGTCACATAACCCTGGGCCGCCAGTTCGCGCAGCGAGCTCAGCTCGATTTCCAGCAGCCTGATCTGGTCGGCCTTGGCATCGGCCTGGGCGCGCAGGCCGCGGATATAGGTCTCCAATGATGTGGCATTGCTCTCCTGCATGGCCACATCGGTGTGCAAGCCGCTGCGCCGGGCATTGAACAGCTGTTGCTGGGTGCGCATGGCCTCGGCGGCCGCCTGCTGATCGGGCGCGGACTGCAGTTCATCCGGAAACACCAGCTGCAACGCGCCCTGGCGTTCGGCCAGCAGGCGCGCCTGCAGCGCCAGTGCGCTCATCAGGCGCGACTCGACCACCGCCATGCGCGAGCGCACGTCCTGGTCATTCAGACGCAGCAACACGTCGCCGGCCTTGACGTGCTGGCCTTCGCGCACCAGCAGGGCATCGACGATGCCGCCGCGCAGGTGCTGCACCGGCTTGCGGTTGGTCTCGACCTTCACGAAGCCTTCGGCGGGCACCCCTTCGGCCAATGGCGCGGTGGCGGCCCAGGCGATGAAGCCGACGCTGCCCAGCACCAGCACCGCCAGGCCCCAGACCACCGGGCCGCGCAGATCGAGCGGCGGGCGCGGGCGCGCTACACCCGCTATCAGCCCCGGGCCCTGGCCGCCGGGCCGCGATAGTCCCGGATGGCTGCGCGGCGACGGATCGGCGGCGGCAAGTGCGTCAGGCACACCCGGCGCACGCGGCAGCGCGCCGGCCGCGCCGACATGAGGCCGTTCCGGCAGCGCGCCACCGGCGGCGGCGATTTCGGCCGCCCGGGCGGCCAGCGCCTGCTGGTGTTTTTCGAAGCTGGCGCGGTCGACCGCCATCTGGGCCACCGCGACGCGGGCGAGCGGCTGCCCCTGAGCGGCGCCACCCTGGGATGGTTGGGGCGGCGCTGAACCGCCCTGCCCTGGTCGCTCGGGCATGAACCGGGTCGTGACGACTGCGGCTGCACGGTTCCACGGCCACCGTATCCTGGGCTGCTTCAGCGTCGCGGCAAGTTGTCGGGTGAAGGCGTTCATGAAGTAGGTCGCGCGCGGCGTCACAGATCCGCGAGGCTCAGCCGGCCACGGTCGCGTGTGCGGCGCCGCCGCCGGCGGGCTGACCTGCCGCAGCGCGGGTCTGCTGGGCCATGGCCTGATGTTGCGCTTGATGTTGCGCCTGTTGCTGAGCCAGTGCTGCCGCCCGGGCAGCTGCCTCGGCGGCCGCACGCACCTGGGCGGCCTGCGCCGGGTCGGTGGGCGCGCCGCCGCTGGCCAGGTGCAGCAGCACCTCGTGGCGCGGGCCGTAGGCCATCACCTGGCCGTTTTGCAGCCACAGCAGCTTGTCAGCCAGTTGCAGCACACCATTGCGCTGGGTGATGACGAAGGTCGTCGCCTTGCGTGCCTTGAGGCCGACCAAGGCATCGTGCAGCGCCGCTTCGCCGGCGCCGTCCAGGTTGGAATTGGGTTCGTCCAGCACCACCAGGGCCGGGTTGCCGTACAGGGCGCGGGCCAGCGCGACCCGTTGGCGCTGGCCGCCCGACAGCACGCCGGCACCGGCCTGGCCGCCGATCGGGGTGTCGTAGCCCTGCGGCAGACGCAGGATCATGTCGTGCACGCCGGCCAGCCGGGCCGCACGCACCACCGCCTCGCTGTCGATCAGGCCGAAGCGGGCGATATTCTCGGCCACCGTGCCGTCCAGCAGTTCGACGCCTTGCGGCATGTAGCCGATGTGCGGGCCCAGTTCACCCTGGGCCCAGGGCGCGACATCGGCGCCGTCCAGCCGCACCGCGCCCATGGCCGGTGGCCACAGGCCCACCAGCAGGCGCGCCAGTGAGGACTTGCCCGAAGCGCTTGGGCCGATCACGCCGACGATGTCGCCCGGCTCGGCCACTAGGTTGACGCCGCGCAGAATGGCCACCTGGGTGCCGGGTGACATCGCCACCGCGGCTTCCACCGTCAGCCGGCCGGTCGGACGCGGCAGTGGCATGCGCACCGGCGCGGGCGGCATGCCGGTCAGCAGCAGATCCAGGCGGGTCCAGGCGGCGCGGGCGCTGACCAGGTTGCGCCACAGGCCGATGATCTGTTCGACCGGGCCGCTGGCGCGGCCGGTGAGCATGGAGGCGGCGAACATCGCGCCTGAACTCAGCTCGCCGCGCAGCACCAGCCAGGCGCCCAGCGCCAGGGCCATGGACTGCAGGGCGATGCGGGTGAAACGCGTCACGGCGCCGATCACGTCGGCACGCTGGCTGGCGATGGCCTGCAGCGACAACACGCTGTCCTGACGCTCGCGCCAGCGCTGGCGCAGCGCCGGCAACATGCCCATGGGCTGCACCGCTTCGGCATGGCGCGCCACGCCGCTGGCGTAGTGGTTGGCCAGGATGGCCTCGCCATTGGCCTGGGCCAGCGGGCGCGCGGTCGACCACTCGGTCAGCGCCGTCAGCGCCAGCAGCAGCAGTGATCCGGCCAGCGTGTAGACAAACATCAGCGGGTGCACCAGGTACAGCACGCCGAGATACATGGGCAGCCAGGGCAGGTCGAACAAGGCGTTCATGGCCGGACCGCCGATGAACTGGCGCACAGCCGACAGGTCCTGCAGCGCCTGTGCCGGCGAGATGGCTTCGCCGCGCAGCGAACGCGCAAAAGCGGCATCGAACACGCGTTCGCCCAGCGCGGCGTCCAGCCGCATGCTGGCCACCATCAGCACCTCGCCGCGCGCCCAGTCGATCACGCTCATGAAGGCGTACATGCCCAGGGCGATGCCGGCCAGCATCCACAGCGTCATCTCGTTGCGACTGGACAACACGCGGTCGTAGACCTGCATGGAAAACAGCGACGGCACGATGAGCAACACGCTCACCACGGCCGAGAACAAGGCGGCCGCGGCAAAGGCGCGCCACTGGGCACGCAGGGCGAGGGTGAGTTCCTTGGCGGCAGGGGGCGAGGGGTGAGTGCGCATGAAGCGGCGCTAGTGCTGGGCTGACATCGTACGGCCACAGCGTAACCAGCCGGGGGCCTGCGCGGTGGGCTGAAAAGGCTGGAGCCAGCCCTGCAACTTTGCGCCTCGTCAGCCACCCCGTTGCCTGACAGTGGAGGTGTCAAGAAGTGACGGAATGCACACGCGTGCCCGACGGGCCGCAGCCGGCGCATGAAGCCCGCTTCAAGTAAATGCCGGCGGTGCCGAAAGAACCGAGGCAAGCACAAGCGCAGTCGGGCAATCGTGCCGGGCCGCATCGAGGATTGCCGTCGTGTTGGGCGGCCGTGGAGTACGAAATGGCTGACGCAATCAACATCAACGGCATCGTCCTGGGCGGCGTGCCGGCCAGCATCGGCGGCAGCACCGCGACCAACGACACGCTCACCCTGCTGACCAGCGCCAGCCTGGGCATCAGCGACATCGAAAGCGTGATTGGCTCGTCAGGCACCACCGACACCATCACCCTGCTGATCGCCAACGCCAACACCGTGAGCGTGTCGGCCATCGAGACCCTGATCGGCGCCGGCACCGGCACCGACATCGTCATGCTGGCCAGCCCGGCGTCGATGGCGGTGTCGGGCATCGAGTCGGTGCTGGGCAGTGGCGCCGGCAGCGGCGATGTGCTCAGCCTGCTGACCGCCGGCAGCATCGCCATCAGCAGCGTCGACACGGTGCTGGGCACCAGCGGTTCGGACGCCGTCACCCTGCTGGCCGCCACCACGGTCGCCGTCAGCGCGATCGACACCGTGATCGGTTCGACCGCCACCACCGACACGGTGCAGTTGCTGGCCGCCGGCACGCTGCGTGTGTCGAGTGTCGAATCGGTGCTGGGCGCGGCCGGGCAGAACGAGACCGTCATCCTGGCCAACGCGGGTGACAGCCTGGCGGTGTCGGACATCAACACCGTCATCGGCACCACCGGCACCACCGAGGTGCTGACCCTGCTCACCGCCGGCACCGTCGCGGTTTCGGCCATCGACAGCGTGATCGGCAGCAGCGGCGCCGATACCGTGGCCCTGCTGGCCGCCGGCAGCATCGAGACCTCCGACGTCGAGACCGTCGTGGGTTCGGCCGGCGTCGACGTGGTCACCCTGGGCACCAGCGGCAACCTGAGCGTGTCGCGGGTGGAAAGTGTCATCGGCACCACCGATACGACCGAGGTGCTGACCCTGCTCACCTCCGGCAGCGTGGCGGTGAGCGCGATCGACAGCGTCGTCGGCACCACCGGCAGCACCGACAGCGTCACCCTGCTGGCCACCGGCACGCTGGCGGTCGACCAGGTCGACACCGTCGTTGGCACCACCGACACCACCGACGCGCTGACCCTGCTCGGCGCCGGCCTGATCAAGGTGTCGGGTGTGGATAGCGTGACCGGCAGCAGCACCCTGACCGAAACGGTGCAGATGCTGGCCAGCGGCGCACTGACGGTGTCCGACATCGACACCGTGATCGGCGCCGGTGGCACCGGCACCGACACCGTGACCCTGGGCGTCACCGGCACCCTGGCAGTGTCGGGCGTGGAATCCCTGGTCGGCACCACCGCCAGCACCGACACCGTGCAACTGCTGGCCGCCGGCGCCATCAGCGTGGACGCCATCGACACCGTGATCGGCACCACCGGCGTGGGCGACGCGGTCACCCTGGCCGCCACTGGCGGGCTGGCGGTGTCGGGCGTCGAGACGGTGACCGGCAGCGGCAACACCGCCGACGTGCTCACCTTGCTGGGCGGCGGCACCGTGCGGGTGTCCGACGTCGCCAGCGTGATCGGCTCCACCGCGAGCGACACCCTGCGCATGCTCAATGCGGGCGCCATGTCGGTCGACGCCATCGACAGCGTCATCGGCTCCACCGGCACCGACACCCTCACCCTGGCCAGCCCGGCCAGCCTGGCCCTCTCGGCAGTGGAAAGCGTGATCGGCAGCGGTGCCGGCAGCGGCGACGTGCTGAGCCTGCTCACCGCCGGCACGCTGGCGGTGTCCGATGTCGACACCGTGCTGGGCAGTGCCGGCGCTGACGCCGTGACCATGCTCAACGCCGGCACCCTGGCGGTGAGTGCGGTCGAGACCGTCACCGGCAGCACCGGCACCGAGGTTGTGCAGATGCTGGCCGGCGGCACGCTCAAGGTCTCGGCGATCGAGTCGGTGCTCGGCGGCGCGTCAAGTACCGAGGTGGTGCAGTTGCTCAACGCCGGCGACAGCCTGTCGGTGTCCGATATCAACACCGTCATCGGCACCACCGACACCACCGAAACCGTCACCCTGCTGACCAGCGGCGCGCTGGCCGTGTCGGCGATCGACAGTGTGGTCGGCACCACCGGCACCGACAGCCTCACGATGCTGGCCGCCGGCAACGTCACGGTCGACAAGGTCGACACCGTGCTGGGCTCGACCGGCACCGACGCCCTCACCCTGGCGACGGCCGGCAACCTGGCCATCTCGCGCGTCGAGACCGTGGTCGGTACCACCGACACCACTGAAACCGTCACCCTGCTGGCCAGCGGCTCGGTGGCGGTGAGCGCCATCGACTCGGTCATCGGCACCACCGGCAGCAGCGACATCGTCAGCCTGCTGGCCGGCAGCACGGTCGCCGTGAGCGGCGTCGACACCGTGCTGGGCTCGACCGACACCACCGACGCGATCAACCTGCTCAATGCCGGCCTGCTCAAGGTCTCGGGCGTCGAAAGCGTGACCGGCGCCAGCACCCTGGTCGAGACGGTGCAGATGCTCGCCGCCGGCGGCCTGACCGTGTCCGACATCGACACCGTGCTGGGCTCGACCGGCAGCGACACCCTCGGCTTCGGCACCACCGGCACCCTGGTGGTGTCGGGCATCGAGAGTCTGGTCGGCACCACCGCCACCACCGACGTGGTGCAACTGCTCACCGCCGGCGCGCTCAGCGTGTCCGACGTCGATACCGTCATCGGCACCAGTGGTGTCAATGACAGCGTGACGATGAGCACCGGCGGCGCCCTGGCGGTCGACAAGGTCGACACCGTCACCGGCTCGGCTGGCACCGCCGACACCCTGACCCTGCTCGGCAACGGTCTGGTGCGCCTGTCGGCCATCGAGTCCGTGCTGGGCGCCAGCACCTTGACCGAAACCGTTCAACTGCTGGCCGCCAGCAGCCTGGCGGTGAGCGACATCGCCACCGTGCTCGGCAGCACCGGCAGCGACACCCTGAGCATGCTGGCCGGCGGCGCGATGACCCTCTCGGCCATCGAAAGCGTGGTCGGCAGCACCGACACCACCGACGCCCTCACCCTGCTGGGCGGCGGCGCCGTGACCGTCGACGGCGTCGAATCGGTCATCGGCCAGAGCGGCCAGACCGAGGTGCTGACCCTGGCCGGCACCGCCAGCTCGCTCGGCGTGTCGGCCATCGACACCGTGATCGGCAGCACCGACACCGCCGAAACCGTCACTCTGCTCTCGACCGGCACGCTCACCGTGCAGGCGGTCGAGGCCCTGATCGGCACCTCCGGCGCCGGCGACCTGGCGCGTGTGGCCGGCAACGGCTCGACCCTGACGGTCACCAACCTGGCCAGCGTGATCGGCTCCACCGGCACCGACGTGCTGACCATGGGCAGCACCACCCTGGCCGTGTCGGCGGTGGAAACCGTCATCGGCTCGGGCGGCACCGACGTGCTCACCCTCAATGGCGGCGGCGCCGTGGTGGTGAGCGATGTCGACTCGGTCATCGGCCAGGCCAGCCTCACTGACACCGTGACCCTGGCCGGCGCTTCGGCCGACACCTGGGTGTCGGGCATCGACAGCGTCATCGGCACCACCGGCACCGACCACATCACCCTGGGCGCGGCCGGCCGGCTGGCCCTGTCGGCGGTGGAATCCGTCACTGGCAGCGGCTCTGCGGGCGACCTGGTGCAGTTGCTGGGCAATGGCGCCACGGTCGAGGTCGGCAACCTGGCCAGCCTGATCGGCACCACCGGCAGCGACGTCATCACCATGGCCAGCACCAGCCTGGCGGTGTCGGGCGTGGAAAGCGTGATCGGCAGTGCTGGCGCCGACACCCTGACCCTGAACTCGGCCGGCGCGGTCGAGGTCAGCGACGTCGAGACCCTGATCGGCCAGACCGGCCTGGTCGAGACTGTCACCCTCAGCGGCACACCCGGCGCCGTCGCGGTGTCGGCCATCAACACCGTCATCGGCACCACCGGCAGCACCGACGCCATCCAACTGCTGGCCACCGGCGCCATCGCGCTGCAGGACGTTGAAAGCATCACCGGCACCGGCGCGGCCACCGACGTGGCCACCCTGCTGGGCACCCAGGCGGCCGTCACGGTGGCTGACATGGGCACCGTGGTCGGCACCACCGGCAGCGACGTCATCACCATGGCCAGCGCCACCCTGGCGGTGGCCGGTGTGGAAAGTGTCGTCGGCTCGGGCGGCAGCAGCGACGTGCTGAGCCTGACCAGCGGCGGCGCGGTCGAGGTCGATTCGGTCGAGACCGTGCTCGGCGCCACCGGCGGTGTCGACACCCTGACCTTCGTCGACAGCGGCAGCCATGCCGTGTCGAGCGTCGAAAGCGCCATCGGCACCACCGGCACCGACGTGCTGCAACTGCTGGCCGGTGGCGGCATCGCCATCACCACCATCGAGACCGTGCTGGGTTCGACCGGAAGCGACACGGTCACACTGCTCACCGCCGCCACCCTGGCGGTGTCCGACGTCGAGACGGTGGTCGGCAGCGCCGGCAGCGCCGACGAGGTCACCCTGCTCACCGCCGGCTCCATCAGCCTGGCCGGGGTCGAAAGTGTCACCGGCACCGCCGGTACCGACCGTGTGAGCCTCGTCGGCGGCGGCAACCTCACCGTGTCCGGTGGCGCCAACGCGGTCGACTCCATCATCGGCAGCAGCAACGCGGTCGAGGTCGTCACCCTGGCCGCCTCGGCCGGTGCCACCGTCACGGTCAACCAGATCGACACCGTGATCGGCTCGGCCGGTACCGACGTGCTGCGCGTGGGCGCCGGCACGCTCACCGTCTCGGCGGTCGAATCGGTGCTCGGCGCTGCCGGCAGCGTCGAGATCATCCAGATGCTGGGTGGCGGCATCCTGGACGTGTCGCTCATCGACACCGTCGTGGGCTCCAGCGCGACCGACGACCTGGTCGAACTGCTCACCGGCGGCGCCATCAGCGTGTCGGCGGTCGAGTCGGTCACCGGCTCGGCCGGCACGGCCGACATCGTCAGCCTGCTCGGCGGCGGCACGGTGGTACTCAGCGCGGTTGAATCCGTGCTCGGCTCGGTCGCCAGCAACGACGCGGTGGTACTGAGCGAGACCACGGCCGCCCTCCAGGTCTCGGGCGTCGAGACCGTCACCGGCGCGGCCGGCGGCAGCAACCAGGTCACGATGCTGGCCGGCGGCGCACTGGCGGTGAGCGACGTGGCCTCGGTGATCGGCTCCACCGCCGCCGGCGACGTGTTGACCCTGCTCAACGGCGCACCGGTCGAGATCTCGGCCATCGAGTCGGTCATCGGCAGCACCGACAGCGCCGACCATGTCACCCTGGCGACCCACGGCAACCTGTCGGTCAGTGCGGTTGAAAGCATCACCGGCAGCGGCAACAGCGGCACCAGCGGCGATGTGCTCACCCTGCTCGACGGCACGGCGGTGACGGTGGACGGCATCGCCAGCGTGATCGGCTCGACCGGCAGCGCCGACGTTGTCACCCAGGCCAGCACCGACACCACCTTGTCGATCAGCGCGGTTGAGACCGCCATCGGCGCCGGTGGCAGCGCCGACACCCTGCAGTTGCTGGCCGGCGGCGCGGTGGCGGTGCAGGACTTCGACCGCCTCATCGGCAGCAGCGCCACGGACGTGGTCAGCCTGCTCGACGTCGGCCCGGTGCAGATCTCGGCGGTGGAAAGTGTGCTCGGCACCACCGGCGCCGACGAGGTGCAGATGCTCGCCGCCGGCGCGCTCACCGTGTCGGACGTCGAATCGGTGCGCGGCAGTGCCGGCATCGACGTGTTGACCCTGCTCACTAGCGCGGCGGTACACACCAGCGGCGTCGAGACCGTGATCGGCGCGACCGACCTCAGCGACGCCGTCACCCTGGACGCCGCCGGCAGCATCGCCGTCAGCGACGTCGAATCGGTGACCGGCGCCGGCGGCAGCGCCGACACCGTGCGGCTACTCGCCGCCGGCACCCTGGCCGTGTCGGACATCGATACCGTGCTTGGCTCGGCCGGCACCGACACCCTGGCCCTGCTCGACGCTGCCAGCCTGGCGGTCTCGGCGGTTGAATCGGTGCTGGGCTCCAGCGGCACCGACGTGCTGCGCCTGCTCACCAGCGCCGCGGTGGCGCTGAGCGACGTCGAGACCCTCATCGGCGGCCTGGGCACCACCGACACCGTGACCCTGCTGGCCAGCGGCACGCTCAACATCAGCCAGGTCGAATCGGTCATCGGCACCGGTGAAAGCACCGACCAGCTGGTCATGCTGGCGGCCGGCAACGTGGCGGTGTCCGATGTGGCCACGGTCACCGGCGTGTCCGGCGCCGCCGACAGCGTGCGCCTGCTCAATGCCGGCGCGATCACGGTCGACCAGGTCGACACCGTGATCGGCAACAACAGCGGCACCGACTCGGTCACTCAGCTCACCACCGGCACCACCCTCAACGTGGCGGCGGTCGCCAGCGTGACCGGCACCACGGACAGCGGCGACATCGTGCGCCTGCTCAGTGCCGGCGACCTCACCGTGAGCGACGTCGAGACCGTGCTGGGCTCGCTCGCCGCCACCGACCAGATCCATCTCGTCAACGACGGCAGCGTGGCGCTGAGCGGCGTCGAGACCGTCGTCGGCACGGCGTCCAGCGACGAGACGGTGCAAATGCTGGCCCCCGCCACCATTCGCATCAGCGACGTCAACAGCGTGCTGGGTTCGACCGGCACCGACATCGTCGGCCTGCTCGCCACCGGCAGCGTGGCCGTCTCGGCCGTCGAGACCGTGCTGGGCAGCGGCGGTGGCGACACCGTCACGATGCTGGCCAGCGGCAATCTGGGCGTCTCGGCCGTGGCCAGCGTGATCGGAACCAGCAGTGGCTCGGATGTGGTGCGCCTGCTCACCGCCGGCGCACTGGAAGTCTCCGACGTCGCCAGCGTGCTGGGCAGCACCGGCACCGACATCCTCACCCTGGCCACCGACGGCACGGTCAACCTGGCCGGCATCGAGACGGTGGTCGGCAGCGCCGCCACCGAGGTGGTGCGCATGCTGGCCGCGGCCTCGCTGGCGGTGTCCGACATCGACACCGTGATCGGCAAGAGCGGTGCGGTCGACAGCGTCACCCTGCTCACCGGCGGCGCCATCGCCACCCAGGACGTGGACAGCGTCATCGGTTCGACCGGCAGCAGCGACGAGCTGAGCCTGCTGGCAGCCGGGGCGGTCAAGGTCTCGCGCATCGAATCGGTGCTGGGCAGCACCGGCACCGACGTGGTGACCCTGGGCGAAAACGGCGCGCTGGTGGTCTCGGCGGTGGAGACCGTCCTCGGCACAACCCTGGCGGGCGACAGCCTCACCCTGCTGGACGCCGGCACGGTGGCCATCTCGGCGATCGAGAGCGTGACCGGCTCGACCGGCACCGACCTGCTGCAGATGCTGGCCGGCGGCACCCTCACCGTGTCCGACATCGAGACCGTGGTCGGCTCGGCGGGTGTGACCGACAAGGTCATCATGACCCAGCCCGGCAGCCTGACGCTCAGCGGCGTCGAAACCGCCATCGGCTCGACCGACACCGCCGACGTGCTCACCCTGCTGGGCGGCGGCGCGGTGCGGGTCTCCGGCTTCGAAAGCGTGCTGGGCGGCACGGCCACCAACGACTCGGTGGTGATGCTGGCCAGCGGCGCGCTGGCGGTCTCGGCGGTGGAAAGCCTGACCGGCACCACCGGCACCGACATCGCCACCCTGCTGGCCGCCGGCACCCTCACCGTCAGCGCGGTCGAGACCGTGCTGGGCACCACCGACGCGAGCGACGAGGTGCGCATGGCCACCGGCGGCGCGCTTACCGTGTCGGACATCGAACGTGTCGTGGGCAGCAGCGGCAATGCCGATGTGGTGACCCTGCTCGCCCCCGCCACCCTGGAGGTCTCGGCGGTGGAAAGTGTGGTCGGCAACGGCGGCGGTGGCGACACGGTGCAGATGCTGGCCAGCGGCGCGCTGCGCGTGTCCGGCATCGACACCGTGCTGGGCGCCAGCACATTGTCCGAGGTGGTCACGCTGGCCTCGGGCGACGCCCTCACCGTGTCCGACGTCGCGACCGTGATCGGCCAGACCGCGACCACGGAAACCGTCACCCTGCTCACCGGCGGCACCCTGGCGGTGTCGTCGATCGAATCGGTGCTGGGCTCCAGCGCCAGCGACGACACGATCAGGATGCTGGCCGGCGGCGCGCTGGCGGTGTCGGCGGTCGAAAGCGTGATCGGTGCGGCGGGTCTCACCGACGCTGTCACCCTGCTCAACGCCGGCGACAACCTGGCGGTGTCGGCGGTCGACACCGTCATCGGCACCACCGACAGCAGCACCGAAACCGTCACTCTGCTCACCTCGGGCTCGATCCAGCTGCGCGACATCGACTCGGTCATCGGCACCACCGCCACCGGCGAGGTGCTCACCCTGCTGGGCGAAGGTGCGGTCAGCGCCGAGAGGTTCGAGACCATCATCGGCTCCACCGGCGCTGATGCACTCACCCTGGCCGGCACCGGCGGCGCGGTCATGGTGTCGCGCATCGAGGCCCTGGTCGGCACGACCGGCACCGACGTGGTCACCCTGTCGCAGGGCGCGACCATGAGCGTGGCCGGCGTCGAGACCGTGCTGGGCAGCGCCACCGCGGTGGACAGCCTGACCCTGGCCGGCGCCCAGCACGCCATCGCCGTGGCCGGTGTCGACAGCCTGACCGGCCAGAGCGGCGCGACCGACACGGTCACCCTGCTCGCAGCCAGTGCGCTGAAGGTCTCCGACATCGAGGTGGCGATCGGCAGTGCCGGCACCGACGTGTTGACCCTGGCCAGCGCCACCGACCTCACCGTGAGCGGCATCGAGTCGGTGCTGGGCAGCAGCGGCACCGACAGCGTGACCCTGAGCGGCACGCAGACCGCCGTCGCCCTGTCGGCGATCGAAGCGGTGACCGGCAACACCACCGGCACCACCGACACCGTCACCCTGCTGGCCAGCGGCTCGATCGCGGTCTCGGGCATCGACACCGTCATCGGCGCCGGCGGCGCGACCGACCTGGTCACGCTCTCGGCCGGCGACACGCTGCGCATCTCGGGCGTCGAGACCGTCATCGGCGCCACCGGCAGCGAGTCCATCGTCATGCTCACCGGCGGCGCGGTGGCGATTTCGTCGGTCGAGACCGTCACCGGCTCGGCCGGCGCCAATGACACCATCACGCTGCTCAGCACCCCGGCGGCTGCCGTGCGCCTGGCCGGCATCGAAAGCGTGATCGGCACCACTGGTGCCGGCGACGCCGTGCTCATGACCACCGGCGGGCGACTGGCGGTGTCGGGCATCGAAAGTGTGACCGGCAGCGCCGGCACCGCCGACGTGCTGCAGATGCTCGACAGCGGCACGGTGGCCATCTCGGCCATCGAGTCGGTGCTCGGCACCACGGCGGCGGGCGACATCGTCACCCTGCTCACCAGCGCGGCCATCAAGGTCTCCGGCGTGGACATCGTCTACGGCACCAGCGCCACCAGCGACCAGGTCACCCTGCTGACCGGCGGGGCGATCGCGGTGTCCGACGTGGCCCGCGTGATCGGCAGTACGGGCACGAGTGATGCCGTCACCCTGCTGGCCACCGGCAGCGTCGCCGTCTCGGCGATCGAGTCGGTGACCGGCACCGGCGGCGGCGACACGGTCAGCCTGCTCACCGCGACGACACTGAATGTCTCCAGCGTCGCCACGGTGCTGGGTTCGAGCGGCGTCGACAGCGTCAACCTGCTCACCACCGGTGCCATCGCCGTGTCGGGCATCGAAACCGTCACCGGCAGCAGCGCCGCTGGCGACGCGGTCACCCTGCTGGCCACCGGCACGCTGGCGACCGCCCGGGTCGAAAGTGTCACCGGCACCACCGCCAGCACCGACGTGCTGCGCCTGCTCACCAGTGGCTCGGTGGCGCTGTCCGACATCGACACCGTGATCGGCGCGGCCGGCACCGACATCATCACCGTCAACTCCAGCGGCGCCAGCGGCGCACTGGCGGTCAGCGCGGTTGAAACCGTCATCGGCACCACCGCCACGGCCGAAACACTCACTCTGCTGACCGCCTCGTCGCTGGCCATGAGCGGCTTCGAGCGGGTGGTCGGCTCGGCCGCCAGTACCGACGCGGTGACGCTGCTGGGCAGCGCCGCGCTGGAGGTGTCGGCGGTCGAAACCGTCATCGGCGGCGCCGATACCACCGACAAGGTCACCCTGCTGGCCGCCGGCGCGCTGAGCGTGAGTGGGGTCGAATCGGTGGTCGGCTCGACCGCCAGCACCGACTCGGTCACCCTGCTGGCCAACGGCAACCTGGCGGTCAGCGGCGTCGAGACCGTCGTCGGTGCGGCCACGCTGACCGAGGTCGTCACCTACGCCGACGCCACCCTGAGCGTGTCGCGCATCGACAGCGTGATCGGCAGCACCGGCACCGAGACCCTGAGGCTGCTGACCGGCGGCGTGACGGCCATCTCGGGCATCGAATCGGTGCTCGGCTCGGCCGCCGTCAATGACCAGCTCAACCTGCTGTCCAGCGGCGCGGTGGCGGTGGCCGGGGTCGAATCCGTGCTGGGCACCACCCAGGCCGGCGACTCGGTGCGCATGCTCACCGGCGGCAGCATGGCGGTGTCGGCGATCGAAAGTGTGGTCGGCTCGACCGGCATCGACCTGGTCACCCTGCAAGGTGGCGGCCAGCTCGCGGTGTCGGGCGTGGAAAGCCTGGTCGGCACCACCGACACCACCGACACCATCGCCCTGCTTGCCAGCGGCGCGATCCGCATCTCGGGCATCGACACCGTGATCGGCTCGACTGGCAGCACGGATGCGGTCACCCTGGCCGTCACCGGCAACCTGGTGGTGTCGGGCGTCGAGTCGGTCATCGGCACGGTGGGCACGAATGAAGTCGTGACCCTGCTGAGCGCCGGCAGCGTCGGCGTCTCGGCCATCGAGACCGTGATCGGCACCGCCGACAGCGGCGACGTGATGCGCATGCTCGGCGCGGGCCGGGTGGCGGTGTCGGCCATCGACAGCGTCATCGGCTCCAGCGGCGTGGATGTGGTGAGCCTGCTCAACGGCAGCACCATCGCCACCCAGCAGGTCGAGACGGTGATCGGCTCGACCGCCACCACCGATCTGCTGACCCTGAACGCCGCCGGCAGCGTGAGCGTCTCGGCCATCGAGTCGATCTACGGCCAGACCGCCCAGGTCGAGGTGGTGACCCTGCTCACCACCGCCGCCTTGTCGGTGTCCGACGTCGACAGCGTGATCGGCTCGACCGGCACGCAGGACAGCGTCAACCTGCTGCAGGGCGGCGCCATCACCGTGCAGGCCGTCGAGACCGTGACCGGCAGCCTGGCGGCCAACGACGTGGTGACCATGAACCTGACCGGCACGCTCAAGGTGTCGGCGGTCGAGACGGTGATCGGCTCGATCGCCAGCACCGACGTGGTCCGCATGCTGGAGAGCGGTGCCCTGGCGGTCAGCCGGGTCGAGTCGGTGGTCGGCACCACCGGCGCCAGCGACACGCTCAGTCTGGTGGGCACCGGCAACACTGTGCGCATCGAGGCCATCGAGTCGGTGCTGGGTTCCACCGCGACCAATGACATCCTCACCCTGGTCGGCGGCGGCAACGTGGTGCTCTCGGGCGTCGAATCGGTGCTGGGTTCGACCCTGGCCGACGCCATCACCTTGCTGGCAGCCGGCAGCGTGGCGGTCTCCGCCATCGACAGCGTGACCGGCAGCAGCGCCAGCACCGACACGGTGCGCCTGCTCACCGCTTCGACCCTGAACGTGAGCGCGGTGGAAACCGTGCTCGGCTCGGTGGGTGTCGACCGCATCACCTTCATGGCCTCCGGCACGGTGGCGATGTCGGCGGTCGAAAGCGTGACCGGCACCACCTCGGCCGGCGACGTGGTGCAGCTGCTCACCGGCGGCACCCTCAACGTGTCGCAGATCGAGACCGTGCTGGGTTCCGCGGCACTCACCGACGTGGTCAACCTGCTGGGCAGCGCCAACGTGGCCATCGCCGCCTCGGCGGTGGAAACCGTGCTGGGCACCACCGGCGCGGGCGACACCCTGTCGCTGCTGGCCGGCGGCGCGCTCAAGATCTCGCGCATCGAGACGGTGATCGGTTCAGGCGGCACCGATACCCTGACGCTGCTGGGTGCCGCCACCCTGGGCATCTCGGCGGTGGAAAGCGTGATCGGCAGCGCCGGGGTGGACACCCTGAACCTGCTGGCCGCCAGCGCGCTGCGCGTGCAAGGTATCGAAAGCCTGGTCGGCTCGTCGGGCACCGACGTCATCACCCTCGGCGCCGCCGGCGCGATGGCGGTGAGTGCGGTCGACACGGTGATCGGCTCGGCCGCCACCACCGACCTGATCCGCATGCTCAGCGCCAGCCTGGCGGTGAGTGGGGTGGAAAGTGTCATCGGCAGCACCGGCGCCAGCGACACGCTCAGCCTGCTGAGCGGTGGCACGGTGCGGGTGTCGGGCGTGGAGAGCCTGATCGGCAGCACCGCCACCAATGACGCGGTGGTGATGCTCACCGGCGGCCTGTTGTCGGTCTCGGGCATCGACAGCGTGACCGGCAGCGCCGGCCTGAGCGACACCGTGACCATGCTCACCGCCGGCGCGCTGTCGGTGTCGTCGGTCGAATCGGTGCTCGGCAGCGGCGGTATCGACGCCCTGACCATGCTCAGCACCGGCACGCTCACCATCAGCGGAATCGAGACCGTCACCGGCTCGGCCGCCCTGACCGACCTGCTGCGCATGAGCAGCGCCGGCACGGTCGAGATCCGCGGTGTTGAGAGCGTCGTCGGCTCGACCGGCACCGACGTGCTCAGCCTGGGTGTGGCCGGCTCGGTCAAGGTCTCGGCGGTGGAAACCGTGCTGGGCAGCACCGCCAGCACCGACGTGGTGAGCCTGCTCACCGCCGGCTCGCTGGCGGTCTCGGGGGTCGAGACCGTGGTGGGTGCCGCGACCGGCGTCGACACGGTGACCATGCTGGCGGCCGGCTCGCTGGTGGCGTCCAACGTCGACAGCGTAGTGGGCACCTCGGGCGTGGACACCATCGTGATGCGCGGCGCCAGCACCGACACGGTCTGGGCCGGCGGCGGCGCCGACCTGCTGACGGCCGGCACCGGCGTCGACCACTTCCTGTACAAGGCGCAGAGCGACTCCGGCCTGGGCGTGTCGGCCGACACCATCACCGGCTTCAATGCCGGCACCGCCACCGCCACCGTCGACCAGCTCTACCTGCTCGGTCTGGTGCAGGGCACCCTGCACTTCAACGGCAGCGCGGCCTTCACCGGCCAGCTCGGCAACACCGAGGTGCGGGCGATCTCGGGCGCCGGCATCAGCGGCCTGACCGCCAGCGACGCGGTGATCCAGATCGACGTCGACGGCAACGGCAGCGCCGACATGGAGATCAAGCTGCTGGGCACCAATGTGGCCAACATCGACCAGGGCGACATCTTCGGCAGTTGAGCGCAACGGGCGGCCCGGCTGCCCGGCCGCCGTCCACCCAGGCCCGGGGCGCCGATATGGCGTCCCGGGCTTGTTCTTTTTGCGGTTCCAGCGCGCGAACGACCCGCCTAAGCTGCCGGCATGGACCTCGCCCTGCCTCCTGCCGCTGTCGCTGCGCCTGCCGAGCGCGCCTTTGCGCCGCCGTCGAGCGCCGCCGCTGCCCTGCGCGCCGCGCTGCAGGCCTTTCACGCCCAGCAGCCGGTGGTGATGGAGGCGCAATCCCTGGCCGCCCTGGCCGCCCAGCCTGACTCGGCCCAGGCCCAGCAGTTGCTCGGCGTGGCCCTGCACCTGCAGGGCCGCAACGCCGAGGCCCTGCCCTGGATGGACCGCGCCGCCACCCAGCAGACCAATACATCGGCCGAGCTGCACATCAACCGCGGCGAAGTGCTGCGCGCCCTGCAGCGCTGGCCCGAGGCCGAGCAGGCGTTCGAACGCGCCCTGGTGATCGCGCCCGGCAATACCGAGGCGCTCAACAACCTGGGTCTGGTGCAACAGGCGCGTGGCCGGTTTGCGGCCGCCGAGGCCAGCTACCGCGCCGCCCTGGCCAGCCGGCCCGGCCACGCCGAGGCCATGAACAATCTGGGCACCCTGTGCCAGGAAACCCGCCGGCCCGACGAGGCCGAGGCCTGCTACCGCGCCGTGCTGGCGGCCCAGCCCGACCATCGCAACGCCCTCAACAACCTGGCCACCATCGCCAAGGAGGCCGGCCGGATCGACGAGGCGCGTGCCATCTACGAGCAGATCCTGGCCGCCACGCCCGACTTCTGGCGCAGCTGGAACAGCCTGGGCCAGCTCGCCAAGGACCAGGGTGACTACGACGCCGCCCTGGCCTGCTACCAGCGCTCGCTGGCCATCGCGCCGGGCAACGCCGACACGCTCTACAACATCGCCCTGCTCGAACTGCTGTTCGGCGACCGGCCGCTGCGGCCGGGTGAGCCGGACGCGGTCGCCGGCAGCGCCCCGGCGAGCGACCTGCTGGCGCGCGGCTTTGCCCACTACGAGGTGCGCTACGACGGGCGCTCGCAGAACAAGAGCGCGCCCAAGCCGCCCGAGCTGGGCTGCCCCATGTGGCGCGGCGAGTCGCTGGCGGGCAAACACATTGCGCTGGTGCGCGAGCAGGGCCTGGGCGACCAGCTGCAGTTCTGCCGTTATGCCGCCGCCCTGCGCGCCCAGGGCGCCGAGGTCACCCTCATCGTCGACGGCCCGCTGGTCGACCTGATGGGCAGCCTGGACGGCCCGACCCGTGTCATCGCCCCCGGCGAGCAGCGCGACTTTCACTACGACTACTGGGCCTTTCTGCTCAGCCTGCCGCATCGGCTGGGCACAACGCTGGCCAGCATCCCGGCACCCGTGCCTTATCTGGCCGCGCCCGCAGCGCTGCGCGAGCGCTGGCGCCAACGGCTGGATCAGCTCTGCCCGCCCGGCCGTCCGCGCATCGGTCTGGTCTGGGCCGGCAACCCGGAGCACGCCAACAACCGCAACCGGTCCATGGATCTGGCCCAGTTCGCCGACCTGCTGGACGGCCTGACCGAGGTGGCCTGGGTCAGCCTGCAAAAAGGTGGGCCGGCCGAGGAATTGCCCGCCTCGCCCTGGGCGGCCCGCATGCCGGCGCTCGACGCCGAGCTGAACAGTTATGCCGACACCGCCGCCGTGCTCGGTGAGCTGGACCTGGTGATCAGCGTCGACACCTCGGTGGTGCACCTGGCCGGTGCGCTGGGCCGACCCTGCTGGGCCCTGCTCGCCCACGGGCCGGACTGGCGCTGGCTGCGCCATCGCAGCTGCAGTGCCTGGTACCCCAGCCTGCGCCTGCTGCGTCAGCCGGCACCGCGCGACTGGGCCAGCGTGGTCCGGCAGCTGTGCGACGCCCTGCCGCGCTGGCTGGCGCAAGGCCGACCGGCGGACTTCGACCCGGCCGATCTTGCGTCCCGCCTTCCGCCCTCCCTTCCGCCCTCCCTTCCGTCGTCCATTCACTCGTCCCTTCCCTCGTCCATTCCGTCAGCCCCAGCCGCCATGACGCGTCACGCCTCCACGGACACCGCCGTTGCTCCACCTTCGGCAGCGTCAGTCAGCCCCACGGCTGTGCAGCCTTCGCAGCCGCCCGATCCGCTCGACCTGGCGCCGCTGGTCCATGTCGCCGACGTCGCGGCGACCACCGGTGGCGCACCCGCGCCGCTGGTCGACCTTTATCCCCTGGACGCCCTGCCCGCTGCGCTGGCCGAGCGGCTGCGCCGCTGGCGCCTGGCGCCGATGGCGCGCGAACTGGGCCTGGACGAGGTGTTGCTGCTGGCCCGCCCGAGCGATGCCGCCCAGACCCGCGCCGCCAGCCTGTGCCTGCTGGATGGCCGGCTGCCACTGCCGCAGCTCGCCGAACTGCTGCGGGCTGTGGCGCGACGGGCCGCCGCCGACAAGCTGCCGCTGTGCCTGCTCATCGACCACAGCCAGGCTCTCGACGCCGCAGGCGCGCCCCTGGCCGAGGTGCTCGACGCGCTGCGCGCCAGCCACCACCATTACGCGCTCAGGCACGACGCTGGCTGGTGGCTGCTCTACCCGCGCAGCGCGGTGGTCGCGCCCGACTGGGCCAAGCGCTGGTTGTGGCTGCTGCCGGGCGACAGCACGGTGAACGCCGCGCCCAGCCTGGGCGTGCCTGGCGTCACCGCCATCTCGATGCGCCGCCGCCTGGCCGACAGCCGTTTCGCCACCCGCTACTTCCGCGGCCAGGCGCTCGACGTGGGCGGCGGGCGCGATTCGCTGGCGGTCTACCGCGAGTTCTTCCCGCTGCTGAGCAGCGTGCTGGTCTACGACATGCCGCAGGGCGACGCCCAGTTGCTCGACAACCTGCCCGACGCCAGCTTCGACTGCGTCTATTCCTCCCACTGCCTGGAACATCTGCGCGACCCACGCGAGGCGTTGCGCCACTGGCTGCGTGTGCTCAAGCCGGGTGGCCACCTGGTCGTCAACGTGCCGGACGAAGACCTCTACGAGCAGGGCCACTGGCCGTCGCGCTTCAACAGCGACCACAAGCTCAGCTTCACCATCTACAAGGCCAGCTCCTGGTCGCCGGTGTCGGTCAACCTGCTCGACCTGGTGCGCGAGCTGGGCGATGCGGCCGAATGCTTGAGCCTGGCGCGGATCGACGACGGCTACCGCCACGCCCTGGCCGGCCAGGGCCTGGACCAGACCCGCACGCCGCTGGCCGAAGCCGCCATCGAGCTGGTGCTGCGCAAGCCGGTCGCCCCTTTACCGACGGCTGCTGCGCCGGGCGCCACGGCTTGAACGCCATGCCCCCTGCCACCGAGGATCGCGCCGGCAGCGCCGCGATCGCCGACCCCAGCGCACCCGATGCAGCCGCCGACCTGCTGCAGCAGGCCATGCTGGCGATCCGCGCCGGGCGCGAGGCCGAGGGCGAAGCCGCCTGCCGGCGCGCCCTCGCCTTGCAGGACAGCGTCGACGGCTGGCATCTGCTGGCCCTGGCGCTCAAGCGCCAGCAGCGCCTGGACGAAGCCGCCGCCGCCTTTGCCGCCACGCTGCAGCGCTGCGGCGCCGCACCCTTTCGCACCACGGTGCTGGCCAATTTCGGCCACCTCAGGCGCAGCCAGGGTGACGAGGCCGGCGCCCAGGCGCTGTATGAAGAAGCGCTGGGCCGGCTGGAAGCAGCGGGCGCGGCGTCGAATCCAGCCCAGATCAGCGAAGCCGCCGAACTGCGCGTGCAGCTCGGCAACACCCTGGCCGCCCAGGGCCGCAACGCCGCCGCCGAAGCCTGCTGGCGTCTTGGCCTCGAACGTGCACCGGCCACCCCCGGCCTGCTCAACGCCCTCGCTGCTCAGGTGCAGAAACAAGGCCGGCTGGCCGACGCCGAACAGCTCTACCGCGCCGCCCTGGCAGCCGAGCCGGCCAGCGCGCCGGTGCTCTACAACCTGGCCGGCGTGCTCAACGACAGCGGCCGGCTGGCCGAGGCCATCGCCCAGTACCAGGCCGCGTTGGCGGTCGACCCGACCTACGTCAATGCCCTGACCTCGCTGCTGCGGGTGCAGCAAAGCGCCTGTGTCTGGGAAGGCTCCCAGGCCACCGCCCAGCGTGTGCGCGAGGTGGTGGCCGGCACGCCGCGCCAGCCGGTGTTTCCGTTTGCCTTTCTGGCCATCGAGGCCAGCCGGGCCGAGCAGCGCCGCTGCGCGCAGCAGTGGGTGCAGCTGCAGTACCGCCCGCAGCTGGAGCTGGCGCGCCGCCTGAAGTTCGAGCACCGCCTGGGGCCGCGCAACACGCAGCGCCGCCTGCGCGTCGGCTACCTCAGCTCCGACCTGCACAACCACGCCACCGCCTACCTGATGGCCGAGGTGTTCGAGCGCCACGACCGCAGCCAGGTCGAGGTGTATGCCTATTCCTGCGCGGCTGATGACGGGCGCGAGATGCGCGTGCGCCTGCGCCAGGCCATCGAACATTTCGTCGACGTGGTCGAGCTGACGCCCGAGCAGATCGCCCGGCGCATTCACGCTGACGGCATCGACATCCTGGTCGACCTCAAGGGCTATACCCGCGACACGCGCAGCCAGGTGCTGGCCCTGAGGCCGGCGCCGGTGCAGGTGAACTGGCTGGGCTACCCCGGCACCCTGGGCGACACCTTTGCTGACTATGTGCTGGGCGACCCCATCGTCACCCCGCTGGAACACGCCGCCGATTACGACGAACACATCACCCAGCTGCCGCATTGCTACCAGCCCAACGACCGCCAGCGCCGCATCGGCGCCCTGCCCAGCCGCGCCACCCTCGGCCTGCCGGACGACGCCCTGGTGCTGTGCTGCTTCAACCACACCTACAAGATCACCCCGGCGGTGTTTGCGCGCTGGGTCGCCATCCTGCAGGCCCTGCCACACGCCGTGTTGTGGCTGCTGCGCAGCAACGCCCTGGCCGAAACGAATCTGCGCCAGCGCCTGCGCGACGCCGGCCTGGCGCCCGAGCGCCTGGTGTTTGCGCCCGAAGCACCGCTGGCCGAGCACCTGGGCCGGCTGCAGCAGGCCGACCTGCTGCTCGACACCGAGCCCTACAACGCCCACACCACCTCCAGCGACGCCTTGTGGGCCGGCGTGCCGGTGCTCACCCGCACCGGCGTCACTTTTGCGTCGCGCGTGGCGACCAGCCTGGTCCACGCTGCTGGCGTGCCCGAGCTGGCGGTGACCAGCGCGCAGGACTACATCGACACCGCCATCGCCCTGGGCCGCGACCGCGCCCGCCTGGCCGCACTCAAGCAGCGCCTCATCGAGCAGCGGCTGCACTCGCCGCTGTTCGACAGCGAACGCTTCACCCGCGACCTCGAAGCCTTGTTCCGGCGCATGTGGGCCCGCGCCGAGCAGGGCCTTGCGCCAGCCCACCTGCTCGCGGACCTGCCCGCGGACCTGCTCGCTGAGCCGTCCGCTGACTTCATCGCTGTGTTCTCCGCCGACTCGCCTGCCACGAAAGCCAACGCCATGTCCGACCCGAGTTCAGCACCCGCGCCGACGGCCCCCTCGTCCGACTACCGTGAGCTGCTCATCGGCTGCGGCGGCAACCACGCCAAGAAACTGGCGCTCAACGGCCGCGCGCACTGGAGCCACCTCACCACCCTGGACATCAACCCCCACCACCACCCCGACCTGTTGTGGGACCTGACCCAGCTGCCGCTGCCGCTGGAGGACAACAGCCTGGACGAGATCCACGCCTACGAGGTGCTGGAACACACGGGGGCCCAGGGCGACTACAAGTTCTTCTTCGCCCAGTTCAGCGACTTCTGGCGCGTGCTCAAACCCGGCGGCGTACTCATCGGCACCTGCCCCTCGCGCCTGTCGCCGTGGGCCTGGGGCGACCCCTCGCACACCCGCGTCATCCAGCCTGAACACTTCATCTTCCTCGACCAGGCCCAATACATCGCCCAGGTCGGCAAGACCGCCATGAGCGACTTCCGCTGGCTCTACGAGGCCGACTTCACCCCCGTGCATGTGCACGATGACGGGCAGTTGGTGCAGTTTGCGTTGCGGGCGGTGAAGCCGTCGCGGATACCGGCGGGGTTGCGGCGTGGCAGTGGTAGCTGATAGGCAGGAATCATCTGAACAAATTGAGAAATATGAGTCTCACCGTTCTCGAACAGGCAATTCTTGCCTGGTTTGCGGTTCATGCTGGCAATGAGGCGCTTCGAGTTCAATGCGCAGCAACCTATGCACTTGAACGTACGCACACCGGGCCAGGTCAAATAACGCTCCTTCATTGTCAGCCTAGTGCGCTTGCGGCAGATTTTCCAACCAACTGCGTGCCGAATGCGCCTCTCATCGAAAGTCCCATGCTGCCACATGGCGCAGGTGCTGACCTCTGGCTCAAGAACGGCCGAATTGACTGGCTGGAAATCGTTGCCTTCGGTGATGCCGAACTGCCCGAAGAGCCGTTCTTGTTTCGACTCGTAGACAGGTTATGAGAGTTGCAGAACTGCCTCGTGCGATTCGCCAAAGTCCAATACAGGGATATTCACTTTATTCAGTGAACGAGAAGCAAAATTGACGTCGTGAGCCTCTTGGATTACTTGCGAGATGTAGGATTCAAAGTTGAAACATCAAGATTGCGGGAGCAATTGGTTCATGCCATTGCCTATGAACGGTGGGCTGAACAGGAGAAAATTGACGAATCTGACGAGCGCCCATTCCTGCCTTCTGCTGTACAGACCATTGAACGAGTCCTTCCACGTTTAAGCGAAAGAACCAACGAGCAAGATCTGGAAATAGTTATAATAAAATTAGTTGAAATATTTGATCGAGAATTCCATAAGGGTGTAAATTTCTACGAACCTGCTCGGTTTTGATCATTCACAAGACCTCTGATAATTTTATGTTGAGCAAGTAATCTGCAATCATTTGAAGGCACGTGCACTCCTTATCGGCGCGGGATCCGCACAGCATCTCCAGATTGAATTAATTCCAGATTTATCCGGCAACATATGAAATCGCCGCTGGTCAAGCACTTGATGTTCTAATCGCCAATTATGAATATGAACTGCAATCCCGATGCACGCCTTCCCCGCCCACGCGTGGGGCGCCATGAAATCCACACTACCGCCCACATCGCTGCTGGCCTCGCATATTCCCCCATTGAGCCTGTCGTAACTACCCATTCCTCAAAGACCACTCATGATCGGAATGGTATGTTCCAGGTGGATCTGGAATGGATCGAGGAAGACCGTGTGCACTACACCACTGATGGTTATCGCGCGGTCTTCCAGCTCTTCGAAGCACTCCGCAATTTCGTGGGCACCGATCCAGGCGCAGTCGACATGGTTTGGCACAGACGCCGCCTTGCCCAAGTCTCGGCTGCGGCCCGTGAAATCTTGCAATCGAGGCGACTCTTTACCTTTGAGTTATTGCCTCCTGGAATCTCTGAGCCGCGAGGCGACTGCTGATGGGAAGCTCCGGTGCAACACGAGACCGATCCGTCCCCGTCGCGCCTTTCGGCAGCTCTTGCAATCTTTCCCAACGACTGGGCGGAGTCAAGTCTGAAGTGCAACGTCCTGAGTTGAAGAAGGGCTGCGTTGAGCGCGGAGCTTTTCGACCAGTTCGGTATAGACCTCGCGGGGGGTACGGAAACCCAGGACCTTGCGCGGTCGGT
>JBEEJN010000032.1:0-71657 GCA_041169165.1 Pseudomonadota bacterium
CTTCCATGGTCTCGGCGTCGGTCACGCGCATGCCCTGCACGAAGGTGCCCTTCTTGCCCAGGCGGTTCAGGGCCTGGTCGATCTGCGGGCCGCCGCCGTGCACCACCACCGGGTTCATGCCCACCAGCTTGAGCAGCACCACGTCCTCGGCGAAGTCGGCCTGCAGGGCCGGGTCGGTCATGGCGTTGCCACCGTACTTGATGACCAGCGTCTTGCCGTGGAACTTGCGGATGTAGGGCAGCGCCTGGGCCAGGATCTCGGCCTGCTCGCGCGGCGTGATGTGGCTCAGGTCGACGTTGTGCGGGGTGGTGCTCATGGCAGCTGCGGCGGTTGATCGGTGAGGCCGGCGATTCTAGGGACGCCCGACCGAGCGTCGAGGGTCCGGCGCGACCGCCCGCCGCGGCCACGTTCGCAGGACACGGCCGCCCAAGCCTGTCTCCACGCAAAGCGGGGCGTCATGCACCACTTGCCCACGCACCGTCCACCGTCGGCTCACAGGCCACCCACAGATCATCCACAGGCTTGCCGCACGGTGGGTCCACTTGGATGGCACACCACGCACAGGTCGATCACAAGCCATGCACCGGCCATCCACAACGGCCACCCGACTTGATCACAGCGTTGTGCACAGTCCGGTCGCAGGCTTGCCCTTAAGCGCCCGACGATTGGGCAAGCACCGGTGGTCAAGCTGGCAGAGCTGGCGCTAAGCTGCGCCAGCCGGGCCACCTCGACCCGTACGGAGAGTTGTCCACCATGTCCAGCGTCACCACCTTGAAGCACCTCAGGTTGCGCGCCCTGTTTGCGTTGCTTGCGGGCTGCCTGGCCATCGGCAGCGCCTGGGCGCAACCGGTCGACGGCGAGATCCTCAAGATCGACAAGGCGCAGCGCCGCATCACGCTCAAGCATGGCCCCATCAAGAACATCGACATGCCCGCCATGAGCATGAGCTATCGCGTCGCCAACCCGACCTGGGTGGACAGCTTCAAGGTCGGCGACAAGGTCAAATTCGAGGCCGACAAGGTCGACGGCAACTACACCATCACTCGGCTGGACGCGCAGCCCTGACGGCGCCACCCGACCGCGGACTCAGAGATAGAGAAAGCCCAAGTTGCTTTCGCGCGGATCAAGACGGCGTACGTCCTCGATCGACACCGGGTGCTCCACCCCCTGGGGTCGAGCCAGACCCGGGATGTAGAGCTGATGCAGGCGCCGCGCCGAGATCTCGTTGCTGTGCGGCATACGCACCATGCCCTGGACACCCTTCATGGGCGTGACCACCGAATTGCCCAGGCCCCGCCAGGCCAGCAGGGCCGACGTGACGCGGGCACGCACCAGCACGGTGGCGTCGCTCCACTCGGGGGGCACCAGGCACAGCAGCCGCATGGCCAGGCCGAGGTAGATGGAGTTGCTGATCGCGAAATTCACCAGGCGGTCGAATTCGCGCTGCTCGACCCACCAGCCGCCCTGGGCGATATCGCGCGGCGAGCGGTCGCCACCAAAGCGGTACAGCCGCGTGCCGGCCGCCACCACGTAGCGCGCCGGGTCGATCATGCCGCCGGTGCGGGCATGCGCCATCACATTGCCACTGGCGTCCACCAGGGCCTTGTCGGGCGACAGGTCGGTGCCGACGGCGATCAGGCGGCTGCGGGACTCATCGAACGCATCCTGGTTGGCGTATAGCGGCATGACGTGTCACCTCTCGCAGACGAGTCCCGGATGGCCATCGCCGCCGGGTCCATCGAGCATAAGGAGCCAGTTGCGTGCAGCCATCGGCCGATGGTCAACTCGCCCGCCTGGTTCGCTGAGGCCGTGTGTGACCGCATTCGCCTTGGTTCAACCCAGGTAGCGCCGCTCCAGGTGGGTGCGGAAGTGCGCCGGGTCCAGTGCGCTGCCGGTGGCGCGGCGGGCGATCTCGGCCGGCAACCCGCTTGAGGCCTGCTGCCACACATGGTGGTCCAGCCAGTCGAACAGAGCCGAGTGATCGCCGGCGGCAATCGCCTCGTCCAGCCCCGGCTGCTCGGTGCGCAGGCTGGCGAACCACTGCGCCGCGTACATGGCGCCCAGGGTGTAGCAGGGGAAGTAGCCGAAGGCGCCGCTGGGCCAGTGCACGTCCTGCATGGGGCCGTTGCGGTAGTCACCGCGGGTGTTCACACCCAGCAGCGCGTCCATCTTCTCCTCCCACAGCGCGGGTATGTCGTCCACCTCGGCTTCGCCGGCGATGAGGGTGCGCTCGATGTCGTAGCGCAGCAGGATGTGCGCCGGGTAGGTCACCTCGTCGGCGTCGACACGGATCCTGCCCGGCGCCACGCGGGTGAGCAGGCGCGCCAGGTTGTCCGGCGCAAAGGCGGGCTGGGCGCCGAAATGCCGCACCAGCAGCGGCGCGAGGCGGCGCACGAAGCCCGGGTGGCTGCCCAGCTGCATTTCGAAGGACAGGCTCTGGCTTTCGTGGATGGCCATGGAGCGCGAGCGCCCCACCGGCTGGCCCAGCCAGGCCCGTGGCAGCTTCTGCTCGTAGCGCGCGTGGCCGGTCTCGTGGATGGTGCCCATCAGGGCCGAGAGCAGCTCGTCCTCGCGGTAGCGGGTGGTGATGCGCACGTCCTCGGGCACACCGCCCGAGAAGGGATGGGCGCTCACGTCCAGCCGGCCGGCGTCGAAGTCGAAGCCCAGCTGCTTCATCATGGCCAGGCTCAGCTCGCGCTGCTGTGCGATGGCGAAGGGCCCGACCGGCTCGACCAGCGGCTCGGCAGCGTCGCGCCCGGCCTGGCGCGCCAGCACCTGCTGCACCAGGGGCGGCAGCCAATCGCGCAGCGGGTCGAAGACGCGGTCGACCTCGCTGCGGCGCAGGCCGATCTCGTACTGGTCGAGCAGGGCGTCATAGGGATCCAGACCCTGGGCCAGTCCGAGCAGCCGCGCCTGCTCGCGCGCCAGGTCGAGCACCGGGCGCAGGTTGGCGGCCAGGCCGGCCCAGTCGTTGGCCGGCCGCTGGCTGCGCCAGGCGTGTTCACAACGTGCCTGGGCCAGGCTGGCGCGGGTCACCAGCTCCGGCGGCAGGGCGTTGCTGGCCAGCCAGGCGCGCCGCATCTCGCGCAGATTGGCCTGCTCCAGCGCGCCGAGCGGCTCGGTGGCGGCGGCTTTCAGCAGGGTGTCCAGGGCCGGGTCGGTGAGCAGACCGTGCAGCAGGCCGTCCAGCTCGGCCAGGGCGGCGGCGCGCGCCTCGTTGCCCTTGGGCGGCATGATGGCCGAGCGGTCCCAGCCGCAGATGTCGCCCAGGTGCTTGAGCCGGTAGTGGCGCGCGAAGCGCTCGTGCAGCTCGGCATAGGCCGGGGTGGTGGCGGGGTCGCCGGCCAGGCGTTCGACGGCGCCGGGCGGGGGGAGGGGCTGAGTGGTCATGGGGCACATCCTTGTACAGCGCGGGGGTTACGCCGGCACCTGGCCGGTCACACGCGCAGGCTAGGGGCGGTGCCCGAGCGGCAACAACTCAAAAGCATGGATGACCGCCCCCGCAGCCCGGCCGGGGCGTGCATGTTGCACACCGCGGCGGCCGCTGCCGGGCCGGGTGATGGCTGGCTCGACGCTGCCGTCCTCGTGCGACGGCGGTCATGGCCGCCACTCGCCCGGAAAGAACCACAGCAGCCCAGCCGTCATGACGAGATAGCGCAGGAACTTGCCAATCGCCATGTAGACCGCGCACGGCCCCGGCGGCAGGCGCAGCCAGCCGGCCACGGCGCACAGTGGGTCGCCCACCACCGGCAGCCAGGCCAGCAGGCAGGCACGCGGGCCCAGGCGGCGCAGCAGCGCCAGGGCCTTGAGGTCGGCGCTCTTGTGCGTCACCTTCTCGTAGGCTCGCTCGGCGCCGTAGCCCATCCACCAGCTCACCATGCCGCCCAGGGTGTTGGCCACGGTGGCGACCAAGATGGCCGGCCAGAACAGCTCCGGGTCGAGCTTGACCAGGGCGTAGACCGCTGGCTCGGAGCCGAGCGGCAGCAAGGTGGCCGACACGAAGGCGATGACGAAGACGGCCGGCAGGCCAACCTGGGGCAGGGCTGCGAACGCCATCAGCGCCGCCAGCTGGGTGGAGAGCCAGACTTCCATGGCGTCACATTGTGGCTGCCGTCAACAGGGCCCGCCGAGGGCGGCCGCGGCGGGCCTGCAACAGGCCGCTGGCTATACTGTTGCCTGATTTTTAAGCATTCCGGTCGCCAACTCTTCCCGTCCTGCCATGTACATCGGCGCCTTCGAACTGCCGAACACGCTGTTCGTCGCCCCCATGGCCGGGGTGACCGACCGCCCTTTCCGCATCCTGTGCAAGCGCCTGGGGGCCGGCTACGCCGTGAGCGAGATGGTGACCTCGCGCCCCGACCTGCGCGACAGTCTCAAGACCAGCCGCCGCCTCGACCACACCGGCGAGCCCGCGCCCATCGCGGTGCAGATCGCCGGCACCGAGCCGGCCATGATGGCCGAGGCCACGCGCTACAACATCGACCGCGGCGCCCAGATCATCGACATCAACATGGGCTGCCCGGCCAAGAAGGTGTGCAACGCCTGGGCCGGCTCGGCGCTGATGCAGGACGAGGACCTGGCCCGGCGCATCGTCGACGCCGTGGTGGCCGCCGCCGCGCCGCAGGGCGTGCCGGTGACGCTCAAGATGCGCACCGGCTGGTGCCAGAGCGAGCGCAACGCCCTCACCATCGCCCGCGCCGCCGAGCAGAGTGGCGTGGCCATGGTGACGGTGCACGGCCGCACGCGCGAGCAGGGCTACAGCGGCCTGGCCGAATACGACACCATCGCCGCGGTGAAGGCGGCGCTGACGATACCGGTGTGCGCCAACGGCGACATCGACAGCAGCGCCAAGGCGCGCCAGGTGCTGGCGCACACCGGCGCCGACGCCCTCATGATCGGCCGCGCCGCCCAGGGCCGGCCGTGGATCTTCGGCGAGATCGCCCACGAGCTCGCCACCGGCACGCCGGCCCAGCCGCCCGCCACCCTGCAGGTGCGCGACTGGCTGGTCGAGCATCTGCACGAACACCATGCGCTGTACGGCGAACGTGCCGGCGTGCGCAGCGCGCGCAAGCACATCGGCTGGTATGTGCAGGGCCTGCCGGCTGCGGCCGAGTTCCGCACCCGCATGAACCGGATCGACGCCGCCGCCGAGCAGCTGCAGGTGGTGCGCGGCTATTTCGACCAGCTCGCCGACAACCACGAGCGGCTGCCCGCGCGCGCCGCGCCAGCCGCGGCCACGGCGGCCGCCGACGACGCCCGCACGCACCAGGCCGAAGTGCCGGGCGCCGCCGCCGCCATCCTTCCCCGCCCGGCCGACACGACCCGTGTCGACCCCAGGGCCCTGCCGACCTCGACCCCAAGGTCTTCCTTTCCCTGCCCAGCACCTCACCCTGCCACGGCCGCCCTTGCGTCATGAACTCCAGCCAGAACAACAACCCCATCGATGTCAGCGTACGCGCGGCCCTGGACACCTATTTCGCCGACCTGCGCGGTACCGAACCCCACGCCCTGTACGCCATGGTGCTGGCCGCGGTCGAACTGCCGCTGCTGGAAGTGGTGATGCAACGGGCCGAGGGCAACCAGAGCCGCGCCGCCGAATGGCTGGGCATCAACCGCAACACGCTGCGGCGCAAGCTGGTCGAACACAAGCTGGCCTCCTGACGGCCCGCCACCTGCGGCCGCGCCCCTGAACGGCGTCGCAAGCGGCCGCCCGCGCCCCGCCTCTCCCATTTCATCCTCCAGCCTGCGCGGCCCGCCCGCGCCTCCTGCCATGCCTACCGCCCTGCTTTCCGTCTCCGACAAGACCGGTGTTGTCGACTTCGCCCGTGGCCTCGCCGCCCTGGGCGTGAAACTGCTCTCCACCGGTGGCACCGCCAGGCTGCTGGCCGACGCCGGCCTGGCGGTCACCGAGGTGGCCGACCACACGGGTTTCCCGGAAATGCTGGACGGCCGCGTCAAGACCCTGCACCCCACCATCCACGGCGGCCTGCTGGCGCGGCGCGACCTGCCCGAACACATGGCGGCGCTGGACAGGCACGGCATCAGCACCATCGACCTGCTGGTGGTCAACCTCTACCCCTTCGAGGCCACCGTCGCCAAGCCCGGCTGCACGCTGGAAGACGCGATCGAGAACATCGACATCGGCGGCCCGGCCATGGTGCGCAGCGCCGCCAAGAACTGGAAGGACGTGGCCGTGCTGACCGATGCCGGCCAATACGCCCAGGTGCTGGCCGAGCTGCATACGGACGGCGCGGTGAGCCGGGCGACGAAGTTCGCCCTGTCGGTGGCCGCCTTCAACCGCATCAGCAACTACGACGCCGCCATCAGCGACTACCTCAGCTCGCTGGGCGCGGGGGCGGCCGACACCCCCTCGGGCGCCGCACCCGAGCGGGTCGAGTTCCCCGGCCAGAGCAACGGCCGCTTCGTCAAGCTGCAGGAGCTGCGCTACGGCGAGAACCCGCACCAGTCCGCCGCCTACTACCGCGACCTGCACCCCGCCCCCGGCTCGCTGGTCACCGCCCGGCAGCTGCAGGGCAAGGAGCTGAGCTACAACAACATCGCCGACGCCGATGCGGCCTGGGAATGTGTCAAGAGCTTCGAGACGCCGGCCTGCGTCATCGTCAAGCACGCCAACCCCTGCGGCGTCGCCCTGGGCGCGGACGCGGCTGAGAGCTACGCCAAGGCCTTCCAGACCGACCCGACCTCGGCCTTCGGCGGCATCATCGCCTTCAACACCGTGGTCGACCAGGCCGCGGCCGAGAAGGTGGCCAAGCAGTTCGTCGAGGTGCTGATCGCCCCGGCCTACACCGACGCCGCCCTGGCCGTGTTCGCCGCCAAGGCCAACACCCGGGTGCTGACGATCTCGCTCGACGGCGTCGACCGCAACGCCGCCACAGCCTGGGGCCGCGGCCAGAACGCCCAGGACATCAAGCGCGTGGGCTCGGGCCTGCTGATCCAGAGCGCCGACAACCATGTGCTCAGGCGCGAGGACCTCAAGGTCGTCACCAGGCTGCAGCCCACCGCCCAGCAGATCGACGACCTGATGTTTGCCTGGAGCGTGGCCAAGTTCGTCAAGAGCAACGCCATCGTCTTCTGCAAGGGCGGCATGACCCTGGGCGTAGGCGCGGGCCAGATGAGCCGGCTCGACTCGGCCCGCATCGCCAGCATCAAGGCCGGCCACGCCGGCCTCACCCTGGCCGGCAGCGCGGTGGCCAGCGACGCCTTCTTCCCCTTCCGCGACGGCCTGGACGTGGTGGTCGACCACGGCGCCGCCTGCGTCATCCAGCCCGGCGGCTCGATGCGCGACGCCGAGGTCATCGCCGCGGCCGACGAGCGCGGCATCGCCATGGTGTTCTCGGGCGTGCGCCACTTCAGGCACTGAGGACGCCGGGCTTGCGCATCCTCGGCATCGACCCCGGCCTGGCCACCACCGGCTTCGGCGTGGTCGACGCCCAGGGCCAGGCCCTGCACTACGTCGCCAGCGGCACGGTCAGGACGCTGGAGGTCGCCCAGGGCGACCTGCCCGGGCGCATCAAGATCATCTTCGAGGGCGTGCGCGAGGTGGTCGAGACCTACAAGCCCGACTGCGCCTCGGTCGAGATCGTCTTCGTCAACATTAACCCGCAGAGCTCGCTCATGCTGGGCCAGGCGCGCGGCGCCGCCATGGCCGCCCTGGTCACTGCCGGCCTGGCGGTGCAGGAATACACCGCCCTGCAGATGAAGAAGGCCATGGTCGGCAACGGCCACGCCAGCAAGGCCCAGGTGCAGGACATGGTGATGCGCCTGCTCGCCCTGCCCGCCAAGCCCAACCAGGACGCCAGCGACGCCCTGGGCCTGGCCATCACCCACGCCCATGCCGCCGGCTCATTCGCCGCGCTGGCCAAGGCCGCGCCGCTGGACAGGCGCAAACACGCCCAGTACCGCGGCGGGCGCACCTATTGACTCGCCGCCCGGCCTCCGGGGCGGGGCCACAAGATCTTGCGGTGCTTAGTTCGTGATCAGCCCTCGATCACCAATCTGAAAAAGATGTCGCGCGACCGGGCACCACCGCAATCGTTTTCCAAAAGGCTTGGGAAAGCGCGGGTTACCCCCTGCTTTTCTGCAAATGTTTTCGTCGAAAGTTTGGCGATAAACAATACTTAGCCCCGAGGGGTCAGTCGTAGCAGGGAGTCCGTGTTTGTCGTCGAGCCGCCCGCCAACCTCGCCATCGCCTCCAGGCCCTGCTGCGGCCTTGAGCCCCAAGCCGCCCCGGTCGTTTGAACCCAGGCATGCGGCCCTGCTCAGCCTGGTCATCGGTCTGCTGCTGGCCTGGGCCGCCACACGCTGGGTCGGGCTCAGCCAGGCCGCCGAGGCGCGCAGCCGTTTCGAGATGGAAGCCGAGGTCACGCTGGAACTGCTCGCCGACCGGTTCCAGATGTACGAGTACGGCGTACGCGGCATGCGCGGTGCGGTGCTCACCATGGGCCCCGACGGCATCACCCGTGACAAGGTGCTGAACTACGCCGCAAGCCGGCAGATCGCGGTCGAGTTTCCGGGTGCGCGCGGCTTCGGCTTCATCCGCCGCGTGCCTCAAGCCGACGAGGCCGCCTTCCTGGCGCGCGCCCGCGCCGACGGTGCGCCCGACTTCAAGGTCCGCAGCCTGAATGCACACGACGGCGACCGCCTGGTCATCCAGTACATCGAGCCCGAGGCCGACAACCGTGCCGCCGTGGGGCTGGACATCGCCAGTGAAGCGCTGCGCAGGGCGGCTGCGCTCGAGGCCATCCGCAGCGGCCAGGCCCGGCTGACCGCACCCATCACCCTGGTGCAGGCCAGCGGCAAGACCGGCCAGGGCTTTCTGCTGCTGCTGCCGGTCTACCGCAGCGGCCAGACCCCGGCCAGCGAGGCTGAACGCCAGGCCAGCGCCATCGGCCTGAGTTATGCGCCGCTGGTGGTCGACGAGATGATGGCCGGCGCCGAGCTGACCAGCCACGGCATCGGTCTCATGCTCCACGACCTGGCTGCGGACGGTTCGGCGACAAGGGCCTTCTACGATTCGGCGCCCGGCCAGCCGGGCGCAGCTGGCCTGAGCCTGGTTCGCGAACGCGTGCAGTTCGGTCGCCAGTTCCGCATCGAGGCACGGGCCTTGCCGAGCTTCGTGGCCAGGCTCAACCAGCCGCCGGCGCTGTACATCGGGCTGGCGCTGTACTCGCTGGCCACCCTGCTGGCGGGCGCGGTGTATGCGCTGGCATTGGCCGCACGCCGCCGCGCCGAAGCCAGCCAGGCGCGCGCCCGGCTGGCCGCCATCGTGGCCGGCGCCAGCGACGCCATCATCGGTCTGGACCGCCACGGCCTGGTGACCGACTGGAACCCGGCCGCCGAAGCCCTGTTCGGCCACCGCGCGGCGGCCGCCTTTGGCCACGACCCGGCCGAGCTGCATCTGCCCGCCGACCTGCTCGACGAGGAACGCACCCTGCTCAAGCGCGTGCTGGCGGGCGAGACCGTGCTGCTGCGCCATACCCGGCGCCTGCGCCGCGACGGAAAGCTGATCGACGTGGCGCTCACGGCGCTGCCCATCCGCAATGCGCTGGGGCAGATCCTGGGCGTGGCCAAGATCGTGCGTGACATCGGGCCCGAGCTGGCGCATGAGGCCCGTCTGATGCAGCACAGCGCCGAGCTGCAGCGCCTGGTCAGCGAACGCACGCGCGCGCTTGCCGAGCGCGAGCAGTTCCTGCGCAGCGTGACCGACGTCGTGCCGGGCATGCTCGGCTACTGGGACAGCGAGTTGCGCAACCGCTTTGCCAATGCGGCCTACCAGACCTGGTTCGGCAAGACGCCCGAGCAGATTCTGGGCATGCCCATGCGCGAGCTGCTCGGCGCCGAGCTGTTCGAGCGCAACCGGGTCTACATCGAAGGTGCGCTGGCCGGCAAGGCGCAGCAGTTCGAGCGCGGCCTGCCGACTGCCGACGGCCAGCTCACCGGCACCTGGTCGCAATATTTTCCCGACGTGCGCGACGGCAAGGTGCACGGCTTCATCGTGCTGATCACCGACGTCACGCCGCTCAAGACGGCCCAGGCCCAGCTGCAGCGCCAGACCGACGAGTTGCAGGCGCTCTACAACGACGCGCCCTGCGGCTACCACTCGCTCGGGCTGGACGGACGCTTTCTGCGCATGAACAGCACCGAGCTGGGCTGGCTGGGCTTGAGCCGTGCCGACATCGCCGCCGGCCTGCACCTCAGCCAGGTCATGACGCCGGAGTCGGCCGCGATCGTCCGCCATGTCATGCAGCGGCTGCGGGTGGGCGAGCCCAGGCATGAGCTCGAAATCGAATTCGTGCGCCGCGACGGCACGCTGCTCAACGCCCTGGTGTCGATCAGCGGCGTGTTCGACGCCGCGGGCCGGCTGCTGTCGACGCGGGGTGCCGCCACCGATTTCACCCGCCTCAAGCAAGAGCGCGACACGTTGCGCACGGCGCTCACCAGCTCGCCGGTGGGCATGCGCGTGACCCGCCTGGCCGATCAGGAGGTGCTGCTCACCAACCGGGCGCTGGCCTGCTTGGGCTGCGACACCGAACGCTCGGCCGAGGACGCCCGCGCGGTGCGCCTGCTCGACCCCGCGCAGCAGGCCGACATCGACGCGACGCTGGCGCGCGGCGACTCGGTGCTCAACCGTCTCGTTGCCATCGAGCCCTGCGCAGGCCAGGAGGACCGCGCGATCTGGGCCATGGCCTCGTTCACCCCCATCACCTACGACGGTGAACCGTCCAGCCTGGCCTGGCTGTACGACGTGAGCGAGCTGCAGCGCGCGCGCGCGCTGGCCGAACAGGCCAATCTGGCCAAGAGCGCCTTTCTGGCCAATATGAGCCACGAGATCCGCACGCCCATGAACGCCGTGCTGGGCCTGACCTATCTGCTGCAGCGCGGCGAACTGTCCACCCAGTCGCGCGACATGGTGGAGCGCATCAACATCGCCGGGCGTTCGCTGCTGGCGCTCATCAACGACATCCTCGACTACTCCAAGATCGAGGCCGGCCAGCTCGAGATGGAGCAGGTGCCCTTCCGCCTGTCCGAGGTGCTGGAGCATCTCTCGGTCATCATGGGCGCCACCGCCGGCGTGAAGGCGCTGGAGCTGGTGATCACGCCGCCGCCGGCCGAGGTCGAGTGGCTGCTGGGCGACGGCATGCGGCTGCAGCAGGTACTCACCAACCTGGTGTCCAACGCCATCAAGTTCACCGCCCGCGGCCATGTGCGGGTCGCCGTGCGGGCGCTGGAGGTGGGCGAGGCGGTGGCGCGGCTGCGTTTCTCGGTCGAGGACACCGGCATCGGCATCACACCCGAGCAGCAGGCCGCCCTGTTCCGCCCCTTCGTGCAGGCCGATACGTCCACCACGCGGCGCTTTGGCGGTACCGGCCTGGGCCTGGCCATCTCGCGCCAGCTGGTGGAGCTGATGGGCGGCACCATCGGCCTGAACAGCGAACCCGACCGCGGCAGCGAGTTCTGGTTCGAGCTCATGCTGCCGCGCACGGCGGGCACGCGGCTGTCCGACCCCAATATGGGTGAACTGCGCGTGCTGGTGGCCGATGACCACGACGTGGCCCGTGAGGCCCTGGGCGAGGTGGTGCGTGGCCTGAACTGGCAGCCCACCGTGGTGGCCTCGGGTGAGGAGGTGCTGGCGCTGGTGCAGGGCTGGGCCGCCGACGGGCCGAGCCACGACATCATCCTGCTGGACTGGCAGATGCCCGGCCTGGACGGGCTGGAAACCGCGCGCCGGCTGCGCCAGGTCTGCGCCGAAGCCGATGGGCCGATGCTGCTCATGGTCACCGCCTACGAGCGCGACCTGCTGTTGGCGCAGGCCGAGCCCGGCCTGCTGCAAGGCACGCTGGCCAAGCCGGTGACGCCGTCCAGCCTGTACGACGCGGTGGCCGCGCTGCGGCGCCGCCGCGCCGGCGGCGCCACCGTGCTGCCGGCGACGGCGAAGGGGCGGCGGCTGGACGGTCTGCGCCTGCTGGTGGTGGACGACAGCGAGATCAACCGTGCGGTGGCCCACGACATCCTGGAAGGTGAAGGCGCCACGGTGGCGCTGGCCGAGGACGGCCGCGAAGCGCTCGACTGGCTGAACGCCCATGTCGGCCAGGTGGACCTGGTGCTCATGGACGTGCAGATGCCGGTGATGGACGGCCATACCGCCACCCGCGCCATCCGTGCCACGCCGGAGCTGAGCCGGCTGCCGGTGGTGGCGCTCACGGCCGGCGCCTTCCATAGCCAGGAGCTGGCGGCCCGCGATGCGGGCATGGACGACTACATCGCCAAACCCTTCGACGTCGATGCCACGGTGGCCTGCATCCGCCGCCTGACGCAGCGCCCGGCACTGCCGCCGGCGCCGGCTGCGCCGGCCGCCACCGCCAGCAGTCGAACCAAACTGCCGGGCCTGGACCTGGTGCGCGGCGCCGCCAACTGGCGCGACCTGAAGGCCTATCGGCATTACCTGGACCTGTTCAGCCATTCCTACGACGACGCCATCGCGCGCCTGGCCAGCCTGCCGCGCGACGATGCGCGCGCCTTCGCCCACAAGCTCAAGGGCGCGGCCGCCTCGCTGGCCCTGGTCGAGGTAGCCAGCGAAGCCAGTGCCCTGGAGCTGGTGCTGATGGGCGATGGCGAGCCTGACCTGAGCCGGCTCGACGCGGTGCTGGAAGAAGCGCTGATGTCGATCGCCGGTTACGTCGCCGCCGAGCAGGACGATGGGCCGGTCGCGTCCACCTTTGCCACCCTGGACACCACGGTCAGCCTGCTCGAGCGCTGCCTGGCCGCGCTGGATGAGGACAACCCGGACGCGGTCGAGCCGCTGCTGTCCGAATTGAGCGGTCAGGTGCCGCCTGATCGCCTGAACGCCTTGCGCAACCATGTGCGCCAATTCGATTTCAGGCAGGCCGAGCAGGTGGTGCGTGGCATCGCCCGGTCTCTGGATCTTGATCTACCGAAATAACCATGCCCTTCAGAACAGTCGGTCCCGTGCTGGTCGTCGACGACGAGCCGTCCAATCTGGCGGTGATGCGCAGCATCCTGTCGCACGAGCACAAGCTGGTGTTTGCCAGCAGTGGCCAGGCCGCGCTCGATGCCGTGGCCAAGCATCAGCCGGCCCTGATCCTGCTCGACCTGGAAATGCCCGGCATGGACGGTTATGCCGTGTGCCGCGCGCTCAAGGCCGACCCCGCCACCGCCGACCTGCCGGTGATCTTCGTCACCGGCCACGACGGGGTGGAAAACGAGACCGCCGGCTTTGACCTCGGCGCGGTGGACTACATCGCCAAGCCCGTGCGTGCGCCCATCGTGCGGGCGCGTGTGCGCACCCATCTGCAACTGGTGCGTGCTTCGGCGCTGGAGCGCGCCCACCGCGACGCCATCAGCATGCTCGGCCTGGCCGGCCACTACAACGACAACGACACGGGTCTGCACATCTGGCGCATGGCGTCGTATGCCCGTGCACTGGCACGCGCCGCCGGCTGGAGCGACGCCGCTGCGCGTGAGCTGGAGGCGGCTGCGCCCATGCATGACACCGGCAAGATGGGCATCCCCGGCCACATCCTGCGCAAGCCCGGACCACTTGACGCGGATGAGTGGGTCGTCATGCGCACCCACACCACCATCGGCTACGGCATCCTGAACCAGAGCAAGGCGCCCCTGTTCCGGCTGGCGGCCGAGATCGCCCTGCGTCACCACGAGAAGTGGGACGGCAGCGGCTACCCGGACGGGCTGGCCGGCGCGGCGATTCCCGAATCGGCCCGCATCGTGGCCATCGCCGACGTGTTCGACGCCCTCACGATGAAGCGCCCGTACAAGGAGCCGTGGCCGGTGGAGCGTGCGGTTGCGCAGCTGCAGTCAGGCGCAGGCAGCCATCTCGATCCGCGCTTGGTCGACTTGTTCGTGTCCATCCTGCCGGAGGTGGTCGAGATCAAGCGCGGCTGGGAAGCGCGCGAACAGGAGCGCGAACAAGGGCGCGACCCGCACTGAGGCGCCAGCACGGCGCCGACCGGCTGGGTGCGCGAACCGCCTGCTTGAGCGGCAGGCTGGACTGGCCAGCTAGAGCCGCCCGAGCAGGAAGACCGCGAAGAAGGCCAGGCCGGCGATCACCGTCCAGCGCACGATGAGCTGGGCCAGCGTCAGCCAGCGGCGCTGCCGGGTGCCGATGTAGACGGCAAAACTCAGCAGCGCGCCGACCAGCAGCAGCAGCACGATGAGGCGAAAGATCAGCATGGCGTCCTGACGAGCCTGGGCGCCGGCCCTGTGCGGCGGTGTTTCACCAGGCCGGCGCCAGTTCGGCGAAGCCCTTTGGTGCCAGCTCGACCTTGTCGAAGCTCACCAGTTCCCAGGCGCTGGCGTCGTCCAGCAGGGCGCGCAGCAGCTTGTTGTTGAGGGCGTGGCCACTCTTGAAGGCGCTGTAGTCGGCCAGCATGGGGTGACCGGCGACGTAAAGGTCGCCGATGGCATCGAGGATCTTGTGCTTGACGAACTCGTCGTCGTAGCGCAGGCCCTCGGCATTGAGCACGCGGTAGTCGTCCACCACGATGGCGTTGTCCATGCTGCCGCCCAGGGTGAGGCCGCGTGAACGCATCATCTCCACGTCCTTGGTGAAGCCGAAGGTGCGGGCGCGCGCGATGTCGCTCTTGTAGCGCCCCGAGCCCATGTCGAAGCTCACGCGCTGGCCGGTGGCGTCCACGGCGGGGTGGTTGAACTCGATCTCGAAGTTGAGGCGAAAGCCGTTGTAGGGCGTCAGGCGCGCCCACATCAGGCGCTCGCCCTCGCCCACCCTCACCTCGACCGGCTTCTTGACGCGGATGAAGCGCTTGGCCTTGGCCTGCAGCTCGATGCCGGCGCTTTGCAGCAGGTAGACGAAGCTGGCCGCCGAGCCGTCGAGGATGGGCACCTCGTCAGCGGTGATGTCGATGTAGACGTTGTCGAGCCCGAGGCCGGCGCAGGCCGACAGGATGTGTTCGATGGTCTGCACCTTGGGCGCGCCCGGGTCGCCGCCGGGCGAGATGGTCGAGGCCATGCGGGTGTCGCACACCGCCTGCGCACTGACCGGGATGTCCACCGGCGTGGGCAGGTCGATGCGGCGAAAGACGATGCCGGTGTCCGGCGCCGCCGGCCGCAGCACGAGTTCGACGCGCTGGCCGCTGTGCAGGCCGACGCCCACCGCGCGGGTGAGCGACTTCAGGGTGCGTTGCTTGAGCATGGACGGATTTTCCCTGATGCCGCCAGGTCGCGCGCAAAGGGGCGCGTCAGCGCCCCTTGTGCTGGCCGGTGCCGGCGGGATCCAGGCCGGATGTCAGTCCGCCTGCTTGCGCAGGAAGGCCGGGATCTCGATCTCCTCCATGCCGTTGCTGGCCAGGGCGTCGACCTTGGCGGCAGCCTGGGTACGGTTGTTGCGCCACACGCTGGGCACGACGTATTCCTGGTTCAGGTTGACCGGCGGTGCTTGCGTCACAGTCGGGTTGGCCGGCGCGGCCTGGCCGGCGCCTGCCTGGACATATTGCGCGCCCACGCCCGTGCTGGGCGGCGACAGTTGCTGGCTGGCCGGCGTGTGCAGCGGGTTGGTCAACACCGGGATGTTGTCGGTGCCGGTGCGCTGCACGGTCTGCACCACGCTGATGGTCTGGCTGCGGCGGGTGGCCGGCGCCAGGCCGGTGGCGATGACGGTCACCCGCAGCGCATCGCCCAGGCTTTCGTCGTAGGCGGTGCCGAAGATGACATGCGCATCATCGGCCGCATAACGACGGATGGTCGTCATGGCGTTGCGGCTCTCGGCCAGGCGGAAGCTGGGCTTGCTCGCCGCGATCAGCACCAGTACCCCGCGCGCGCCGGACAGGTCGATGCCTTCCAGCAGCGGGCAGGCAACGGCGGCTTCGGCAGCCTTGGTGGCACGGTCCGGGCCGCTGGCGGTGGCGGTGCCCATCATGGCCTTGCCGGGCTCGCTCATCACGGTCTTGACGTCCTCGAAGTCGACGTTCACCAGGCCGGGGATGTGGATGATGTCGCTGATGCCGCCCACGGCGTTCTTCAGCACGTCGTTGGCCTCGGCAAAGGCCTGCTCCTGCGTGACGTCATCGCCCAGCACCTCGAGCAGCTTCTCGTTGAGCACCACGATCAGGCTGTCGACGTTGGCCTCCAGTTCGGACAGGCCGGAGTCGGCCTGCTTCATGCGGCGGTTGCCCTCGAACTCGAAGGGCTTGGTCACCACGCCCACGGTGAGGATGCCCATCTCCTTGGCGATGCGGGCGATCACCGGCGCCGCCCCGGTGCCGGTACCGCCGCCCATGCCGGCGGTGATGAAGATCATGTGGGCGCCGTCGAGCGACTGGCGGATGCGGTCCTGTGCCTCCTCAGCCGCCGCCTTGCCCGCCTCGGGGCGCGAGCCCGCGCCCAGGCCGGTGTGACCCAACTGCAGCAACTGGTCGGCGTTGGAGCGGTTGAGCGCCTGGGCATCGGTGTTGGCGCAGATGAACTCCACGCCCTGCACGCCCTGGCTGATCATGTGCTCGACCGCGTTGCCGCCGCCGCCACCGACGCCGATCACCTTGATCTGCGTGCCCTGATTGAATTCCTCGATCATTTCGATGCCCATGCCGCACTCCTAATCTGCTCTGCTACTGCTCTGAATGTCATCGCCGTGCCGGCGCCTTGCCGGTACGCCACCTTGCGTCTCAACTGTTCCGTCGCCACCGGCCTGCGCCGCAGTGCCGCTGCTTCAGCCACCTTGCTGAACCCTGCCAGCCTGCCACCGGCATGTGTCGGTTGAGTCGAATCCGGCACCCCGTCCTCGACGGGACGCGATTGTCGCCAGCGCCATGCCATGCCACCAGCACGACGTCGTCGCCGTCGCCCGGTCCATAAATCGAGCAGCGGCGGGCCCACACCGCGCGCGGCGCCCGCCTTGCTATCGGCTGCCCGGTGGCCGGGCTGAGTCGAGTCCGTCACGTTGCTCCCCTAAAAGTTCTTCAAGAACCAGTCTCGCGCGCGGCCCATGAGGCTGCCGACCGAACCAGCCTGCTGCGCCGCCTTGATGCCGCGCGCGCGTGCCAGTCGCGCCTCTTCAAGCAAGCCCATGGCGGTGGCCGAGCGTGGGCTGGCCACCATGTCGTACAGGCTGCCGTCGTACAGCGGCAGGCCCTTGCGCACGGGCTTGAGAAAGATGTCCTCGCCCAGTTCGACCATGCCCGGCATGACCGCCGTGCCACCGGTGATCACGATGCCGCTCGACAGCAGCTCCTCGTAGCCGCTTTCACGGATGACGTGGTGCACCAGCGAATAGATCTCCTCGACGCGCGGCTCGATCACGCCGGCCAGGGCCTGGCGGCTGAGCAGGCGCGGCGCTCGATCGCCCAGGCCCGGCACCTCGATCTGTTCGGACGGATCGGCCAGCAGCTGCTTGGCCACACCGTATTCGACCTTGATCTCCTCGGCATCCTTGGTCGGCGTGCGCAACGCCATGGCGATGTCGCTGGTGATGAGGTCACCGGCGATCGGGATCACGGCGGTATGGCGGATCGCCCCGTCGGTGAAGATGGCCACGTCGGTCGTGCCGGCACCGATGTCGACCAGGGCCACGCCGAGGTCCTTCTCGTCGCTGGTGAGCACGGCGTGGCTGGACGCGCTCGGGTTGAGCACCAGCTGGTCGACCTCCAGACCACAGCGTCGCACGCACTTGACGATGTTCTCGGCCGCGCTTTGCGCGCCCGTCACGATGTGCACCTTGACCTCCAGCCGTCCACCGCTCATGCCGATGGGTTCCTTGACCTCGTGTCCGTCGATGACGAATTCCTGCGGCTCCACCAGCAGCAGCCGCTGGTCGTTCGGGATGTTGATCGCCTTGGCGGTTTCCACCACACGCGCCACGTCCACCGGTGTGACTTCCTTGTCGCGAACGATGACCATGCCGGTCGAGTTCTGCCCGCGGATATGGCTGCCGGTGATGCCGGTGTACACGCGCGTGATCTTGCAGTCGGCCATCAGCTCGGCCTCCCGCAAGGCCTGCTGGATGCTTTGCACCGTGGCGTCGATGTTCACCACCACGCCGCGCTTGAGCCCGCTGGCGTTGGCCACCCCGAGACCGGCCAGGCGCAGCTCGCCCGTGGGCAGAACCTCGGCCACCACTGCCATCACCTTGGCGGTGCCGATGTCCAGTCCAACGACGAGATCCTTGTATTCCTTGGCCATTGTGAATAGTGCCCTGTGTCCTCTTTGCGCCGCTGCCTGTCAGCGGCTCTTGCCCGCACCAGCCGGCCGCGGGCTCGTGCCCATGCCGACCAGCTTGAGTGCGTATCCATCCTGATGGCGCAGATCGGCCGACTCGACCGCACGCTGGCCGAACCTCGCGCTCACCTCCGCCACCGTGGCAACGAAGCGGCGCGTGCGCTGCTCCACCTCGGCCGGTTCGCCGCGTCCCAGTTCGATGACGCTGCGATTGGCCAGAGTGGCCCGCCACGAGCCGCGCTCGCTCAGTTCCAGCCGGCTCAGCTCGGTCTTCAGCCCGCCAAACACCGGCGTCAGGCGCTGGTGCATGGCCAGCATCTGACGCGCACTGCCGGCCGGCCCGCGCAGCACCGGCAAGTTCTGCGACACGCTGTCGTCCAACTCGTCCGTGCTGCCGTCGAAGACATTGCCCTGCAGGTCCACCAGCTGATCCTCCACGTCCTCATGCTCCCACACCGCGCGCGGCTGGTGTTCATCCAAGGTGACGACCAGCCGATCAGGCCAGACACGCTTGACCTGGGCCTTGCGTACCCAGGGCAGCGACTCGAATTCCCGGCGCGCCTGCTGCAGATCGAGGGTGAAGAAGCCGCCATGCAGCTTGCTCAGCACCTCGCTGCGCAACAAGTCGGCGCTGCTGTGCTGACGTTGACCCAGCACGGTGAGACTCTTGAATGCGAACCAAGGCCCGCTGGCCAGCCACACCAGGCCCCAACCCACCAGCGCCAGCAAGGCCAGGCTGAGCAGCAGGTGCGACGCCATCTGCATGAGGCGCAGGTCGAGCGCCTGCGCCACCGCCTGGTCGACCGGATTGGCCGCCCATCCTGCGCGGGTGGCCGATCGCTGGGCTTCACGGCCCGGCGCATCTGCAACGGCTGCGGGCGGTGGTCGACGCAGGGCCTCGAAGCGCGGTGGCGAGCCGGCGTCCGTCGCGTCGGCCCCGGCTGACTTGCGCGATCGGCCCTTGGGCCCGCCGTGTTCAGCCCGCTCGGCACGATCAGCCTCGGCACGCGCAGCCTGCTCGCGCGCCTTGCGCTCGCTCTCGGCCTGCTCGGCCGCCGCCTGCTCGCGGGCGGCTTGTTCACGCTGAGCCTGTTCTTGAGCCTTGAGCTGGCGTGCTGCCGCGGCCTTGACCTCGCGTTCGGCCACCCGCTCAGCCTGCGCGCGCGCCTTGGCCTGACGCTGCTCCGCCTCGCGCGCCGCAGCGGCTTGGGCGGCGGCTTCGGCAGCCGCTGCGGCCTGGGCGGCAATCGCCGCATGACGCACCTGCTCCAGTGCAGCGGCGCGGCGTTCGGCCTGCTCGCGCTCGGCGCGCGCGTGTTCGGCCCGTTCGAGCTCAAGCCGCTCCTGTTCCGCCCGTTCGCGCTCGGCCTGCTGGCGTGCCAAGCGCTCGACTTCGGCGCGTTCACGTGCCAGTTGATCGCGCGCAGCTTGTTCGCGCGCCTGTTGTTCGCGCGCAGCCTCATCCCGCTCGGCCTGATCCCGCTCGGCCTGATCCCGCTCGGCCTGTCGCCGCGCGGCGAGTTCGCGCGCCGCCTGTTCGCGCGCGGCGTGCAGCCGTTCTGCCTGCGCGAGCGCCTGCTTGTCGTTGGCCGCTCGTTGTGCGGCCGCACGCTCCTGTGCTGCTCGCTCCTGTGCTGCTCGCTCCTGTGCTGCTCGCTCCTGCGCCGCGCGTGCCTGTGCGGCACGTTCCTGCGCCGCGCGCTCCGCCGCTGCCTGTTCCCTCGCCGCCTGTTCCTGTGCAGCCCGCACCGTGGCGGCGCGTTGGGCAGCGAGTGCAGCCTGCAGGGCATCCTGCTCGCGCGCCGCGACTGCACCGCCAGCGGCCGTCGGCTTGCGGAAAGGCTGGGGCGTGGACTGACCCATGTCGGTCCAGGGCATCTCGTCTTCCCACGGCGCCAGGTCGTCCGACACCGCCATGCCGCGGCCCGCACTCGCCGGGGCGGCGAGCTCAGGGGGCTGCAGGGTGCGGGAGCTCATGGCGGTTCAGGCGGGTGATGATGTGATCGGTGCGGGCTGGCGGATGGATGTTGAGGACGGGCCTTGAAGCTTGATCGAAGCGGCGGCTGCAAGTGTGTCCGACTTGTCGTTCAGCTCTTGTGCCCAGGTGCGTCCAGGCGTGCGCCGGCCAGCAGGTGCAGGCACAGCTGTTCGTAGTTCAGCCCGGCGGCACGGGCCGACATGGGCACCAGCGAATGGCTGGTCATGCCCGGCGAGGTGTTCATCTCCAGCAGGTAAGGCCGCCGATCGGCGCTGCGCAGCATCAGGTCGGCACGGCCCCAGCCGCGGCAGCCCAGCGCACGGTAGGCCGCCAGCACGATGGACTGGATGGCCGTCTCTTCCTCGGCCGGCAGGCCGCTCGGGCAGAGATAACGCACGTCGTCGGTGAAGTACTTGTTCTGGTAGTCGTATCCGGCCGCCGGCGGCACGATGCGGACCACCGGCAGGGCGACGGCGTGCTCGCCCTCGCCCAGCACCGGGCAGGTGAGCTCTTCGCCCTCGATGAACTCCTCGCACAGCACATCGGGGTCGTACCTGGCCGATAGTTCGACCGCGGTCTGCATCTCGCTGTAGCCGGCCACCTTGGTCACGCCGATGGATGAACCTTCGCGCGGCGGTTTGACGATGAGGGGCAGGCCCAGTTCGTCCGGCACGCTGCGCACGCGGGCGCGGTCCTGTTGCCCCGGCGCCAGGCGCACGAAGCGTGGCGTCGGCAGGCCTTCGGCCAGCCACACGCGCTTGGTCATCACCTTGTCCATGGCGATGGCCGAGGCCATCACGCCCGAGCCGGTGTAGGGCAGGCCCAGCAGTTCCAGTGCGCCCTGCAGCGTGCCGTCTTCGCCGTGACGGCCATGCAGCGCGATGAAGCAGCGCTGCACACCCAGGCCTCGAAGTTCATGCAGGCCTCGCTCGGCCGGGTCGAAGGCCAGCGCGTCCACGCCCTGCGCGCGCAGTGCCGCCAGCACGCCGTTGCCCGACAGCAGGGAGATCTCGCGTTCGGCCGAGCTGCCCCCCATCAGCACCGCCACCTTGCCCAGGGCGGCAGGGTCAGGCAGCTTGACGGCCAGGGTGTCGCGCCGCGGCGCATCGTGGGTCGAACTCATGCAACGCCTCCGCTGGCCGGGTCGTGCGAACCCTGCAGGGCCACGACCTGGCCCGGCACGGCGCCGATCGATCCCGCCCCCATGACGATCACCACGTCACCACCACGCGCATGGTCGCGGATGGCTGCCGGCAGCTCGGCGACGTCGTCGACGAAGACCGGGTCGACCTTGCCGGCCACACGCAGGGCGCGCGCCATGCTGCGGCCGTCGGCCGCCACCAGTGGCGATTCGCCGGCGGCGTAGACCTCGGTCAGCAGCACCGCGTCGGCGCTGCCCAGCACCTTGACGAAATCCTCGAAGCAATCGCGCGTGCGGGTGTAGCGGTGCGGCTGGAAGGCCAGCACCAGGCGCTGGCCGGGGAAGGCGCCGCGCGCCGCCGCGATCACCGCCGCCATCTCCACCGGGTGGTGGCCGTAGTCGTCGATGAGGGTGAAGTGGCCGCCGCCGTGTTCGGCCGCGGCCGGCAGCTCACCGTAACGCTGGAAGCGCCGGCCCACGCCGCCAAAGGCCGCCAGGGCGCGCACGATGGGCTCGTCCGGCAACTCCAGCTCGGTGGCCACGGCGATAGCCGCCAGCGCGTTGCGAACGTTGTGTTCACCCGGCAGATTCAGCGTGATCTGCAGATCGGGCATGCGCACGCCGTTGCTGCGCTGGCAGGTGAAGCGCATCTGCCCGCCGGGCAGCGCCTGCACGTCGACCGCACGCACCTGCGCGTCCTCACCCAGGCCGTAGCCGATCACCGGGCGCGACAACATGGGCAGGATGGAGCGCACGCCGGGGTCGTCGACACACAGCACGGCCGCGCCGTAAAAGGGCATCTTGTGCAGGAAGTCGACGAAGGCGGCCTTCAGGCGCGACAGGTCGTGCCCGTAGGTGTCCATGTGGTCGGCGTCGATGTTGGTGACGACGCTCAGCATGGGCGTGAGCTTCAGGAACGAGGCGTCGGATTCGTCCGCCTCGACCACGATGTAGTCGCCCGCGCCCAGGCGCGAGTTGGCGCCGGCGCTGTTGAGCTTGCCGCCGATGACGAAGGTGGGGTCGGCGCCGGCCTCGGCCAGCACGCTGGTGACGAGCGAGGTGGTGGTGGTCTTGCCATGGGTGCCGGCGATGGCGATGCCGCTCTTCAGGCGCATCAGCTCGGCCAGCATCACGGCGCGCGGCACCACCGGCACATGGGCGGCGCGGGCGGCGAGCACCTCGGGGTTGTCGGCCTTCACGGCGGTGGAGGTCACCACCGCCTGCGCGCCGGCGATATGCGCAGCCTCATGGCCGACGAAGACGCGGATGCCTAGCTCGGCCAGGCGGCGCGTGACACTGCTGGCCGACTGGTCCGACCCGGACACGGTGTAGCCCAGGTTGTGCAGGATCTCGGCGATGCCGCTCATGCCGGCGCCACCGACGCCGACGAAGTGGATGTGCTTGACCGCATGTTTCATGCAGTCACCTCCACCGGCGCAGCCGGCGAGACGGGCGGGAAGGGCGCGATCGGATGTTTCACGTTGTTCCTGTGGTTCGGGCCACGGCCGGGGCCGCGCCGTTCGACGCGGTCGATGCGGCAACAGCTTCGATTTCGTCGGCGACACGTTGTGCGGCCTGTGGCCGGGCCAGCGCCCGCGCACGTTCGGCCATGGCCAGCAGGGCCACGCGGTCGAGCCGGGCGAGCAGGGCGGCCAGGGCGGGCGCCGCCAGTTCGGTCTGCGGCAGGTGGATGGCGGCATGGTGGCCGGCCAGCCACTCGGCGTTGTCGCGCTGATGACTGGTGGTGCTGACGATGAGCGGCACCAGCACCGCCGGCACGCCGGCGGCACACAGCTCGCTCACGGTCACCGCCCCGGCGCGGCAGATGAGCAGGTCGCAGGCGGCCAGCTCGGCCGCCATGTCGTCGATGAAGGGGCGCACGTCCAGGCCCGTGGCCATGCTCGGCTCCTGGCCCATCAATCCCAGGGTGCGGTAGTCGTCCAGAACGTTGGCGTGATGCGCCACCCCGGTCTGGTGCACGAGTTGTGGGCGCTGATCGGGCGCCATGAGGGCCAGCGCGCTCGGCACGGTCTCGTTGAGCACCTGGGCGCCCAGGCTGCCGCCCACCACCAGCACACGCAGCGGTCCGCTGCGCCCGGCAAACCGTGCGGCCGGCGCGGGCAGCGCCTCGATTTCGGAGCGCACCGGGTTGCCGGTCACCACGGCGCGTGCGGTGGCGCTGGCCGCCACGCCGTCGAAGCCGAAGGCCACCCGGGCGGCACGCCGTGCCAGCAGGCGGTTGGACAGCAGCAGCGCGGCGTCGGCGTTCACCAGCACCAGCGGCCGCCCCGACCACGACGCCGCCAGTCCGCCCGGCAGGCAGACATAGCCGCCCATGCCGAGCACCACGCTGGCCTGGCGCCGGCGCAGGATGGTGCGGCTCGTGAACAGCGCCAGCAGCAGCTGCCAGGCACCGGTCAATCGACCCTTGAACCCCTTGCCGCGCAGACCGGCAAAGTTGATGGTGTCCAGCTCGATGCCGCTGGGCGGCACCAGCTTGTTCTCCATGCCGTGGCGGGTGCCGAACCAGCTCACGCTCCAGCCGCGCTGCTGCATCTCGCGCGCCACCGCCAGGCCGGGGATGATGTGTCCGCCGGTGCCGGCGGCCATGATGACGAGGTGACGGGGCGCGCTCATGTGCGGCCTCCGCGCATCAGCTGCCGTTCTGGCTGCGCCGAAACAGGCATGCTGCCGCTGCGCGGCGCGCGCCCACCCATGCGCTGCATGGCAGGGCGGCTCATGCTCGCCCTCCTCGCATGAGCTGCCTGTTTTCCAGGTCGACGCGCAGCACGATGCCAAGCGCCATGCAGCTCAGCAGCACGGCCGAACCGCCGTAGCTCAGCAGCGGCAGCGTCAGCCCCTTGGTGGGCAGGGCGCCGAGGTTCACGCCGATGTTGATGAGGGCCTGGCCGCCCATCCAGATGCCGATGCCCTGGGTGCACAGGCCTGCGAAGACCCGGTCCAGCGCGATGGCCTGGCGGCCGATGTGGAAGATGCGCCGCACCATCCAGAAGAAGGCGGCGATGACGCTGATGACACCCACCAGCCCCAGTTCCTCGCCGATCACGGCCAGGATGAAATCGGTGTGCGCCTCGGGCAGGTAATGCAGTTTTTCCACCGAGCTGCCCAGGCCCTGGCCGAGGATCTCGCCGCGCCCGAAGGCGATCAGCGAGTGCGTGAGCTGGTAACCCTTGCCCTGGGCGTACTTCTCGTTCCAGGGGTCGAGGTAGGCAAAGATGCGCTCGCGCCGCACCTCGCTGAAGCTGATGATGAGCACGAACACGCCCAGCAGCACCGCAGTGCTGAGCAGGAACATGCGCCCGTTCACGCCGCCCAGGAAGAGGATGCCCATGGCGATGAGGGCGATGACGATGAAGGCGCCCATGTCGGGCTCGGCCAGCAGCAGGCCGCCGGTGAAGGCCAGGGCGATGGCCATCGGCGCGACCGCCTTCAGGAACTGTTCCTTCAACTCCATCTTGCGCACCATGTAGTTGGCGGCGTACAGCGTGATGGCCAGCTTGGCCAGTTCGCTGGGCTGGAAGTTCATGATGCCCAGCGGAATCCAGCGCCGGCTCTTGTTCACCACCTTGCCGATGAAGGGCAGGAGCACCATCACCAGCAGCACCAGGGCGGCAACGAACAGCCAGGGCGCCCAGTCCTCCCACTTGCGCATGGGCACACACAGCGCCAGGGCGCCGGCCAGCAGGGCCAGCCCGATGGACAGCAGGTGGCGCACGAAGAAGAAGGTCGGCGTGTAGTTGGCGAAGCGCGGGTTGTCCGGCAACTGGATGGACGCCGAATACACCATCACCAGGCCCAGGCTGAGCAGGGCCACGATGACCCAGGCCAGGCTGGCGTCGAAACCGACGAAACGCCCGGGCTCGCCCGAGGACACGCTCACCCAGTCACGCACCGGCACGCGTCCGACCCGGTCCGCCGACGCACCGGCGCCGGCCCAGCTGCCCAGACGTCCCGGCAGCAGGCCGGCGAGGGTGTCGCGCACACCCGTGCCCGCCGCGACCAGCGCGGCCGAACCGGCGCGCCCGGCACGCCCGGCCATCGCCTGCACGGCGGCCCAGCGGCTCATGGCATCACCTCGCCGCGTTCGTTCGCCAGCGACTGCACGGCGTCGACGAAGACCTCGGCGCGGTGGGCGTAGTTGCGGAACATGTCCAGGCTGGCGCAGGCCGGGCTGAGCAGCACGGCGTCGCCCAAGCGCGCCTGCTCGAAGCACCAGCGCGTGGCCGCAGTCAGATCGGCAAAGTCGTGCACCAGCACGCCGGCCGTGTCGCACTCGGCCTGCACCGCGGCGCGGATGGCCTGGGCGTCCCGGCCGATCAGCGCCACGGCGCGGGCGCGGCGGGCCAGCGGCGCGGCCAGCGGGGCGAAATCCTGGCCCTTGCCGTCGCCGCCCAGGATGACGACCAGCTTGCCCGGCGCCTTGTCCAGGCCCAGGCCGTCCAGCGCCGCCACGGTGGCGCCGACATTGGTGCCCTTGCTGTCGTCGTAGGCCTCGACGCCGTCCAGGATGGCGATGAACTCCACCCGGTGCGGCTCGCCGCGGTATTCGCGCAGGCCGTGCAGCATGGGCGCCAGCGGTGCACCGGCCGCCGTGGCCAGCGCCAGGGCGGCCAGCGCGTTGGCGGCGTTGTGGCGACCGCGGATGCGCAGCGCGTCGGCCGGCATGAGGCGCTGGATCACCAGCTCGTGCTCGACGGCGGCACGCCGGCTGGCCGCGCGGGCACCGGCAGCCGGCGCGGCGTCCAGCGGGTCGAGCGGATGAGCGCGCACCAGCCAGGTCATGCCAGCTTCGTCGAGCAGGCCGAAGTCACCCGGCTGGCGCGGCAGGTCCAGGCCGAAGCTGCAGACCTCGCGCGGCACGAACTTCGGCGGCTTGACCTTGGCCAGGGCACGTTTGCCGGGCTCGCGCGGCGCCTCGGCCGGCAGCACGGCGGGCTGCGGCACCATGGCCAGCACCACCGGGTCGTCGCGGTTGACGATCATCACCGTGGCCACCACGCGCGTGGTGTCAGCCGGGCCGAAGATGCGCGCCTTGGCCGCGGCGTAGGCGGCCATGTCGCCGTGCCAGTCCAGATGATCCTGGGTGACATTGAGCACCGCCGCCGAGGTCGGCTCGAACAGCGTCACGCCGTCGAGCTGGAAGCTCGACAGCTCGACCACCCAGGCCTGCGGCAGATGGTCGAACACCGGACCGGCCGGCGGCGGCGGCATCAGATGGGGCGGCGGACCGCCCCCCATGCGTTCGAGTTCAGCCCCTGGCGCCTCATCGGCCAGCGGCGCGTCGACGACAGGTTCGCCAGCATCCGTCGCGGACATGGCGAGGCCGGCATCGGCGGCCACGTCGGCGATCTCGTCGACGCTTGCATCATCATCAGCCGCCGCCGCAGCGTTGACAGGCGTCGCGGCAGCGGCGGCGCTGTCGTCCCCCTCGAGCCCGACCTGCGGCGCTTCGTCCGCCGCGGGCTCCAGGTCCAGCGCCGCGCCCAGGGTGTCGAGCAGGGTCGGGCCGATATTGCCGGCCAGACCGACGCGCCAACCGCAACGTTCCAGCAACTGGGCGGTCAGCGAGGTGGTGGTGGTCTTGCCATTGGTGCCGGTGATGGCGATGACCTTGGGCACGTAGCCGCGTGCCGACCTGAGGTCCTTGAGCGCATGGGCGAACAGGGTGAGTTCGCCCAGGGTCAACACGCCGCGGTCGGCGGCGGCACCGATCAGCGCGGCCACATCGGGCGCAAGCGGCGACAGGCCGGGGCTCTTGAGCAGCAGTTGCACCGCAGCCTGCGGCACATCGGCGCGCAGCAGCGCCGCGTCGAAGGCGCCGCAGACCAGCCGCACGCCGGGCAACTCATCGGCCAGCCTGGCCGCACCGGGCGGATGGGCGCGGGTGTCGGCCACCGTGACCGAGGCCGCTCCGCAGCGCACGCACCAGCGAGCCATGGCCAGGCCGGAGTCACCCAGGCCGAGCACAAGGACGTGGAGGTTGCGCAGGAAATTCATGGTGCAGCGTCGGGCACAAAGGGGTTCAGCGCAGCTTGAGCGTGGCCAGGCCGACCAGGCAGAGCAGCATGGTGATGATCCAGAAGCGCACCACCACCTGGGTCTCGACCCAGCCCTTCTTCTCGTAGTGGTGATGCAGCGGCGCCATCAGGAAGATGCGCTGGCCGGTGCCGGTCTTCTTCTTGGTGTACTTGAACCAGCTCACCTGCACCATGACCGACAGGGCCTCGACGACGAAGATGCCGCCCATGATGCCCAGCACGATCTCCTGACGCACGATGACCGCGATGGTGCCCAGCGCGCCGCCCAGGGCCAGCGCGCCGACGTCGCCCATGAAGACCTGGGCCGGATAGGCGTTGAACCATAAGAAGGCCAGGCCGGCGCCGGCCAGCGCGGCGCAAAACACCATCAGTTCGCCCGCCCCCGGGATGTGCGGCAAGAACAGGTACTTGGCGTAGACCGAGTTGCCGGTGAGGTAGGCGAACAGGCCCAGCGCGCCGCCCACCAGCACCACCGGCATGATGGCCAGGCCGTCGAGACCATCCGTCAGGTTGACCGCGTTGCTGGCGCCGACGATGACGAAGTAGGTCATGCCGATGAAGCCGAACACGCCCAGCGGATAACTCACTGTCTTGAAGAAGGGCACGATGAGGTCGGCCTTGGGCGGCAGGTCGTTGGAAAAGCCCGAGCTGACCCAGCGCAGGAAGAGCTCCAGCACGCGCAGATTGCTGACCTCCGACACACTGAAAGCCAGGTAGACGGCGGCAAACACGCCGATGAGCGACTGCCACAGGTACTTTTCGCCCGAGGGCATGCCCTCCGGGTTCTTCTGCACCACCTTGCGCCAGTCGTCGACCCAGCCGACCAGGCCGAAGCCGAAGGTGACCAGCATCACCACCCAGACGAAGCGGTTCTTCCAGTCGAACCACAGCAGGGTCGACATCGCGATGCCGAGCAGGATGAGCACGCCGCCCATGGTCGGCGTGCCATGCTTGACCAGATGGGACTGCACGCCGTATTCACGCACCGGCTGGCCGATCTTGAGCTCGGCCAGCTTGCGGATCACCCACGGCCCCAGCGCCAGGCCGATGAGCAGCGCCGTCATGGCGGCCATCACGGCGCGGAAGGTGAGGTACTGGAAGACACGCAGAAAGCCCAGCGTGTCGGGATACAGGCCTTGCAGCCATTGGGCCAGGCTAAGCAACATGGGCCGGACCTCCTGAGTTGGTGTGGTCGTCCTTGGCGGACGAAACCCAGGATGATGCCGCAGCGCGCAGTACCGCCAGCGCCTGTTCCATCTTCATGAAGCGTGAGCCTTTCACCAACACGCTGGCTGCCTCGGGCCAGGGCTCCCGGCCCAGGGCAGCCACCAGGGCCGCCGTGTCGGCGTGGTGGCATGCGCGGGCCCCGTAGGCCTGCGCCGCGTGGGCCGCCAGGCTGCCGGCGCTCCACAGGCTGTTGATGCCGCGTTCGCGCGCATAGGCGCCCACTTCCTGATGGAATTCGGGGCCTTGTTCACCCACCTCGCCCATGTCGCCCAGCAGCAGCCAGCGCGGCGCCGGCAGTTCGGCCAGCAGATCGATGGCGGCGCGCACCGAGTCGGGGTTGGCGTTGTAGCTGTCGTTCACCAGGGTGACCGCACCGCCCGGCACCGCCAGGCGTTCGACCTGCGAGCGCCCGTTCACCGGCCTGAAGCCCTGCAACCCGGCGACCACCGCCGCCAGCGGGCAGCCCGCGGCCAGGGCGCAGGCCGCCGCCGCCAGGGCGTTGCGGGCGTTGTGGCGCCCGGCGATGTGCAATGCCAGTTCGGCGCCGCCGGCCGGCGTGTCCACAGCAAGCAGCCAGTGATCGAGCGCCCAATGGGCGCGGCCACGGACCTCGGCCTGCACCGCGGCACCAGCGCCCTCCTCCACGCTGTCCAGATGGAAGCGCAACACGCGGCGCGTGCCGGCCAGGCCTTCCCACAGCGCGGTGTAGGGGTCGGCGGCCGGAAACACCGCCACGCCGTCAGCCGGCAAGGCGTGGATGACGCTGCCGTTTTCGGCCGCGACAGCGTCGATCGTGCCCATGAACTCCTGGTGCTCGCGCTGGGCGTTGTTCACCAGGGCCACGGTCGGCTGGGCCAGGGCAGCCAGTTCGGCAATCTCGCCCGGGTGATTCATGCCCAGCTCGACCACCGCGCCGCGATGGCTGGCGCGCAGCGCCAGCAATGTGAGCGGCACGCCGATGTGGTTGTTCAGATTGCCCGCAGTGGCGTGTGCCGCGTCGCCCAGCCAGGCGCGCAGGATGGCAGCCACCATCTGCGTGACGGTGGTCTTGCCATTGCTGCCGGTCACGGCAATCACCGGCAACTGCAGGGTGGCACGCCAGGCTGCGGCGAGCTGCTGCAGGCCGACCAGGCTGTCCGCCACGACCAGGCCAGGCATCGCCACGCCGAAATGTGCGCCGGCGTCGGCGCTGCGACCCAGGCCACGCTCGACCAGCGCCGCCGAAGCGCCGGCAGCCTGCGCCTGGGCCAGAAAGTCATGGGCGTCGTGGCGCTCGCCGCGCAGGGCGACGAACAGGTCACCGGCGCGCAGGCTGCGGGTGTCGCTGTGGATGCGGCTCAGCGGTGTGGCGGCGTCACCCACCAGTTCGGCTGCGACGCCGCGCGCCTGCAACAACGCCTGGGCACGGCCGAGGGTGAACCAGCGATGCGGATCAGGCACCAGCGCTGCCGATGCACGGGCGCCCAGCGCCGCCTGTGCCTGCTCGACGTCCGAAAAATGGCGCTTCACGCCAGCGATCTCCTGTTCGGTCTCGTGGCCCTTGCCGGCCAGCAGCAGCACATCGGCCGGCGCCGCCTGGGCGATGGCGCGCGCGATGGCCGCGGCGCGGTCGACCTCGACCTGCACCACGCCGGCACGCGTGTCAGCCGGCACACCGGCGAGGATCTGCGCCACGATGGTCTGGGCATCTTCATGGCGCGGGTTGTCGCTCGTCACCACCACCCGGTCGGCCAGACGGGCGGCGATGCCACCCATGACCGGGCGTTTGCCGGCGTCGCGGTTGCCGCCGCAGCCGAACACGCAGTGCAGCACGCCGCCGCGTGCCTGGGCCAGCGGACGCAGCGCGCGCAATGCCTGTTCCAGGGCATCGGGGGTGTGGGCGTAATCAACGACCACCTCGGGCAGAGCGGCACCGGCTGGCGGCTCGACCCGTTGCATGCGCCCGGGCACCGGGGTGAAGTCGGACGCCAACGCGGCCGCCTGTTCCAGCGACACGCCCAGGGCCCGCAGGCCGCCGAGCACAGCCAGCACGTTGGACGCGTTGTAGTCTCCAATCAGCGTCGTGCTGACGGCTGCCCTGCGGTGCAGGCCGGCGTCATCCGTCTCGACCAGGGTGAAGGCCAGGCCACGCGCGGTGTAGTGCAGGTCTTGCGCCAGCAGGCGCGCCGCGATGTCCTCGCGGCTGTAGGTCCACAGCGCCAGCGTACCGGGCAGGGCGTCGTCGGCGCCGGCCCGGCCAGCAAGTTCCTCAGCCAGCGCGGCGCCCTGCGGGTCGTCCAGATTGACGACGGCGGCCTGCAGCCCCGGCCAGTCGAACAACATGCGCTTGGCAGACCAGTAGCTCGCCATGTCGCCGTGATAGTCGAGATGGTCGGGCGTGAAGTTAGTGAACAACGCCACCTTGATCGGCACCGCGTTCAGGCGCTGCTCAACCAGCCCGATGGACGAGGCTTCCAGCGCCACGGCCGTGTAGCCCTGGCGGACGAAGTCGGCCAGGGCCGCGTGCAGCGTGACCGGGTCAGGGGTGGTGAAGCCGGTCGCTGCCACTCGCCCCTGCGGATTCAGCCGGGTGGGCGGATCACCGGCCCCCAGGGTGCCGATGACGCCGCAGCGCCGCCCAGCCAGGCTGAGTGCCTGCGCCATCCACCAGCTGGTGGAGGTCTTGCCGTTGGTGCCGGTCCCAGCCACCACCTCCAGATGCGCCCCGGGCTGACCCAGCCAGGCATCAGCCAAGGCGCCGGCGGCGGCTTTGAGGTTGGTCAGCACGCCGATGGCGGCAGCGCCGTCGGCCGGCGGCGCGAGTTGGGCCCAGGCGTCCAGGTAGGCCTCGACCCCCTGGGCATCCACCAGGCAGGCAACCGCGCCGGACTGACAGGCCGCCGCGACAAACCGACGCGCATCGCTGGCCAGGCCAGGCCAGGCGATGAAGACGTCGCCCACCGCGACCCGACGGCTGTCGGTGCGCAGCGCCGCAGCGGGATCGGCCCGGGCGGCCAGCCAGGCCAGGGCAGCCGCCGGATCGGCCAACTGCACGACAGGCAGGCCGGGCATGCGTGACGTCGACATGACCGGGTTCATTGCGGGAAGGACTCCTCGACCGCAGGCAGGTTGCGCGTGACGTACTGGGTCTTGACCTCCAGGTCCGGCGGCAAGTTCATCAGGCGCAGGCTGTTGGTGACCACCTCGCTGAACACCGGCGCGGCCACGTCGCCGCCGAAATAGCGGCCGGCGCTGGGCTCGTCGACCATGACGGCCACCACGATGCGCGGGTTCTTGAGCGGTGCCAGACCGACGAACCACGAGCGGTACTTGTGGCCGGCGTAGCCGCCGCCCTCCTGCTTGTGGGCGGTGCCGGTCTTGCCGCCGGTGGAAAAGCCGGGCGCCTGCGCCTTGGGCGCCGTGCCGCCTTCGCCGGTCACCATGCCCAGCATCTTGCGCACCTGACGCGCCACCTCGGGCTTGAGCACATGCACCGGCTCGGGCGGCTGCTCGGTCTTGATCAGGCTGGCGGGCAGCAGGTCACCGTCGTGTGCAAACACGGTATACGCCCGCGCCAGCTGGTACAGCGAGGTCGACAGGCCATAGCCGTAGCTCATGGTGGCCTGCTCGATCGGCCGCCAGCCGCGGTAGGCACGCAGCCGCCCGCCGGCCAGGCCGGGAAAGGTCAGCGCCGGCTTGCTGCCGAAGCCGACCGCATTGAACAGCTCCCACATCTCGCGCGGCTGCATCTGCATGGCCATCTTGACCACGCCGACGTTGCTTGACTTCTGGATCACCTGCTCGACCGTGAGCGCGCCATGCGGATGGGCGTCGCTGATGGTGATGCCGGTGAGCTGCAGCCGCCCGGGCGCGGTCTGGATGACCGTCTCGGGTGTGACCCGGCCGGTCTGCAGCGCCAGTGCCGCCACGAAGGGTTTCATGGTCGAGCCGGGCTCGAAGGTGTCGGTGAGGGCGCGGTTGCGCAGCGCGCCGCCGTTCAGGCTGGCGCGGTCGCCCGGCGTGTAGCTCGGGTAGTTGGCCAACGCCAGCACCTCGCCGTTGCTGACGTCGAGCACCACCACGCTGCCGGCCTTGGCGCGGTGTTCGGCCACGGCGTCGCGGATGCGCTGGTAGGCGAAGAACTGCAGCTTGGAGTCGATCGACAGGGTGATGTCCTGGCCGTCCACCGGGGCCACCCGCTCGCCGATGTCCTCGACGAAGCGGCCCAGCCGGTCGTGCACCACGCTGCGGCTGCCGGTCCGCCCCTGCAGTTCCTGCTGGAACGCCAGTTCGATGCCCTCCTGGCCAACGTCCTCGCTGTCGGTGAAGCCGATCACCTGCGCCACCGCCTCACCTTCCGGGTAGTGGCGACGGAACTCGCGCTGCGCGTACACGCCCTTGATGCCCAGGGCCTTGACCCGCTCGGCGACGCTGTCGTCGACCAGGCGGCGCAGCCAGACGAAGTTGGGGTTGTCGTCCAGCCGACGCACCAGGTCGACCGGATTCATGCCCAGCACGCGGGCGAGTTCGCGCCGCTGCTCCTCACTGGCCTTGAACTCGCGCGGCGCGACCCAGATCGAGGGCGTGGGCACGCTGGCCGCCAGCGGCTGGCCGTTGCGGTCGAGGATGCGCCCTCGGCTGGCCGACAGCGTGAGATTGCGCGTGTAGCGGCTTTCGCCCTGCTTCAGATAGAAATCGCTGGCGATGACCTGTATGTAGACCGCGCGCCCGCACAGCGCCGCAAAACACAGGCCCAGACCAAACACCAGCAGACGCGAGCGCCACAAAGGCGTGCGCGACGCCAGCAGCGGGCTGGAGGCATAACGCAGCGTCGAATGGCCGCCCGCCCCGGCGGCGCCAGCGGCCAGCGCGGCGCGCACGCTGCGTTGGGCCTCGGCGCCATGTCGGGCCGCAACCCGCGCCAGGCTGCCGCGCACGCCGGCGCGCCCGGCGCTGGCGCGCAGCCGCGTCGCCAGCGGCCGCAGCAGCACACGCAAAGCGCGGCCAAGCAGTCGCAGCGGCATCCGCAGCAGGTACAGCAGCGCCACGCCGATCCAGCGCAGCAGGCGCAGCATCAAGCCGCCGCCGCCAGACAGCCAGCCTGCGGCACGCCCCAGCGCATCGGCCGGGCGCTGGCGATAGGGACTGGGGCGCGCGCGCAGGTCGGCGCCGGACTGACTGCCGACATAGTTCATGGCCGCACCGCCGCACTGGCTTCGGTCGCCGCCGACGAGGCGGCGGTGGCATCACGCACGAACTGGGTGATGCCGGCCGCGGCCGGACGCATGCCCAGACGCTCGCTGGCGTCCTTCTCGACCCGCAGGTGCTTGGCCAGGTCGCGCCGCTCCAACTGCAGGCGTTCGGCCTCCTGTTCAAGCTTCTGGGCCTGGCTGCGTTCACGTTCAAGCGCGGCAAACAGGCGACGCGACTCGTAGCTGGTATGCACCAGGTACAGCGCACTCACCAGCAAGGCCACCAGCAGCAGCAGGTTGAAGCGGTTCATGCGCGCACCTCCAGGGCCACGCCGGTGCGTTCGGCCACACGCAGCACGGCCGAACGGGCACGCGGGTTGAGCTCTACTTCGGTCGGACCGGGCTTGATGCGTGCCAACGCATTCAGCAGCGCCGGACGCGGTTCGGCCATGGGCACCCGGCGGTCGAACGCCGACTCACCCTGGCGCGCGATGAAGGTCTTGACCAGGCGATCCTCCAGCGAATGGAAGGCGATCACCACCAGTCGGCCGGCCGGCGCCAGATGCACCAGCGCGGCGTTCAGCCCTTGTTCGAGTTCTTCCAGCTCGGCGTTGACGTGAATCCGTAGAGCCTGAAAGGTGCGAGTTGCCGGGTCCTGGCCGCGTTCGCGTGTCTTGACCGCACGAGCCACGATCTGGGCCAGTTCAGTGGTGCGTTCGATGGCAGGGCCGCTTTCGCGGCGCGCAACAAGCGCCTTTGCAATCGGGCCAGCAAACCGCTCTTCTCCGAATTCACGTATCACCTCTGCGATCTGCCGCTCGTCGGCTGTGGCCAGGAACTGCGCGGCGCTGATGCCGCGCGTGGGATCCATGCGCATGTCCAGCGGTCCGTCATGGCGGAAGCTGAAACCGCGCGCCGGGTTGTCGATCTGCGGCGACGACACGCCCACGTCGAGCAACACGCCGTCGATGTGCGTCAGGCCGAGTTCGGCCAGCCGGCGCGGGAAGTCGGCGTAGTTGAGCTGGGCAACGGAAAACCGCGCGTCGGTGATGGCGCCGTCGCCGCTGCGGGCGTGGGCAATCGCGTCCGGGTCGCGGTCCAACGCGATCAAGCGCCCGCTCGGCCCCAGACGTTCCAGGATCAGGCGTGAATGGCCGCCACGGCCGAAGGTGCCGTCCAGGTAGACGCCGTCGGGTCGCTGCACCAAGGCGTCGACCGCCTCGTGCAGCAAGACCGTGCGGTGCTGCCAAGGAGTAAGCGGGGCGGACATGACGGTCAGAAACTGAAATCCTGCAAGGCGGCAGGCAAGGGCTGGAGCAGGGCCGCCGCCTCGTGCGCGGCGTAACGCTGGGCATCCCACAACTCCATATGCCCGCCCATGCCCAACAGCACGACGTCCTTGCTCAGGCCGGCGTAGGCGCGCAGCTCGGGCGCGACGAGCACGCGCGAGGCGCCGTCGACCTCGACGTCGAAGGCACTACCCAGGAATACGCGCTTCCAGGCACTGGCCGACATGGGCAGCGCCGCGATGCGTTCGCGGAATGCCTCCCAGGCCGGGCGCGGAAAAACCATGAGACAACCCTCGGGGTGTTTGGTGAACGTCAGTTGGCCGCCCGAGAGCGACTGCAGCACTTCGCGGTGACGCGTGGGAACACTCATGCGCCCTTTGTCGTCGAGCATGAGCGCAGAAGTTCCCTGGAAGTGAAAGGCAGCCACAAATTCCCACGCTCTGACACGTTCTCCCACTTTAGCGGACTTTTTACACGAGGGTCAAGCCAAGGCCCGGAAGGAAATTCCAATGAAATCAAGCACTTAGCAAATGTTTCTAGAGTGCTTCAATTGGGCGAATATTCAATCAAATGAAGGACTTGCACGTGACTGTGCAAGCGACGCTTGAGGAATTCACGTCAACGGTCTTTCAGTTCCGGAACCGGTGTCACCAAGGTGTCAATCCCCGGCCCCGGGGGCATGGGCGTGAGGGCACGCGCAACGGCCCGCCAAGCCGCGAACCGCAGCTGAAAAAATCGCGCGCACCACCGGCGCCAATCAGCGCCGCGCCGGCGCTGAGGTCGGCGTCAGCCGAGGCCTGGCCGTTGTGCGCGCGCCTTGTCCACGGCCGCGCGCCTATCGCGACTGCGCCGGACAAGACACATCACATGGCGTGGACCATCGCGTGCTCAGCCACCGGCCCGCTTGACCCTGAATCCGGCGTCGCGCAACAGGGCGCTCACCCGCTCGGCATGGTCGCCCTGCACCTCGATCGCGCCATCCTTGACGGTGCCGCCACTACCACAGGCCGTGCGCAGGCGTCTGCCCCAGTCCGCCAGCGCGGCGGCGTCCAACGGCAGACCACGCACCAGCGTGACGGCCTTGCCGCCGCGGCCCTTGGTCTCGCGCGACACCCGCGCCCAGCCGTCACCCGCCGGCGGGCTGGGCTTGCCGCAGACACACGCCGCCAGGGCTTGTCGGCAGGCGGGGCACATGCGGCCGGAATCGGTCGAATAGACCAGGCCGCCCAAGGATGAGCGCAGAGAGGGCATGAGTCGTCGGAGTCGTGCGGATCAAGGCAGGGCGCCACTGGAATTTACGGGCGGGCAATCACCGGCCAAAGCATAAGAGCGCCGGACCGGGAAGATATGCGGGACTAGCGCTGCGTATTTCCGCCGTTCTGCAAACGGCTCGGCAACGTCCAATCTGCTTGCTTACGCAGCCGACGGCCGGCGTGCGCGCCCACCCAGGCGCCACCCAGCGGCAGGTCACGGGTCGCCGACAGGTTCAACCGTCGGACCCGCGGCTGCACAAGCCGGCGATCCGGCCGAACCGGACCCTGCAGCAGCCGCTCGGCTTCTGCCGTCTTGTGGAGAGTCAGCCCATGTCAGTCGAGATGAAGCACAGCGCAGGCCGGACCCGCCGCCTCTTCGTCGCGCGTGGACCGCTGGGCAGATCGGCGCCCGGGGTAGGCAAGCCCCGGGTCGATGCCAGGCGCAGTCGCGCCGTCGTTCAGGCCTATCGGTAACGGCAGGTGGACATGCACCCGAGTCGCCAAGCTTTTGAAGGACCCGCCATGCGCCTGCGTCAGCCCAGCAGCATCGAGCCGTCGCGCGAGTTGATCGACCGCGACCACCCGCGCGACAAGGCCGGTCTGATCGCCCTGCTGCGCACCGGCAACGCGGCACAGCGCCGACGCGCCGCGATCGATCTGGCCGATTACCCCGACAGCGCCGCCATGATGGGCGCGCAACTGGCCAACGAAGCCGACCCGGAGGTGCGCGAAGCGCTTTTCGTCAGCCTTTCCGACCTGCACAGCGAATCCGCAGCCACTGCCCTGCTGCCCCTGCTGCGCAACGAGGACGACCAGTTGCGCTCCGGTGCGGTCAAGGCGCTGGCCGGCATGCCGCGCGCCGTCGCGCCGTGCATCAACACCTTGTTGCGCGACAACGACCCGGACGTGCGGGTCTTCACCATCCATCTGCTGGGCGATCTGCGCCACGACCAGGTCCCCCGCTGGCTGCTGCAGGTACTCAACGACGAGGCCAGCGTGAGCGGTGTGACGGCGGCCGTGGAAGTGCTGGCCCAGCTTGGTCAGCCCGAACACATCCCCACCCTGCAGGCGGTACGGCGCCGCTTTGCCGACGACCCCTTCCTGGCGTTTGCCATCGACGTGGCGATTCAGCGCATCGGCGCCGCCTGAACACCGGGCGCCCAGTCGGAACCCGGACCGGGCTAATCTGGGCTTCACGGCAAGCGCGGTGACGGGCTGCTTACCGTGTTGCGCGCTTGTCGACCGCAAGCGGCGGTCGGCGCAGCTCCGCCTTGCGCCGATATGACGAAGGACAGGTCGACGCCCGGCCGGTCGGCGCTTCAGTAGCCCGCAGGCGTGCCAACATGCAGCCTGTCGCGCGCCCGCCACTCATGCGCCGACGCTCAGCCCCTCCAGCCTGACCGAGCCGCCAAGATGCCCGACCATCAGAACGCCCTGCGCCCCGGCACCCGTCTGGGCGAATTCAAGATCCTGGACGTCATCGGCGTGGGCGGTTTCGGCATCGTCTACCGCGCGCTGGACCTTGACCTGGAACGCGAGGTGGCGATCAAGGAGTACATGCCCGGTCAGTTCGCCGGCCGTGACGCCACCGGCGCAATTTCGGTGCAGGCCAACACCCACGCCGAGACCTTCGGCATCGGCCTGCGCAGCTTCGTCAACGAGGCGCGCCTGCTGGCCCGTTTCGACCACCCGGCGCTGGTCAAGGTGCACCGCTACTGGGAGGCCAACCGCACTGCCTACATGGCCATGCCCTACTACAAGGGCCGCACCCTGGGCCAGACCCTGCGCACGCTGGATCGGCCGCCCGACCAGGCCTGGCTGCGCGGCGTGCTGGATCCGGTGCTTGACGCCCTGGCCCTGCTGCACGGCCAGCAGATCTACCACCGCGACATTTCGCCGGACAACATCATGCTGCTGCAGGACGGTGCGCCCATCCTGCTGGACTTCGGCGCTGCGCGGCAGGTGCTGAGCGACCGCACGCAGTTGCTCACCGCCATCCTCAAGCCGCACTACGCGCCGATCGAGCAGTACGCCGACGTGCCCGGCCTCAAGCAGGGGCCCTGGACCGACCTCTATGCCCTGGGCGCGGTGGTCTACGCCTGCCTGTCCGGCAAGCCGCCCTCGCCGGCGGCAACCCGAGGAGTGGTGGACGACCTGCAGGCCCTGCAACTGCTGGGCGAACAACTGCGACAGCGCCACGGTCTGCAGTATGAGCCGTCCTTTCTGGACGCGTGGCAGGCAGCGCTGAACGTGCGCCCGTCGGATCGACCACAGTCGGTGGCGGAATTGCGCGAGCTCATGGCCGCACGCCAGCCTGGCGCGTCGACGCCCACCCCGCCCACTCCACCTGACCCACCACTAGCCACGACGGCCGACAACGACCGCACCGTGGTGATCGTGCCCGACGCCCCGCCGCGGCCGCGGCCGGACAAGCCAGCGGTCGAGGACCACGACGCCACCGTCGTGTTGGCGACCGGCGGCCAGCCACGCTCGACCGCTGCGGTCGCCCCATCCCCCGCGCCAGCCCAACCGTTGACCGCCGATCAGGTGCCGACGAGCAGTCGATCCGGTTCGCCCTGGCTGATGATCGGCATTGCTGCAGCATTGGTGGCAGCAGTCGGCGGCTTCTGGGCGCTGCGAGCACCCAGCGCTGACGCCGGCATCGACGCCAGGAACAGCGCCGCAGCCGCTTCAGCGTCAGCCCTTGCCTTGCCGGCTTCAGCGGCGCAGGCTGGCCCTCCTGAAACTGCGACGGCAGCATCCGCCCAAGCTCCAGCCGCGGCGGCTGCGGCGACCAGCGAGGCTCAACCGACCGCAGCGAGTGGTGCAGTTGCCACGCGGAGCGCCACGGCCGGCGCCTCGACGGCCAAAGCCGCTGCAGTTGGCGCTGCCCCGGCGTCGAATCAACAGGCCAGCGCATCAGTCAAGTCCAGTGCAGCTGGATCGACCAGTACCGCTGCGCTGGCGAAACCGGCAGCTGCGCGCAACCCGGCCTCATCAACAGGATGGCGCGATGGCGGCGGCCCGTCGTCAGCAAAGACACAGGCCCCGGCCACCATCGCGACACCCGGCGCGCCGCCGTCCGCAGCGCCAGCAACTGCCAAGCCGTCGCCGCCCCCCGAGGTGCACGCCAACCCGGCACAGCCCGCACCGACCGCTCCCCCAGCCGCCGCGATGGCCACCGCCACCGACCAATGCGGCAAACGCATCCTGCTGGCCAACTTCCTGTGCATGCGGCGTGAATGTGCGCGCCCCGAACTCGCCGGCAAGCCGGACTGCCAGGAGTTCTTCAAGCAGCAAAACGCCGCGACCGACCGCAGCAACCAGTGAGTTCGGCGTCACATCGCCGCTGGCGACTTCGCCAGGCTGGCCTCGGCACGCGGCCACAGGTTCAGCCACGCTGGGCTGCCGACCGCGCGGCGAGGGCTCAGCGCACCGTGTCGACCTGGATCACTGCCGCGCCATATGTCTCGTCGCAAGCGCCGCTGGCCGGGCAGATAGGCTGACCAGCCAGGGCCGGGCGGCCCGAGGCGGGCAACCTGGCCAGCATGGCTGCCGCGTCGGCGCCGGCCGGAAAGAGCAGGAAGGGCCCTTCCTTCTTGGGTTCAAGGGCGGCGTAACTGCGCTGGCGCGCTGAAACCAGCACAAGAAGCCGCCCTGGCCCGGGCGGATCACTCGCCCCCAGCACCACGCCGTCGCTGCCTGGAAAGCGGAAGGTCTGGCCGGCCTTGAGCTTGATGGAACCACTGACGGTGTTGGGCAGCAGTTGCAGCAAGGCGCCATCCGCACCGGCGGCGAACACATAGAGGAAACCGTCACGCTGGGCGGTGGCGCTGAAAGCCAGTTCGTCATGGCCGATGCGCAGCACCGGCTTGGCCACGCCAGCCTGCACACCGTAGGCCGGCTGACCGGCCTGGGTGACGCGGTCAAATTCCTGCATCGGATCGAAGCCAGAGGCGGGCGCAGGCGCAGCGAGCGCCGGCGGCGCGGCCGGTACAGTAGCGCTGGGTGATGCGGCGTCCGGCGCAGTAGCGCCGGTTGTAGGGGTGGCGGGCGTGGTCGCGACCGATGGGCTGGCCGTCGTCGGCGCAACGGGCGGCGTGTCAGGGCTCACTGCGGCAACCGGCGCCGCAGGCCGGGGCGGTGGCGTGAGCGCGCGATACGCTGCGAAGGCCAGCAGCACGACAGCTGCGCCGCCGGCCAGTGCCAGCACAGGCGCCTTGCTGCGGGCCGGCACCGCGTCGTCGCCGCCACGCGCGTGGGTGCTGCTCACCGTGGCGCCATCCGCTTGCGGGCGGCGCGGTGCCGGGCTGGATCGCCCCCCTGCCGTTGGCGCGGCCGGATCGCCGGGCGCAGCCGTCGCACCTGGCCTTGCATCGCCGCTGGACACCCCTGGCCGGGTGCGCGCGCTGCGCTCACTCTCGTTCGCCCCCCGCTGGCCGGCGCCCTGCCCCACACCGGGCCGAGCCGGCATGGGCGCCGCAATGGCCACGGCCGCATCGTCCAGCCCGAGGTCAAGCCGCAGCGCGGCGATGTCTTGCGTACGCACCTCGGGCCGCACCGCCAGGGCGCGGTCGATGGCGGCGAGAAAGCCATGGCTGTATCGACCGGCGGCGGCCTGCACCAACGGGATATAGGTGTCGTTGAGCAGTCGGCCGACCGACGGCGGCGGGGTCTTGCCGATGATGGCGAAATACACCGAGGCCGCCAGCGCGTAGACGTCCGTCCACGACCCCTGTTTGAGGCCGGGAATTTCGGCGTACTGCTCCACCGGCGCATAACCGGGCTTGAGGATGACGGTCAGGGCCTGCGTCATGTCGCCGATGACGCGACGCGCGGCACCAAAATCCAGCAGCAGCCATTTGTGCGTCTCGTTCAGCCGCATGACGTTGTCAGGCGCGATGTCGCGGTGAAAACATTGCTTGGCGTGGATGACGCCCAACGCCTCGGTCAGCGGGCCCAGCAGGCCGCGCAACCAGGCCTCATCGGGCGGCGCATCAAGCTGGCGCAGGTAGTCCTTGAGCGTCACGCCTTCGAGGAAGGGCATGACCATGTAGGCGGTGCCGTTGTCCTCCCAGAAGCGGTAGACCTTGATGAGCGAGGGGTGGTCGAAGCTGGCCAGCAGGCGTGCCTCGTTGACGAAGCTGTGCAACCCGGCCTCGAAGGTGTCGCGATGCCGCGCCGACTTGACCGTGACCTGGTGCTGGGCATTGCGCGTCGCCAGCGACGACGGCATGTATTCCTTCAGCGCCACGCGGCGCTGCAGTGAATGATCGTGCGCCTCGTAGACCAGGCCGAAGCCGCCTTCGCCCACCAGCCGGGTGATCTCGAACTCGTTCAGCCGGGTGCCCACACGCAGGCCGCCGCCGTCGTCATCGCCTGCCTCGGGCCGCAGCCCTGGACCGGGCGCCACAACAGCGGCGGCCGCAGGTACCCGCGCCGGCGCCGGCATCGCGGGCGTCGAAGGCCGGATACGGGTGCGGTCGTCGTCGGCATCGGCGGCCACCGGCGGCGCGGATTGCACAGACGTCGCCGCCGCGCGCGGCGCGTTGGAGGCGGCTGGACGGATGACCGTGCGGTCGTCATCAGCGTCGGGCGGGCGGGAGGCGGGGGTGGAGGTCATGGCGGCTCGTCAGAGGGTGGCGGCCAGCAGGGCCTGGCTGTTGGCCGGGTCGGGCAGCCCCCGGCTGAGCAGCAGTTGGCGGCCGTTCAACTCGGTATTGGCATACCAGAAGCTGAGCCCGCGCGCCTGTTCGCGCCACAAGGCCTGCGCCTGCAGGCCGAGGGCGGCGGCAGCGTCGCCGCCTGGCTCTGGCAGATCCAGGCGCTGCAGGCCTCCTGGCGCGGCGGGCGGCAGCGGTGACGTGGCGGCGCCACGGATGGCGCCGGACGCCGCAACAGGCCCGCCGAGGTCCGGTTCGGCCATGCGGGCGAGTTCGTCTTCCAGACGGTCGAGCGTCCAGTCGTCGTGCAGGGCGTCGGCAGCAAGTTCATCCAACCGAGCCAGCCAGTGCCACAACACACTCATGTGCTGGCTGCCAGCCGGGCCGTCGCCGAGCGGTCGCACCACGGTGAGCGGAAAGTAGCGCCCCACCCGATCGACCGACGGCATGAGCACACCAGCCCAGGCCTGCTGCCCGGCCGGCCCGGACAGGACGCCTGGGCAAAGCAAAAAACGCCAGCTCGGGCTGGCCAGATAGGCCGCCAACCAGGCGTCGGGCCGGGCCTGGCGCAGCGTCAGCAGGCTGGCGGCCAGCCAGCCGTCCCAGGGCTCGATGAAGTCGCTGTCCAGCCGGCGCGAGGCAAAGTCGCCCAGGGTGGGCAGCTTGCCGTGCCAGCCCGGCACCACCCGGCCGACCTCACGGCCGACCATCCCTCCGGCCACCCCTCCGGAGGGGCCGGATTGCGCTGCGCCAGCCGGGCTCACGCTCGTGCTCACAGCGCCGCCGGGCAGCGGAAGGTCTTGATCTCGCGCATCTGGAAGGGGTTGAACACGCTGGCCGAGATGACATCAAGCCGGGCGCGTTTGCCCTCCAGGTTGAGCACGAGGGTGAAGCGTTCTGGCACCGCCGAGGGCTGGACCTCGAAACGGTCCATGAAGCGGAACAGCGCCCACGGCCCCTCGAAGCTGAGCGGCGTTGCCATGCCGGGGCTGCTCAGCTTGATCTGCGCCGCCAGGCGCGCACTCGGCCAGCTCAGGGCCAGCGGCGTGCCGCCGACAGTGAGCTTGCCGAGCTGGCCGTCGACGTCCAGGTCGAGTTCCTTGAGCGCAGGGTCGAGTTCGAGCACGCGCATTTCCACGCGCAGCGAGGGCGCCCGTCCACCGCTGCGGAAGAAGACGTCGCGGATGCGCGCCGCGCGCTGGAACTCGGCGAGCGCGGCGGCCGCCACCGGCTTGCCACCGTCGGCCTGGGGCTTGTAGACCCAGGCCGGGGCGCTGGTATCGACCAGGGCGAGCAGGCGCTTCTGGAAGAACTCGTCGAGCAGGCCGCCGGCGCCGAAGAGCTGGCCGAAGTCCTCCAGCGGCGTGTCGTTGCGCGATCCGCTGGCAAAGGGGTAGCGGTTGGCCACGATGCGGTTGCAGGTCTCGGTGAGCGGTTTCAGGTCAGCCGCCAGACCGCCGCGCTCGGCCTCGCCGCCCTGGCTGCCAGCAGCCTGGGTGACCTGCGCCAGCGCACCAGCCACGGCAGGCGGCAACTGACCTCCGGCAGCCTTGACCTTGTCGAGTGCGCCGGCGGCGGGCGGCGGTGTCTTGGTCTTGACCGCGTTGTCCACTGCCAGCAGATAGTTGTAGACCTCGACGAACAGCTTCAAGGTCTCCTCGATCGGTGCCGGCTGGCCGCTCACCTGGCGGTGGATGGCAGCGAAGTGGTCGTCCACCATGCGCTCGACCGGGCCGTCGGCGCCGTCACCCGCGCCACCGGCGACCTTGGCGGCGGCGGCCTGCGCCTGGGCCGCCGCCTTGTCGAGCAGGCCGGCCTGGCCGGGCGCGGGCACCAGGCGGGTCTCGGCCGTGATGGCGCGCAGCCAGGCCGCCAGCGGCGAGTCGACCGCGCCGAGCAGTTTGGTGACCGCCAGGCTGCGTTCCATGCTGTCGAGCTTGACCAGCTTCACGTCGTCCAGGTACTGGTCCCAGGTCTTGATGTAGTCCTCGAAATACAGGCGCTTGACCTTCACCACCAGCGGTCCGCCGGTGGCGATGTCCTTCATGCGCTGCGGGTCGGCGCGCAGGCCCAGCACCCAGCCTTCCTCCTGGCCCAGCTGCAGCACGGCTTTGCCGACCTCGGGCTGGATGAATTTCGCGTAGCCCGCCTTGGTGTACAGGCCCGGGATGCCCTTGCCCAGCGGTTCGCCGCTGGTGCGCATGAAGACCTGGCCGGCGTTCGGCCCGGCCGCGCCGGCCACGGTGAACTCGGGCAGTTCGCCGGCACGGTAGCTGCGGCGCAGCCGGCTGTAGACGCGGTATTCGAGCGGGAAGGTGGTGAGCAGATCGCGCACCTGGGCGATGAGGGTGTCGTCGCGCTGTGCCAGGGTGCGCGGCGCGCCCAGCGCCAGCAGGGCGTCCAGATGGGCGTCGAGCTGCTGGCGCTGCTCGGGCGCCATGCGGGCGTATTGCTGGTCCCAGTCGGAGGTGATCCAGGCGCGCAGCGTGGGCGCGTCGAAGTGGTCCGGCTGGTAGAGCATCAGATAGGTCTTGAGCGCCTCGTAGGCGTTCTCCAGGTTGTCCTTGCCGCTGGCGCGCAGGCGTTCTTCGAGCCGGCGCGCCACACGCGGCATCAGGGCCTTGGTGAGCAGGCGCTGGTAGGCCAGGCGCGCAGCGCCGTCGAGCTTGTCGCCCTGGTACAGGCCCAGGCCGTTCAGGAAGGGCGGGTCGGCGAGGTCGAAGCTGTCCAGCCGGGCGATGTCGCGCACCTGGGCCAGCACGCCGGACAGGGGCGCGACGTCGGCGGTGGCAGGCGGCGGCAGGCCGGCCACGGCCTGGCTGACCGCGGGCAGGCGCGCCGCCACCTGCTCGGCATGGTCGACATTGCGCGCCCGGCTCACCGCCCAGCCCAGCAGCACCAGCACGCCACACACGCCGATGAGGCTGGCCACCACGGCGCGCAGCAGGCGCTGGCGCTGCACCGCGCGGGCGTCCACCACGCCCAGGCCGCGCTCGGCGAACACCAGTTCGCGCAACAGGCGGTTCAGGAAGTAGCTCTTGCCGGTGCCGGCCGGCGCACCGGCGCGGCGCGGGTCGATGCCGAAGTTGCGCCCGAGCGCGCCAACCACGCGGTCGATGGGCGAACCTTCCTGAGTGCCACTGGTAAAATACACGCCACGCACGCGCGGCGTGGTCTCCAGCGTGCCGCCGCCGCTGCACACCTGGCGCAGGAAGTCGGCCAGCGGCGCCTGCAGCGCGGCAAATTCCTGCGGAAAGGCGAACTGTGCGGTGCGTCGGCCCACGTCGCGCTCGGCTTCCATGCGGTCGAGCAACTGTTCGACCAGGCGCTTCTGCAGCTGCTGGTACAGCGACGCGAAGTCGCGCAAGGGGTTGTCGCCCACGGTCTCGCCGGCGTCGACCGGGAAGGTGAAGCCCCAAACCTGGTCGCGCTCGTCCTTGCCCAGGTTCTCGAAGGTCTCGTTGAAGCCGCCGATGAGGTCGGCCTTGGTCACCAGCACATACACCGGCGCACGCACGCCGAGCTTGGTCTGCAGTTCCTGCAGGCGCGCGCGCAGCTGGGCGGCGTGCTGCTGGCGCTCGGTAGCGCCCTGCTGCAGCAGGTCCTGCACATTGACGGTGAGCAGCACGCCGTTGATGGGCTGGCGCGGCCGGGTCTTCTTGAGCAGAGCGAGGAAGTTGTTCCAGGCGCTGGCGTCGACATCGCGGTCGCTTTCCTGCGTGGCGTAGCGCCCGGCGGTGTCGATCAGCACGGCGTCGCGGGTGAACCACCAGTCGCAGTTGCGCGTGCCGCCCACGCCCTGCACCGCCACCTGGCTGGCGTCGTTGACGGCGCTCTTCGTCGCGCCGTTCACCGCTCCTTTTTCCGCATCGCCCAACAGGAACTGCAATCCGGCGTGCAGCAGCGCGGTCGTCTTGCCCGAACCGGGCGCCCCGACGAATACATACCAAGGCAGTTCATACAGGTATTGGCCGCCGCCCAACCAGGAGGACTTGCCCGTACTCGACTGTAGGCGCTGCACCGCGTCTTCAAAACGACGCGCCAGCACCTTCGCTTCCTTGTCGCTGGCCGACGGTCCCCCCGTCATGCCGGCGATCAGCGCTGCGTTGGTACGCCGCCGTCGCAGCGCCTTGACCAGTTGCAGGCCGATCCAGACGGCCCAGATCAGCACCAGCACACCCACACGTGCCCAGACATTGCCCAGCGGTGGCCAGCCGGCGATGGCGATCAGCGGACCGATCCACCAGACGACAGCCGACAGGGCGAACAGGCCCAGGGTGATCATCACCAGCGGGCTCAACAACCAGTGCAGGAATCGGTTCATCGGAAGATCCGGGTCGGAGGCCTTGAGCGGTGACGGCAGGAAGCCGGCACTGTGCGAACGATCAGCGTGAGGCCGCAGCCGGCGCGGCTGGCGCCGACGCGCCCATCGGCGCGTTGCCCGCCAGCAGGGTGATCTCGACGCGACGGTTGCGTGCGCGACCTTCGGCACTGGCGTTGTCAGCCACCGGCTCGGCATCGGCCCGGCTCTCAGCGCCTAGACGCTGCGGATTGACCGAGGCCGCCGCAAGCAGGCGACGCACGTTCTCGGCGCGTTCACGCGACAGGTGCCAGTTGGACGGGAAGCGCAACGAACGGATGGGCTGGTTGTCGGAATGCCCGCTCACCATCACGGTGCCCGGCAACTGGTTGAGCGCAGCTGCGATGTGTTCAAACAGGGGGCGGCTACGCGCCACCGGGTCGGCACTGCCGGGGTCGAACAGGGCGTCGCCGCGCAGGGTGACGATGGAGCGGTCGGCCAGGTCCTGCACCTGCAGCACACCAGAGTCGATGTCGGCCTTGAGCAACTGCGCCAGGCGGGGCGGCGGCGGCGGCACAGGCGGCGCCGGCACGGCCGGTGCGGCAGGCGGCGGTGCGGCGGCTGCCCGGGCATCCAGCGACATCAAGGCACTGAACGTCGCGTCGGTGCGCACATTGAGCGACAGGCGCAGGCCGACAAAGGCCATCACCAGCAGCAGGGCCAGCACGGCACCCAGCACCCACAGGGGCACGCCGTCGCGCAGGCGCGGTGGCGCCGCCACCTGTCCCTGCCACTGGGTGGACAAGGTCTTCTCGGCCGGGCCGGTCAGCTGGCGCAGCATCAGGGCCAGTCGTTCGCGCAGATTGACCAGTTGCTCGCGGCCGTTGTCTGCCACGCGGTATCGACCCTCGAAGCCGAAGCTGAGCGCGACCCAGATCAGCTCCAGCAGGTGGCGGTGCTGCGCGGGCGCCTGGGCCAGGCGGGTGAGCAGCTGGAAGACCTTTTCACCGCCCCAGCCCTCGTTGTGAAACTTGACCAACAGGCTTTGCGCGCTCCACGCGCCCGAACCACCCCAAGGCGTGCTGGAGGCGGATTCGTCCAGCAGCGTACAGAGCACATAGCGCGCCGCGATCACCTGATCATTGGGAAGGTTCTGCGCGCGCGCCGCGGCCTCGAACCGTACGATCGAATCAGCCAGCGAAGCCCGCAATGCCCCGGGATTGGGGTGGCGTGCCATGGCGCGCAGGCGCGGCGCCGCAATAAGCAGGGGCGAGGCGGCCTGCACCAGTGGATTCAGACTGGCCCAGGCAGGCAGTTCGGGCAACGCGGCCATTGGCGCTGAAGTCGAAGCAGGCGCCGCGGCGGCCGGCGTCCAGGCGGACGGCTCCGCAGCCGCTGTCCGGCCGGACGACGCCTCCGCAGATGCTGCCGTCAGCGGTGCCGAAGGGCGGGCCCCACGACCGGCACTCGGCTTGATCACGGTCCGATCGGCTTCGAAGGCCGCGAACGGATCTTTCGGGGTCTCTTCAGTCATGCAGGGCACTCCCTCGGGGACGTCAATTCAAGGTCTGCGTACCGCAGGCGGCGAGCGGTGACGGCGCTTTCGGCTCAGGCACGGATGGCCCAGAGTTCCAGCGCCAGGCCGGGAAAATCGCCGGCTATGTGCATGGCCAGCCCGCCGGAGGTCTCGAGTTGCTTCCACAACTCGCTGCCGCGGGTCTCGAGTTCGAAATAGGTGAAGCCGGCGTGATAGGGAATCTGACGCGGCGCCACCGGCAAGGGCCGCAGGCCTACTCCCGGCAACTGCAGGTTGACCAGATCGCGCAGCCGCTCGGCCGGGCCGATCTTGACCTGTGTGGGAAAGCGCGCGCGCAGAGCCTCACCGGGCATGTGGGCGTTGACCGCCAGCACAAACTGCGCACTGCGCTGGAGTTGCACGTCAGCAATGATGGCCACCCGTACGCCGTGCTTGCGGTCCTGCAGATCGATGGGCAGGGCTGTCTGCTCCAACACCATGGACAGCGACTGGCGCAAATCGATCATGACCGACTTGAAACAGGCCGCCAGGTCATCGTGCCGGTAGGCCGGGTAGTTGGGCGGACGACGCGACTCGCGGAATGTGCACAACTCGCCGGCCAAACCCAGACACAAGTCATACAGCCGCTCAGCGTGCAGGACAGGCAACAGGCGAAGATGGGCGAACAGGGGCTGATAACGATTCACAACCTGCAGCAGCAGAAAGTCCTGGATCTCCCCCACGCCGGCACGGCCGGGCTGGGCCAAACGGCCCGCGATCGCTTCGCCGCGCTGATGCAGCATGCCGTGGATCTCGCCCAGGTAACCGTCCAGCACGTTGTGCGCCGGCGCATGCAGCATGGGCGGCACGTATTGAGGGTCAAGCGCAACGCGCCCGTCGGCGCGCCGCTCGACGATGCGCATGACGCCTAGGCTCGTATAGCCCTGGTTGGCATCTCGCGCGAGCAGCAGGCGCAGGTTGATGCGACCGATCTGCAACGGCGCCTCACGCAGGTTGGCCGCATGACCGTCTGCCACGTTGACGTCGATGGCGTGGTAGCGCGGCGGCATGGCGGTATCGCCGGCCTCGACGTCACTCTCCACCACGCCACGCTGGATCATGGGCAGGGCAAGCACCACGATCTGGTCGCGCACATCGGCGGGCACTTCCAGCGCCGGAGGGGCGGGATCATCATCTGTTACCAGAAACACGGTGCCGTCGGGCATCACGCCGCGTGCGCTGGTCAGTGCCACCCGCCCCTGCAACAGGGCGGTCTCGTCCACCTGCAAGGCGGTCAGGCCCCAGGCCCAAGGCGACACCGCACTCAGGCGCGCATCAAGCTGTCGGCCGGTATAGCGGTCCTGCTGCTGGAAATGCTGGGGCTGGAGGAACATGCCCTCCGTCCACATCACCTTGTTGTGCCAGGTCATCGTCTGCTGTGCTCGTGGTTCAGGACCATCGTCCGCCGTGACACGAAACCACCCCAACTGCAAGAGGGACTAGCCCGCATCACCTCCCGTGGAGCGCGCCATGCCCCCGTGAAACCGACCATACAAGCGGCGCCAGGCGGCGTCATGTGTCTTATGGCGCTTGAGCTGCAGATCCCGATGCTTGAGGATGTCAGGCAAAAAGCTGCGGCGATATCATCGTTTCGCCCTCGGAGCTGCTTTCGCCGGGTGAGGTGTGTCAGTGAACGCAACACCTCCAGCGGTTGAGGTGACTCCCGCAACCGGTCCGGTCGCCGGTGTCCACCCGTGGTGCATGCCCCCGGATTTTTTCCCTCAGCCACCCACAGGTCTCAAGATGAAGCGCAGTACCCAGAAGTTATCCGCAGGCGCCCTCCTCATCATGTTCATGGCCGTCGGCGCCAGCTCGGCCCAGCAGCGTGACACTGACCCTTCCAACGAAACTGCCACCAGCACGGTGGACATGGGGCAGAACCTGCCCTCGGCACAGGCCATTCGGGACGGCCTGTTCCCACCCAGCGAGGATCAGTGCGAACAACTCAAGGCGGCCGGGTTCAAGTGCATGGGCTTCAAGCCGTCGGTGCGTTATTCGTTGCCGGCCAACGCTTTCAAGCTGGGTTCGGCCGAAATCCCGGGCACGCTGAAGAAGCAGCTCGATGTATTTGCCGAGGTCCTCAAGACCAAACGGGACGCGAGCAAGAAGGTGCGCGTTGAAGGTCACGCTGATGCGTCAGGTGCGGCGGCTGCCAATGTGGCGTTGTCGCAGCGGCGTGCCGAGGCGGTGAAAGCCTACCTGGTTGACCTGGGCGCCGATGCGGAGATGCTGGAGGCGGTCGGCATGGGCGCCACCTTGCCCAAGGTGAAGGACAACCCACTGTCGCCAGAGAACCGTCGCGTCGAGATCGGCCGCGCCAATCCGCCTACCGACCACTGAGCCAACAACAGCATCGCCGGCGCACCCTACGCCGTTCGGCGCGATAGGCCGATGGACAATTGACCGGCTGTTCCGACCGGGCGACAGGTCGATGGGGTTCGGAGCACCCGGCCGCGCGTGCAATGCGGCCAGCTCAGGGGACCATCTCGGTGAACTGACCCGCCATCGAAAAGGTGATGACACCGCCCCAGACGCAGTTGAGCGTCGAGCTGTTGTTGAGCGCCGGCATATTGGCGACCAGCACGGTAGGGGCGCCCGGCGTCCAGGGTGCCGGCGTGACGGGAGTGCAGGGCATGGGGGTAAGCACGCCCATGGCCGCAGCAGTGGCGGCAGCCACCGCCGGATTGGACGGGCTGGTGCACATGCCGAATGGCGGAATGTTCATGAACGGCACGTGGTCCATGATGTTGCCCGCCGGCATATTGCTGGTCATGATCATCTTGGGCGTGGCCACGAAACTCGACGGCGCCAGTCCGAACGGACAGGTCATCATCGCGCCAGTGCAGCAATGCAAGGCCATGGCTGTACTCCTTTGCAGGGGATCGAAGCGTCAGGCCGCCTGGGTCCAGACCGTCAGGGCAGTGAAGTTGTCGTGACTGGCCTTGGCGCGTGCTGCGTGGCGCACCGCAGCAGCCAGATCGTCTAGCCAATCTCGCGGGGTGGCCGCAGCAGTCAGGCTGGCCGCCATCGCATCATCGTCGACGTATTCCCACAGCCCGTCGGTACACAGCAAAAAGACATCGCCCGGCAGCACCGACTCGCCTGCGGCGCTGGCGCTGACCTCTAACTGCTCGTTCGTGACACCCAACGCCGAACGCAGTTCGCTGCGCTGAGGGTGGCCGCGCACGTCGGCCTCGGCCAGCATGCCCGCGTCGATCAGGCCCTGCACCAGGCTGTGGTCGCGCGTACGCCGCAGCAATCGGCCGCTGCGAAACCAGTACAGGCGCGAGTCGCCCACGTGGGCCCACAGGGCGCTTGGATCGATGAAGTCCAGCACGAGGCACACGACAGTGCTGTGCATGTCCTGTTGAGGCGTGCCGGGCAATTGCTGCGCGCGCAGGGCGGAATTGAGCTGCATGACCAGATCAGCCAAGGCCGCGCCGTCCTGCGGCGGGTCCTGCGCAAAGCGGCCGATGAGCTCACGCACCGCGAGGCGCGAGGCGATGTCGCCACCCCCATGGCCGCCCGCGCCATCCGCCAGCACGCAGCACAACTGGCGCTCGGACTGCCAGTGGCCGCAGGCGTCCTCGTTGTACTCGCGCCCGCCACGGTCGCTCAACAGGGCCACATCAAGTTGCAGCATGAGGTCTACCCCTTGTTGTTCCTGTCGCGTTGCTGCGCCAGGCCTTCAAGCTGGGACTCGTAGGCGCGCAGGAACTCGCGACCGAAGAGTTCGTTGAAATCGTCCTCCGCCTCGGTCGAGATCTGGCCGTACAGCTCCTGGAACAGCTCCCAAAGTCGCGCCTTGCGTGACCCTGGCAGCAGATTGCCGAGGCCGGACTTGCGCGTGAGCTTGCCTTCCAGCACGACAGGGTCGAAGCGCTGCAGCACCCCCTCGAGTGCAGCCTTCATGCCGGCCATGACACCGAGCTGATGCGCACGCAGGTCGTCGAACGCGGCACGTACGGCAGGTACGGTGGGCATATAGCCCGGCTCAGGCGGGCCGAGCATGTGCCGCAACGCCACTTCGGCCGTGGCAGAAAACTTGAGCGGATTGTTTTCGCGCGCCACGATCACCGTCACGTCAGCACGCATGCCGCGCTTGATGGCAGCGCGATCGGCCAGCAGGGCGATGGTGCCGCGTGTCGCTTCGCGCAGGAACTGACCGACGAGCAGCATCATGGCCGGCGTGAGGCGATCCACCTGCAGGCCAGGGCTGCCCAGCCCCTCGAGCAAGGCGGCCAGCAAGGTGGCCTCGTCCGCCGGGTCCCCCTGCGGCCTGACGGCCGCGCCCCCCGCAGCGGCGGACATGGGGAAGGGCGCAACGGAACTGTTGGCGAACGAGCCGTGCTGGACAGGCTGCGACGCCGCAGGCACCGGCCGCGCGGCTGCCGCGACCGGCGCGGCGACAACCGGCCTGGACTGCGCTTTCGCCGCTGCAGACGGCACGATGCGCGTCACCTCGGGCGACCCGGAGGCCAGCCGGCCGCCGGCGGGAGCAGCCGCCGGAGCGTCCCATGAAAACACCGCCCCGGCCGGCAGGCTGACCGGCCCGGCGGCCACAGGTGGTGGAGCGCTGGGCTGGGCCGACAACACGCGCGGCAGCGGCATCGGCGTATTGAGTTCGGAACCCAGATCGGCAAAAACGTCCGGCCCGAGTTTTGCGGGCCGAGCGAGCGCCAGCAGCGGGTCGTCGTGCCCGGACATATTGGGCTTCAAGTCCAGCTGGCGCGCCAGATCGGCGCCCAAGTGGTCGCCGCCCGATGGGGCGGCCGACAGACCGAACAGATCATCGATCGACTCGGTTGACGCCGGTGCGAAGTCGCCCAGGCCAGCCGCGTTGGCGCCAGTGATCGACGGCGATGCGGCCGGCCCAGGCGCTGGTGCCGCCACGCCGAGCGGTGGCCCGCTGTCGCCCCAGGGGTCCCAGTCCTCCGGGATGTGGCCGGGCGCCAGGACTGCTTGGCTGTTGTTGCGTCGCGCGGCCGGATCAGGCGCCCAGGTGTGCAGCACCGAAGGCCTGGGCTGGGGCGTGGCTGGCGGTGCGGCCAGGCCCGCGCCAATATCGCCGAACAGGTCGGAGAAATCGCCCACCTGCGCGCCTGCCGGCGCGCTGGCACCCGCGGCCTGTTGCGTCGCTTCGAGCAGATAGCCGCCGATCTGGACCTTGTCGCCGCTGGCCAGCAGGTGCTCACGGCCGGCCCCCAGCGGCGTGCCATTGACGCTGATCGGATTGCTGCCGTTGTCCACGATGTAATAGCCATCAGCGCGGAACAGCACCTTGGCGTGGACCCGCGAAATGGTGCGTTCGGGGTCGGGCAGCACCAGATGGTTGCTGTCAGCCCGTCCGATATTGCCGCCAAGCTCGTCAAAACTCGCGGCGGCAACGTCGGTGGGCGCACCGTTGTAGCTGAGCACGCTGAGCACGATCATGCAAGGGCTCCGGAAAGTTGGGGGAGTGTGGGCATGGACGACCTGCACGCCATTCAGCGCAGTACGTAGAAGCGCCCGTCGATGGCGGCCAGGCGCAAGGGCCAGGACAGCGGCCCGTGTGGCTCGGCCACGCTGCGCAAAAACGGCGCACCGTCCAGCCCCAGGCATTCGACCATGCGCCCACCAGCCACGGAACGCAAGGCCAACGTGTCAGCAGAGGGCAGGGCTGGCTGCAGCGCCGCGATGGCATGCAGGTCGACGATGTGCTGGCGCAGCCGCGCCACCACGTCTGGCAACGCTTGTTGATAGGCCTGGGCGAAATCTTCGAGTCGCAGCCGGCTGGCCTGCACCAGCGGTTCAGGATTGCCGCGCGCCAGTCCCACGGCAATGTCGCGCAGGAAAGCGGCAGCGTCGCGCCTGAGTTCCGCCGGATCGCTGATGACGGGCGCGTCGAGCCAGCGCCAGCGCGGAAATCCGGCGGGCATCTCCACGCGCGTGTCCAGGCGCAGCGGGGCCTCCCAGATGTCGTTCGCCGGCGGCGCCCAGTCGATCTGGCCCAGCGTGCGGGCCAATGTCGGGCTGGCGCTGGCCCCCATGCGTGGCAGCAGCAGACGCAGCGTGGCCCAGGCAGTGCCATCCGAGAGCTGCGGCGCAGGCGCCAGCGCCGGCGCGCCAGGTGGCAGCGTCGCCGGACCCGGCTGCAGCACCAGGCTGAGCGCATTCGCTCCAGCCAGCGTGTATTCATGGACCGCCATCCAGGCCAGCCGGCAGCGGCCGTCCACCCGCAGCAGCGGCACACCGTTGAAGATGGCCTCGGCAGCGCAGCCGGACGACTCCAGCCTGAGCACCAGCAGACGATCCATCAGCCCATGCTCCAGTCGATCACCGTGCTGACCGGCAGCAAGGTGTGCGTGGAAACACTGCCGCCCAGCAGCGGATCGTTCACCCGCACGCGGACCGTCACCGGCTCCTGCACACGCAGTCGGGCGAACCACTCCCAGCCGCTGCGGCCATGGGTGCAGGGCCGCAGTCCGGCCTCGCCCACCAGGGCTCCGCCGGGCGGCGCTTCGAGTTGCAGCAGCCCCAGGCCGGCGTCGGCCTGGGGCTCGATCTCCAGCGCAAAGCCCCAGCGCCAGCTCGCCGTGGCGGCGGGCAGCAGCACGTCGGCAAGGTCGGGCGGGTCGGAGTCACGCCGCAGCGAGCACTTCAATGCGGACTGGCCGCTGCAACGCAGATGGACGCGGCTGGTGCTGCCTCGCAGTGTCCACACGCCGGTGAAGTCGAGCGCCGCCTGCGCCGCCACCAGGTCCAACTCGCCGACCAGGCGCATCAGGGCCGGTCCATCCAGCGCCGTGACCTGCCAGCCCCAGGTGCAGACTGCGCGGCCGGTCAACAGAGCCAGCGCAGCCTCGGCCTGGGCCGCCGCCAAGCCGGGCAGGCGCGCCCAGGCGTCGACCAGCCTGGCCAGACCCTGAGCGGTCGCATCGTCAAGCCCCTGCTCGAACTGGGACTTCAAGTCCTGGCTTTGACGCAGCTGCCCATCACGTTCCAGGCGGCAGCGTGTGCTGATGGCTGGGCGGGGCGTGGTCAAGCGACCCTGCGGCAGGACCGTCTGGGTCGCCTCGGCGTCGGTCGGCGCCGTGCGTTGGATGTCGAGCAGCCACTGCTCGGCCGGCCAGACGGACAGCGCGGTCTGCAGCACGCCCAGTGCTTCACCTTCGTCGCGCAGGGCGCAGGTCTGCAAGGTAAGGCGGTACCGTTCGGGTGCAGTCTCCTCGGCCTGCACGGTGCCAGCGCCGGCTGGCGGCGGCGGCTGGTCGCGCGTGAGCGTCGGCCAACTCACCGCCTTGGCGGCGTGGCCGACCCAGCCCCAACGGCCGTGCGGGCCGTCGAACAACAGGGCGGGGTGGACATCGCCGTTACACACATGGGCCATGCGCAGGCGCGCCTGCAGCCGCGTCACTGCCCCCTGGCCGGTTTGTGGTGACAGCAGGTTCAGTAGTGGCGGGCAGGGCGAGCCGGCGACGATGCGCAGCGGCGCCGGGGCGGGAACAGGCACACGTTGCCAGGCTGCGCCATCAAACTCGTAGCGTTGCAGGGCGCCGCCACGCGCGCTGTGCGAGTCAGCTCCGGGCTGGGTGCTGGCCTCGTCAAGCAGTCGCAATTCGACCGCTTCCAGATCGCAGCAGCGGCGCGGCATGGGCGGTGGCACTTCGGCGCCCTGGCGCCGACGCGTCAGGGCGCCACACCGGCCCAGTGGACCAAAGGTCAGGCAAACGCCTGTATCGGCCGCGTCCAGGGCGGCCGGCTCGATGCGGGTGCCCGGCATGCGTGCCAACTCCACCATCGAGCGTTGCACCAACTGGTGCATGGCCAGCCGCTCGTGCTGCGGTGCGTGGGCAGTCAGGATGTCCTGCGCCCACTGGAAGCCCGGCTTGTCATGGAACAGCGGCCCCCATACGAACCACAGGTTGACGTAGCGAGCCACATTGCCCACCTCAGCCAGCCCGCGCAGCAGCGCCTGCTGCACCGCGAGGTCGATGAAGGCGGGGTAGCGCTCACCCAGCCGCTGCGGCATGGCCGGCCACTGACCCGCCAGATGGTCGGCCAGGCGGGCGACGAAGTCGCGCCAGGCGGCGTCCTCGAGCGCGGGCTCGTCGATGGGTTGCTGCAACATGCGACGTCAATCAGCAGGCTGAAGCTAGGCGTAGACCTTGCGCGCTGGCATGCCGTTCAACGGTGGCTGAGTGGGTCTTCGGGCGCCGTCGGCTCCTTCGGGTCGGCCGGGTCGGTCGGCGCTTCGGGGCTGGCGCCATTGCCCGAGCCGGGTGACCCGCCCGAATTGAGCTTGACCATGGCGCCGGTGATGGACACACCGTCCGGCCCCAGCACCACCGACGAGCCGCCGGCCTTGATGCTGACCTGCATGCCGCCCTCGATCACCACGTTCATGCCGCCCTTGATGTGCACGTTCATGCCGGCATCGGCGCCCAGGTTGGAGGCGATCTTCAGATGCATGTCACTGCCCGCGTCGAGCGACACGGTCGCGCCGGCCTTGCCGATGATGTCCGCCGCCGCCTTCAGGCTGAACTTGCCGCCGGTCTTCCACAGGATGTCTTCGGCCACCGCCATGCCGTATTTGGCGTCGTACTTGTGCAGCACGTCCTTGGTCACCTTGACGTGCCACTCGCCCGCCACCGCCTCGTGGCGGTTGCCCTTCACCGTGCGGTGCTCCTCCTTGTCGATCTTGCTCTTGAGCGTGTCCTCGACGAACTCCAGCCTGTCCTTCTGCGCATGCAGCAGCACATATTCGCTGCCGGCCTTGTCCTCGAACCGTAGCTCGTTGAAATCCGCCGCCGCGCCCTTCTTGCTGCGCGTCTTGAGCGTCGTCACCGTGGCATTGGTCGGCAGCTCGTAGGGCGGCAGCTGCTCGGGGTTGTGCACCCGACCGGTGACGAGCGGGCGGTCCGGGTCACCTTCCAGAAAGTCGACCACCACCTCCTGCCCAATGCGCGGCAGCGAGATGAAGCCCCAGCCATTGCCCGCCATCGGGCTGGCCACACGCACCCAGCACGAGCTCTTGCTGTCCTTCGTGCCCAGGCGGTCCCAGTGGAACTGAAGCTTCACCCGGCCGAGCTTGTCGGTGACGATCTCGCCGTCACCACCTTCGCCCACCACCACGGCGGTCTGCGGGCCGGCCACCGCCGGTTTGGGCGTGAGGCGCGCAGGTCGAAAAGGCTCGGACAGCTTCTGCACCGTGCAATGCACCGATACCGAGGTGTCCCCTGCACTGCCAGCCTCGTAGCCGGCCTGCTGCAAGTCGATGCCGGTGGCGATGACCAGATAGTCGGTGTTCTGATCCTTGCGCGGATGGTCGCTCAGGCTGAAGCTGCCACCCGCGGCCAGGCCCGGCGAATTGCCGCTGGCGTGGAAGCGCGTGTGACGGCCCTCGGCCTCTTCCAGCCGGAGGCGCGCCACGGCATCACCTGCCGCCTTGGTGGTGTAGTCACCGGGATAGTCGTAGACCTCGTGCTTCGCTTCGGCATGACCGCGGCTGGACTTGGCTGCGGTCGACGTCAGGTCCGTGCCTGGCGTTTCGTAGAAGTAGTCACGCAGCACCATGGCGCCGGTCTGGATCTCGTGGCGCATGCGCCAGGTGTTGAGGCTGCTGCGCGTGGCGCCGTGCATCGGATCCTCGTCGTACGGCACGCTGTCAAACCCCGGCAACGGTAGGTACACACTGCTGTCGTCGGCAAGCACCAGTTCGTGCTTGTCCTCGGTGTGATTGAAGAAGTAGCTGATGCCCTCCTCCTCCAGCAGACGGCTGACGAAGTTGAAGTCCGTCTCGCGGTACTGCACACAGTAAGGCCGCGGCTTGTAGCTCGCCTTGAGCTTGTCAACCACTGTACCGGGGTAGTCCTTCAGCACCGCCTTGACGATGTCCGGCGTGCTCTTGTCCTGGAAGATGCGCACATCAGCCGAACGCGTCAGCAGCCACAGCCAGGGCCGCAACGTGAGGCGGTAGCGAAAGTGGCGGGCGTCCCCCCCATCGATGCCGAAACTGGTCACTAGGCCGTGAAACCAGCGCTTCATGCCCTTGTCCACCTCGATCGATACAGCTGCCTCGGTACCAAGCAGATCGTCGGCCGCCAGCGTCTCTTTTTCTGAGATGGCCACCACCTGGAACTCGAACAGGCGCGAGATCTCCTCCTGCGCCGACATGGAGCGAAACAGCAACGACTTGCCAGCCGCCGACTTGAGCGTCATCTGCAGGTTGGGAGCGGCGGTCATGGCGGGCAGTATCAAGCGCGCTCCCGGCGGCTGCACCTGACCTTAGTCGGTAGGCAGGCCCGCCTGTCCGACCCACGATGACATCGGCATTGGCGCATTGCGCAGGCCTGCGCCAGCGGCCTGTCTGCTGCAGGCAGCGCGCCGCCCGACACGGTCCACAGTTCATCCAGACGGCAGAGGAAGAGAAAGAGGAAAAGCGATGCCGGTGATCTACCGACAAACCGGGCCGATGTGTTATTCGAACCCAGGCACCGGAGTGGACGAAGGCACGCTCGCACGGGTCTGGACCCCGCCACCGGTGCCGGTGTGCCGCATCGGCAACGTGCCGCCGGTCGAACCCCTGGACGAGGAGACCCGCGCGCTGGCCGCCGTGGCGTACGGTGAATCGTCGGTGCAGGATGTGTACGAGGAAATGGCGGGCATCGCCTGCGTGCTCGTGCGGCAGCAGAAGGCGCGCGGGTATCCGTCCATCCGCACGTTCCTGAGCAAGGACAAGAGCTTCGCCTACGCGGCCGGCGACGGCAATGAGCGTCATGCCCGCCTGAAGTCCGCCCGCGAAGAGGACATCGAGAAGGATGCGGGCATGTCGGCCGCAGTGCGGGCCGCGCGCAATGCCCTGTCGGGCAGCCCGGTGGACTATTCGAACGGTGCCTGGTTCTGGGATGGCGCGGACATCAAGACCAACTACGCCGACCATGCCAAGGTTCTCGCCGGCCTACACATCACCGACGCGGCCCATAACATCTACGGTATCCAGGACAGCGTCGTCGCAGGCGAGGAATGGTGGCGTGACGCGAGCGGCAAGGCCACCAAGTTGCGCGGCACCTGGAAATACGCGTACGACTCTACCGCGGCTCACGGAGGGACCATTTTCTGGAAATATAACAGCGACTACCTCCGGGCCACCGGCAGCAAGGAATATCGTTGAACACCAGCATCCCAACCCGCCTTGCCACCAGCCCGGCGCTGCCGCGCGCCACACGCGCCGCCATCATGCTGGGGGTTTGCCTGTGCGGTAGCGGCACGGGCAATGCATCGGCCGGTGAGCAAGGCATCGCCGGCAATGCCGCGGAACTGCACGAACTGCTGGTGGGCGACCGGCCGCCGGTCGAACTGCAGACGATCAATCCGCAACGCGGTTGCGGTCCGGCAGGATGTCGGATCGACGTGGGCGACGTGAGCATAGCGATCGGCAAGGGCACGCTCACGCACAGGATCACCCGTGCCGATGGCCGCCAGGAAATTGCCCTGGTGGAACACCGGGCCAGCGGTGCGGAAACCTGGCCGGACATCGACTGGCCCCCCCTACGCAGCTACCGGGTCAACCTCGGGGGCATGCCCTGGGGCCTGTGCATGGAGTTCTCGCATGCCGGCATGGGCCGCAGCGGCAGCGCCCAGCGGTGGCGCTCCCTGGTGCTCCTGCCGGATCGGGCCGACGAAACCGGCTCATCAGCACCCTCGTCCGCCCACCGCTTCATGGGTTACTGGGCCTTGTGCCGCAACCTGACCCAGGCGACCCGGCCCGGACATGTGGAACTCCCCATGGTCGAGGCCATCACCAGCGCAGACTCAGCAGCAGCAACCCAGAAACTCGTGCTGCGCATACACGACTGCGATGCGCAAGGCTGCAGCAGCACTGCGGACCCGCGCGCCATCCACAGCAAATCAACCGGCAGCCCGGCGCAACCCGTCCTCCTCGTGGGCAAGCGCTGACGCGCGCATCGGTCGTACCGCTGCGAACTTCGCTGCCCAGCTTGGCCCTGCCTTGCTCAACTTGAGCGCAGGCCCGCCCTGCTCTGTCAGTAATCACCGGTCATCTGGCGTTTCATCTCCAGTTCATCGGGCGTGAAGCGCAGCACCTCACCCGCTGGCGTGAGCACGGCCAGCCCGGTGAAGCTGTTATCCAGCGCCGGCTTGTCGCGCAGCCACTGGTTCTGTCGTCGCTGTACCACAATCACGGCCTGCAGCGGCAGCCGGGTGCCACGTCGTGATTCCTCTTCAGCCTCCTGCACAGCGCGAAAAGAATCACACACATAGGAATTGCAAGTATCCCCACGCAAGCCTCTCGGCAACGCACAACCGTCGGCGCGCTGATAGATGCAACCGCCTTCTTGACTGAATTCAGGCAGAAAGGAAAGATACTTGGCCTGCATTTCTTCTGCCGATCGATACTGGACTTGTGACTGCACTCGCCGTATCGTTTCCACTGTCACAAAAGCATGATTGGAGCCACTAGGGCAGCACCCGCCGGCACATACACCACATAACTGACCACTCAATGAACCATAGAGGTCGCTGCCGACTGGTTCTGGACCCCTGCCGTCCTGGTCATCTACTGGGTGGGCCGCTTGCCGGCCCGGCGAGACTTCGTCCGCTTGATCCTCTGTGGATATTATATTCGGTCGATTGAATACCTCGTCCAACAACTGGTCCAAATGCGTGCGGAAAGCTGTCCGACGGTCTGAGTCAGCAGCTACCGTGACAAGTGGTCCGGTCGGCAGGCAAACCTGGAGCGATAGTCGCTCGTCATTCGGCATCATGGGATCCGACGCTGGATCACTCAACGCATCTAACTCTATGCTCGCACGCAGGCGCAGTTCGGCCCAACGATTTTCAGCAGCTTCTATGCGCGATTGGTGGGTACGCTGCAATGACAGGATTCGGGTCTTGCGTTTCAGTTCGACATGATTTTTAAGAAATTGCTTGAAGACTGGCTCACTCATCGTCGCGCGGCGGGACAGGATCTGTTCACACGTCGGACCACCACAACTCTGGCTGGCAGCAACAGCGACTTGGACGGACGGCGAAGGTCGGCGCAAAGCCGGTTTGCCGCAGACTAAACATGAGGGAATTTGAGCAAGCAAGACCGCCTCATCGAATCTGGGTGCAACTCGTTTGCCAACACGGCGACATCTGATCTGTCACTATTCACGAGTATTCAACTCACGACAGTCCAAGCCTGCTCATCGCCTTACCCTTGATGCCAGCAAAAAATCCAGGCTTGGCATGTGTCCCCTTGTTAGAACTGAGACCCTCAAGTTGAAGCCGGGACGATGAAATATTTTTGGTAGCGATCTTGAGCAGCGGGTCCATCTGCTTCTTTTTCATCTGTTCGACCTTGTCCATCCAACCGGGCAGTCCGATATCGGCGACGAAGAAGTTGGCTACCGACGAAGTATCTGCGCAGGTAATTAGGTAGCAGCCAAGAATGGGGCATTCCTCAAACACAGTCAGATCTAGCGAGTCAGGACGGGACAATCGCTTGTTGCCAGCCCTCAAATCCTTGATATCCACACCCAGCGACGCCAGTTCCATTCCCAGACTGGCCAGCGCATTGGCGATTCCAAGGCCGGCGGTCGTTGCAGTGCCGAAGTCAGCAAATAATCCAGCAATTTTTGCGCCGGTAGCAGTAGCCTGTTGTGCGAGATTCACCGAATGTTTGGCGAGATCACGCTTGATGAGCATTTGCACCGCCTCAGCGGCCGCTAATGGGTCGCCACGCAAAAACCCCTTCTTGTAATCACTAAATTTGTACAGGTTGTAAGCGTCCTCGGCCACCGCCTTGCCTGCCTTGGTCAATTTGGCGCCACTGTAGAGCACACCCAGCACCGGCGTGACCTCGGCAATCAGGTTGGCGACCGCCTCGCCTCCGATTGTTGCAATGATGTCGCCTATGCCATCCACATCGGCGCACTGCACCATGAATTCCTTAAACGCCGCCTCCATGCCCGGCAGCGACGGCACCGTCTTGGCCGTCGATTGGCTTCCGTCTGATATTTTTTTTGCCCCGCTATAGACCTTCTTGCCTGAGCCGAGCAGATTCTTTCCGACTTCTGCGGCAGACTTAGTGCCGAACCTCAACTCCGTACCTGCAAACATATTGACCATGATCTGCCGCCGCGCACCGGCAATGGCAGCCAAGGCGCGGAATTCGTCCATGCTCAGGGCTTGAGTGGCCATGGGGTTTCTCCATGCTACAAACAACTCGATGATCAATTCTCAACGATCGCAATTGCGACACCTGGAGGGAGTGAAGGCACGAACGAATGGAGATCTAGAACCAAGGCTCAGCGAGGGCGCGCCCGCCAATTCATTACCGTCACTCCCTCCACCACGCCATCGAATTTAGCCCGCGCCAACGCAATGATTTATATCAAAAGTCCACCGACGACCATCACTTCCAATAAGCCTTGCGCCAACGATCATGGTATCCGACCAACCCTCCCTGCCTTGTGGCGATGCAGTGCGAATACACCGCTGCTCAAACTCAATATCCACCTCGGAGTTATTTGCCGTCATAGTCATGCGGTTTTTATACATGGCATTGGCGATGCAATACAACATACGATTGAAGTTGATTTTTGATATATCAATTACCGTGCTTGCCGGCGCCCCTTTAGGCTCAACCCCCATGCCAAGACCAAGCATATAGAGGTCAAGGTCATTGATGTTTCCCTTTTTATTTGCAGATCGACGAACATCCAGCAACTCTTGATTACTTTGACCATATCGCAAGATATGCTTCTCATAGAAAGTATTACCTGTCGCCGGATCCGATAAATTCAAAGTGACCTTTTGTTCACCATCATTGCCATCGAACGAACTTGCGACGGTCCAACTAATTCCTCTGCCGCCGCGCTCCTTGATGCGAAGACCTTTGCCTGCTGCTTGATATGGCATGCCACAACCCCTAATAACTAGGCATATTAATCTTACTGACTCAGCGCGGCAAACTTAGCCACAGCCGTATAGGACGACTACAACAGCAGGCCACCGGCTCTACGAAAATACATACGAAAACTCGCCGCCAATCACTTCGACCTTCACATCCGCAATCTCCTTACCCTTCATCATGCCCATCAGAAATTCCCGGCTAATATCCGGCAACATTGTATTCGTCAATATCGCATCAATCATCCTCCCCCCCGATTCACTCTCGGTACAGCGCGACACCACCAGCTTCACGACATCATCCGAATACTCGAACGGAATCTTGTACCTTGCCTCCACGCGCTTCTTGATGCGGTTGAGTTGCAGCCTGACGATCTTGCCCAGCATCTCGTCTGACAGCGGGTAATACGGAATCGTCACGAGCCGCCCGAGCAATGCGGGCGGGAATATCTTCAGCAGCGGCTCACGCAGCGCCTTGGCCATGCCTTCGGGGTCGGGCATGAGGTCAGGGTCCTTGCACAGGCTGGCGATCAGGTCGGTGCCGGCGTTGGTGGTCAGCAGAATCAGGGTATTCTTGAAGTCGATGAAGCGGCCTTCGCCGTCCTCCATGAAACCCTTGTCGAAAACCTGGAAGAACATCTCGTGCACGTCCGGGTGGGCTTTTTCCACCTCGTCCAGCAGCACCACGCTGTAGGGCTTGCGGCGCACGGCTTCGGTCAGCACCCCGCCTTCGCCATAACCCACATAACCGGGTGGCGCGCCTTTCAGGGTGCTCACGGTGTGGGCCTCCTGATACTCGCTCATGTTGATGGTGATGAGGTTCTGCTCGCCGCCGTAGAGGGCTTCGGCCAAGGCCAGGGCGGTTTCGGTCTTGCCGACGCCGCTGGTGCCGGCGAGCATGAAGACACCGATGGGCTTGCTCGGGTTGTCCAGGCCGGCGCGGCTGGTCTGGATGCGCTTGGCGATCATCTCCATGGCGTGGTCCTGGCCGATGACGCGCTGGCCCAGGTGCTCGGCCACCTTGAGGATGGTCTCGATCTCGTTGCGCGCCATGCGGCCGACCGGGATGCCGGTCCAGTCGCCCACCACCGCGGCCACGGCCTGGTAATCCACCGTGGGCAGGATGAGCGGGGTTTCGCCCTGCAGCGCGGTGAGCTTGTCCTGCACCTCCTTCAGCTGGGCGAGCTGGGCGCTGCGCTCCGCCGCGCGGTCGCCGTCGGTCATGCCTTCGGCCGCCGCAGTCTCCGCGGCCTGGGCTTCGAGCTGGCTGCCGGTGCCTTCCACCGGGCTGATGCCGGCGCGCAGCTTGGCGCGCAGGGCCAAGAGCTGGTCGACCAGTTCGCGTTCGCTGTTCCAGCGGGTTTCCAGCGCGGCCAGGCGGGCGCGTTCGGCGGCGAGTTGTTCGCTGGCTTCGGCCTCGCGTTTGCCGATGTCGATGCCGATGGCCTGTTCGCGGGCGATGATGCCCAGCTCGGTGGTGAGCGCCTCGATGCGTTTGCGGCTGTCGTCCACCTCGGCCGGGGTGGCGTGCAGGCTCACGGCCACGCGGGCGCAGGCGGTGTCGAGCAGGCTGACGCTCTTGTCGGGCAGCTGGCGCGCCGGGATGTAGCGGTGGCTGAGCTTGACGGCGGCCTCTAGCGCCTCATCGAGGATCTGCACCTGGTGGTGCTTTTCCATGGTGCTGGCCACGCCGCGCATCATCAGGATGGCCTTGGGCTCGTCGGGCTCGTCAACCTGCACGGTCTGGAAGCGGCGGGTCAGGGCCGGGTCCTTCTCGATGTGCTTCTTGTATTCGGCGAAGGTGGTGGCGCCGATGGTGCGCAGGGTGCCGCGCGCCAGCGCGGGCTTGAGCAGGTTGGCCGCGTCGCCGGTGCCGGCCGCGCCGCCGGCGCCCACCAGGGTGTGGGTCTCGTCGACGAAGAGGATGATGGGCTTGGCGCTGGCCTGCACTTCGTCGATGACGCCGCGCAGGCGCTGCTCGAACTCGCCCTTCATGCTGGCGCCGGCCTGCAGCAGGCCGACATCCAGGCTGCGCAGTTCCACGTCCTTCAGGCTGGGCGGCACGTCGCCGCGGGCGATGCGCTGGGCGAAGCCTTCCACCACCGCCGTCTTGCCCACGCCCGCCTCGCCGACCAGGATGGGGTTGTTCTGGCGCCGGCGCATGAGGATGTCGACCACCTGGCGGATCTCGTCGTCGCGCCCGACGATGGGGTCCATCTTGCCGCTGCGCGCCTGCTCGGTCAGGTCGACGGTGAACTTTTTGAGCGCCTCCTGCTTGCCCATGCCGGCCGGGGCGATGGCGCCGCTGGCTTCGCCGGGTTCGGCGCCGCCGGACGAGGCACCACCACCACCACCGCTGCTGCCGTCGCTGGCGCCCTGGCCGTCCTCGGGGCTGCCGGCCACGAGCTTGGGCAGGGCGTCGGAGAGTTCACCTTCCTTGAGCTTCTCGAACTGGCGGCTGATGCTGATGAGCGTCGCGCGCAGGTTCTTGGTCTTGAGCATGCCCACCAGCAGGTAGCCGCTGCGCACCACGCGGTCGCCGTAGAGCAGGGTGCTGTAGGTCCAGCTGCGCTCGATGGCGTCGGCGATGTTCTCGGCCACGCCGGCCAGGCTGGTGGCGCCGCGCGGCAGGCGGTCGAGTGCGGCGGTCAGGTCCTTGGCCAGCACCGACACATCGAGCTGGTAGTGCTTGATGACGCGCAGCCAGTCGTTGTCCGGCGCCTGCAGCAGTTGGGCCAACACATGCTCGAATTCCACATACGGGTTGCCACGCAGCTTGGCGAACACCATGGCGCCTTCCACCGCCTTGTAGGTCGGCGGGTTGAGCTTGCCGAAGAGGGTTACGCGGTTGATCTCTGCCATGGGACCTCCTGATCGAATGAACGGTGTCGAATGTTGCGGACGGTGCGGCGCATCAGCCGGCCTGAAGTTGGCGCGGCTCCAGGGTGAGGGTGGACACCGCCGCCCGGCGCGGCTTGCCAATCCAGCTGGTCCAGCCCAGGCGGCCCTGGCGGCCGAGGCTGACAGTGGGGGTTTCGGGGGTATGCACCTGCAGGCACAGATCCCAGCCGAATTCCAGACCAACGTAGTCGCGCACCAAGCCTTCGAGTGCCGGCAGGGCCCGGCCATTCGGCAGCAGGGCCTCGAACGCCGCCACCGTCAGCGGACCGAGATGGACGCGGAAGTGATGCTGACGGTCGTAGACCGCGCCACCCAGCACGGTGCTTAAACCCAGACGCGCGCTGCAAGGCCGCCCACCGTAACCGCCGCCCAGGCGGCTGCGTTCGCTGTCGGGCAGATGCATCCAGCGGCCGACGAACTGTTCGACCCGCACCTTCATGCCGAGAAAACCGGCCAGCAGCGTCTCCAGCCCCTCGGCGCTGCGCACCTGGCGCGACAGCAGGCCGGCAAAGGCCAGGCGGGCGTGGTCGGGCGCGGCGCTGCGCTGCCGGTATTCCGGCCCGCCCACGCCGACCAGGGAGCCGACGTAATCGGCAAAGCGGTCCTCGGCCGGGCGGTCCAGGCTGGCGGCCGGCTGGGCCTGGGCCCAGGCACGGTAGAACAGCAGCAGCAGGCGGTGGTGGAACCAGTCGGCAAACCGGGCGAGCGTGTGGTCGCCCTTGTGCAGCTTGCGCTCGCGCGCATAGGCCGTCATGTGCAGCGGCAGCGGGCCGTTGGGGCCGAACAGTCCGAAGAAGCGCACCTCCATGCGTGGGCGGCCGTCGCGGTCGGCGGCCACCACCTTGTCGATCGCCGCCGGGGCGAAGGAGAGTTCAACCGCCTGGCCCAGGCGCAGCGGCTCGTCGGCCGGGCGGCGCGCCTGGCCCAGGCGCGGCAACTCGGGATGGCTGGCCTCGATCAGGCGCAGGGCGTGAAAGTAGTCGTAGCGCCAGGGCTGGGCGGCCAGGTCGGCCAGCAGCGCGGCGCGGCGCTGGCCCGCGCTCACAGGATCGGGCGGCTCCCGCATCGCGGCCTCCCGATGAGGATGTCACCCCGGTTGGCCGAATGCAGCCGGGTCTGGGTGTAGCCGTTCAGCGAGACATGACGGGCAACAAATCGTTCGAGCACACAACCGAGCAGAAAGGCACTTGCCCCCTCGAACGACAGGTCGTCCACCTCGACGTTCAACTCGACGCCGCGGCCGAAGGTGATGGGGCCGGCCATGGGCAGGCGACGCACCACCTGCTTGAGCTTGAGCGAGCGCACGCCGTCCACCTGACGCTGCGCACCTGCATCGCCGCTGTGGGTGTACAGCCGCAGCAACTGGCGCAGCGCGGCAGCGCCTTGCTCGCTGTCGGTGTCGCTCAAGGACAGGTGGTTGAGAGTGAGCTGATTGATCAGCTTCCAGGCCAGGTTGGCCTCGCGCAGCGCCGACTGTGGCCGCGACGGTCCCTTGATGACCTGAATGGCCTTGACCGGCGCTGTCTGCGTGAGCATCAGGTCGCCCTTGCTGCTGCCCAGAGGCATGAGTAGCGGCAGGTCGCGGTTGGTGCACAGCGCCTTGACGCCAAGCTGGCGCAGTTCGGTGGGGTAAGGCGCTTCGTGGGCATCCACCAAGCTGATGTGCACCTCGCTGCCCAGATAGGCCGTGCGCGGGCCGTCGCGCTGTTGATGCAGCGACAGCAGCCGTGGCTCGCGCTGCACCGTGTAGTAGGCGCTGTGGGCCGGGTCTTCGGTGTGGAAGGCGTTGTAGAAGGGCAGGAAGCGCCACTCGCTTTTCACCCCCGTTCCATAACCCAGCACCTCGGTGATGCTGTGCACCTCGTAGTCCATGGGACGGGTGCTGTCCGGCACCACATGCAGGTCGGGCGTGCCGGGGCTGACATGGATGCGATCGCAGCGACGGTCCAGCAGGTTGACCGCCGGCACGCAGTGCAGTGCCAGGCTGGACCCATCCACGGCCTGCTGCAGGGCGGTGTCTGCACGGGTGAAGAGGATGACGATGTCGACCTCGGTGCCGCCGTGCCGGCGCAGCGCGTCGCCCAAGCCGCGCAAATCGAAAAACAGGAAGCGCTGAGGGAAGGCGAAATACTCCTGCAGCAGTCGGTAGCCCTGGAAGCCGTGGCGGGCCGGCGGCAGCAGCGCCTGATCCTCGTCGAAACCGGTCGCCTCGATGCTGTCGCCCGCCATGGCCTCGTGCCAGGCGGCCGGACGTCTGGTCGGCATGACCAGCACGCCCAGGGCGTGGCCGCAGACCAGTTCGTGCAGACGGTAGGCCACCTCGTCCAGCCCGGCGCAATGCACGCGCAGGTCACTGACCTGAATCTGGCTGAAGTCGAGCCCGGCAGTCGCGCAGAGCCGCAGGCGCAGGCCGGATCGGTATTTGCGCCACTCCGGCAGGCTGGCCACAGGCAGGTCGGCCGCATGGGTGAAATATTCAACCTGGCTGATTTCCAGCGGCCACAGCCGCAGCTCGTGCGCGGTGCGGAATTCGCAAGCCGTGGCGCCACCCTTGCCTGCGTGGCTCATCATCGTGCTGCCGCGCGGCAGGCATGGGCCTTCGGCCAGTGCCGGATCGCTCAGCTCAGCTTGCACCTGGGCGATCAGCATGGCCGGCGTGGGCGCCAGGAACTGCGGATAGACGATGTCCAGCAGGCGCTGTGTGAAGCGGGGGAACTCGGCGTCGATCTTGAGCTGGATGCGGCCGGCCAGGAAGGCAAAACCCTCCAGCATGCGTTCCACATAGGGGTCGGTGACCTCCAGTCCCTCCATGCCCAGACGGGCGGCGATCTTGGGGAACTGTTCGGCGAACTCGCCGCCCATCTCGCGCAGATGGCGCAGTTCCTCGTTGTAGTAACGCAGCAGGCGCGGGTCCATGGGTAACGACTGGCCTTGGTCGGTCGATCGGCCGGGTCAGCGATCGAGTTCACGCACCGAGACGCGGCCGGTCTCGATGTCGATGTCGGTGTGCAGCAGCAGTTCCAACGGCACAGGCTGGGCCCAGAGCTGGCCCGTGATGCGAAAGGCGATCTGGTTGTGATGGTTGAGTTGATCCTCGGACAGCAAGGCCTCGACATTCAGTGAGTCAGGCAGGATGCGCGGCTCGTGGTCCAGGATGGCCTGGCGTACGCGGCGCTGCAATTCATCCGGATCGATGGTCGATGCGGTCTGCCCTGACAACGCCGGCAAGCCGTAGCTCAGCACCGAGTTGCGGGCGTGCGGGTACCGCTCCCAGTCGATCTCGGCGCCTGGTGCCGTGGCGTTGAAGAGCCACGCCAGGTCGCGCAGCACCAGGTCGCGCAGGCGTTGCCGATTGATGACGCGCGATTCACCGCTCTCTGAGTGCGACTCGACATCGTCATCGGTCAGGCGGTCGAGCAAAGCCGGCTGGAGCCGGTCCTGGACGCGCAGCAGGATGGTGGCCATGGCGGCAAGGGCGCCTGGCGGCGTCAGCAGGTGACGGTCGGGCCGGCCGACTCGGGCGCGCCATCGGTACTGGACGGCGGTTCATCGATGAGCACCGAGCGCACGTCCATCAGGCCGATCTCGGCCTGATCGGTCACGAACAAGCGCTGGCCCAGGCCGAGAAAGACCTCGTCACCTGCATCCTGCCACTCGGTGCGGCGCGCCAGCGCCAAGCCGTCGCCGGCGGCCAGATCGGTACCGGGGTAGCGGGTGGGGATGAGGCCGACCACCTCGCCGCCATTGGTGAACTGGAAGTGCGCCGGCATCCACACCGCGTCGCGCAGGTCCTGCGGCGGGTCGATGTCGACCCGCGCCAGGCGGTTCCACGGCAGCCAGTAGTAGCGCCCGTTGATGACCGCCTCTAGCGTCGGGCCCAGGCGCGGGTCGGCGTCGGCGATCCAGGCGAAGGCCTGGCCGTCCACGCTGCCGCTGCTGGCCGGCGCCTCGTCCAGGGCCTGGGCACGCAGGCTGCGGCCGGCGTCGGGCTCGCCGCGGCCTTCGCGCAATAAGGCCTCGATGAGCAACGCCGTCCAGCTTTGCGGTTCGCCAAACAGCATGGGCACCTTGCGGCCGGCGAACACTTCGCGCCGCAGGGTCTCGCAGGCAATCGCTTCGCGGTAGGTCTGCACCATGGGCAGCGTGGAGGCATCGAGCTCCAGCGTGACGTTGAGCTGATTAAGCGCGCGTTCCCACTGGCCGAGTACACACAGCAACTGGAACAGGAAGACGCGCAGCCTGGCGTCCTGTGGTTTGGCGCGCACCTGCTCGGTGAGCAGCTTGAGTGCCCGCGCAGCGTTGCCCTCGCGCAGCGCCTGCTGGGCTGGTGTCGGGCTGGCGGACAGGGACACGGACAACGTGGACATGGTGTGCATGCACCTTCGAATCAGGTGGGGCCGGATTGACCGGTAAAGCTCGACGCGCCCACGGACCCGCCCGTGCCGCTTTGCAGCGTGTAGTCGACCGTGATGGTCTTGAACATGAAGGCCACATGCTCGGTCAGTGCCGGCGCCCCTGCTTCGCCGATGCCGGACTGGATGTCATATGCACAGATGCGGGCCTGTTCCAGCTTGACGACGAAATACGGCAGCGCGGCACTGCCACCCGCCTTGCGCACCGTGAGCTCCACCTTGGGCAGCAGCTCATTGGTGCTCATGACCGACATCAGTGCGGTGGAAGCCTTGTCTGCCTTCTTGACGATGCGCAGTTCCTTCATCGCCACGCGACCGGTCGGCTGCCCACCCACGGCAGACGGCGAACTCATACCCCAGGACCAGTCGAGGATCTCGATCTGGTTGGCGTAGGTCTTGTCGTCAGCCTCGCCGTTGATGGCGCCCGAGCGTTGCCCGGTGGCCTTGAGGAACATGTCGGAACGTGCCACGAAGACTTCCTTGCGGTCGTGAGGTGGAGGCCTTGCCCGGTCGGTCAAGGCCTACCTGGGAAGGCGGCGCGATCGAATGGATCGTCGATCTGCGTTCGAAACACGTCAGGCCGCATTGGCCGCAATGTCGTAGGTCATGGCCTTGGGCGTCTTGCTCACCACGCCCTTCTCGTCTTGCTGGAAGTACTCGAACTTCACCTTGGCGAAGTTGAGGGTGATGTTCTCAGTCAGACGGTCCTCGCCACCTGATCCGCCGGTGCTGGCCGAGACCACCATGACCTCCTCCATCGTGATGGTGACGTAGGGTTGCTGGGTCTTGCCGGCCTTGCGCACCGTCAGCACGGCCTTGGGGAAGTGCTCGCCGGTGGCGCAACCGAGCAGCAGGGCATGCGAGGCACAGTCGATGTACTTCGTGCAGGAGATATCCTGGAAATTGGCCTTGCCGCTGCCCCCACCACCGCCCATGTGTGTGGTGCCGGAGTTCGACACCCCCCAACTCCAAGCCAGGATGTCGATCGCCTTGACCTTGGACATTTCCTTGTCGGTGGTCTCGCCGTCGATCGTGTCGATCTTCAGGTACATGTCTACTGCCATGGTGGGCTCCTTCATGCCCGCGTGCGGGCGTTGAACACTGCGGACGAGACCCACTTTCGCGGGCGCCCCCAGCCGCGCAGCCGGCGGGGGACATGCAAATCAGGAATTGCGGCGTCAGCCGGCCTTGGCTGACGGCAGCTTGGACACCAGCCGCAACGACACCGTCAGGCCTTCGAGCTGGTAATGCGGACGAAGGAAGAACTTGGAGCTGTAGTAGCCCGGGTTGGCCGGGTCTTCCTCGACCAGCACCTCGGCCGCAGACAGCGGGTGCGAGGCCTTGTAGGCCTCAGACGACCGCGCCGGGTCGCCGTCGACAAACTGGGCGATCCAGTTGCCCAACCAGCGCTCGACGTCGGAGCGTTCCTTGAACGAGCCGATCTTGTCGCGCACGATGCACTTCAGGTAGTGCGCGAAGCGGCAGGTGGCGAACAGATAGGGCAGGCGCGCCGCCAAGTTGGCATTGGCGGTGGCGTCCGGGTCGTCGTACTCGGCCGGCTTATGCA
>JBEEJN010000033.1:0-69621 GCA_041169165.1 Pseudomonadota bacterium
TGGCGCCCAGCGTGTAGCTCACGTCCGACCACACCGTGTCCGTGCCCGCGCCGGCTCCCTCCACCACGCTGTCGCCGCTGCTCACCACATACGTGTCGTCGCCCAACCCGCCGCTGAGCACGTTCGCCCCCGTGTTGCCGCGCAGCACGTTGTTGAGTTCGTTGCCCGTGCCGTTGATCGCACCGGTGCCCGTCAACGTCAGGTTCTCCACGTTCGCACCCAGCGTGAAACTTACCGTGGTCTGCACCGTGTCCGCGCCTTCGCCGGCGGCTTCAACGATTACGTCGGTTGCGGTGTCGACCACATAGGTATCGTTGCCAGTGCTGCCTATCAGCGTGTCGATACCCAGACCACCATTCAGTATGTTGTCCGACGAATTTCCGGTCAACGTGTTGTCTAGCCCGTTCCCCGTGGCGTTGACTACCACATTGCCAGTCAACGTCAGATTCTCCACATTGACCAACCCGGCCAATGAATAACTCAAGCTCGCCTGGATCGTGTCAGTTCCGGCTGCAGCAGCTTCCGTCACCACATCCAGCAGAGAGTCGACCACGTAGGTGTCGTTGCCTGCGCCGCCTTCCATCGTGTCATTGCCCTGGCCTCCATCCAGGATGTTGTCAGCCGAGTTCCCGATGAGGAGGTTGTCGCCTGTATTGCCGGTGCCGTTGATGGCTGCCGCACCGATCAGCACCAGCTTCTCGACATTGGCACTCAGAGCAAGCGTCACCGATGACTGCACGGTGTCAAACCCCGCCAGCGCGTCCTCGACGACCACATCTCCGCTGTCGTCAACTACATAGTCGTCGTCACCTGCGCCGCCCACCATGCTGTCGGCGCCAGTTCCGCCATCCAGGCTGTCGTTGCCTATGCCGCCGTCCAGCGTGTCGTTGCCCGCGCCGCCCAGCAAGGTGTCGTTGCCCCCAAGCCCGCTCAGCACGTTGTTGCCCGCGTTCCCGACGATCTTGTTGTTGCCGTTGAAGGCGCCGAAGGCGTCGTTGCCGGTGCCGTTGAGGTTGATGTTGCCGAACTGATCGGACCCGCCCAGCACCAGGTTTTCGATGTTGGGGTTGTTGGTGATGTCGGATTCCTTGAAGTAGCTGATGACGGTGTCGATGCCGCCGTCCACGCCTTCGCTGAGGGTGCCGCCGGTGCCGGACTCTTCGACGATGTAGATGTCGTCGCCGGCGCCGCCGATCATGGTGTCGCCCTGGGCGCGACCGTCGAGCACGTCGTTGCCGGCGCCGCCGTTGAGCGAGTCGTTGAACGGCGTGCCGGCCATGATGTCGCCGGCGTTGCTGGCATTGATGACGATCGGGCTCGCCGTGTTGATCTCGCTGGCCCGCTGGTCGTCGACGATGGTGGCGGTAGCACTCATGTTGCCCGCGGCCGCACCGTTGACGCCGAGCAGTTCGAGCGAGAAGCTGCGCTCAAGAAAGACTTCCGGTGTGGCATGGTCGATAACCAGCACACGCACGGTCTTGGAGACTTCGCCCGGCGCATATTCCAGCGTGCCCGCCAGGTGGCCGTAGTCCTGGCCCTGGATGGCGTCGCCGGAATTGACGCCATCGGCCGTGGTGTAGGACACCACCACGCCGGCGGTAGCCGGTGCGCTCAGGCTGACGATGAAGTCGACATAGCCCTGGTTTTCCGCCACGGTGGCACCGTGCACGTTGATCGTGGGCGTGGCGCCGGCCGGGGCATCTGCGTCCTGAATGACCACATGCACACGGTTGTCCGCAAGTGCGGCGCCCACCGGGTGGGAAAAGAAGACCGAGAACAGCTCGCGCCCAGTGGCCTGGCCGTCGTGCAGGATGGGGATGGTGATGGTGCCGACGGTCTGTCCTGCGGCAAAGTTCAAGGTACCGCTGGTCGCGGTGTAGTTGGTGCCGGCCACAGCGGTGGCGTCCTGGGTCTGGAAGTCCACACTTACCGGCTCGGCCGACGGCGCGTCGAGCATGACCGAAATCGTCACCGTGCCGGCGGTTTCGTCCACCACCATGTCGCCCGGCGTCAGGCTGGGCACGGTGATGAGAGGGTTGGGCGTGGCGTCGACCACCAGCGCGGTGGCGATGTCGCTGGTCAGTACGACCTGGCCGGCGTCGACCGCAGCACCACTCGCGATGAACTGCAGGTTGAATCCCTGCAGACCGGAATGATCGCCATTAACGACACCCGGCAGGTCGACAGCAAAGCTATAGCTGGTGGTGACGCCGTCAGGCGTGAAAGCCCAACTGCCGATGGTGCCGCCGAAGAAGTTCAGGATGTCGACCGCCGTGCCTTCGCCCGTGCTGAAGTCGAGGGTGACCGGATCGGGGCTGGCAGGCAGCGGCGCGCTCAGGCGCAGCGTGAAGATAGCTTGTGCATCGCCTTCGGTGACGAAGGTGTTCTCGATCGTGATGTAGGTGGGCACAGTTCAACCTTGGTGGTGGAGAGCCATGCCGCACGATGGGCAGGCTCTGACAGGGTTGAACTAGACCAGCGCAGGGGGTACAGCGACAAGCCTGTGCACAAGTGATTGGTGTCGGATGTCACTGCTGCATTACGCAGCCTGAAGCAACATTCGGACAGGGGGCATCAATTCACCATTTTGAGCGTCACCCCTGTGCCAGCCGCGCCCGGCAGAGCGCCGGGCGCCGGCGCATTGCCGCCCACCGCGCCCTCTCGCCCCCTCTCGCCCCCTCTAACCCCCTTGGCGCGCCGGGTCAACCAGCGGCTGGCACGGCCGACTGAGCAGCCGCTGGCACCGGCGAGGCGGCAGCCAGGGCCATGGCGGGTGCCGTGGCGGCGCCCGCCGCCTGGTTGAGCCGCGCCAGCACCTGGTCACGCGGGCCATAGGCGTCCAGGGTGCCGTCGCGGATGACGGCCAGCGTGTCCACCGCCCGCATGGCCGAGGGGCGGTGGCCGACCATCACCACCGTGCAGCCGCGCTCGCGCAGGGTGCTCAGTGCCTGCAGCAGCGCCGCTTCGCCTTCACCGTCGAGGTTGGAGTTGGGTTCGTCCAGCACCACCAGGCGCGGCTGACCGTAGAGCGCGCGCGCCAGGGCAATGCGCTGGCGCTGGCCGCCGGACAGCCCGGCGCCGCCGTCGCCGATGCGGGTTTCATAACCTTCGGGCAGGCGCAGCACGAGTTCATGCACGCCAGCGTCCTGCGCGGCGCGCACCACGGCTTCGGAATCCACCTCGCCCATGCGGGCGATGTTCTCGGCCACGGTGCCGGCAAACAGTTCCACGTCCTGCGGCAGATAACCCACGTGTCTGGCCAGGTGGTCGCCATCCAGGCGCGCCAGATCAGCGCCGTCCAGCCTGACGGTGCCGCTTTGCGCCGGCCAGATGCCCAGCATGAGCCGCAGCAGCGTGGTCTTGCCCGAGCCGCTCGGGCCGATGATGCCCAGGCAGCTACCCGCCGCCACGCTGAAGGCCACACCCTTGATCAGGGCCACGCGCTGGCCAGGCAGGGCGTAGACGATGCGCTCCACATCCACCTTGCCTTCGGGCGGCGGTAGTTCGACGCTGGCGGTGTGCAGTTGCAGCGGTTCGGCGCTCAGGCGGGCCCAGGCGGCGCGCGCCTCGACCAGGCTCTTCCAGCCACCCACCAGTTGTTCAACCGGCGAGAGCGCCTTGCCCAGCAGGATGGTGGCGGCCACCATGATGCCGGGCGAGGCGTGTTGCCGCACCACCAGCCAGGCGCCCAGTGCCACCATGCCGGCCTGCAGGCCCTGGCGCAGCAGGCGCACGCTGGCCTGCAGCACGGCTTGGCGGCGGCTCAGGCGCATCTGGGCGTCCAGCACCTCGTCGTTGTGGGCCTGCCAGCGTGTCACCACGGCGCGGCCCATGCCCATGCCGGCGATGACCTCGGCGTTGCGCAGGGCGGCATCGATGAAACGTGCGGCATTGCGCCCGGCGGCGGTGGTGGCCTGGATGGGCGCATTGGTCAGCCGCTCATTGAGCAGGATGAGGCCGAACAGCAGCACCGCCCCAGCCAGGGTGAACCAGCCCATGGCCGGGTCGAAAGCGAAGATCAGCGCCACATACAGCGGCAGCCAGGGCGCGTCGAACACCGCCATGATGGCGCCGCCGCCCAGCACATTGCGCAGCAGGCCGACATCGCGCAGGGTGTGCTGATTGCGTGCGCCGCCGGGCTGGGCACTGGCGCGCAGCAGGGCGCCGAGCACCTCGGGGCCCAGGGTGCGGTCCAGCACCGCGCCGGCCCAGGCCAGAGTGACGGCGCGCAGCCGGTCCATCACCCACATCACCGCCAGCGCCAGCGCGACGATGAGGCTGAGCATGGTCAGCGTCTCGACACTGGCGCTTGAAAACACGCGGTCGAAGACCTGCAGCATGAACAGCGAGGGCGCCAGCGCCATCACGTTGAGCAGCAGGCTGGCCGCGCCGGCCAGCAGCACGAAGCGACGCAGGGCGCGAGTGAAGAGCCAGGTCATGGGCGGGAAGATGGAGAGGGATAGTGGACGTAGCCAAACGGCTGGGTCAGGCGCTGCAGCAGCGCCAGCCAGGCGGCGGTGCCGGCAGCCCGCGGGTAGCGCGCCAGCACACTGGCCCGCGCGGCGGCGCGGATGGGCGCCAGCGGCGCCGGGTCGTCCAGCACACCGGCCAGGCGATCGGCCAGGGCGCGGGTGTCGAAGAAGTCGACCAGCAGGCCATTGTGACCGTCGCTGATGGCTTCCTGCACCGGCGCCGTGCGCGAGCCCAGCACCAGGCAGCCGCAGGCCATGGCTTCCAGCATGGACCACGACAACACGAAGGGCACGGTGAGGTAGACATGGGCGGCTGACACCTGCAGCGCGCGCAGGTAACGCGCGTAGGGCACCGCGCCCAGAAAATGGGTGCGCGTCAGATCCAGCGGCAGTTCGGCCACCAGTTTTTCGCGCCAGTGGCCGCCGCCGGGCGGCGGGCTGCCGTAGCTCACACCGTCGGCACCGATGACCAGGGCCTGCACCTCGGGGTCGCGCGCCTGCAGCAGGGCCAGGGCCTGCAGGAACTGCGGAAAGCCGCGATAGGGCTCCAGCTTGCGCGACACGTAGGTGACGATGCGCTGGCCGGCGCGCAGCACCCGGCCGTCGGCCAGCTCGAAGCTGGCCTCGGGGTCCGGCCGCGCCAGGTCGGTGTCCACCCCTTCGTGGATCACCTCCAGCTTGGGCTGGTAGGCCGGCGGGTGGACCGACTTCTGCCACTGCGTGGGCGTGACCGCCATGTCGCAGTACTCCAGGTTGAGCAGATGCAGGGCGTTGCGGGTGCGCAGGCGCGCACGGGCGTCCAGAGTGAGCGGCTGCAGCGGGTCAAAACCGGCGTCCGCGCCATCGGCGTGATAGAAGAACTCGCAGAAATGCACCACCTTGGCCTGCGGAAAGACCTCGCGCACATAGAGCGACTCGCCCCAGCCCGGGTGGGCGATGACCACGTCGGGCGCAAAGCCGCGCTGGCGCAGCCGGGCGAGTTGTTCGACCACCGCCTGACCCGCCAGCACGGCACCTTCCAGGCCTTGCAGATAACGATGGGTGGACGGCGCCGGCACCCGCTTAGGCTGGTAGCGGATGTATTGCAGGCCGGGCGCCTCCAGCCCCATCTGGGCCGGGTCGCGCTGACCCAGGGCGACCAGTTCATGGCCCCCCTCGCGCGCCAGTGCAGCGACGAGGTGGCGGAACTGGCCCGGAAAGTTCTGGTGCAGGAGCAGCAGCTTCATGCGCGGCACCCGTCTCAGGGTTCGCGCAGGGCACGGGCCCTGAAGCTGTCGATGGGACCGAGCAGATAGCTGGCCAGCGAACGGGCCGGGGTGGCCACGAAGACCTCGGCCGGCATGCCAGTCTGCAGCTTGATGTCGGGGTGACTCTCCAGCTCGGACGGCGCAATGCTGAGCTGCGCCACAAACCACGAACTACCACTTTGTGTGTCCACCACCCGGTCCGCCGAAACGAAATCGACCCGCGCCGACAGCCGCGGCGTGCGCCGGTATTCATAGGCGGTGAGGCGCACCTCGGCCGTCGACCCCACGTGCACATGGGCGATGTCTTCCAGCCTGACCTTGCCTTCGATCACTAACCGCTCCTCGGCCGGCACGATCTCCATCAAGGGCTCACGCGGGCCCACCGTCAGCCCCGGCGCGGAAATGCGCAGGCCCATCACCGTGCCGGCCACCGGCGCGCGCACGGCCTGGCGATTGGCCAGGTCTTCCGAGGCGCGCAAGCGCTCCTCGAATTCGCGCGAGCGCATGGTGGCGTCCTTGAGCTCGTCGGCCGCCTGCTGCTGGTAGGTGTTGCGTGCCTGGGCGGCGCGCAGATGCAGATCCTGGATCTTCTGCTGCGCCGCAGCGATGTCGCTGCGCATCTGGCCCATGCGGCTGTCGTATTCGACGACCGTGCGCTCCAGCGTGAGCAGGCGGGCCTTTTGCACATAGCCCTGGCTGGCCAGTTCCTCGTTGAGCTTCAACTCGTCGCGCGCCAGCTTCAGGCCACTTTCTGTCGAGCTCTGCTGCGCCTTCAGGCCGGCGATCTGGCTGTCGACGTCGCCGACCTGGGACAACAGCGAGGCGACCTGCTCGTCCAGGTTGCGTCGACGCGCATCGAACAGCCGCTGTTCACGCCCGACCAGATCGGCGTCGGCCTTGGCCAGCTTGCCGAAGGCCGCGGCACTGAAGCCAGGGGCCATCTCGACCTCGGCCTCCAGGCGCTTCTTGCGCAGCAGTTCGCCGGCGTACTGCGACCGCAGCACATCGCGGCCCACGTCGCTGCGCACATCGCTGATGTAGGTGAGCACCTGGCCGGCGGCGACCTTCTGGCCATCGCGCACCAGGATCTCGCTGACGATGCCGCCTTCCTGATGCTGGATGATCTTGCGGTTGAGCTCGCTCTTGACGATGCCCTGCACGACGACCGCACCGGCCAGCGGCGCGCTGCTCATCCACCAGGCCAAGAGGCCCAGCACCACAGCCAGGACCAGCAAGGCGAGACGATGGCCGGCGAGCAGCGCGCTGTGGGCCGGCAGCGCGCGCGGTGACTGCTCCAGCAGTTCGAGCACGCTGACCGGGCCGCCTGTGGCGCGCAACTCGGCCACACTGGATTTGAGGGGGTGATTCATACGGGCGCGAAGCTTGCCAGTTTCAGCGCCGGATCAATGCCCCGACAACACAAAAAAACCTGCTCAACTGGTGCAAAGCGCCGGTGCGGGGCCTGGCAATACCCGCCCAGTGACGGACAGACACCGGCCGCAGGCTCAGCGCTTGGCGGCCAGCGCAGTGTTGACCTCACTCTGCGTGGCGGTGGGAGCGTTCACCTCAGACGCTGCCGCAGCCGGGGCTGACGCAGAAGTGTCTGCATAGCTGATGCCGCGGGCCTCACTGCTGATGTCCACATTGCTGCCGCGCGACAGGGCGTAGATCGTGACGGCGGCAAAGGCGATGAAGGCGAAGACTACTTTTTGCATGGCATAGACCGATGATGAGATGAAAAGTCCTGTTCCGACTGGAACTTGACGCTCATCATGTGCGGCCACGGCTTACTGCCTTCTTGCGGAAATCCGGCCCAAGCATGAATTGATCCGGTCATATGTCGCAATGCACAAAAATCAGCACTTGTACACGTCGATGCCCGGATGCGAGCCCGTTTCACCAACATCCATGCGCACCTGGCTGGCCCCACAAATTATCTGGCAGCCCTGCTCCCGTTCTTCGGATTGGCGGGGTTATCTGGAGGAGCGCCGCCACCGGCATGCCGGTGTACTTCTGCGAGCCCTACAGCCCCTGGCAGCGCGGCTCCAACGAAAACACCAACGGTCTGGTGCGCCAGTTCCTGCCCAAGGGCATGGATCTGCCCACCGTCACCCCGCATAAACTCGCCTACATTGAAGCCATGCTCAATGACCGACCGCGCAAGGTGCTGGGCTTTCGAACACCCCGCGAGGTCTATACAGAACTCGTCGAAAAACTCCGCGCCCAACGCATCAGCAGTTCAAATCAGAGCGTTGCACTTCAGACTTGACTCCGCCCAATATGCCGAAGCATGCTATTATGCTAGCCAAAAGTATCAAGCGATTGCTGATCATGCCAATCAATCTCAAGAAAAAATTATTCATATTGTTCTCGACATTAATTGCCGGCGTCCTGGCTGGTTGCGGGGACAATAAACTGGTGGAAATGCCCGCCGCACAGGAAATTCCAGTGACGGTGCAATTCCGCACTATCATTCTCGATGTCAACATTCCCGCGAATCTGACGAGCAAAATCGCGTCCACCATCTCGCCAGTAGACTCTTCGGTAGGAGTGGCTGAAAAGCTCCTGTTTCCCAAACCGAACGATGGAACACCGGGTGAATCAATGGTGCTGGCCGTCGATGCTGATCACAATATCCTGCTGGCGGCAATGACCACTGCAGAGGGTTTAAACATCGACCTGAACGCGGAGTCGACTGCGCTTGCGCTGACACGCTTAGCCTTGGGTCGGCTGTCCGATCAAATCAACCCGAGCAATGTCAATGCGGCAATCAAGGCCACAGCGCAGTGGCCGGATCTGGTCCTGAAAGTCAGGGCATCACTTGCAGTCGGGCAGTCGCCAGCGCGTGATCACGCCGTGTATGACAGCCTGCTGGCCCTGCTGCCACAGGCTGGGATGATCGTCAGCACTCGTCCGACCACCCAGCAACAGTCAACAGCAATTGGGCGCAGAACCGCGCAGGCAGCAAGGGTCGCCAATCCGAGCTTGATCCCCTCAGCCATGCCGCAGCGCATTGTCTCGGGCATCAGCAGCAAGCTGGGTGTTTTTGCAAAAGGCACATCCGGCGCAGGATTGGAAGTCAGCAACGCGATGTCGATCATCTGGTCTGTCGGAACGCGTGATACTGACAATCGGGCACTTTGTCCAGCCGGCGTCGGGCAAACCACGACAAATCCTGACTGCATCCTATTACTTGACCGTATGGATACTTTGAAGCAGTTGGCCTATCTGACCGACCTGAATCTTGCAGCCCCTCCGTCAGTGGTTACCGGAGGCAACAACCATGCGTTCAATCTGCTGGTTCGGCAAGATGGTCTGGCACGCACCGCCAATCTTCAATCGGTGGTCAAGGACGTCACTATGCTGGTCATCGATGGCATGTCGGCAGGCAAAGCAAAACCCATCGTGAGCGACTGTGCAAAGAATATAGCCGATATCCTGTTGCCCCCCACCGAACTCACCGCACTCATCAGCGCATCAAACTCGCAGCCGGTCAAGCAATATTTCAATGACCTCGTCAGCACATCCGCGGGTAGCATCAAGCTGGTTTCCACGCTATCCAGTTGCATGACCTTCAAGGAAGTCATGGCCGAAAAGTCCAGACAAGCAGCATTGGCCATCGGCACTGGGGTGATCGGCGACAACGCAATACAAAACGCGGTCAACAGCGTCGACTTCAGCGCATCGACCGTGCTTGCATCAGTCTGGACGTTTGTCAAGGATCTGGGCTTTTACGCTGCAGGCCAGTTAGGTCCAGTAACTGCCGTCATCAATTCGGGTGGTCTGGGAGTGACGATCGGCCAAATCATCGACAATTGGACGACCGAACGGACGATTGGCGTCTGCTTGGTTAATGGCGCCGTCGCCAGCTGCGCGAACACGCTCGATTTCAACCCGCATGCACTTATCGCTACGTTGGGTTCGGCCTTGCCGGAACAATCCGCCTTGTCAGCACTTGATATCGCCGGCAACCTAACGCTCTTGCCCGGGGATATCGTCTATTCATCCAGTCAGCCTAGCGTCTTGGCAGTTGACCCAGCAACAGGTGCGCTTACTTTGGGCAGCCTTACGGCCGGCAGCAAGACAAGCACTGTAACCATTGCTGCCACTGTTGCCTCAACCGGCGTGACCAGCAGTTATTCGGTGGTAGTCTCAGAACAACCCCCTGCCGCATTCACCAAGGTATCCGCTGCGGGCGACGACCTGCCTGCAGATGCAACAGAATGGGCCTGCGTACGCCAGAATGCCAACGGACTCATGTGGGAAGCACATGTTCGCCGCGGTCTGGATGCAACTGGCAATTGGATCATGCATTCGTGCGCATGGGATCGCGCGGTCTCTGGCTGCACAGGGATCAGCATGGTTGGGGACGGCAACGAGTGGGATGCATCCTCTATTCCCGGGACCGTCAGTAGGAAGTGCGGTCGCGGCGGCTGGCGTTTACCAACCTTGCTGGAGGGGCAGGCATTGTTCAACGACCGCGCTTACATCGCTGAAGTTCCCAGCACCGGGGCATTCCATCGGGCCTGGTTTGGTACTGACGACATCGCCACCAGCAGTTGGGCGTCAACGCCCATCAGCCCAGCAAATCCAGCTGATTTTCCAATCGCTTGGGCGATTGACTATGAACGAGCCACTCTCCCTATATTTGGAGTCTGGAGCGGTTACGTAGGTAATGTCCGCCTGGTTGCGACACCACCCTGACGTTGTTGCAACCGGCAGATTAGGCCCAATAGATTATCCGCGAGAGAACTGTGCAGTGACCGAAACTGCGCCATCACTCACTTGGACAGGTGCGTCACCTGATGGCGCCAGGCTTTGCTGCGCTATAACGGGCCGCCGCACTCGCACACCTGGGGTCCCAACTTCTCGACGGTGGCACTGTGACGTCTGTGTGGAATTGCAGCGGGTGCTGAAACCCTGGACAGGTGGATTCTCCCGTCTGTCCAGCGCCTCACACCGCCTCACTCGTGGTGATCGAAGGCCTGGAAGCCCGCCAGCTTGACCAGGCTGTCCTTGCGCGCGCTGGTGTAGTCGGCCTCGATCATTTCCTTGACCAGGTCGTCGAAACTGGTGCGCGGGATCCAACCCAGCTTGGTCCTGGCCTTGCTCGGGTCGCCCAGCAGGGTTTCAACCTCGGTCGGGCGGTAATACCGCGGGTCGACGCGCACGATCACGTCGCCTACCTTGACCTTGGCGCGGTTGCCGCTGACGGCGGCCACCACGCCGATTTCACGTTCACCTTCACCCTCGAAGCGCACCGTCACGCCCAGCTCGGCCGCTGAGCGCTCGACAAACTGGCGCACGCTGTATTGCACGCCGGTGGCGATGACGAAGTCTTCGGCCTGCTGCTGCTGCAACATCAGCCACTGCATCTCGACGTAGTCGCGGGCGTGGCCCCAGTCGCGCAGCGCGCTCATATTGCCCAGGTAAAGGCAGTCTTGCAGTCCTAGCGCGATGCGGGCGATGGCGCGGGTGATCTTGCGCGTGACGAAGGTTTCGCCACGCAGCGGGCTTTCGTGGTTGAACAACACGCCGTTGCAGGCATACATGCCGTAGGCCTCACGGTAGTTCACCGTGATCCAGTAGGCATACATCTTGGCTACCGCGTAGGGGCTGCGCGGGTAGAAGGGCGTGGTTTCCTTCTGCGGAATCTCCTGCACCAGGCCATAGAGTTCGCTGGTGCTGGCCTGATAAAAGCGCGTCTTCTTTTCCAGGCCGAGGATGCGGATGGCTTCAAGCAAACGCAATGCACCGATGCCGTCGGCATTGGCGGTGTATTCGGGCTCCTGGAAACTCACTGCCACATGGCTTTGTGCGGCCAGGTTGTAGATTTCGTCGGGCTGCACCTGCTGCACGATGCGCACCAGGCTGGTGGAATCGGTCAGGTCACCGTAGTGCAGCACGAAGTTGCGCTGCTCGACGTGCGGGTCCTGATACAGGTGATCGATGCGGTCGGTATTGAACAGGCTGGAACGGCGCTTGATGCCGTGCACCTCGTAGCCCTTCTTGAGCAGGAATTCGGCGAGGTAGGCGCCGTCCTGGCCGGTGACGCCGGTGATGAGGGCAACTTTGGGTGAGGTCATGGTGTGGTCTTCAAGCCGTGTGGAAAGGTGCAGCCTCGTAGGCCATGCGAATGCCGTCGCGCAGCGATGTCCGGGCGGTCCAGCCCAGGCTGGTCAGCCGGCTTACGTCCAGCAGCTTGCGTGGCGTGCCGTCGGGTTTGCTGGCATCAAACACGATGCTGCCCTGGAAGCCGACGATGTCCATCACCGTTTCGGCCAGTTCGCGGATGGTCACGTCCACGCCCGTGCCGATATTCACCAGGGGCCCGTCATATCCCTGTTCCATCAGGTGCACGCAGGCGTCGGCCAGGTCATCGACATACAGAAATTCCCGCCGCGGTGTGCCGCTGCCCCACACCACATACTCCGCGTCGCCACGCAATTTCGCGTCGTGCGCCTTGCGCAGCAAGGCCGGCAGCACATGGCTGTTGGCCAGGTCGTAGTTGTCATTCGGGCCATATAAATTGGTGGGCATGACGCTCACATACTGCCGGCCATATTGCCGGTTGTAGTTTTCGGCCAGCTTGATACCGGCGATCTTGGCGATGGCGTAAGGCTCGTTGGTGGGTTCCAGCGGGCCGGTGAGCAGATAGTCCTCCTTGATCGGCTGCGCACAGTCACGCGGATAGATGCAACTGGAGCCCAGGAACATCAGTCGCTGCACATCGGCCAAATGCGCCGCATGGATCAGGTTGGCCTCGATCATGAGGTTCTGATACAGAAAATCGGCCCGGTAAAGGTTGTTGGCCTGGATGCCGCCGACCTTGGCGGCAGCAATGAACACATAGTCCGGTCGCTGCTCAGCCATGAATGTGGTGACAGCGCGCTGGTCGAGCAGATCCAGTTCGGCGTGGCTGCGGGTGATGAGTTCGACATCGCCACCACGAGACTGCAGGCGTCGAGAGATGGCACTGCCGACCATGCCGCGGTGGCCAGTGACGAAGATGCGTGAAGGTTGTGGCATGAGCGGCACTCGAATCCGACGGGAGGCAGTTTGACTCGGGCGAACGCCCGCCCATCCGTCCAAAAAGCCGCAAGCTTACGCAGATGTCAGTCGGAAATCAGGCGCCGATCACCGCTACGTCGCACTCACCCTTGCAGGGCGAGAAAAACGCACAGGTCGAAATCCCTCCACTCAGGGTGTCCCAGCGACCCGCATGCCCCAATACGCGCGGTACCACTCGACAAACCGCTGGATGCCGGTCGCCAGCGGCGTGGATGGCGCAAAGCCAACCCAGTCGCGCAGGGCGCTGGTGTCGGCATAGGTGGCAGGCACATCACCATCCTGCATGGGCAGCAGCCGCTTCTCGGCCGTCTTGCCCAAGCTGGCCTCGACGCAGGCGATGAAGTCCAGCAACTGCACCGGGTCGTGGTTGCCGATGTTGAACACCCGTGCCGGCACCTGGGCACCCGGCGGCGGTGTAGCCGGCTTGTCGACCACGCGCAGCACGCCTTCGACGATGTCGTCGATGTAGGTGAAGTCGCGCTTCATGTCGCCGTGGTTGAACACGTCGATGGCGCGGCCTTCGCTGATGGCCTGGGTGAAGAGCCAGGCCGCCATGTCGGGCCGGCCCCAGGGGCCATAGACGGTGAAGAAGCGCAAGCCGGTGGTCGGCAGGCCGTAGAGATGGCTGTAGGTGTGCGCCATCAGCTCGTTGGCCTTCTTGGTGGCGGCGTACAGGCTCACCGGGTGGTCGACCGGGTCGGCCTCGGCAAACGGCATCTTGGTATTGCCGCCGTAGACGCTGGAGCTGCTGGCGTAGGCCAGATGGTTCACGCCGTGGTGGCGACAGCCTTCCAGCACGTTGACGAAGCCGGTCAGATTGCTGTCGGCGTAGGCATGCGGGTTCCTCAGCGAATACCGCACGCCGGCCTGGGCGCCCAGATGGATGACACGTTCGAAGCCCTCGGCGGCGAACAGCGCGGCCATGCCCTCGCGGTCGGCCAGATCGAGCTTCTGGAATCGCCAGGCGGCGCCAGGCGCACGCGGCGCGGCGTCGATATGGGCCAGGCGCGCATGTTTGAGCGCCGGGTCGTAGTAATCGTTGAGATTGTCGATGCCGACCACCTCGTCGCCGCGTGCCAGCAGGCGCAAGGTGGTGTGCATGCCGATGAAGCCGGCGGCGCCGGTGACGAGGATCTTCCCCACGACCTTCAGCGCCCGATGGCCAGGTAGGTGAAGCCCTGCGAGCGCACCCATGCCGGGTCGTACAGATTGCGGCCGTCGAAGATGACCGGCTCCTTGAGCGCCTTGGCGATGGATGGGAAGTCCGGGCTGCGGAATTCCTTCCACTCGGTGGCGATGACCAGGGCGTCGGCGCCTTCCAGCGCTGCCGAGGGTGAGCCGGCATAGCTCAGGCCGGGCTGGTGGGCGAAGACGCGACGGGCTTCGTCCATCGCCACCGGGTCGTAGGCGCACACCGTGGCGCCGGCCTCGACCAGGGCAGCAACGATGGCGCGCGCCGGGGCTTCGCGCATGTCGTCGGTATTGGGCTTGAAGGCCAGGCCCCAGAGGGCGAAGTGCCGGCCACTCAGGTCGTCGCCGTAACGTGCCTTGATCTTGGCCGGCAGCACGAGCTTCTGGGCGTCGTTGACCGCCTCGACCGCACCGAGCACCTTGAGTTCCAGGCCCGCATCGACGCGGGCGGTGCGGATCAACGCCTGCACGTCCTTGGGGAAACACGAGCCACCATAGCCGCAGCCCGGATAGAGAAAATGCCAGCCGATGCGCGGATCGGAACCGATGCCCTGACGCACCGCCTCGATGTCGGCGCCCAGCTTTTCGGCCAGATTGGCCAGGTCGTTCATGAAGCTGATGCGCGTGGCCAGCATGGCGTTCGCCGCGTATTTGGTCAGCTCGGCGCTGCGCACATCCATCACCACCAGGCGCTCGTGGTTGCGCTGGAACGGGGCGTAGATGGCGCGCATGAGGTTGATGGCACCCTCGTCGCTGGCGCCGATGATGATGCGGTCGGGCTTCATGAAGTCCTCGACCGCCGCACCTTCCTTCAGGAACTCGGGGTTGGAGACGACGGCGTAGGGCACCTCGACGCCGCGCTGGCGCAGTTCGTCGGCAATGGCTTCATTGACCTTGTCGGCCGTGCCGACAGGCACCGTGCTCTTGTCGACCACCACCTTGTGGTCGGTCATGTGGCGGCCGATGGTGCGCGCGGCGGCCAGCACGTACTTCAGGTCGGCCGAGCCGTCTTCATCCGGCGGCGTGCCCACGGCTATGAACTGCACGGTGCCGAAATGCACGGCCTTGACCACATCGGTGGTGAAGTGCAGGCGACCCGCGGCGACATTGCGCTTGACCACGACGTCCAGGCCCGGCTCGTGGATGGGAATGCCGCCGGCTTCGAGCGTGGCGATCTTCTTCGGGTCGACGTCCAGGCACAGAACGTCATTGCCGACGTCTGCCAGGCAGGCGCCGCTGACCAGGCCGACATAGCCGGTGCCGATGACAGTTATCTTCACGAACAGACCTCAGGATAGGGATGGGGAGCGCCTTGTGGCAGGCGACGTATGGCAGACCACGGCTGCGCGCGGATTTTCGCCCGTCAGCATGGTGACCTGGTGGCGCGCAGCTCAGTGCGCGCGCCCCACGCTCAGGGGAGGTCGGCGGCGGCCATGTCCGCCAGGTGCGGCGCTGCCGCATCCTTGGGCGCCAGGCGCGGTGCCTGGCCGGCCGGCAGAGGCCAGGCAATGGCCAGTCGGGCGTCGTCCCAGCGTATGGCGCGCTCGCAGTCCTTGGCGTAGTAGGCACTGGTCTTGTAGAGGAAATGGGTGTCGTCCTCGAGCGCGACAAAACCGTGCGCAAAGCCCACCGGAATCCAGAGCTGGCGCCGATTGGCAGCAGTCAGCTCGGCACCCACCCAGCGGCCAAAGGTCGGCGAGGCCGGGCGGATGTCGACCGCCACGTCCCAGGCCGCCCCTTTGACGACCCGAACCAGCTTGGCCTGGGCATGGGGCGCGAGCTGGTAATGCAGACCGCGCAGCACGCCGGCATGGGAGCAGGAATGGTTGTCCTGCACCAGTTCGGGTGGCGGCGGCAGGCCCAGTTCAGTGACCGCCCGGGCAAAGGCACGGGCGTTGTAGCTCTCGGTGAACCAGCCGCGGTCGTCGCCGAAGACGGTGGGCTCGACGATCAGGACGTCAGGGATAGCGGTGCGCAGCAGCTTCATCGTGTTCTTTGCGTTCTTCGCGTCCAGTCCGGCCGCGTCAGTAGGCCTTTTCGTTCAGCACCTTGAGCAGGTACTGGCCATAACCATTCTTGAGCATGGGCTGGGCCAATCGCTCCAGGTGCTGCGCATCGATCCAGCCCTGGCGGTAGGCAATCTCCTCCAGACAGGCAACTTTCAGGCCTTGGCGTTTTTCGAGCGTGGCGATGAACTGGCTGGCTTCGAGCAGGCTGTCGTGCGTGCCGGTGTCCAGCCACGCGTAGCCGCGGCCCATGATCTCGACGTCGAGCTGACCCTGGGCCAGGTAGCGCGCATTGACGTCGGTGATCTCCAGCTCGCCGCGGGCGCTGGGCTTGATCGCAGCAGCGATCTCGCAGACCTGCTCGTCGTAGAAATACAGGCCGGTAACCGCGTAGTTGCTCTTGGGGACCTTGGGCTTTTCCTCGATGGACAGGGCGCGGCGCTGGGCGTCGAACTCGACCACGCCGTAGCGCTCGGGATCGGTGACGTGATAGGCGAACACGCTGGCGCCGCTGCGACCGGCATCGGCGTTGGCCAGCAGGCGGGCGAAGTCGTGGCCGTAGAAGATGTTGTCGCCCAGCACCAGGGCGCTGGGCGCGCCTCCGACGAAGTCGCGCCCGAGGATGAAGGCCTGCGCAAGGCCGTCCGGGCTCGGCTGCACGCAGTAGCTCAGGTTGATGCCCCAGCGGCTGCCGTCGCCCAGCAGGGCCTCGAAGCGCGGCAGGTCGGTGGGGGTGGAGATGAGCAGGATGTCGCGCATGCCCGCCAGCATCAGGGTGCTGAGCGGGTAATAGACCATGGGCTTGTCATAGACCGGCAGCAGCTGCTTGCTCATGGCCAGGGTGGCCGGATGCAGCCGGGTGCCGGAGCCGCCGGCCAGGATGATGCCTTTGCGTTGCATGACGAGGGGCGCCAGGCGCCGGTTGGAGGGTGGATGGTCGGTAAGACGGCCGGGCAGTGGTGGAGCGCGGGAAGGTGGAGCGCTCAGCCCAGCACTTCGCTCAGCATGCGCTCGACCCCGAGCTGCCACGGGGGCATCTTCAGGCCGAAGCTGGCTTCCAGACGCCGGCAGTCCAGGCGCGAATTGAGTGGGCGACGCGCCAGCGTGGGATAGGCGCTGCTGGCGATGGGACGCACGGCCTCGGCCGCCACCCGCACGGCATGGCCGTGCGAGCGCGCCCACTCGATGACATGGCGGGCATAGTCGTGCCAGCTGGTGGCGCCGGCCGCCGCCAGGTGGTAGGTGCCGGACAGGCCGGGATCGGCGCGCAGCGCGCGCAGGACGTGGGTGCTGACATCGGCGATCAGGTCGGCCCCGGTGGGCGCGCCGATCTGGTCGGCCACGACGTTGAGCGAGTCGCGTTCAGCTGCCAGCCTGAGCATGGTGCGGGCGAAGTTGCCACCGCGTGCCGCATACACCCAGCTCGTGCGCAGGATGATGTGGCGGCAGCCGCTGGCGCGGATGGCCTGTTCGCCCGCCAGCTTGGTGGCACCGTAGACACTCAGCGGCCCGGTGGCCGCATCTTCTCGCCAGGGGGTGTCGCCCGAGCCGTCGAAGACGTAGTCGGTGCTGTAGTGCAGCAAGGTCGCGCCCAGGCTGGCGGCCACTTCGGCCATCACGCCCGCCGCGTCGGCGTTGATGCAGCGGGCGTTGTCGACGTCTGACTCCGCCTTGTCGACGGCGGTATGGGCCGCCGCGTTGACGATGACATCGGGCCGCAGCGCCGACAGGCCGGCGCGCAAGCTGTGCAGATCCAGCAGATTGCCGCAGACCGACAGACCGGCCACCGACTCGCTGTGGCGATCCAGCGCCAGCAGTTCACCCAGCGGCGCCAGGGCGCGCTGCAGTTCCCAACCGACCTGGCCGTTTTTTCCCAACAGGACAATGCGCATGCCGCCGCCCTGCTCAGGCAGCACCGCGCTGCTGGTAGTTGGTGCTGATCCAATCACGGTAGGCACCACTGCGCACGCTGGCGATCCATTCAGGGTTGGCGAGATACCAGGCCACGGTCTTGGCCACACCGGTCTCGAAGGTCTCGGCCGGGCGCCAGCCGATCTCCGCCTCGATCTTGCGCGGGTCGATGGCGTAGCGGCGGTCATGGCCGGGGCGATCGGCCACATAAGTGATCTGGTCCTCGTAACGGCCGGCGGCCTTGGGGCGCAGTTCGTCGAGCTTGCGGCAGATGGTGGTCACCACATCGATGTTGCGCACCTCGTTCTTGCCGCCAACGTTGTAGACCTCGCCCGGCCGGCCCTTGGCCAGCACCTGGCAGATGGCCTCGCAGTGGTCGCGCACATACAGCCAGTCGCGGATATTCAGGCCGTCGCCATAGACCGGCAGGGGCTTGCCGTCCAGGGCGTTGAGGATCATCAGCGGGATGAGTTTTTCCGGGAAGTGATACGGCCCGTAGTTGTTCGAGCAGTTGGTGGTGAGCGTGTGCAGGCCGTAGGTGTGGTGGTAGGCACGCACCAGATGGTCGCTGCCGGCCTTGCTGGCCGAATACGGGCTGTTGGGCGCATAGGCGGTGGTTTCGCTGAAGGCCGGGTCGGTGTCTGACAGCGAACCATAGACCTCGTCGGTCGACACATGCAGGAAACGGAAGGCGTCCTTCTCGGCCGCCGCCAGACTGTTCCAGTGGCTGCGCACTTCTTCAAGCAGGCTGAAGGTGCCGACCATATTGGTCTGGATGAATTCACCCGGGCCGTGGATGCTGCGGTCGACATGGCTTTCTGCCGCGAAGTGCAGCACCGCGCGCGGACGATGGCCGGCGAGCAGGCGGCGCACCAGTTCGCGGTCGCAGATGTCGCCCTGCACCAGCTCGCAGCGCCCGGACTGCAGGTGCTCGGCAATGGTGGCGGGATTGCCGGCGTAGGTGAGCTTGTCCAGCACCACGACGGGTTCGGCACCATCGCGCGCAAACCAGTGGTGGACGAAGTTGCCGCCGATGAAGCCGGCGGCACCGGTGATCAGAATCATGTGAGCAGCCCTGACGCAGAGGATGAAAAGCGCACGTCCGCCCGCGGCGGACGTGCAGATGCGCCGACTTTACTTGCGCCCGTAGTTGTCCTCGAAGCGCACGATGTCGTCTTCACCCAGGTAGGAGCCCGACTGCACCTCGATGATTTCCAGCGGCACCTTGCCCGGGTTGGCCAGTCGGTGCACTTCACCCAGCGGGATGTAGGTCGACTGGTTTTCGCTCAGCACCAGCACCTTGTCGCCCACCGTCACTTCGGCGGTGCCAGACACCACGATCCAGTGTTCGGCGCGGTGATAGTGCATCTGCAGGCTGAGCGAGGCGCCCGGCTTGACCTGGATGCGCTTGACCTGGTGGCGCTCGCCATGGTCGATGCTGTCGTACCAACCCCAGGGGCGATGCACCTTGCGGTGCAAGGTGTGTTCGCCACGCTTGCTCGCGTCGAGCTGGCCGACGATCTTCTTGACCTCCTGGCTGCGGGCGCGGTCAGTCACCATGACCGCATCCGGCGTCTCGACCACCACCACATCGTTCAGGCCCACCACGCTGACCAGTCGGCTGGTGGCATGCACCAGCGTGTTGGCGCTGTCGCTCATGATCACGTCGCCGACCGAGGCGTTGCCGCGCGCATCCTTGTCGGCGACCTGCCAGACCGCGTCCCATGCACCGAGGTCGTTCCAGCCGGCACTCAGCGGCACCATGCGGATGTCGAACGGGCTGTCCGGACAGCGCTCCATCACCGCGTAATCCACCGACTCTGCCGGCACCGCCGCGAATTCGGCCTTGCCCGGGCGGACGAACTTGCCGTCAGTCGTGCGCGCAGCCCAGGCTGCACGGGTCGCAGCCGCAATGTCGGGCCGGAAACGTTCCAGTGCTGCCATCCACACGCTGGCCTTGAGCACGAACATGCCGCTGTTCCAGCTGTAGCCGCCTTCGGCCAGGTAGCGTTCCGCCGTCGCCAGATCGGGCTTTTCAACGAATTGGGCCACCCGCGCTGCACCGACATCCGCCGTGCTGCGGATATAGCCATAGCCGGTCTCCGGCCGGTCGGGCGTGATGCCGAGGATCACGATCTTGTCCTGACCGGCAGTACGCACGGCCTGTTGCAGCGCGGCGGTGAACGCTGCCGGGTCGGTCACCGTCTGATCGGCCGGCGTGACCACCAACACCGGGTCAGCGCCTCCTTCAAGCGCCTGCAGCGCCGCCAGGGTGAGCGCGGGCGCCGTGTTGCGACCCATGGGCTCAAGCACCACGGCGGCCGGTTCAATGGCCGACTCGCGCAACTGGTCGAGAACAAGAAAGCGGTGCTCCTCATTGCCGACCACGACCGGGGCCGCCACGCTGATGTCTTGCGCCACGAGTTGGCTCAGGCGCTGCGCCGCCAACTGGAACAGGCTGCGCTGCCCCGTCAGCACCAGGAACTGCTTGGGGTAGCCCGCCCGCGACAGCGGCCACAGCCGCGTGCCGCTGCCGCCGGCCATGACAACGGGGATGACCTGAGTGGTGTCTTGAGTCAAGTTGAACCTCTGTGGCAAGGAGCAGGGAAAGTAATCCGGGTACCGCCCGCCAATGCGCGGAAGTAGCCGGAAAAGACCTCGATTTTGAGTGGCTCACGCGGGCAGTACGCGCCACACACTGCTCGCCGACCTTTCCAGTGCCACCAATTCCTGCGGATTTGTGCTCAGCCCGCCACCTTCCTTAAGACGAATTGAATGGTCACCAACGCCGCGGCAGTCACAATCGCGCCCGGCGTTTGTCTGGAGAGACGGCATCACGCCGTGACAAGCGCATCTTGGGCAGACCATTCCGCCCGCGCCGTCGCCCTCTAGGATTTTTCTAATCGCCAGCGATCTTCATTAGACTTTTACTATGGTCATTCTGCTGATTTCATTTCTGGTCGCTGCGGTCGTGACGCTCCTGGCTGTGCGTGGTTCGCGTCGTCATCTGGCCCTGCTGGGTGACACGGTGCGCAACCAGCCGCAGAAATTCCACGCGCGGATCGTGCCGCGCATAGGCGGCATTGGCATTGCCGTGGGCGTGCTGAGCGGCTTGGCGTTCGCCGTCCCTGGAGTTGCCAGCGGTCGGGTCAGCCAGCTTGCTGCCCTGATCTGTGCCAGCCTGATGGTGCTGGGCATCGGTCTGCTCGAAGACGTCACCAAGATCGTGACCCCGCGCATGCGCATGCTGGTAACCCTGCTGGCCGCCGCCTTGGCGCTGTGGCAGGCGGGGGTGTGCATCGAACGCACCGACCTGGCCGGCCTCGACCCCGCGCTGCAGATCTTCGGCATGTCCATGCTGCTGACCTTGCTGGCCGTTTCGGGCGTCGTCAACTCGATCAACATCATCGACGGCTTCAATGGCCTGGCTTCGATGTGCGTGGCCATCATGCTGGCCGCGCTGGCCTATGTATCCCATGAGGTCGGCGACACGCTGGTGTTCAGCTGCGCGCTGGCCACCCTTGGTGCAGTGCTGGGCTTCTTCGTCTGGAACTACCCCTTCGGCCTCATCTTCCTGGGTGACGGCGGCGCTTATTTCCTGGGTTTCTGGGTGGCCGAACTCGGACTGCTGCTGGTCCAGCGCAACCTGACCGTGTCACCGGTGTTCCCGCTTCTGCTGTGCGCGTATCCCATGTTCGAGACGATCTTCACCATGTACCGCCGCAAGGTGGTGCGAGGTCGCCCCATGGGCCAGCCCGATGCCACTCACCTGCACAGCCTGATCTACCGCCGAGTCATGCGCTGGGCCATCGGCCGTCGTGATGCGTCTGCACTGCTCAAGCGCAATTCGATGACCTCACCGTACTTGTGGGTGTTGTGCTCGTTGACCGCCATCCCCGCCGTGTTGTTCTGGGACGACAGCGATGCACTCAAGCTGTGCCTGTTGTGTTTCTGCGCCGGCTATGTGCTGGTCTATCGCGCCATCGTCCGGTTCCGCACGCCCAAATTGCTGCTGCGCAAGCAGGTGCCCTGGTCGATGAGCAAGACCGCGGGATAATCCCTGGGTGAATCAAGAAATCTCTGAGCTAGCCGCTCCTGCGGCACCCGCCCGTTTCGACACCCTGGCGCTGGACGCCAAGCTGCTGCGGGCCGTCAACGACGCTGGATATGACACGATGACGCCCATCCAGGCCAAGGCGATTCCCTTGGTACTGGACGGACGCGACATCATGGGCGCAGCCCAGACCGGCACTGGCAAGACCGCCGCCTTTTCGTTGCCCTTGTTGCAAAAGATGCTGCGGCACGAGAATGGCAGCGCATCGCCAGCCCGGCATCCGGTGCGCGCGCTGGTGTTGGCGCCGACGCGCGAACTGGCCGATCAGGTGGCCGCCAATGTGCGCACCTATGCCAAGCACTCTCAGTTGCGCGTGGCCTGCGTCTTCGGTGGCATCGACATGGCACCGCAGACGGCCGAACTAAAACGCGGCGTCGAGGTACTCATCGCCACGCCCGGACGTCTGCTGGACCACATCCAGATCAAGAACTGCAATCTCGGCCAGGTCGAGTATGTCGTGCTCGACGAAGCCGACCGCATGCTGGACATCGGTTTCCTGCCTGACCTGCAACGCATCCTCAGCTACCTGCCCAAGGCCCGCCAGACCCTGTTGTTCTCGGCCACGTTCTCGCCCGAGATCAAGAAGCTCGCCCAGAGCTATCTTCAGGACCCTCTGCTGGTCGAAGTGGCGCGACCGAACGCCACGGCCGCCACGGTCGAGCAACGCTTCTTCATGGTGCATGACGACGACAAGCGCCGTGTGGTCAAGCAGATCCTGCGCGAACGCGCGCTTGCGCAGGCCATCGTCTTCGTCAACTCCAAGCTCGGTGCGGCTCGCTTGGCGCGCTCGTTCGAGCGCGACGGATTGCGCACGGCGGCACTGCACGGCGACAAGTCACAGGACGAACGCCTGAAGGCGCTCGACGCGTTCAAACGCGGAGAGGTCGACCTGCTCGTCGCCACCGATGTCGCCGCACGGGGTCTGGACATCGCTGACCTGCCGGCCGTCTTCAATTTCGACATTCCGTTCAATGCGGAAGACTATGTGCACCGCATAGGCCGCACCGGTCGCGCCGGCGCCTCAGGACTGGCGGTGTCGCTCGCCACGCGTGACGATACCCGTCAGTTGGCTGAAATCGAGAAGCTGATCAAGGTGAAGCTCGACGTCGAGCCCATCGAACTCGACGATGACCGTCCGCGTCGGCCCAGGCGCGACTACGCCGACGACGACGCGCCGCAGGTAGACCGCGTCGCAGCTGCAGTGCCTGTACAGCGCCCGCAGCGCAGCACCGCATCGCGCGATCCCTTCTTCGACCGCCCCTACGAGCCCGATCCGAATGCCAGCCCAAGCTGGGAAGGCGCGGGAACGGCTGCGCCGGTCACCGCCGCTGCGGGCCAGCCCGCCCGGTCCATCAAGCCCAAGAGGCGAGTTGCCGCCTTGCTGGGCGGCTGACCACGGCCGTCGAGCCAATGCGCACAGGCGTCACTGGCAACCGCCCAAGTCGGCTGTCGCGCTGATCACGCGAGGCTCAAGGCAGAAAGACGAATACGGCAGGGTGGTCGGTCGGCAGTTCGACGCTGGCCTTGCGCCATTGCGCCACGGTGTGCGTTCGGCTCCAGCCGTCTCGGGTCGTCAGGCCGCAGCTGACGCTCAGCCAGGTCTGTGGCTGCAGAGCCGCCAGCAGGGCGGCGAGCAACGCCGGATTGCGATAGGGGGTCTCGATGAAGATCTGCGTTTGCAAACACCGGCGCGCATGTGTTTCGAGTTCCTGGATACGGCGCAGGCGAGTTGCACCATCGACCGGCAGATAGCCTTGAAAGGCAAAACTCTGGCCGTTCAGACCACTGGCCGATAACGCCAGCAGCAGGGCGCTGGGCCCGGCCAAAGGCACGACGACCAGCCCCACCTGATGGGCTGCACGCACCAGTTCAGCGCCGGGGTCGGCGACGGCCGGCAGCCCGGCATCGCTCAGCAAGCCGATGTCGCAGCCTTGCCGGGCAGGTGCCAGCAAGGATGCCCAGAGCTCGTCGCGAGCGCCCGTTGATGCCCCCCCCGCCCGCCCCTTGGGCGGCCGCGGCAGCTCGGCAATCACCAGATCCTGCAAGGGACGATGCAGGGGCACGATGGCGTTGACACGCTTGAGAAAGGCGCGCGCCACCTTGGGCGTTTCTGCCACCCAGTGTTGCAAGCCGGCCGCAGTGCGCAGCACACCCACTGACAGGCTGTCGGTCAACTCCCCGGCGCCCTCGGCACCGGGCCCCGCAGCAAGCACCGACTGATCGAGCGTATTGGGCACCAGCAGCAAGCGACCGGCACGTTGTTCATGGGACGCCACGCCGGTCATGCGCGGCCCGCCATGAGTGGATCGATGCCACCCGCACGCAGCATCTCGCAAGTGCGGATGAGCGGCAATCCGACCAGCGCTGTCGGGTCATCCGACTCGATCGCCGACAACAACGATATGCCCAGAGTTTCACATTTGGCACTTCCGGCGCAGTCATAGGGTTGCTCCAGGCGCAGGTAACTCTCGATCTCGGCCAGGGTGAGCACGCGAAAACGGACCGTCACCATCACCCGCGCGGACTGGCAAAAACCGTCGCTCAGTCGCTGCACTGCAAGGGCGGTATGAAAAACCACCTCGCGGCCACTCATGGACAACAGCTGCGACACCGCGCGTTCATGGGTCCCGGGCTTGCCGACTGGCTGCCCGTCCAGTTCAGCAACCTGATCAGAGCCGATCACCAAGGCGTGCGGATACCGTCGCGCGACGGCCCCGGCCTTGGCCAGCGCAAGACGCTCGCTGAGACGAGCGGGTGTTTCACCCACCAGCGGCTGTTCGTCGACTTCAGGCGCTACGACGGCGTAAGGCAGGCGCAGCCGGTCCAGCAATTCCCGACGGTAGCGCGAGGTCGAGGCAAGGATAAGGCGTGCAGTGGCAGCCACGTGTTCACCCGCAGGTGAAGGGACGCGGGCCGAAACAAGAGGCTCAGGTGTATGCATGGCGGCCATTGTTCCACCGTCACCCTGCCGCCAGCCCCACCCTACACTGCCGCCATGAAGACACGCGATTTCAATCCCGCCCGGCTCGACGTCGCCAAACTGGCACACAAGCAGGCCGAGATTTCGGGGCAGCATAACCAGGAGGCGCATGTGCGCCTGCTGGAGCTGCAGGTCACCAACAATGAGGGCGCAACCCGATCCGTCAGCTGGTCGGCCCGCGGTGAACTGCGCCCTGTGCGTGGTGGCCATGCACAAATCTGGATGCACCTGCGGGCACGCACTGTCGCTACCCTTCAATGTCAGCGCTGCCTGGAAGCGACTGACTTCGTCCTGGATATCGAGCGGTCCTTCCGCTTTGTCGCCCATGAAGCGACGGCCGCATCGCTGGATGCCGAACTCGACGACGCCGACGTATTGGTTGCCGATGGTGCCCTCGACCTGCTGGCACTTATCGAGGACGAGTTCCTGCTTGCCCTGCCCATCGTGCCCATGCACGACACCTGCCCCGTAGCGGTTAACTTCGACCGCGGCGCGGCCTTGCCCAGCGGTGCACGGGTCGACGATCTGGCTGCTGCGGCTGTGGCGAACAGTCCCTCTGCCCGCAACCACAACGAGGACGGCGCGCCGGATTCAGACCATCCGTTTGCCGCACTTGCTGCGTTGAAACGACGCGGCTCAGGCAGCTGAGGGTCCATCGCGACGCCGGTCACTAGCCTACGGACACACTCGATGCTAGACTAGAAGGCTTTCCAGCCATCAGGCCCCAGGAGTCCATCATGGCCGTTCAGCAGAACAAGAAGTCCCCCTCCAAGCGCGGCATGCACCGCTCGCACAATGCCGTGGCCGCGCCCGGCACCGCCATCGAGCCCACTACGGGTGAGGTGCACCTGCGCCACCACATCAGCCCGACCGGCTTCTATCGTGGCCGCAAGGTCCTCAAGACCAAGGCTGACGCCTGAGTCGTCCCGCCTCTCGCGAGTGACGTGCGCCGGCCCTGGCCGAATCAACGCACGCCATGCCTTGCGGCGATCGACGCCTGTTGTGTCGCCACCACCGCAGTGAGCATGCCTGCCCGGACGAACTGGCGTCATGCACGACATGGAGCATGACCCAGTGAGTTCAGCCACCCCGATGCTGCGTATCGCCGTCGACTGCATGGGCGGCGATCATGGCCCGGCCATTACTCTGCCGGCCTGCCGCGCCTTCGTCGACAAGCATCCCGAAGTCGAACTGCTGCTCGTCGGTCAACCCGACGCCTTGGCACAGGCGGCCGCTTGGCCGCGTTGCCGCATCGTGGCGGCCAGCGAAGTCGTTGCCATGGATGATCCGGTCGAGACGGCATTGCGCCGCAAGCGCGATTCGTCCATGCGCGTGGCCATCCAGCAGGTCAAGGCCGTCGATGGCCAGTCAGCGGCGGACGTGTGTGTGTCAGCAGGCAACACCGGTGCCTTGATGGCACTGGCTCGCTATCTGTTGAAAACGCTCGACGGCATCGACCGTCCCGCAATTGCCTATGGCATGCCCAACAGCCTGGGCAGCGCCACGACAGTGCTCGATCTCGGCGCCAACGTGGATTGCACCGCCGAACATCTGCTGCAGTTCGCCTTGATGGGCAGTGCGCTGGCCAGCGCCATCCAGGACAAGGCGGAACCCAGCGTCGGCCTGCTCAACATCGGCGAGGAGATCATCAAGGGCAGCGACACCATCAAGCGCGCCGGCGAACTGCTGCGCGCTGCGGGTGCCGCAGGGGTGATCAATTTCCAGGGCAATGTCGAAGGCAACGATATCTTCAAGGGCACGACCGACATCGTGGTCTGCGACGGATTCGTCGGCAACGTGGCATTGAAGACGGCCGAGGGTCTGGCCAGCATGCTGTCGAACTTCATCAAGGATGAATTCACCCGCACGCCCTATGCCAAGCTCGCGGCGCTGATCGCCATGCCGGTGCTGCGCCACTTCAAGAATCGCGCCGATCACCGCCGCTACAACGGCGCTGCGCTGCTCGGATTGCGCGGCCTGGTCTTCAAGAGCCACGGCTCGGCGGACGCTTTCGCTTTTGAGCAGGCGCTGGTGCGCGCTTATGATGCCGCCCGCCACGGCCTGCTCGAGCGCGTGCACGATCGCATCCACGCCACGCTCAAGGCCCTGCCCGCCACCGGCGATCTTGCCTCCGCTTCGCTGACCTCTGCCGCATGAGTTCGACCGACAAGAAGATCCACAGCCGGCTGGCCGGCACCGGCAGTGCGCTGCCGCCGCAGCGCCTGAGCAATGCCGAACTGGTCGAGCGTCTGGCCGCCCAGGGTGTCGAGTCGTCCGACGACTGGATCGTCGAGCGCACCGGCATTCGGGCACGTCATTTCGTCGCCGACGGGGTGAACAGCAGCGACCTCGCGGTCGAGGCCGCCCGTCACGCCATGGAGGCCGCTGGCGTCGGTGCCGCCGACATCGACCTGGTCATCGTCGCGACCTCGACACCCGACATGGTCTTCCCGTCCACGGCCTGCATCGTGCAACGCAAACTCGGCATCACCCACGGTGCACCGGCGTTCGACGTGCAGGCTGTATGTTCGGGCTTCATCTACGCCCTCACCATCGCCGACGCCATGGTCCGTGCCGGCACAGCCCGCAACGCACTGGTGATCGGCGCCGAGGTGTTTTCACGCATCCTCGACTTCAAGGACCGCACTACCTGCGTGCTGTTTGGCGACGGCGCCGGTGCCGTCGTCATCTCGGCCTCGGACACCCCTGGCATCCTGGCCAGCGACATCCACGCCGATGGCAGCCATGTCGAGATCCTGTGCGTTCCGGGCACGGTTGCTGGCGGCCAGATCCTGGGCGATCCGTTGCTCAAGATGGACGGCCAGGCCGTGTTCAAGCTTGCAGTGGGTGTGCTCGAAGAGACTGCACGCGCATCACTCGCCAAGGCCGGGCGCGACACTGCCGACATCGACTGGCTCATCCCGCATCAGGCCAACATCCGCATCATGCAAAGCACGGCGCGCAAGCTCAAGCTGGCACTGGACAAAGTCATCGTCACCGTCGATGCACACGGCAACACGTCGGCCGCCTCCATTCCGCTGGCGCTGGACCATGGCGTACGCAGTGGGCGCATCCAGCGCGGCCAGACCTTGTTGCTGGAAGGCGTGGGCGGCGGCTTCACCTGGGGTTCGGTGCTGATCGACTATTGAGGACGGCCCGGCAGGCGCGACGCCAAAAGCGATACCCGCGGCGATGCTGCGCAACTTCCCGCACTGCCTGCTACGGCCCGCGTCGAACTGACGTCCGCTGATCGCCAGCTCCCGCCCGCGCACTGCCAGCAAGCCGCACCGATCGGTCTGCTCCTCTCACCTGCCCTAACTTTGCACACCATGAGCATGTTCGCATTCGTCTTTCCCGGCCAGGGCTCGCAGTCTGTCGGCATGTTGGACGCCTGGGGTGACCACCCGGCGGTGCGCAGCACCCTGGCCGAAGCCAGCGCGGCACTGGGCGAAGACCTGGCCGCATTGATTGCAGCCGGCCCCAAGGAAGCGCTCGAACTGACCACCAACACCCAACCGGTGATGCTGGCGGCGGGCGTGGCCAACTACCGCGCCTGGCTGGCCGAGGGTGGTCCTGTGCCAGCCGCCGTTGCCGGTCACTCGCTGGGCGAATACAGCGCGCTTGTCGCTGCTGGCGTTCTCACCCTGGCCGACGCCTTGCCGCTCGTGCGTGCGCGTGCCCGTTTCATGCAGGAAGCTGTACCTGTCGGTACCGGTGCGATGGCAGCCATCCTGGGTCTGGATGCTGCGCGCGTACGCGAAGTCTGTGCCGACGCTGCGGCCCAAAGCGGCGAAGTGGTCGAGGCCGCCAATTTCAACGACCCCAAACAGGTCGTCATCTCAGGCAGCAAGGCCGGCGTCGACAAGGGCTGCGAGCTGCTCAAGGCCGCCGGCGCCAAGCGCGCGCTTCCACTGGCCGTCTCGGCACCCTTCCACTGCAGCTTGATGAAGCCGGCCGCCGACCGCCTGCGCGAACAGCTCGAAGCCGTCACCTTCCACGCGCCGCAGATTCCGGTGCTGAACAACATCGACGTGGCAGTGCAGAGCGATCCCGCCGCCATTCGCGACGCCTTGTACCGCCAGGCCTTCGGCCCGGTGCGCTGGGTCGAACTGGTGCAGGCATTGAAGGCGCGCGGCATCACCGCCGTCATCGAATGCGGCCCGGGCAAGGTGCTGGCCGGCATGGCCAAGCGCATCGACGGCGAACTGCGCAGCACCACGCTGCTCGACCCGGCCTCGATGACTGAAGCCCGCGCCCTGCTGGCCTGACCCGCCCACCGACGAAAGCCTCCAGACATGACGAGCCCCAGCACCGATTCAAGCGTCCGCCAGGTGGCCCTGGTCACCGGCGCCAGCCGCGGCATCGGCCGCGCCATCGCCACCACCCTGGCCGCGCGTGGCTTCGTGGTCATTGGTACCGCCACCAGTGAAAGCGGCGCTGCGTCCATCAGCGAGGCCCTGAGCGCCAGTGGCGGCAGCGGCATCTGCTTGAACGTGACCGACGCGCCGGCGCTGGACGCAGCCATCGACGCCATCGTCAAGCAGCACGGCGGCCTGCATGTGCTGGTCAACAACGCCGGCATCACGCGCGACACGCTCGCCATGCGCCTGAAGGACGACGACTGGGACGCGGTGATCGACACCAATCTCCGCGCTGTCTTCCGCGCCTGCCGCGCCGCCATCAAGCCGATGATGAAGCAGCGCCACGGCCGCATCATCAACATCACCTCGGTGGTGGGCTCGGCCGGCAACCCCGGCCAGGCCAATTACTGCGCCGCCAAGGCCGGCGTGGCCGGCATGACACGCTCGCTGGCACGCGAACTCGGCAGCCGCAACATCACGGTCAACTGTGTCGCCCCAGGATTTATTGCCACCGACATGACCGAGGTCCTGCCCGAGGCCCAGAAGGCCGCGCTCACGGCACAGATTCCGCTCGGTCGACTGGGCGCACCCAGCGACATCGCCGAGGCCGTGGCCTTCCTGGCCAGTCCGGGCGCCGGCTATATCACAGGCAGCGAGCTGCATGTGAACGGCGGCATGTTCATGAACTGAAGTACTCCGACGGACTCCACGAGTTCATCGTCCCCCCGGGAGCGTTGCGCCAGTCCTGCGACGGCGCTCCAGGTACAAGTCGGTAACACCTTTGCCGCACCCCGTAGAATCGCAGGCTGTTTTTTGCACCACCCCTCCCGGAGGAGAGTCATGAGCGATATCGAAACCCGCGTCAAGAAGATCATTGCCGAACAGCTCGGCGTCGCCGAAGCTGAAGTCACCAACGAGAAGGCTTTCGTGGCCGATCTCGGCGCTGATTCTCTGGACACGGTTGAACTCGTGATGGCCCTCGAAGACGAGTTCGGCATCGAGATCCCCGACGAGGAAGCCGAGAAGATCACCACCGTTCAGTTGGCGATCGATTACGCGTCTTCTCACGCCAAGAGCTGACGCCGGCACTTTGCCGATCAGCGCATCCGGAAGTCGACACACATGACGCGCCGCCGCATCGTCGTGACCGGCCTGGGTCTGGTGACCCCGGTCGGCAATACCGTGGACGAGTCCTGGAGCAATCTGCTCGCAGGCCGCTCCGGCATCGCCAACGTCACACGCTTCGACCCCGCCAACCTCAGCGTGCGTTTCGCGGGCGAGGTCAAGGGCTTCAAGATCGATGACTACATCCCTGCCAAGGAAGCTCGGCACATGGATGCATTCATCCACTTCGGTATTGCCGCGGCCCTGCAGGCCGTGCGCGACGCCGGGCTGCCGGAAGGAGCCGCCCTGGGCGAGGAAGAAGCCGAGCGCATCGGCGTGATGGTGGGGTCGGGCATCGGCGGCCTGCCGATGATCGAGCAGACCCATGTCGAGTACACCGCGCGCGGTGCACGGCGCATTTCGCCTTTCTTCGTGCCGGCCTCGATCATCAACATGATCTCGGGCCACGTCTCCATCATCTGCGGCTACAAGGGCCCGAATCTGGCGATGGTGACGGCCTGCACGACCGGCCTGCACAGCATCGGCATGGCGGCGCGCCTGATCGACTGCGGTGACGCCGACGTCATGATCGCCGGTGGCGCCGAAGGCACCGTGTCGCCCCTGGGCATCGGCGGCTTTGCGGCCGCGCGCGCCCTGTCCACCCGCAACGACGACCCGGCGGCCGCCTCGCGCCCCTGGGACAAGGACCGTGACGGCTTCGTGCTTGGCGAAGGCGGCGGCGCGATGGTGCTCGAGGAATACGAGCACGCGAAGAAGCGCGGCGCCAGGATCTATGCCGAGCTGTCCGGCTTCGGCATGAGCGGCGATGCCTACCACATGACCGCCCCCAATGTGGACGGCCCCAAGCGCTCCATGCTCGGCGCGCTGCGCAACGCCGGCCTCAACGCCGACGCCATCCAGTACGTCAATGCACACGGCACCTCCACGCCGCTGGGCGACATCAACGAGACCAATGCCATCAAGCTGGCCTTCGGTGATGCCGCGAAGAAGCTGGTGGTCAATTCGACCAAGTCCATGACCGGCCACCTGCTGGGCGGCGCGGGCGGCATCGAGTCGGTGTTCACGGTGCTGGCCATCCATCACCAGATCTCGCCGCCGACCATCAACCTGCTCAACCAGGATCCGGAATGTGATCTCGACTACTGCGCCAACACGGCGCGCGAGATGCGCATCGACGCCGCGCTGAAGAACAACTTCGGCTTCGGCGGCACCAACGGCTCCCTGGTCTTCAAGCGCATCTGAGCTGACGGCGCTTGAACTGAGCTGCGCTGCGCCGCCTTCATCGTGCGGCGTGGTGCCCCTCCGGTCAGCGTCAAACTCAAGGTAGACCCGAGCTGGCGCGCCATCCGCCAGCTCGTGCCGACGTTGTCGTTCTTGTTGACCGTTGCCTGGTGGGTCGACCACGGGTTGCACGGCAGCGCCGACCCACTGAATCTCGTCGGCCTGAGCCTGACGGCGCTGGCCGCGTGTGCCCTCGTGCTTGTCTGCGCCAGGGCGCTGCGGCGCAGCGGCCAGCATGCAACCGAGCTCGTCACGCTGTCCTGGGACGGTCAGCGGTGGCAGATGCGGGCGCACGACGGCGACGACTTCAGCGCCGTTGATCTGCACATTCGCCTGGACTTCGGGCGCTGGATGTTGCTTTCCTGCCAGCATGAGGCCGAGCGCAGCGGCAGCACCACACGTTCATTGCCCTCCTGGATCGCCCTGACGCGCCGGCAGCAACCCGAGCTCTGGCACCCGTTGCGCTGCGCGCTATATTCGCCGCGGTCGCCACCTCCCCCGCTCCATGACCGCTGACATCGACGCCGCCCTGATAGCCCGCGCCCAGAGCGGTGACGTCCAGGCCTTCGAGATGCTGGTGGTGAAGTACCAGCGCCGTATCGAGCGGCTCGTGGGCCGCTTTGTGCGAGACAGCGATCTGGTGCAGGACATCGCGCAGGAAACCTTCATCCGGGCGTATCGCGCCCTGGCGCAATTCCGCGGTGACAGCGCCTTCTACACCTGGCTCTACCGCATCGCGGTGAATACGGCCAAGAAGACGCTCAGCGACATGAAGCGCGATCCGGTCATGACCGAGTCAGCGCTGGCCTCGCGCGGCGATGACGATGAAACTTCGCCGGTCGAACACGAACTAAGCGACGTCGCCACGCCTGAAGCGGTGATTGCCAGCCGCGAGATTGCCCGCACCGTGAACAGCGCCGTGGATGCCCTGCCCGAGGATCTGCGCCAGGCCATCGTGCTGCGAGAGATCGAAGGCCTGAGTTACGAAGAGATAGCCACCGCCATGGCCTGCCCCATCGGCACCGTCCGATCGCGTATCTTTCGCGCACGCGAAGCCATCGCGGCGCGGCTGCGCCCCTTGCTCGACACTCGCAAAGGCCAGCGTTGGTGAACGCTGCCATTCCTGGAGATCCCGCCATGTACACCCCGTCCGGCCGCGCCCCGCTCGACCCTGAGAGCCTGTCGGCCCTGTGCGACGGCGAACTGGACGACGCGCACACCGAGCGATGGTTGCAAGCCTGGGCCGAAGACGAATCGATGCACGAACGCTGGCATCAATACCACCTGATCGGTGACGCACTGCGTTCATCTGACCTGGGCGGCGATCTGGCGCACGACAACGCATTCCTTCTCGCGGTGCGGCAACGCCTGAGCGAGGTCGTTGCGGACAGCCCGGACGACCAGGTCGCACCGATGGGCACCCGCCCGGTCGGGCGGGTGCCCAGTGCCGAAGCGGCGACGGCGATCGCTCCGGTCAGGTCGCTGGACGACGCGCGACAGCGCCGACGATTGCACATGCGCCGCTGGAGTGTGCCCGCAGGCATAGCGGCCGGCGTGGCCCTCGTCGCCGGGCTGTTCACGCTGGTCCATCGCCCAGCCAGCGAGGAGGGTTTGGCGGCCGCAGACGGAGCGGACCGTGAGGTGAAGCTGGTCGATCGCAATGGCCGACGTGATCCGCGGCTCGATACCTATCTGGCCGCACATCGCCAGTTCCAGCCAGCCACCGCCCTGGGCCAGAGTTCGGGCTTTCTGCGCAGCGCGGCCTACGAAGTCGGACCGGACCGATGACACCCGCCTCTGTGCCGCCGGCCAACTGGTCTGGCGTGCGCCGCCAGGTGCGCAGTTGTGCGTTCGGTCTGGCCATGCTCGCCGGCGCGATCGGCCGCAGTCAGGCTGCCGGCCCGGCTCAGGCCGGCGCACCTGTGGCGGTGGTCCTTGACGGACCCACCATCGTCAAGCGACTGCAGGACTCAGCCCGCTTGCGCAACTACTCGGGCACGTTCGTGGTCAGCGCCTCGGGCTCGATGAGCAGCGCACGCATCGTGCATGCCACCGACGGCAACAACCAGGTTGAACGGGTCGAGTCGCTGGACGGCCAGATGCGGCGGGTCTTCCGCTATAACGATGCCATCCACATCCTGTGGCCGGCGTCGCGAAGCGCCTCGATCGAGCCCGGCGGCAACGTGCGCGGATTCCCGTCCGCGCTGAACTCGGACACTGCCGCGGCTCTGGACATGTACGAGGTCCAGCCCGGCAGCGACGACCGCATCGCCGGCCACGATGCCCAGACCGTGACACTGCGCCCACGCGACAACGCCCGCTTCATGCAACGCTGGTGGTTGGAGCGTGGCAGCGGCCTGCTGTTGCGCGCCGACGTGGTGAACGACAAGGGCGAGGTGCTGGAATCGGCGGCGTTTTCCGAACTGCAACTCGGCGGACGCATCCAGCCTCAGACCCTCGTCAACGAGATGAAACGGCTCGACGGCTACCGGGTCAGCCGCAATCGCATCGTCAGCACCGAACTGGAGCGCGAAGGTTGGACCCTCAAGGCTGCCGTGCCCGGCTTTCGCGCCGTGCAGTGTGTGCTGCGCCAGAGTGCAGACGCCGGTCCGCTGCGCGCCGCACCACCGACCACCGCCTCGGCATCGGCGCCAGCAAGCGCACCCCACTCGACTGTCGACGCCGGACCACCCGTCTCGATGCTGCAGGCCATCTACAGCGACGGGCTGACCCATGTCTCGATCTTCATCGAGCCTTTCCGGCTTGGCGTGCACGTGCCTGAACCGGTCGTTGCCATGGGTGCAACGCACGCCCTGGCGCGCCGCAACGGCGATTGGTGGATCACCGTCGTTGGTGACGTCCCGCCCACGACGCTGAGGCAGTTCGCGCAGGCCATGGAGCGACGCAAACCCTGAGGCATGGAACCATTCCGCCTGGCCGTGGTCGCAGGGCTGCCGCGACGGCCGGTCGCCCCGAAGGGCAACCGGCAGCGCAGCCTCCCGCACCGCAAGACGCAATATTCCACGGCACCTGGATGTGATGCTCTTGCAGAGTGCTTGCTGCGCCACCATGTGTCGTTCGCCCAGCGGGTGCGACCCGTGTCGCACCACGACATTTCCGATACCGGCCGCAGCGAAACGCGCGGCCGCAACCGCTACATCCACCATTTCCGCCCCATCCGCCCGTGAGGAACCGAATGATTGAACGCCCCGTTTCCGGCCAGCCCGATCGACAACCGGGCCGCGGTCGACTGCCCCGCGCACGCACCTGGCTGCTTGGCTCGATTGCCCTGGTCTGTGCCGGCATGGTCACCCTGTCGCTGCTCGACCATCGCACGGCCACGGCGCAGACGGCGGCGCAGTCGGCCACCAGCCTGGCCAACCCGGTCGCACGCGGTCTGCCCGACTTTGCCGATCTGGTCGAGCAAGTCGGCCCGACGGTCGTGAACATCCGCACCACGGCCAAGGCCAAGCCCGCGCGAGCCGGCAGCGAACCCGACGAGGACATGCAGGAATTCTTCCGGCGCTACTTCGGCGTGCCGGTGCCGCCGCGCCAGGGTCCGCGCCGCAACCCTGCGCCCGCGCCGGACAGCGAGGAAGAAACACCGCGCGGCGTCGGCTCGGGCTTCATCGTGTCAGCCGATGGCTACGTGATGACCAACGCCCACGTCATCGACGAGGCCGACGAGGTCTACGTCAAGCTCACCGACAAGCGTGAGTTCAAGGCCAAGGTCATCGGCGCGGACAAGCGCACCGACGTCGCCGTGGTCAAGATCGAGGCCAGCGGCCTGCCCACCATCCGCACCGGCGACGTCGCCCGGCTGCGCGTAGGCGAGTGGGTCATCGCCATCGGCTCGCCCTTTGACCTGGACAACACCGTGACCGCCGGCATCGTCAGCGCCAAGGCGCGCGACACTGGCGACCTGCTGCCCTTCATCCAGACCGACGTGGCCATCAACCCCGGCAACTCGGGCGGCCCGCTGATCAACATGCGCGGCGAGGTGGTGGGCATCAACTCGCAGATCTACAGCCGCTCGGGCGGCTACATGGGCATCTCGTTTGCCATCCCGATCGACGAGGCCAACCGCGTGGCTGAGCAGCTGCGCGCCACCGGCCGGGTGGTGCGCGGGCGCATCGGCGTGTCCATCGGCGAGGTGACCAAGGACGTGGCCGAATCGGTCGGTCTGCCCAAGCCGGCCGGTGCCCTGGTGCGTTCGGTCGAAAGCGGCAGCCCGGCGGACAAGGCCGGCATCGAGCCGGGCGACATCATCACCAAGTTCGACGGCAAGGCGATCGACAAGTCGACCGACCTGCAGCGCATCGTCGGCAACACCAAGCCCGGCACGCGCAGCAAGCTTGAACTGCTGCGCCTGGGCAAGAGCCGCGAGTTGTCCGTCACTGTGGGTGAGTTCGAGGCTGAAGCCACCACCGGCAAGCGCGGCAGCAGCGAGCCCGCCAAGCCGAAGGAAAGCGCCGCCACCGCCCTGGGCCTGAACGTGAGCAACCTGACCGACGCGCAGCGCAGCGAACTCAAGGTCAAGGGTGGCGTGCGGGTGGAAAGCGCCGAAGGTCTGGCCGCGCGCGCAGGTCTGCGCGAAGGCGACATCATCCTGAGCGTCGGCAACAACGAAGTGACCGACGCACGCCAGTTCGAGCAACTGCTCACCAAGCTGGAAAAGGGCAAATCCATCAACCTGCTCTTCCGTCGCGGCGAAATGGCGCAGTACGCCATCATCCGGGCGCCATCCAGATAAGGCGCCCCAACCTGCGGGCGCAAGGCTGGGCCCACCGGCCCAACCTGTGGATATCTTGTTGTCAACCCGTGGAAAGGAGCCGCCAGGACACCCAGTGACGACCGTCCCGCGGCAACTTTCTGCACTGCACAAAAGCCGGATCCAGGGTGAACTAGCTACAATGAAGGCCCAACAAAGCAGTTGCCATACGATTTTTGTTGGTAGGCGCGTCACCTCTTCGACGTGCCTTTTTTTTGCTGGGCACGAGCTGACCAGCCCGCCGCCTGCGGCGCGACGGCCGCCACGGCGTTGACGCCGGCGCAACGCCAGCCCTGAGTTCCCCATGGATCACATCCGCAATTTCTCCATCATTGCCCACATCGACCACGGCAAGAGCACGCTGGCCGACCGCATCATCCAGCGCTGTGGCGGTTTGTCCGATCGCGAGATGGAGGCCCAGGTGCTCGACTCGATGGACATCGAGCGCGAGCGCGGCATCACCATCAAGGCCCAGACCGCCGCGCTGCACTACAAGGCGCAGGACGGCAAGGTCTACAACCTCAACCTGATCGACACCCCCGGCCACGTCGACTTCTCGTATGAAGTGAGCCGCTCGCTCAGCGCCTGCGAAGGCGCGCTGCTGGTGGTGGATGCCAGCCAGGGCGTCGAGGCCCAGACCGTGGCCAACTGCTACACCGCCTTGGATCTGGGCGTGGAAGTGGTGCCGGTGCTCAACAAGATGGATCTGCCCAGTGCCGATCCTGACAACGCCAAATCCGAGATCGAGGATGTGATCGGCATCGACGCCGACGACGCCATCCCCTGCTCGGCCAAGACCGGTCTGGGCATCGACGAGATCATCGAGGCCGTCATCACCCGCATGCCGCCACCCAAGGGCGACCCGAGCGGCGCGCCGCGCGCCATGATCATCGACAGCTGGTTCGACAACTATGTCGGCGTCGTCATGCTGGTGCGGGTGGTGGACGGCGAGTTCAAGAAGGCCGAGCGCATCCGCATGATGGCCACCAACACGGTCTACGGCATCGAGCACCTGGGCGTGTTCACGCCCAAGAGCGAGAACCGTGAATCGCTCAAGGCCGGCGAGGTGGGCTTCGTCATCTGCGGTATCAAGGAACTGCAGGCCGCCAAGGTGGGCGACACCATCACGCTTGAAAAGAAGCTGCCCAACAACGCCGGCCCAGCCACCGAGGCCCTGCCCGGCTTCAAGGAAATCCAGCCGCAGGTGTTTGCCGGCCTGTACCCCAGCGAGTCGAGCGAATACGACCAGCTGCGCGACGCGCTGGAGAAGTTGAAGCTCAATGACAGCTCGCTGCGCTATGAGCCCGAGGTGAGCCAGGCGCTGGGTTTCGGCTTTCGCTGCGGCTTTCTCGGCCTGCTGCACATGGAGATCGTGCAGGAGCGCCTGGAGCGCGAGTTCGACCAGGACCTGGTCACCACCGCGCCCAGCGTGGTCTACGAAGTCGAGCTGAACGACGGCACGGTGCTGGAGGTCGAGAACCCCAGCAAGATGCCCGACGTCGGGCGCATCCGCGAGATCCGCGAACCCATCGTCACGGTGCACCTGTACATGCCGCAGGACTATGTCGGTGCGGTCATGACGCTGGCCAACCAGAAGCGCGGCGTGCAGCTCAACATGGCTTACCACGGCAAGCAGGTCATGTTGACCTACGAGCTGCCGCTGGCCGAGATCGTGCTGGACTTCTTCGACAAGCTCAAGTCGGTCAGCCGCGGCTACGCCTCGATGGACTACGAGTTCAAGGAGTACCGCGGCGCCGATGTGGTGAAGGTCGACATCCTCATCAACGGCGACCGGGTCGACCCGCTGGCCATGATCGTGCACCGCAGCCAGAGCCAGTTCCGCGGCCGTGCCGTGGCGGCCAAGATGCGCACCCTCATTCCACGCCAGATGTACGACGTGGCCATCCAGGCCTCGATCGGCGCCAACATCATCGCCCGCGAAGACGTCAAGGCGCTGCGCAAGAACGTGCTGGCAAAATGTTATGGCGGTGACATCACCCGCAAGCGCAAGTTGCTGGAAAAGCAGAAGGCCGGCAAGAAGCGCATGAAGCAGATCGGCTCGGTCGAGGTGCCGCAGGAAGCCTTCCTTGCCATCCTCCAGGTCGATGACTGAGGTCTCGCGACCCCACGCCGCGCCATGACAGCGACCACCACCCGACCGCCGCACGACTCAACCGGACCCCTGATGGCACCCTTCACCGGATTCCTGTACGCCTGCCTGATCTTCTACGGTGCCGGCTGGTACATGGGCAAATGGAGCGGCAACTTCTCGCTGCTGCTGTTCGTGCTCACCGTCGTCACCCTGGCCTACTGGATCGCCGAACGCTGGGTCTTCCTGCCGCGCCGCCTGGCCGCCGCCGCCGCCCTGGGCGAACAGGAAGCCGCCCGTCTGGCCGAGCTGAACAAGCAGGGCATCAGCCAGGTCGACAGCAACCTGGACGAGGCACGCCACCGCGTGCTGGCCCAGCCCTGGTGGCTGGACTGGACCGCCGGCCTGTTCCCGGTGATCCTGATGGTCTTCGTGCTGCGCAGCTTCCTGTTCGAGCCCTTCAAGATCCCGTCGGGTTCGATGATCCCGACGCTGGAGATCGGCGACCTGATCCTGGTGAACAAGTTCCACTACGGCATCCGCATCCCGGTCATCAACAAGAAGATCGTCTCCATCAACGATCCCAAGCGCGGCGACGTGATGGTGTTCCGCTACCCGGTCGACCCGAGCATTGACTTCATCAAGCGCGTGGTCGGCGTGCCGGGCGACGAGGTGGCCTATCTGAACCAGCGGCTGTATCTCAACGGCGTGCCGGTGCCGCTGCGCCAGCTCGACGACTACTACGACGACGACCGCCGCAGCTACTCGCGCCAGTTCGAAGAAGGCCTGGGCAGCAAGCCGCACAAGTTGCTGGTCGAGCCGCGCCTGCCCTCGCACTACGGCAGCCGCGCCCATGATTTCCCGTTCAACGAGAACTGCCGCTACACCGCCGACGGCGTGACCTGCAAGGTGCCGGCCGGTCATTACTTCATGATGGGCGACAACCGCGACAACTCGGAAGACTCCCGCTTCTGGGGCTTTGTGCCCGACCAGAACATCGTCGGCCGCGCCTTCTTCGTCTGGATGAACTTCGGTAACCTCAAGCGCATCGGCGGCTTCAACTGAAGCCCAGCCCCGACAGCCGCGGAGACCTGCCCATGCCCGATCTTTTCCTGCCCCGCCCGTCCACCGGTCTGCCTGGCCGCCTGTCGGCGACACGCCTGCGCCGCTCGCAACGCGGCATCACCCTGATCGGGCTGATCTTCTGGGCCATCGTGATCGCCTTCACCGCGGTCATCGGCCTGCGGGTGGTGCCGGTGGTGAACGAGAACTACACCATTGCGCGCGCGGTCACCAAGATCGCCCACGAAGGTGCCAACACCGTGCCCGAGGTGCGCACGGCCTTCGAGCGCGTCAAGCAGGTCGAATATTCGATCAGCTCGATCTCGGGCAAGGACCTCGAGATCAGCAAGGAAAACGATCGCCTCGTCATCGCCTATGCCTACGACAAGGAAATCGAGCTGTTTGGCCCGGTCTCGCTGCTGATCAAGTTCCGCGGCCGCTCCAACTGAGCTGCGCTGCCACGTCGTCGCTCCTGGACCACCTTGAAAACTCCGCTCGACGCCCTGCAGCTACGCCTGGGCCACCGCTTCCACCGGCAAGACCTGCTGGCGCGTGCGCTCACCCACCGCAGCCACGGTCACGACCACAACGAACGGCTCGAATTCCTGGGCGACGCGGTGCTCAACCTGGCCGTCTCCGACCTGCTGTACACCCACTTCGCCCAGTCGCCCGAGGGGGACCTGACGCGGGTGCGCGCCCACCTGGTGCGCCAGGACATGCTGCACCGCATCGCCGTGTCGCTGCAGATCCCCGAGGTGCTGCGCCTGTCTGAGGGCGAGGCGCGTGGCGGTGGCGCGCAGCGCCCGTCCATGCTGGCCGACGCCATGGAGGCCATCATCGGCGCGGTCTACATCGACGCCGGCTACGAGGCCGCCCAGCCCCTGGTGCGCCGCATCTTCGAGCCCCTGGTGGCCGAAACCGCGACCCAGACCTGGGCCAAGGACGCCAAGACCCAGTTGCAGGAATGGCTGCAGGCGCGCCGCCAGCCGGTGCCCGACTACCGTATCGAAGCCACCCGCGGCCGCGCCCACGACCAGACCTTCGTCGTTGTGTGCAGCGCCGCGGGCTACCACATCGAAGCCAGCGGCGAGGGCCGCTCGCGCCGCGCCGCCGAGCAGGAGGCCGCCCGCCTCGTGCTTGAACGTCTGCGCGCCGACCACGAATGAACGGCGCCATGCCCCCCATCCCCCCACCCGATCAGCCTTCCGACGAGCAACACGCCGGCGACGACGCCCATGGCCAGCGCTGCGGCCTGGTCGCCATCGTCGGGCGCCCCAACGTCGGCAAGTCCACCCTGCTCAACAGCCTCGTGGGCCAGAAGGTCAGCATCACCTCGCGCAAGGCGCAGACCACCCGGCACCGCATCACCGGCATCCGCACCCTCAGCAGCGACAGCCACGAAGGCGGCCTGAACACCCAGTTCGTCTTCGTCGACACGCCCGGCTTCCAGACCCGCCACACCGTCAAGGGCACGGCTGCACTCAACCGCTCGCTCAACAAGACCGTGCAGTCGGTGCTGGGCGATGTGGACGTGGTGCTGTTCGTGATCGAGGCCGGGCATTTCGGCATCGACGACGCCAAGGTACTGGCCCTCATCCCGCCCGGCAAACCCACCGTGCTGGTGGCCAACAAGCTCGACAAGGTGCACAAGCGCTCCGACCTGCTGCCCTGGCTGCAGCAGATGCAGGAGCGCCACCCCTTCGCCGAGTTCGTGCCCCTGGCCGCCACCCGGCTTGACGACTGCGAGCGCCTGCTGGGCATCGTCGCGCCCTATCTGCCCGAGCAGCCCTGGTACTACGAGGCCGACGCGCTGACCGACCGCAGCGAGCGCTTCCTGGCCGCCGAGCTGATCCGCGAAAAGCTCTTCCGCCTCACCGGCGACGAGCTGCCGTACACGTCGACCGTGCTGATCGACAAGTACGAACTCGACGGCACGCTGCGGCGCATCAACGCCACCATCGTGGTCGAGCGCGACGCCCACAAGGGCATGGTGATCGGCGACGGCGGCGAGCGCCTCAAGCGCATCGCCAGCGAGGCGCGCCAGGAGCTGGAGCGTCTGGGCGAAGGCAAGGTCTTCCTGGAAGTCTGGGTCAAGGTGCGCTCGGGCTGGGCCGACGACGAAAACCGTCTGCGCAGCTACGGCTACGAATAAGACCGGCGTGGCCACCACGCGCCGCCAGGCCGCGCACCACGCGCCGCAGCCGGCCTATGTGCTGCACCACCACGACTGGAGCGAGTCCAGCCTCATCGTCGAGCTGTTCACGCGCGAGCAGGGCCGGGTGGTCGCGGTCGCCAAGGGCGCCAAACGGCCGCATTCGCAGCTGCGCGCCGTGCTGCTGCCCTTGCAACGCATCGCCGTGAACCTGAACCTGCCGCGCAAGCTGAAGGCTGGCAGCGGCACACCATCTGGCGCGGCCGAGGGCGGCGAGGTGCAGCTGCTGCGTGGCGCCGAATGGGCCGGCGGCACGGCTCTGCCCTCGGGCGCGGCCCTCATGTCGGGCTTCTACATGAACGAACTGCTGCTGCGCGCCCTGGCCCGCCACGACCCCCACCCCGAGCTGTGGGACGCCTACGCCGCCACCCTGCCCCTGCTCGACGCCGGTGACCCGGCAGACGACGACGGCCTGGACGCGCCGCCCATCCAGGTGGTGCAACGCCTGCGTGAACGCCCGCCGCGCTACGCCGCCGCTGCGAGCGTGGCTGGAGCCGACCCTGCCGCCCGCCTGGCCGCCGCCCTGCGCGCGTTCGAGTTGTGCCTGCTGCGCACCACCGGTCTGCTGCCCGAGTTCGACCGCGTCACCCTCACGCAGGCGCGGCTCGACGCCGACGACCGCGCCGCCAGCTACCAGTTGCGCGCCGAGGCGGGCCTGGTCGACGCCCGCCACCTACGCGAGGACGCCGGCCCCGACACCAGCGGCCTGAGTGCCGCCCAGTGCCTGGCCATCGAGGCGGCGCTGCAGGCCGATGACATCTTGGCCCTGCAGGCCGCCTGCCTGCACGGCGCGGCCGAGCTCAAGCAGCAACTGCGCCGAACGCTTCACTATCATTTCGGCGAACGGGCCTTGCGCACCCGCCAGGTCATGCAGGGCATCCATCAGCTGCTCGGCGGCTGAACCGACTGCACCGCCGGACCCACCCGCGCGCTCCTCACCGCCAGCCGACACACCCACGGCCGCCGCACCCCATGAACCCACTCGTCGCCCCCGAAGCCGGCCACCCGGCCGGCCATCCGCTCATGACCACGCTGTCGGTCAACCTCAACAAGGTGGCGCTGCTGCGCAACAGCCGGCATCTGGGTATCCCCGGCGTGCTGCGCGCGGCCGAGCAGGTGGCAGCGGCCGGCGCCGGTGGCATCACCGTGCATCCGCGCCCGGACGAGCGCCATATCCGCGCCAGCGACGTGCACGAGTTGGCCACCTGGATCAAGGGCCAGCCCCAGCTCGAATACAACATCGAGGGCAACCCCTTCCACAACCTGATGGACTTCATCCGCAGCGTGCGCCCGCAGCAGGCCACCTTCGTGCCGGATGAGGAGGGCCAGTTCACCTCCGACCACGGCTGGAGCCGACCGGCCGACTTCGAGCGCCTGGCGCCGCTGATCGCCGAATGCCGGCAACTCGGCGTGCGCGTGAGCCTCTTCGTCGATCCCGACCCGGCCGTCATGCCCCTGGCCGCCGCCGCCGGCGCCGACCGCGTCGAGCTGTACACCGAGGCCTATGCCCGCCACCACGGCACGCCCGACGGCCCGGCCATGCTGGAGCAGTACAGCGCCGCCGGCCGCGCCGCCCAGGCGGCGGGGCTGGGCCTGAACGCAGGCCACGACCTCAACCGCGCCAACCTGGCCGACTTCCTGCGCGCCGTGCCCGGCGTGGCCGAGGTCTCGATCGGCCACGCCCTGATCGCCGACGCCCTGGAGCTGGGCTACACCGAGACGGTGCGCGACTACCTGCGCTGCATCCGCGCCGCCTACGCGCGCATCGACGCGCCGGCCTGACGCGCACCGACGAGCACGCCACCGCCCGATGCATCCCAGCGCCCGCATCCACGGCATCGGCACCGATGTCTGCGACATCCGCCGCATCGCCGCCACCCTGGCGCGGCGCGGCGAACGTTTCGCCGAAAAGGTGCTCGGCCCCACCGAGCTGCGCGTGTGGCGCGCCCGCGGCGCCCGTGCGCCCAGCCGCGGCCTGGCCTATCTGGCCACACGCTTCTCGGCCAAGGAGGCCTTCTCCAAGGCCATCGGCCTGGGCATCCACCAGCCCATGAGCTGGCGCGCCTGCGAGATCCTCAACCACCCCAGCGGCCAGCCCTACATCCGCCTGCACGGCCCCCTGGCCGAGTGGTTCGCCGCGCGCCGCCTCGTCGCTCATGTCGCCCTCAGCGACGAGAGCGACACCGCGGTGAGCTTCGTCGTTGTCGAGCAGCTCGACCAGCCGGTCGCACCAGACCAGACCTCCACTTCGCCCGCCCCATGAGCACTGCCTCCACCCCCTACTACACCGACCCCACCACGCTGGAAGGCGAGGACGACGCGGGCGACGCCAGCCCGCACGCCCCGGTGGTGCTGGACATCGCCGGCACGACACTCAGCGCCGACGACCGCCGCCGCATCGCCCATCCGCTCACCGGCGGACTCATCCTGTTCACGCGCAACTGGGTCGACCGCGCCCAGCTCACCGGCCTCATCGCCGAGATGAAGGACATCCGCCCCGACCTGCTGGTCTGCATCGACCACGAAGGCGGCCGGGTGCAGCGCCTGCGCAGCGACGGCTTCACCCCGCTGCCGGCGATGGCCGAACTGGGCAAACGCTGGATGGAAGCCGACGGCGAAGGCCAGCTCGCCGGTACCAGCTCGCTCGACGCCTGCGCCGCCGCCACCGCCGCCGGATTCGTGCTGGCCAGCGAGCTGCGCGCCTGTGGCGTCGACCTGAGCTTCACCCCGGTGCTGGACCTCGACCATGGGCGGAGCAGCGTCATCGGCGACCGCGCCTTCCACCGCGACCCGCGCGTGGTGACCCAGCTCGCGCGCAGCCTCATGTTCGGCCTGCTGCAGGCCGGCATGGCCAACTGCGGCAAACACTTCCCCGGCCACGGTTGGGCGGCGGCCGACTCCCACACCGACACCCCGGTGGACGAGCGCACGCTCGACGCCATCCTGGCCGACGACGCCCTGCCCTACGACTGGCTGGCCAACAGCCTGGCCTCGGTGATGCCGGCGCATGTGATCTACCCGGCGGTCGACGCCCGCCCGGCCGGCTTCTCGAAGCGCTGGCTGCAGGACGTGCTGCGCCAGCAGCTGGGCTTTCACGGCGCCATCTTCAGCGACGACCTGAGCATGGAAGGCGCACGCCGCGTCGCCGACGTCAAGGCCGGCGCGGTGCTCGACTACCCCGAGGCCGCGGTGCTGGCCCTGGGCGCCGGCTGCGACCTGGTGCTGCTGTGCAATCAATCGAAGGGCAAGGGCCAGGCGGTCGACCAGCTGCTCGACGGCCTGGCCCAGGCCCAGGCCGCCGGCCACTGGCAGCCCGACAGCGTGAGCGAGTCGCGCCGCCTGGAGCTGCTGCCCATGACCCCGCCCCTGCCCTGGGACGAGCTGAGCTACCACGCGCCCTACCAGCACGCGCTGGAACTGCTGGGCTGAGCCGCGCGTGGCCAGCCCCACCCGCGCCGGCATGCCGGATGAGCGCGCCCCCAACTACTGCGCCATCGACTTCGGCACCTCCAACTCGGCCATCGCGGTGCCGGCCGCCGCTGCCGGTGGCGCCATGCAGCTGGTCGAGCTGGAGGCCGGCCAGCCCACCATGCCCACGGCGGTGTTCTACCTGGCCGAGGGGCCGGAGCTGGTCAAGCTGCCGCGCCTGTACGGCCGGGCCGCCATCGCCGCCTATGTGGACGGCTATGACGGCCGCCTCATGCGCTCGATGAAGTCGGTGCTGGGCTCGGCCCTCATGGACCAGGGCACCGACATCGGCGCCGGCCGCACGGTCAGCTTTGCCGACGTCATCGGCAGCTACCTGCTGGAGCTGCGCCGGCGCGCCGAGGCCACGCAGGGCGGTGCGCGCCTGAGCCGGGTCGTGCTCGGCCGGCCGGTCTACTTCGTCGACGACGACCCCGAGCGCGACGCCGCCGCCCAGGCCGCGCTGGAGGCCGCCGCGCGAGCGGTCGGCTTCGAGGAGATCGGCTTCCAGTACGAACCCATCGCCGCCGCGCTGCACCACGAAGCCGCGCTGGACCACGAGGAGCTGGTGCTGGTGGCCGACGTCGGCGGCGGCACCTCGGACTTCTCGCTGGTGCGCGTCGGCCCGGCCCAGCGCGAGCGGCTCGACCGCCGCGCCGACGTGCTGGCCAGCCACGGCGTGCACATCGCCGGCACCGACTTCGACCGCCGCGTTGCCCTGGCCACCGTCATGCGCGAACTCGGCCTGGGCGCCCTGGGCAAGCCCGCCCAGGGCCAGCCGGCGCGCGAGGTGCCCAGCAAGGTCTACCACGACCTCGCCACCTGGCACCTCATCAACACCGTCTATCGCCCCTCGCGCCTGGCCGAGGTGCGTGCCATGCGCGTCAACTTCGCCGACGAGCGGCTCTGGCGCCGCCTGCTGCGCGTGGTCGAGAACCAGCTCGGCCATGAACTGGCCGGACGCGCCGAGGCCGCCAAGATCGCCGTCGCCGCGGGCGCCGACACCGAGGTCGACCTCGGCCTGGTGGAAGCCGGCCTGGGCCTGCAGCTGGCGGCCGGGCCCACCCTGGCCGGCCTGGCGGTGGACATCGAGCGCATCGTCGCTGCCGCGCACGAGACAGTGCGCCGCGCCGGCCTGCCGGCCACGGCGGTGGACGCGCTGTATTTCACCGGGGGGTCCACCGGCCTGCTGGCGCTCACGCGCGCACTGGCCGCCGCCTTTCCCGCTGCCCGCGCCGTGCAAGGCGAACGCCTGGCGAGCGTGGCCACCGGCCTGGCCATTTACGCGCGCCGGCTATTCGGCGCCTGAGCCGCTGCTCAGTTCCAGCATGCTGGTTGGACTCCGGCAGTGCCGGCGCGCCGGATGGCAAGCCCAAAACGCTTGAACAAGCACAAACTGATCGCGGCAAAAGCAGGCGCAACAGCCCTTTGCTGCACGGTCAGGCAGCAGGCAGGCCGATATGATGGCCGTTGACCCTTGAACAGGTCGGCCCACCCATTTCTTGACGACGGAGCAGACCGCACTGCGACTTGATGAAGCCGTCCACCATCCTCATCGTCGACGACAGCCCCGAGAACCTCTCGGTGCTCGGCGAACTGCTGCGCGACAGCTACCGCGTGCGCGCCGCCAATTCGGGCGCCGAGGCCTTGCGCCTGGCCGCCCTCGCGCCCACGCCCGACCTCATCCTGCTCGACGTCATGATGCCCGGCATGGACGGTTATGAAGTGATGCGCCGGCTGCGCGCCGATCCGCTCACCTGCGAGGTGCCTGTGATCTACGCCACCTCGCTGGACGCCGCCGAGGACGAGGAACTCGGCCTCAAGCTCGGCGCGGTCGACTACATCACCAAGCCGCTGCGCCCGGCGGTGGTGCTGGCACGGGTGGCCGCACATCTTGAACTCAAGCAGGCGCGCGACCGCCTGCAGGCCCACAACGCCGACCTCGAGGCTGAGGTGGCGCGCCGCATGGGCGAGAACCTGCTCATCCAGGACGTCTCCATCCTGGCCCTGGCGCATCTGGCCGAAATCCGCGACCCCGAGACCGGCAACCACCTCAAGCGCACCCAGGCCTATGTGCATTGCCTGGGCACCCATCTCCTCGACCACCCGAAGTTCGCGTCCGTGCTCGACGCCAAGATCGTCGAGCAGATCGCCAAGTCGGCGCCGCTGCATGACATCGGCAAGGTCGGCATTCCCGACAACATCCTGCTCAAGCCCGGCCAGCTCACGCCCGAGGAATGGGCGGTGATGAAGACCCATGCCCAGCTCGGTGCCGACGCCATCGACCACGCCGAGCGCGACGCGGCGCGCCCGGTCGCCTTCCTGGCCTACGCCAAGCAGATCGCGCGGCATCACCACGAGCGCTGGGACGGCCGCGGCTACCCCGACGGCCTGGCCGGTGACGCCATTCCGCTCGCCGCCCGCCTCATGGCCCTGGCCGACGTGTTCGACGCGCTCATCTCCCGGCGCGTCTACAAGGAGCCGTTTGCCCCCGATCAAGCGCGCCGCATGATCGTCGAGCAACGCGGCCAGCATTTCGATCCGGACGTGTGCGACGCCTTCGATAAGGCCTTCGACGAGTTCTGCACCATCGCGCAGTGTTACGTCGACAGCCAGGAGACCGTCGAGGCCAAGCACCGCAGCCTCGGTTCGGACACCTGAACCCGAGCGGCGCACCACATGGTCGAGCCCGCGTCGCACGACGCCGATCCGGCCGCCCCGGACCGGGCCGGCGCTGCCGCAGCGGCCGAACCCGCACCGACTGGTGGCCCGACGAGTGGCCTGACTGCCGGCCCGACTGCCGCCGCGACCTCACCGACGAGCGCTGCGCCGACGCCTCGCCCGCTCAGCCGGCACACGCGGCGGGTGGTCGTCGGCCTGGCCGTCTTCATCGTCCTGTTCACACTGGGCGGGCTGTGGCTGAACTACCGTCAGGTGCAGCAACGCGAGGCCGGCCGCATCGAGGCGGTGGTTCGATTGCGCACCGAACAGGTCGGCCGCTGGCTGACCGGCCTGGACGCCGCGGCGCGTTACGTCGCCTCCAGCGGTTACTACGCCGCACTCTACCGTCGCCACCTGGACGGTGACCGGCAGGCGACGCAGCAACTGCTCGAGCGGCTGGAAGACTTCCGGGCCGTCAACCAGTTCAGCGCCGCCATGCTGCTGGACGAGAACGGGCAGCGCATCACGCTGGCCCGGCTGGCGGACTCCAGCGCAGCGGGCCCGACCGCCGCTGCTACGCCGGCCCTTGCACCCGCACTTGCACCCGCACTTGCACCCGCCCTGCGCGAAGCCGCCCGCAACGCCGCCCAGAGCAGCCAGGTCGTGCGTACGGAACTGCACAACGACACGCCGGAGCATGCCCACTTCGAGTTCGTCACGCCGCTGCTGCATCTGGGCGACACCGGCCAGGCCGTCGTCGTGCTGCAGATCGACGCCACCGACTATCTGCAGCCCACCCTGAACCGCTGGCCGCTGCCCAGCCCCACGGCCGCGTCGACCCTGGTCCGGCCGCAGGGCGGCAAGGTGGTCGGCCTGTTCGGGCTCCGTCCGGTCGATCTGGATGCGCCGGACAACTTTGCCGCCCGCTTCATGCGCGGCGAGGCGGCGCCCGGCAAACCCATCAGCGCCCTGGATGTCAACGGCACACCGGTGTTCGGCACCGCCGCGCCCATCGAAGGCACGAGCTGGTGGTTCGTCGCCCACATCGAGCGCAGCGAGCTGATCGATCTGGCCAGCCGCGAGGCCCTGTGGATCGCCGCGGCTGCACTGCTGGCCTTGCTCACCCTGGGCGTGGCGGCCAGGCTTTACCGCGACCACGAGATGCTGCGCGAGTCGCTGCATCGCCAGGACCTGCAGCGCGAGCAGCTCGGCGCACTCGCCCTCATCGGCGCCATCGCCGAAAGCTCCACCGACGCCATCTACGCCAAGGACAGGCAGGGCCGCTACCAGCTCTTCAACCACGCCGCCAGCCTGTACACCGGCCGGCGGGCGGTGGACGTCATCGGCCATGACGACCATGCCGTGCTCGACAGCGACGACGCCCGGCAGGTGATGGAGACCGACGCCCGCATCATGGGCGAGGGCCTCACCATCACGCTGGAAGAGCAGATTGCCGGGTCTGCCCAGGGCCCGAGCACCTGGCTGAGCACCAAGGGCCCGCTGCGCGACGCGCAGGGCCAGGTGATCGGCCTGTTCGGCATTTCGCGCGACATCAGTGAACGCATGCGTGCCGATGCCGCGCTGCGCGCCTCGCAGCAACGCCTGAGCCTGTTCGTCGAACACACACCGGCCGCCATTGCCATGCTCGACACCGCCATGTGTTACCTGGCGGTGAGCCGGCGCTGGCTGAGCGACCTCAATGTGCAGGACCGCCTGGGCGATCGTGACATCGTCGGGCTGAACCACTACGAGCTGTTCCCCGAAATCCCCGAACGCTGGCGCGCCGTGCACCGGCGCGGCCTGGCGGGCGCGATCGAGCAGGCCCAGATCGACAGCTTCGAGCGACCGGACGGCCGCATCGACTGGATACGCTGGGAAGTGCAGCCCTGGCGCAACGACGCCGGCGAGGTCGGCGGCCTCTTCCTGTTCGCCGAGGTCATCACCGCCCAGGTGCAGGCCGAGCGTGCACGCGCCATCAGCGAGGCGCGTTACCAGGCCGCCTTCGAGCAATCCGCGGTGGGCATGAGTGAAACAACGCTGGCCGGTCAGTGGATCTCGGTCAACCAGCGCCTGTGCGACATCACCGGCTACAGCCGCAACGAGCTGCTGGCCCGGCGCTTCCAGGACCTGACCCACCCGGACGACCTCGACACCGACCTGGGCCAGATGCAGCGGGTGCTTGCGGGTGAGCTCAGCGGCTTCACGATCGAGAAGCGCTACATCCGCGCCGACACGCAGATCATCTGGGTGCGCATCTCGACCTCGCTGGTGCGCGATGAGCAGACCGGCGAGCCGCTGTACTTCGTCGGCGTGATCGAGGACGTCACCCAGCGTCACCAGGCCAACCTGGCGCTGAGCGAATCGGCCACCGTGCTGCAGGCGGTGGAAGACTCCATCCTCGACCACATGGCGGTGCTGGACCGCGACGGCCGCATCGTCGCGGTCAACGCCGCCTGGCGCCAGTTCGGCCAGCTGACGGCCCCTGCGGGCACTGAACTCGATGCTTCGTTGGATCTGGATCTGGCCCTGGTCGAGACGGATGACCCCACACCTGACCCTGCCGACACCTCGCTGGACAGCCGGCTGCTCGACCCTGAACGGCGGCCCGAGCCCGCCCCCGCCCACGGTGTGAGAGGCGCCGGCGTGGGCGACAGCTACCTGAGCGCCTGCGACGCATCAGCCGCCGGTGGGGATCAGCAGGCGCTGGAGGTGGCGGAAGGCATACGCGCGGTGCTGGCCGGCACGGCGCGGACCTACCGGACGGAATACGCCTGCCCGAGCCCCGCGGGCGTGCGCTGGTTCCACATGGCGGTCACGCCGCTGCGCACGCGCAGCGGCGGCGCCGTGGTGGTGCACACCGACATCACGCAGCGCCGTCATGAACAGGAGCGGCTGCGCGAAAACGAGGCGCGTTACCGCAGCATGGTGTCGGCCCTGACCGAAGCGGTGCTGGTCTATGACGCCGACGGCTGGCTGGTGGCCTGCAACCCCTCGGCCGAGCGGCTGCTGGGCATGTCGCTGCTGGACCTGCGCCACGGCGGCATGGACCTGTGGCAGACCGTGCGCACCGACGGCACGCCCATGCCCCCGCACGAACAACCGCTGCAGCGCGCGCTGCGTGAGGGTCTGCCCAGCCACAACGCGGTGCTGGGGCTCATCGGGCCGGCCTCACAACTGTTGTGGTTGCTGGTCAATGCCGAACCCATGCGGGACGTGGACGAGGACGCGCCGGCCGACCTCGACCAGGACACCGGCCTGCCGGCGAGCGCGCCGCTCAGCGGCGCGGTGGTCTCGTTCACCGACATCACCGAGCGCCATATCGCCGAGCGGCAGCTGCGCAAGCTGTCGCTGGCGGTCGAACAAAGCCCGGTCGGCATCGTCATCACCGATGTGCAGGGCCGGATCGAATACGTCAACCCGGCCTACAGCCGCGCCAGCGGCTACACGCTGGACGAGGCCCTGGGGCTCAACCCCAACATCGTGCGGTCCGGGCAGACGCCGGACGAGGTCTACCGCCAGATGTGGGACACGCTCACCCGCGGCTCGACCTGGCGCGGTGAATTCGTCAACCGCCGCCGCACCGGCGAGCTGTACCACGAGTCGTCCACCATCGTGCCGCTGCGCCACGGCGACGGCCACATCTCGCACTACCTGGCGATCAGCGAGGACGTCACCGAACGCAAGCAGCTGGGCGAAGAACTCGACCGCCACCGCCTGCACCTCGAGGAACTGGTGGCCGAACGCACCGGCCAGCTGGGCCGCCTGAACGAGGCGCTGGCGCACGAACGCGATCGCGCCGAAGCGGCCAGCCGGGCCAAGAGCGTCTTCCTGGCCAATATGAGCCACGAGATCCGCACGCCGATGAACGCCATCATCGGCCTGACCCACCTGCTGCAGCGCGACGCGCGCGACCCCGGCCAGCACGATCGCCTGAGCCGCATCGCCAGCGCGGCCCAGCACCTGCTGTCGGTCATCAACGACATCCTGGACCTTAGCAAGATCGAGTCGGGCAAGCTCGAACTCGAGCTGGCCGACGTGGACATCGATTCGACGCTGGAGCGTGCCGCCAGCCTGGTGGGCGAACGCGCCCGCGCCAAGGGCCTGGAGGTGGTGCTCGACGCCACCTGCCTGCCGCCGCTGCTGCGCGGCGACCCGACCCGGCTGCTGCAGGCCCTGGTCAACCTGCTGGGCAATGCGGTCAAGTTCACCGATCACGGTTCGGTGTGCCTGCGCGCCGACATCGTGCCCGAGGCTGCCGGCAGCACGCCTGCCGCAGCCGACGACGGCGAAGGTGAACGGCTGATGGTGCGTTTTGCCATCAGCGACACCGGCATCGGTGTGCCGCCCGAACAGATCGACCGCCTGTTCAAGGCCTTCGCCCAGGCCGACGACTCGACCAACCGGCGCTACGGCGGCACCGGCCTGGGTCTGGCCATCACCCGCCACCTGGCCGAACTCATGGGCGGCGAGGTCGGCGTGACCAGCACGCCGGGCGCCGGCAGCACCTTCTGGTTCACCGCGCGCATGCGTCGCCCGGCCACACCCGCTGTTCCGGCCGCCCTCGATGACGCCGTCAATAGCGCGGTCACCGGCGCCATCGATGTCACCGGCCTGCCGCGCTCCCCGCTCAGTCATCTGCGCACGGCGGTGGTGGACGACCTGCCCGAGGCGCGACAGGCACTGGCCGCCCAGCTCGAACACCTGGGCCTGCGCGTCGAGCAGCTGGCCGACGGTGACTCGGCCCTGGCCCTGGCGCACGCCGCCACGCTGGCGGTCGACCCGGTGCGGCTGTGGGTCATCGACGCCCACCTGCAGGGCATGGACGGCGCCAGCCTGCTCGAACGGCTGGCGCGCCAGTCGCCCCTTGGCCAGCCTCCGGCCGTGCTGCTGGCCATCCAGGACGACGATGCCCTGCGCCAGCGCCTGCGCGATCTGCACGCCCGCGCCTCGGTGCTGCTCAAGCCGGCCACCTCCGCCCAGCTGTTCGAACACATCGGTCAGCTGCTGCGCGGCAGCCTGGCCCCCAGCCTGGTGGCCGCCGGCGCCGCCGAGCAGGAACTGGCCCAGCGTCACCACGGCGCACGGGTGCTGCTGGCCGAGGACAACCCGGTCAACCGCGACGTGGCGGTCGAGCTGCTGCAGGCCGCCGGCCTGGCGGTCGACCTGGCCGAAGACGGCGCCCAGGCCATCGACCTGGTCAGCCGGCACGATTTCCAGCTCGTGCTGATGGACGTGCAGATGCCGGTAATCGACGGCCTGGAGGCCACCCGACGCATCCGTGCCCTGCCCGGGCACGCCGACCTGCCCATCCTGGCCATGACCGCCAACGCCTTTGGCGAAGATCGCGCCGCCTGCCTGTCGGCCGGCATGAACGACCACATCGGCAAGCCGGTCGACCCCGAACTGCTTTACGCCGTGCTGCTGCGCTGGCTGGACGCGCGCGCCACGGGCACCGGCACGGCCCTGCTGGCACCCCCGCTGGCGACCGCAGTCGACCTGACCATCGAGGGCGACACGCTGGCAATCGCGCCGCTGGCCCCCGGCGACCCCCAGGCCGGCAGCGTCACCATCTGGATCGACACCCAGGCCGACGGCCAGGCGGTGGCCGATGCCGCAGGGGAATCCGGCAACCGTCGACCGGCCGGCCCCATCGACGGCACCGCCGGCCTGCTGCTCGTGCCCGGCCTGGACGCGCGGGCGGTGGCACGCATCTACCGCGGCCGCCCGCAGATGCAGTTGCACGCGCTGCGCGTGTTCGCCGACACCGAAGGTGAACAGCTGCGCCTGCTGCGCGTCAGCCTGGCCGAGCGGCGAGCCGGCGACGTGCGGGCCCGCTTGCATGCGCTGCGCGGCGCCTGCGGCATCCTGGGCGCCGCCGAGCTGCAGGCGCGCGCGCTGGCGCTCGAACAGGCGCTGCAGGCGGCCGATGGACCGGCGGCGCTGCACGCCGGCGCCTTCGACGACGCGGCGCGCACCCTGACCGACAAACTCGGCGCCCTGCTGCGCACTCTGCAGGCAACCCTGGGTGACGCCGCGCCGTCTGGCCACCCACCCACGGTGGCTGCCAGCGCCCCGAATACCCTGCCGCCCCGCCTGACCGAACATGTGCCGGCTGCGCCCGAGAGTGTCGAGACCGGCGCCACGCTGGACCATCTTGAAACCCTGCTCGCCAGCGGCGACTTCGACAGCGGCCCGGCGCTGCGCAAGGCCGACAGCGTGCTGCGCGAACGCCTGGGCACCAAGGGCACCGACCGCCTGCATGGCCTGGTGCGCAACTTTGAACACGCCCAGGCGCTGAGCCTGCTGCGCCGCCTGCGCGGCCGCGACCCCGTGGCCGGCGCGTCAGATTCTTGACGCAGGTTGATCCGGCCTTAAGCAACACGGTCGCACAGCCACATCGACGTTCCCGACCCCGGCTACAGTTCCCGCATCGTCCGGCCCTTGAGGAGACACCCCATGCCGATGCCGATCCGTCAGCGCAACAACGTCAACGTCGTCGGTCAGGGTCCAACCACCCTGGTGCTCGCCCACGGCTTCGGCTGCGACCAGCAGGCCTGGCGGCGCATGGCCCAGGATCTGGCGGCCGACCACCGCGTGGTGCTGTTCGACTATGTCGGCGCCGGTCAGTCCGACCCGGCCGCCTACGATGCCACCCGCTACGCCGATCTGCATGGCTACGCCCGCGACCTGATCGAGGTGTGCGCCGATCTCGACCTGCACGACGCGGTGCTGGTCGGCCACTCGGTCAGCGGCATGATCGGCCTGCTCGCCACCCTGGCCGAGCCGCAGCGTTTTGCCCGCCTGGTGATGATCGGCGCCTCGCCGCGCTACCTGGATGATCCGCCGGATTACCGCGGTGGCTTCGGCCGCCAGGATGTGGACGAACTGCTCGACCTCATGGAGCGCAACATTCCCGGCTGGGCCGGCTTCTTCGCGCCGGTGGCCATGGGCAACGCCGACCGCCCCGAACTGGCCGAGGAGCTCAAGGCCATGTTCTGCGCCAGCGACCCGGCGGTGACACGCCGCTTCGCCCAGGCGGTGTTCCTGTGCGACCACCGCGCCGACCTGCCGAGGCTGCACCATCCGGTGCTGCTGCTGCAGTGCAGCGACGACATCGTGGCGCCGGGCTATGTGGGCGACTACCTGCACAGCCGGCTGGCGCGCAGCCGCCTGGCCACGCTGCAGGTCGGTGGTCACCTGCCGCACATGAGCCATCCGGCCGACACCTGCGCCTCCATCCGGTCCTACCTGGCCGGCGCGCCCTGAGCCTTGACGTTCGCGCCCCGACTGGTGAACCCGCCCCTGTCCTCCGTTGCGCCCGAAGGTGCGCCGGCCGCGCCCGATGGTGCGTCGGGCCTGCCTGCGTCCGCACCGACGATGGCGCCGGCATTCGAACTCGACCAGTTGCCGGTCGGCCTGCTCATGCTGGACGCGCAGCACAGCGTGCTGCGCGTCAACCACCATGCGGCGGAGCTGATCGGCAGCCCGGCCGCCGAGTTGCAGGGCCGGCGCTTCGACCAGCTGCTCACGCCGGCCTCGCGTCTGCTCTACCACTCGCATGTGGTGCCGCTGCTGCAGTTGCGCCAGCGTGTCGACGAGATCGAGCTGACCCTGCTGAGCGGTGCGCAGCGCCAGGCCGCGCTGTTCAATGCCGTGCTGCGCCGCCCGCCCGACGGCGCTGAACCGCGCATTCACGCCGCCCTGGTGCGCCTGGGCGAACGCCGCCGGCTTGAGGATCAGCTGCGCAACGCCCAGCGGGCTGCCGAGCAACTGCCCGGCGTGTTGTTCCAGTTGCTGCTCAGCGCCCAGGGCCAGTGGTCCATGCCTTATGCCAGCGAAGGCCTGCGCCGCCTGCACGGCCTGGCACCCGAGCTGGTGCGCGAGCAACTCGGCCCCTGGTGGAACAGCCTGCACCCACAGGACCGCGACGTGGTCGAGGCCGGCCTGCGCGCCTCGGCCAGCCAGATGCAGGACTGGCGCGCACGCTACCGCTGCATCGCCGGACGCCGTGAGGTCTGGGTGGAAAGCCGCGCCTCGCTGCAACGCCTGGCCGACGGCAGCTTCTTGTGGCACGGCTACAGCGAGGACATCACCGAACACCGCCTGCTCGAAACCGCGCTGCAGGACCAGCGCGCCGCGGAAACCGCCAACCGCGCCAAGAGTGATTTCCTGGCCACCATGAGCCACGAGATCCGCACCCCGGTGCACATCATGCTGGGCATGGCGCAGCTCATGCGGCGCGAACTCGCCGGTGCACACGACAGCCCCCAGACGCAACGGCTGCACCAGATCAACGAGGCAGGCCGCCACCTGCTGTCGGTGGTCAACAACGTGCTCGACATCACCCGCATCGAGTCGGGCCGGCTCGAACTCGAGGCCATCGATTTCGACCTCGCCGAGCTGTGCACCCAGGCCCACGGCCTGCTGGACGAAAGTGCCCGCGCCAAGGGTCTGAGCCTGACGGTCGACCTCGGCGACACCCGCAGCGCCTGGTGCGGTGACCCGACACGGCTGCGCCAGTCGCTGCTCAACCTGGTGTCCAACGCGCTGAAGTTCACCCGCCAGGGCGGCGTGCAGATCGTCGTGCGCGAACTGCCGGCGGCGACCGACGCGCCGACCGACGCCCCGTGCACGCTGCGCTTCGAGGTGATCGACAGCGGCCCGGGCATGGACGAGGCGGCACTGGCACGGCTGTTCCAGCCCTTCGTGCAGGCCGGCAGCGACGTGGCACGCCAGCACGGCGGCAGCGGCCTGGGCCTGGTCATTACGCGCCGGCTGGCCCGCCTCATGCACGGCGACGCGGGCGCCACCAGCACCCTGGGCGTAGGCAGCCGCTTCTGGTTCACTGCCCGCCTCGCGCCCAGCACCGCCAGCCCGACCGCCACCAGCGGCGAGGCGCTCGAGGCCCGCGTGCGCGCCCGCGCCGCCACCCTGGGCGGCCGAAGGGTGCTGGTGGCCGACGATCATCCGGTGAACCGCGAACTCACCACCGACCTGCTCACCGTGGTGCAGCTCCAGGCCGATCAGGCCTGCGACGGCCAGGAAGCGCTCGACAAGGTGATGCAGGCCGACCCACCCTACGCCCTGGTGCTGATGGACATGCACATGCCGGTGATGGACGGGCTGACCGCCACCGCCGCCATCCGCCGACAGCCTGGGCAGGCCGGCCTGCCCATCGTCGCCATGACAGCCAGCGCCTTCGCTGCCGACCGCGCCGCCTGCCTCGCGGCAGGCATGAACGACTACATCACCAAGCCGATGGAGCTCGACCAGCTGCACAGCATGCTGCTGCGCTGGCTGCCGACCGAGGCGCAAGGCACCGACGCCGGTGGTCGGACAGCAGGCCAGACGCCGGTTCAGTCCCCGGGCTCGCCCCAGCCGGGGTCGCCGGTGCAGCCGTCTGCCGCCGCTCGACCGGCGCAGGCACCGGGCGTTGGCACCGCCCCGGCCGTGACGTCGAACCCGCGCGCTTCGACCGCCACGCCAGGCGGCACACGCCCCGCGGCGGCGGCCGCGCCGGCGGCGCCCACAAGCGCGATCGACCAGCACGAGGAGCTGGCCTGGCGCACGCGTCTGCTGTCGGTGCCGGGGCTGGACGCGGCGCGTGGCCTGTATCAGGTGCGCGACCGCCTGCCGGCCTATCTGCGCGTGTTGGGCGTGTTCGCGCAAAGCCTGCACAAGGGCCGCGGCGAACTGCAGGACTGGCTGGCGACCCACGATGCGGCGGACAGTGCGTCAGAAGGCGCCGACCTGCGTGCGGCGCAGCCGCTGGCCGAACTGAACACCAGCGCCGATGTGCTGAACGCGTTGGTCCACCGCATCAAGGGCAGCGCCGCCGCGGTAGGCGCCATGGGCCTGCACGGCCATGCTGTGCGGGCCGAAAGCCTGATCCGTTCCGGCAGCCCGCTGGCAGAACTACAACCGGCCATCGTCAGCCTGGCGCTTGAAGCCGGCCAACTGGCACAGGCCCTGGACACCTTGCTGGCCAATTGACCGCGGCCCGCTGGTGGGGCGCCACATCGACCCCGCCCAGCCCGCGCACCTCACTCACCGCGACGCCGACGCTCAGGTCGCTGCTCAGGTCGCAGCAGCAGGCCCGAGCACCTGCACCAACCAGCGGTTGAGGTCGGCGATCTCTTCCAAACACACGCTGTGATCCATGGCGTAGTCCTGCCACTGCACCGGGTGGCCGAGCGTGCGCAGCGCGTCGCGCGAGGCCAGGCCACGCGCAAGCGGCACCACGCCGTCCTGGCGGCCGTGGGCCAGGAAGACCGGCACCGCGGCATTGGCCGCGTGGCGCTCCGCCGCGGTCAGCTCGGGCAGCGGCAGATAGCCCGACAGCCCTGCCAGCCCGGCCAGGGGCACGGGGCAGCGCAGGCCGGTCATGAGCGTCATGGCGCAGCCCTGCGAGAAGCCCATCAGCACGATGCGCGACGACGGCACGCCGCGTTCGATCTCGCGCTCGATGAGGGCCTGGATCTGCGCCTGCGAGCGGCGCAGACCGGCCTCGTCCTCGCGCCGCATCAGGTCGCTATTGCGGATGTCGTACCAGGCCGGCATGACCGCGCCGCCGTTGAGGGTGACGGGGATGTCCTCGGCGCTGGGCAGCACACAGCGCACATCACCCACGGCGGACAGGTCCAGGGCCTGGCAGACCGGCACGAAGTCGCTGCCGTCGGCGCCCAGGCCATGCAGCACGATGAGGCTGGCGCGCGGCTGCGGGCCGGACTGCAGTTCGATGGTGTCGAGCATGAGCGGGCGGGGGGGGGGTGAATGCTCGGCCTCAGCCACCGCGCGCGATGCGCGCGTAGGCCGAGTGGTTGTGGATGGACTCGAAGTTCTCCACCTCGACCTCGTAGCGGCCGATGCGCGCATCGGCGTTCAGGCGCAGGGCGACGTCGCGCACCAGGTCCTCGACGAACTTGGGGTTCTCGTAGGCGCGCTCGGTGACCCACTTTTCGTCCGGGCGCTTGAGCAGGCCCCAGATCTCGCTGGAAGCACTCTCCTCGGCGTAGCGCACCACCTCGGGAAAGCCGATGGGCGCGAGCTGCTCGATCCTGAGCGTCACTTCCGAGCGCTGGTTGTGCGCGCCGTAGTCGGAGATTTCCTTCGAGCACGGGCACAGGCTCTTGACCGGCACCACCGCCTCGGACCAGACCGACACACCCTCGGCGCGCGCCTCGGCCAGCCAGCCGCCGCGGTAGTCGAGCAGGCTGCTCACGCCCGAGACCGGCGCGCTCTTGCGGATGAAGAAGGGGAAACGCGCCTCGATGCTGGCCTCGTGGGCGTCCAGGCGCACCAGCAGTTCGGCGGCACGCTCGCGCAGGCTGGCGGCGTCGAGCACCACGGCGTCGCGGTTGAAGTCTTCCAGCCAGGCGACGAAGCGCGACATGTGGGTGCCCTTGCGCTCGGCCGGCAGCGCCACCGACAGCGACCACTCGGCCACCGCCTGCACGGCGTTCTCGCCCACGCGCACCAGCAGCGGGTAGCGCAGGCGTTTCACGCCCACGCGGGTGATGGCGATGTGGCGCTGGTCGCGCTCGCTTTGCGTGTCCGGAATGGCCGCGGCCAAGCTCTGAGGGTGGGTCATGTCGTTCATGGGCGCAAGCATGGCAGGTCGCGCCTGCGCTGCCTGGCCTGGGGTTGTCGCCGGATGGTGTAGAGGGCGGGGCGCGCAGTCTGGTCGAGGCGGGTCGTCGCGGCGCTCGACACAAGGTCAGGCGTTGACCGCTCGCAGTGCGGCTGGCGCCACGGCGCTGGCAGCCGGCGTGCCGAATCGCTGCTGCACCGACCGTGTGATGCCCGCCGCATCCAGGCCCAATTGCGCGTACAGCAGGGCCGGGTCGCCGTGGTCGACGAACTGGTCGGGCAAGCCCAGCCGCAGCAGCGGGATCTGGATGCCGGCGTCCTGCAGCGCTTCCAGCACCGCGCTGCCGGCGCCGCCGTTCACGCAGCCCTCCTCAAGCGTGACCAGTGCCGTGTGGCTGCGCGCCACTCGTTCGAGCAAGGCGGTGTCGAGCGGCTTGACGAAACGCATATTGGCCACCGTGGCGTCCAGCGTCTCGGCCGCCGCCAGGGCCGGGTAGAGCAGGCTGCCGAAGGCCAGGATGGCCACGCCGCTGCGGCCCTGCCGGCGCAGTTCGCCCTGGCCCCAGGGCAGCTGCTCGAAGTCGGCTGTCGGCACGGTGCCCACGCCGGCTCCGCGCGGGTAACGCACAGCCACCGGCTGGGCGCGCAGGTAGGCGGTGGTCAGGGAGCGGCGCAGCTCGGCTTCGTCGGCCGGGGCGATCATGGCCATGTTGGGGATGCAGCGCACGAAGGCGATGTCGAAGGCGCCCATGTGGGTGGCGCCGTCCTGGCCAACGATGCCGGCGCGGTCGAGCGCGAACACCATGGGCAGGTTCTGCAGCGCCACGTCGTGGATGAGCTGGTCGTAGGCACGCTGCAGAAAGGTGGAATAGATCGCCACCACCGGCTTGAGCCCTTCGCAGGCCAGGCCGGCGGCAAAGGTGACAGCGTGCTGTTCGGCGATGCCGACGTCGTGGTACCGCTCGGGGAATCGGCGGTGGAACTCGACCATGCCCGAGCCCTCGCGCATGGCCGGGGTGACGGCGACCAGCTTGTCGTCCGCCGCGGCCATGTCGCACAGCCAGTTGCCAAACACCTGGGTGAAGGTGGGCTTGGGCGGCGTGGCCGGCTTGACCAGGCCGACGGCAGGGTCGAACTTGCCCGGGCCGTGGTACTGGATCGGGTCGGCCTCGGCCAGCTTGTAGCCGTAGCCCTTCTTGGTGACCACATGCAGGAACTGCGCGCCGCGCTTGTCGCGCAGGTTCTCCAGCGTGGGGATGAGCGCGTCCAGGTCATGGCCGTCGATCGGGCCGACATAGTTGAAGCCAAACTCCTCGAAGATGGTGCCGGGCACGACCATGCCCTTGGCATGTTCCTCGAAGCGCTTGGCCAGCTCGAACAGCGGCGGCGCGTTCTTCAGCACGGTCTTGGCGCCTTCGCGCGCGGCAGCGTAGAACTTGCCGCTCATGAGCCGGGCCAGGTATTTGTTGAGCGCGCCCACCGGCGGGCTGATCGACATGTCGTTGTCGTTGAGCACCACCAGCAGATCAGGCTTGCGGCCTGCGTGTGGCATGCCGCCGTTGTTCAAGGCCTCGAAGGCCATGCCGGCGGTCATGGCACCGTCGCCGATGATGGCCACGCAGTGGCGCTGCTCGCCCTTTTGCTGCGCACCGATGGCCATGCCCAGTGCGGCCGAGATGCTGGTGCTGGAATGCGCGGTGCCGAAGGTGTCGTACTCGCTCTCGTCGCGCTTGGGAAAGCCTGACAGCCCGCCCCATTGGCGCAGCGTGTCCATGCGTTCGCGCCGCCCGGTCAGGATCTTGTGCGGATAGGTCTGGTGGCCCACGTCCCACACCAGGCGGTCGTGCGGGGTGTCGAAGACATAGTGCAGGGCGATGCTGAGCTCGACCGTGCCCAGGTTGGACGACAGGTGGCCGCCGGTGCGCGACACGCTTTGCAGCAAGAAGCCGCGCAGCTCGGTGGCGAGCTGACGCAGGTCGCCCCGCGCCAGGCGGCGCAGGTCGTCGGGCGTGTGCACGCTTTCGAGCAGGGGATAGGTGGCGGTCATGGCAGGCGTATCGAAGGCGGGGTCACGGAAAGTAGCGGGCGGGCACGCGCTCAGGCCGACAAGCGGCGGATCGCGGCGGCCGGGCTGGCAAGTCTATGGGCAGTCGTGCACCGCAGGCGCGAAGTCTGAAGACCCGGTCACATCGACGGCGCTCAAGCGCCAGGGCGTGGACAGCAGCACGGCACGACGCATGGTGTCAGTTCTCCCGATCGACGATGCGGTCAGCCAGCAACGCCAACCAAGCCCCGTCGTCCACGAGGCCGGCGCCGTGCAGCGCGGCTCGGGCGCGCTGATGCAGCAAGGCCGCGCGGGCCCGCGCGCCATCCAGCCCGAGCACCGATACATAGGTGGGCTTGTCGTTGTCGGCGTCCTTGCCGGCGGTCTTGCCCAGGGTGGCCGAGGCTTGGGTGACGTCCAGGATGTCGTCCACCACCTGGAACGCCAGGCCGATGGCGGCGCCATAGTCACCCAGCGCCGCCAAGGCTGTTGCATGGGTCGGGCCGCAGGCAGCGCCCATCATGACGGCGGCATGCAGCAGGGCGCCGGTCTTGCGGCGATGCATGTCCTGCAGTTGTATCTCGTCGAGCGGGCGACCGACGCTGGCCAGGTCGATCGCCTGGCCGCCGGCCATGCCCAGCACGCCGGAGGCACGGGCCAGCAGCCGGCACATGCGGGCCTGCAGGGCCGGCGGCAGGGCAACGGTGTCCGGCTCGTCGGGCGCGGGCGTGAGCACCTCGAAGGCCAGTGCCTGCATGGCGTCGCCGGCCAGCATGGCGCGGGCCTCGCCATATTTGACGTGGACGGTGGGTTTGCCGCGCCGCAGCACGTCGTTGTCCATGCACGGCAGGTCGTCGTGCACCAGCGAATAGGCGTGGATGAGTTCAACCGCACAGGCCGCACGCAGCGCCGCCGCCCGCTCGCCGCCCACTGCCGCGGCGGCTGCCAGCGCCAGCAGCGGGCGCACCCGCTTGCCACCGTCGAGCACGCCGTATCGCATCACTTCGCCCAAGTCAGCCGGGGTGTCGGCCACCACGAAGTCGCTCAGTCTGGCCTCGACCTCGGCGAGTTCGGCCGTCATCCAGCGGTCGAGGTCGCTCGTTGTCACCGTCACTTGTCGCTCCAGGCCTGCAGCTGACCGTCTTCGAGTCGCTTGACCTGCTGCTCGACGGCGTCAAGCCGGGCACGACAGAAGTCGAGCAGGTCGGCGCCTCGTTGATAGGCGCCCAGCAGTTCGTCCAGCGGCAATTGCGATCCTTCCATGGCCCCGACCAGTTTTTCCAGTTCGGTCAAGGCAGCCTCGTAACTGGTCGGCACAGGCTGGCTGCGCAGCGCCGAGGTGGCGGCGGCAGCACCAGCCGACGGAGTGGAAGTTGCCGCGTGAGTCGTGGATGCGCTCTTGACCATGGCCCATGTGTACAAAGGCAGCCATTGTAGGCGGGGCCCCTGGCGGCCCCGGGGCACGGCACCGTGGTACGCGCGCGGCATGGCGGCCTGCTCCCGGCTGACGGGTCACCCCCCGCTGGCTAGAATCGCGCCCCCGCCGGAGCGCCCGCTGCGCCGCCCGCCCGACCTTGAGCGTCGGCCTCGGGCCTGTGCTTTTTTGGAGACCGCCTGGATCATGTCCGACCTGAGCATCACGATGGAGGCCCTGCAGCAGAGCTGCAGCCAGCTGCCGGTGTCGAGCTATTTCGACGCCGCACTCTTCAAGCTGGAGCAAGACCTCATCTTCGATGCCGCACCGCGCTACCTGGGCCATGAGCTCATGGTGGCCGAGCCGGGCGACTACCAGACCCTGGCGCAGGAAGGCGAGGGCCGCGCCCTGATCCGCAAGGCGCCGGGGCCGGACGGCGTGCAGCTGGTCAGCAATGTGTGCCGGCACCGTCAGGCCGTCATGCTGCGCGGCCGGGGCAACACCGGCGAGCGGGTGGTCTGCCCGCTGCACCGCTGGACCTACGACCTGGGCGGCGAGCTGATCGGCGCGCCGCACTTCCAGCACGACCCCTGCCTGAACCTGCGCAACGCGCCGCTGCGGCGCTGGAACGGCCTGCTGTTCGAGGATGCCGGCCTGGACGTGGCGCGCGAACTCGCCGCCCTGGGCGCCAAGGCCGAGCTGGACTTTTCCGGCTACGTCTTCGACCGCAGCATCAGCCACCGCTGCAACTACAACTGGAAGACCTTCATCGAGGTCTATCTGGAGGACTACCACGTTGGCCCCTTCCATCCCGGCCTGGGCAACTTCGTCACCTGCGAGGACCTGCGCTGGGAGATGGGCGCCAACCACTCGGTGCAGACCGTGGGTGTGGCCGCCAGCGGCGGCAAGGCGCTGGGCCGGCCCGGCTCGGCGGTGTACGAGCGCTGGCACCAGCAGGTGCTGGCCTTCGAGGCAGGCGGCCCGCCGCGCCACGGCGCCATCTGGCTGACGCTGTACCCGCACATCATGGTCGAGTGGTACCCCAACGTGCTGGTGGTCTCGACCCTGCACGCCATCAGCCCGCAGGAAACCATCAACCAGGTCGAGTTCTACTACCCCGAGGAAATCGCCCTGTTCGAGCGCGAGTATGTCGAGGCCCAGCAGGCTGCCTACATGGAGACCTGCGAGGAGGACGACGAGATCGCCGAACGCATGGACGCCGGCCGCAAGGCCCTGTACATGCGCGGCGACAACGAAGTCGGCCCCTACCAGAGCCCCATGGAGGACGGCATGCAGCACTTCCACGAGTGGTACCGCCGCCGCATCAACCCCGAAGGTGTGCGTGCCACAGGCTGAAGCGGGCCGCCTGAATTCCGCCCCCTGGCTGATGGTGGGCGCGGCCCTGCTGTTCGCCACCATGAGCGTGTGCGTCAAGCTGGCGAGCGCCTGGTACAGCGCCTTCGAGCTGGTGATGTACCGCAGTCTGGTGGGCACGCTGGTGATCGGCGCGCTGTGCCTGCTGCGCGGCACCAGTCTGCGCACCGCTTACCCAGGCATGCACGCCTGGCGCGCCTTCGTCGGTGTGGCCTCGCTGTCCATGTGGTTCTACGCCATCACCGGCCTGCCTTTGGCCACCGCCATCACACTGAACTACAGCTCGTCGATGTGGATGGCACTGTTTCTCATCGGCGGCTCGGTGATGCTGGGTGGTCAGCGCATCGACCCGCGCCTCATCATGACGGTGCTGACCGGCTTCGTCGGCGTGGCCTGCATCCTGCGCCCGACCATGGGCCGCGACCAGCTCTGGTTCGGCGTGGTCGGTCTGGGCTCGGGCATCATCGCCGCGCTGGCCTATTTGCAGGTCGCGACCCTGGGCCGGGTGGGCGAACCGGAATCCCGCATCGTCTTCTACTTCTCGCTCGGCGGCGCCGTGGTCGGTCTGCTGCTGTCGCTGCATGACGGGGGCCTGCACGCCCATCAGCACTGGCAGGGCGTGGTGTGCATCGTCGCCATCGGCCTGCTGGCCACTGCCGCGCAACTCATGCTCACGCGCGCCTACGCGGTCGGCCGGCCGCTGGTGAACGCCAGCCTGCAGTACCTGGGCATCGCCTTTTCCTTCATCTACGGCGTCTTGCTGTTCGACGACCCGGTCACGCTGATGGCCGTGGCCGGCATGCTGCTGGTGGTGGCCGCCGGTGTGGGGGCTGCGCTGCTGCGCCAGCGCCGCGCCTTCGAGACCTCGCGGCTGCCGGACATCGAGCCCTGATCGAACGCCCATCCTTACCCCAGACCCGCAGGAGCACCGCATGACTGCACCGCTGCCCACCCCGCTCATCTCTGCCACCGAACTGGCCGCCCGGCTGGGCGAGGTGCTGCTCATCGACGCCAGCTTCGACCTGGCGAAGCCGGAGGCCGGCCGCGCCGCCTACGCCCAGGCGCACCTGCCCGGCGCGGTCTACGCCCATCTGGACGAGGACCTGAGCGGTGCGAAGACCGGTACGCACGGCCGCCACCCCCTGCCCGATCGCGACCTGCTGGCGCACAAGCTGGGCGCCTGGGGACTGGCGCCCGGGCGTGCCGTGGTGGCCTACGACCGCAACGGCGGCATGTACGCCGCACGCGCCTGGTGGCTGCTGCGCTGGCTCGGCCACTCCGAGGTGACGGTACTGGACGGCGGACTGCCGGCCTGGCAGGCAGCCGACGGCGAGCTGGTGGCCGCAGAGGCCGTGGTGCCCGATCTGGCCAGTGCCACGCCGTATCCGGCAGGCGAGCCGCTGGTCGCCACCGTGGATGCCAAGCTGCTGCTGCAGCAACTCGGCAGCGTCTGCCTGGTCGACGCACGGGCGCCGGAGCGTTACCGCGGCGACGTCGAGCCGCTCGACCCGGTGGCAGGACACATCCCCGGCGCGCTGAACCGCAATTTCAAGGACAACCTGGGCGCGGACGGCCGTTTCCTGCCTGCCGAACAACTGCGCGCGGCCTGGGCGCCGCTCGTGGGCACCACGCCGGCGTGCGACGTCGTGCACCAATGCGGCTCGGGTGTGACCGCCTGCCACAACATCCTGGCCATGGAGATCGCCGGCCTGGGCAGCTCGCGCCTGTACCCGGGCTCGTGGAGCGAGTGGTGCGCCGACCCGTCCCGACCCATCGCCACCGGCGGCTGACGCTGGCACCGGGCCGTGCGGTCGCGCCGGGCACACGGAGGATTGACCCGCGTCAAGTCGCCAATTTTGCGTGGGCGCATGATGCAGTCATCGCCCCACCCCTCGACAGCACAGACGGAGACCTGCCATGTATGCCCGCATCCTCCTGCCCACTGACGGTTCCGAGATCACGGCCAAGGCCGTCGCCACCGCCGTCAAGCTGGCCGCCACGGTCGGCGCCGAAGTCGCCGTGCTGGCGGTGAAGGAGCCCTTCCCCTACAGCGCCATCACCGAGATGCAGCCGATGCCGCCGCAGGAGTTCTTCGACACCCAGGACCGCATTGCCACGCGCAACCTCGCCGCCGTGACAAGTGCCTGCGCCGAAGCCGGCGTGAAGTGCAATGCCCTGGCGCTGGAAGCGGTCCACCCCTGGGAAGCCATCCTCGAACAAGCCAAGGCACAGAACGCCGACCTCATCGTCATGGCCTCGCACGGCCGGCGCGGCATGAGCGCGCTGCTGCTGGGCAGCGAGACGCAGAAGGTGCTGACCCACGGCACCATCCCCGTACTGGTGGTGCGCTGACGCACCGGGAGACCGCCGGCCTCACCGAGCGGCATGACCTGAGCGACCTGAGCCGAGCGGTCAGTCCTGAAACCACAAGCGGCGCCGAGGCGCCGCTTTGTCATTCATGCCCGGGCCGGACCGGCTGCGCGCCGGCCGGTCTGCGCAGTCTCAGTCGTCGTCGCCGGAGAAGATGCCGCCCAGCAGGCCACCGGCCGCCACCGCCGGCAGGATGGAGCCTTCCTCGCGCCCACCACCGCCGGTCTGCGGCGCAGCAGCGAAGATGCGGCTGGCCAGGCGCGAGAAGGGCAGGCTCTGCAGCCACACCGTGCCCGGGCCGGTCAGGCGGGCGAAGAACAGGCCCTCGCCCCCAAACAGGGCCGTCTTGACCTTGCCGACGTACTGGATCTCGAAGTTCACGCTCGGCGTGTAGCCCACCACGCAGCCGGTGTCGACCAGCAGCAGTTCACCCGGCTGCAGTTCGCGCTTGACCACCGTGCCGCCGGCATGCACAAAGGCCAGGCCGTCGCCGTCGAGCTTTTGCATGATGAAGCCCTCGCCGCCGAAGAAGCCGACCGAGAGCTTCTGCTGCACGGCGATGCCCAGGCTCACGCCACGCGCGGCGCAGAGAAAGGCGTCCTTCTGGCAGATCAGCGTGCCGCCGAGCTTGCGCAGATCCATCGCCAGGATCTTGCCCGGATAGGGCGCGGCGAAGGCGATGCGCTGCTTCATCGGCGCCTGGTTGGTGTAGATGGTGGTGAAGAGCGATTCACCCGTGATGAGGCGCTTGCCAGCGCCGAGCAGCTTGCCGAAGAAGCCGCCCTGCTGGGCCGAGCCGTCGCCGAACACGGTGTCCATGGCGATGCCGCCGTCCATGAACATCATGCTGCCGGCCTCGCCGATCGCCGCCTCGCCGGGGTCGAGTTCGACCTCGACGAACTGCATTTCCGAGCCCTTGATCTCGTAGTCGATGACGTCCATGGCCATGGTGCTTGCTCCTTGGGGTTTACAGCACCGCGGCGATGCTGGCCACGACGTAGTCGATGTTGGCGTCGTTCAGCGCGGCCACGCAGATGCGGCCCGAGTCGACACCGTAGACGCCGAACTCGTTGCGCAGGCGCTCCATCTGCGGCTTGGTCAGGCCCGAGTAGCTGAACATGCCGCGCTGGCGCGTGATGAAGCTGAAGTCGCGCTGCACGCCGGCGGCGACCAGCTTGGCCTGCAGCGCCGTGCGCATGGCCTTGATGCGCTGGCGCATGCCGGCCAGTTCGTCTTCCCACAGCGCGCGCAGGGCGGGCGTGGTCAGCACCGTGGCGACCACCTGGGCGCCGTGCGTGGGCGGGTTGCTGTAGTTGGTGCGGATGACGATCTTGAGCTGCGAGAGCACGCGGGCGCACTCTTCCTTGCTGGAGCACACCACGCTCAGGGCGCCGACGCGCTCGCCGTAGAGCGAGAAGCTCTTGGAAAAGCTGGTCGAGACGAAGAAGTCCAGGCCCGAGGCGATGAACTGCTGCACCACGGCGCCGTCCTCGGCGATGCCGTCGCCGAAGCCCTGGTAGGCCATGTCGAGGAAGGGCACCAGGCCGCGCGCCTTGACGGCAGCGATCACCTGGGCCCACTGCTCGGCCGTGATGTCGTAGCCGGTCGGGTTGTGGCAGCAGGCGTGCAGCACGACGATGGTGCCGGCAGCGGCGGCGTTCAGGTCGGCCAGCATGGCGTCGAAACGCACCCCGCGCTTGTCGGCGTCGTAGTAGGCGTAGGTCTCGACCGGGAAACCGGCGTTGGTGAACAGGGCGCGGTGGTTCTCCCAGCTCGGGTCGCTGATCAGCACCTTGGCGCCGGGGTTCAGGCGCTTGAGGAAGTCGGCGCCGACCTTCAGGCCGCCGGTGCCGCCCAGGGCCTGAACGGTGGCCACACGACCGGCCTGCAGCACGGCGCTGTCAGCGCCGAAGACCAGGCCCTGCACCGCCTTGTCGTAGGCCACGATGCCGTCGATGGGCAGGTAGCCGCGCGCCTTGGGCGTCTCGATCAGCTGCTGCTCGGCCTGGGCCACACACTTGAGCAGGGGCAGCTTGCCGGCGGCGTCGAAGTACACGCCCACGCCCAGGTTGACCTTCTTGGGGTTGGTGTCGGCGTTGAACTGCTCGTTCAGACCGAGGATGGGGTCGCGCGGGGCCAGTTCGACTGCGGTGAAAAGCGACATGGAAAAAGCTCGTGGGTGGAGGAAAGACTGGGGTGGCAGCCCGCGGGATGACGCGGGCGCCGGGCGGATGCCGGGCGGGTACCGGCGGGTATTAGGCAGGTGTCGGGCCTTCGGGTGATGCGCCGGGCCGTGGGGCCGGGAGTGCGCTAATCTCGAAAGAGCCCGTGATTTTATCGGGCCGAGCCTGCGCCCCCCGGAAACTTGATGGTTTACCCGCAAGCCCGGCTCCACCCTGACCTGAACCTGCCCGCCCATGGCTGCCTCCATCTCCACCGATCCCGTGCCTTCCGGTGACGACGGCGCACCGGCTGCCGCCGCTGCTCCGGCGGGCGAGTTCGTGAGTTTTCCCGAGTCACCCTTCCAGCTCTTCCAGCCCTACCCGCCCGCGGGCGATCAGCCTGAGGCCATCGACAAGCTGGTCGAGGGCGTGAACGACGGCGAGCTGTTCCAGACCCTGCTGGGCGTGACCGGCTCGGGCAAGACCTACACCATGGCCAACGTGATCGCCCGCCTGGGGCGCCCGGCCATCGTGTTCGCGCCCAACAAGACGCTGGCCGCGCAGCTGTACAGCGAGTTCCGCGAGTTCTTTCCGAAGAACGCGGTGGAGTATTTCGTCAGCTACTACGACTACTTCCAGCCCGAGGCCT
>JBEEJN010000034.1:0-69367 GCA_041169165.1 Pseudomonadota bacterium
CGAATACGGCATCGACTACAAGGGCTGCGCGGTGATGGTCTGCTACGACAAGCAGAGCAACGACATCGCCCAGGGCGTGGACCATGCCAGCGACGACCACCTCAACACCGGCGCCGGCGACCAGGGCCTGATGTTCGGCTACGCCTGCGACGAGACGCCCGAGCTCATGCCCGCACCGATCTACTACGCGCACCGCCTGGTCGAGCGCCAGGCCCAGCTGCGCAAGGACGGCCGCCTACCCTTCCTGCGCCCTGACGCCAAGAGCCAGGTCACGATGCGTTATGTCGATGGCAAGCCGCACAGCATCGACACCGTGGTGCTGTCCACCCAGCACGCCCCCGAGTACAGCCTGGGCGACCGCATGACCGACGCCTTCTACGAAGCGATTCGTGAAGAGCTGATCAAGCCGGTGCTGCCCAAGGAATGGCTCACGGCCGACACCAAATATCTGATCAACCCGACTGGTCGTTTTGTCGTCGGCGGCCCGCAGGGCGACTGCGGCCTGACCGGCCGCAAGATCATCGTCGACACCTACGGCGGCGCCTGCCCGCACGGCGGCGGCGCCTTTTCGGGCAAGGATCCGTCCAAGGTCGATCGCTCGGCCGCCTACGCCGCGCGCTATGTGGCCAAGAACGTGGTCGCGGCGGGGCTGGCCAAGCAATGCCAGGTGCAGGTGGCCTATGCCATCGGCGTGGCCAAGCCCATGAACATCACGGTCTACACCGAGGGCACCGGCGTCATCCCAGACGACACGCTGTCGGCGCTGGTGGCCGAACACTTCGACCTGCGCCCCAAGGGCATCATCCAGATGCTCGACCTGCTGCGCCCGATCTACAGCAAGACCGCCGCCTACGGCCACTTCGGCCGCGAGGAGCCCGAGTTCACCTGGGAGCGCACGGACAAGGCGGCCGCGCTGCGCTCTGCTGCGGGTCGCTGAGCCGACGCAAGGTCAACACCGGACGGCGACGGCAGGTCGGACGCCGCGGCGTTGATCCAGATCAGATGCAAGCCCTTTTATAGCCCGGCTCAGCTGCGCTAATCGGGCGATTCCGGCCGGAAGCCTCGGGCAGACTGCCTGTGTCGCCCGCCGAACCAGGTCTGGCCCTGTGCCTCGACCTTGGCCGTTTGAGCTGGGCATGGGCTAGCAGTACGGGCAAGGTGACCTCGTGCAGACTGATTTGTTCGACTCCCCGCCAACACGTGCCGAGCGGCTGCGGCAGTTGCTCGCCACGCCAGTTTCGGTCGCGATGCGCGCGCTGGCGTCCTGGCGCTCACTGCACACCCGCGTCGGCCTGCTCGTCGTGCTGGCCGCCTTGTGCGGCATCGCGGCAGGCGTCTGGGAGAGCGACGCACAACTGAGCCAGGCGCTGCTCGATCAGGCGCGCCAGAGCCAGCAGGCGCGGGCCGAGCGCCTGGCCGCCCACCTCGGCCGCGAACTGGCCCGGCTGCAGGCTGGCCTGCTCGAGCTGGCCGACGATCAGCAGCGCGGGCTGCTCAGTCAGCCCGAACGCGCCCCTGCCGCAGTGGCCCATCGGCCGGCCGCCCTGGCGACGCTCGATTCGCTGCTGCTTGCCGAACGGGATGGGCGCGTGCGGCTGCGCATCGACGCGACCGGCGCCCACGCCGCCGGCGGTTCGGTCGCCGAGGCGGCTTCGGCGAGCCAGGCCCAACCAGGCGCGGGTGCGCTGATTTCCGATCTGCTGATCGAGTCGACCGATGGCCATCCCCTGGTCGAGTTCGTGCAAGACCTGCGCGATGCCCAGGGCGTCTGGGGTCTGCTGGTCGGCAGGCTATCGCTGGTCGACCACGGCCTGGCCGCCGGTCTGGAGGACGCGGCGAGCCTGAGTGAACGCGACCTGCTGGTGATCAGCGACCGGCGCGGACGCATCCTTGCCCACCCCGCACGAGCCCGGCTCAAGGTTGACCTGTCCGGTGAACGCCGGCTGGCGAGCGCCGTCGCCGAGTGGCGCAAGTCCGGCGCACAGCCCGCCGCGGCGGGCAGCTCGGCCACGCAGGGCTGGGTCGGCGACGAAGACGTGGTGGCGATGGCGGCTGAACCGCTGAGCGGCTGGCGGGTCTGGCTGGTCAGCCCGCGCTCTGATGTCCTGGCGCCGCTGGACCGGGCGCGCCTGGGTGTGTCCGCCCGGCTGCTGCTCTGGGGCCTGGCGCTGGGCGGCCTGGGCGTGGCCGCGATGGCCTGGATGTTCCGACCACTGCGCATGCTGGAGCGCCAGGCGCGCCGCCTGCTGGCCGGCGACCCCGGAGCCGATGTGAGCCTGACGTCACACGGCGAGGTGGGCCAGCTGGCGCGCATCCTCCACCATGTCTGGGCCGAACGGACCCAGGCCGAAGGCTTCAACAACAGCCTGCTGAAAAAGCTGGGCTCAGTCATGGCTGCTGCGCCGGTCGGCCTGGCCTTCACGCGCCAGCAGCGTTACGAGCTGGTGAGCGTCGAGTTCTGCCAGTTGATGGCGCGCCCCGAGGCCGATCTGCTCGGCCAGCCGGGGCAGACCATCTTTGCGTCTGCCGACGACTACACGGCGCTGGGCCCGCTGGTGCGGGCTGCCTTCGAGGCCGGCCAGCCCTATCGCGGCGACTGGAAGCTGCGGCGCGGCGACGGCGTGGAATTCTGGGGTCGGCTGCAGGCACGACCGGTGGACAGCCAGGACCCGGGCTCGGGCACCATCTGGAGCCTGGAGGACGTGAGCGAACTGCTGCTGCTGCACCGGCAGCTGGAGCATGCCGCGGTGCATGACCCGCTCACCGGCATCTACAACCGCAAGGGTTTCGAGCAGGTGCTGGCGTCGATCTATGCCGGTCAGCCGCACAGCCGACCGGCGACGGTGCTCATGATCGACCTGGACAAGTTCAAGCCCATCAACGACAGCGCGGGCCACGCCGCCGGCGACGCGGTGCTGCAGGCGGTGACGCGCGCCCTGGTGACTCATGTGCGCCTGGGCGACACGGTGGCCCGGCTGGGCGGCGACGAATTCGCCGTCATCCTGCCCAGCTGTCCGGCGGACGGCGCCCATCAGGTGGCCGAAAAACTCGTGCAGGCGGTGACCGAGCAGCGCGTGCACTGGGAAGGCCGCTCGCTGGGCGTGGGCGCCAGCATCGGTGTGGCCGAACTGCAGGCCGAGCACGACTGCCCCTCGGCCTGGTTGGCCGATGCCGACGCTGCCTGTTACGAGGCCAAGCGCCAGGGCCGTGGCACCGTGCGGGTGGCGCCTGTCCGGCCGCTGGCCGGCGCGTCACAGCGGCAACAGGCCCTCGCGGCCTGACGTCCACGGCCCCCTTGCCGGCGCGGCGCCGATGGCGTCACGCTGCGCGCGAGTCCAACAGGGCGGCGGCGAGTTGGGCAAAGCCGCGACCACGGTCGGCCGGCGTGACATAGGCCGGCAGCGCCGTCATGCGCGCCACGAAGCGCGTCACATTGGCCACACCCACGCTGAGCGGCAGGCGCTCGAACATGCACTGGTCATTGGTGGAGTCGCCGATGTAGACCCAGTCGGCCGGATCGAAGGCCAGACCCAGGCAGGCCGGCACGGCCCATTGCGCGGCGCTGAACTTGTCGTGGCTGCCGATCCAGCCGTTCACGTGAATGGAGCTGACGGTGGCGTTCAGGCCATGCCTGTGCATCAGCGCCACCACCCGGGCGATGGCTGCCTCGTCCAGCGAGTGGCATTCGGCGTGGTCGATGGCGATGTCGGTCAGCCGCCCGGCACTGTCCGCAGCCAATCTGGCGCCGGGCACCTGCGCCAGGATGTCAGCCGCGCAGGCCTGCAGGCGCAAGCGATGGGCAGCGCGGCGGGTGGCGTCGACGGTGTAGTCCAGCTGCACGGTGTCGCCCTGGCCGGCTGGTGCGCGGCGGAGTAACACGGCGCCGTTTTCCGCCACCACGGCCCGCAGCGGCCAGGCGCGCAGCAGCGGCTCGCTCCAGCCCGCCGGGCGGCCAGTGATGGCGATGACCGGCACGCCCGCAGCGTGCAGCGCGTGCAGGGCGGCCAGGGCCTCGGGCTCGATGGCACCGTCGCGGGTCAGCGTGTCGTCGATGTCGGTCAACACGCCGCGCAGTGCCGCCAGGCGTGCCGCCGGCAGCTCGGCCAGCGGGCGCAGACGCGCCGGGGTCGGCATGTCCAGCGGCTCAGCGGGGGGGTGTCACACGCGTTGAGCGGCGCTGCTCGCGCAGCATGAACAGGTACAGGCTTTCGACCTTCTCACGTGCCCAGGGCGTCTTGCGCAGCAGCTTTAGGCTGGACTTGATGCTGGGCTCGTGGGTGAAGCAGCGCAGCACGATCTGCTGGCCCAGCTCGCGCCAGCCGAAGTGCGCCACCAGGTCGACCAGCATGCGCTCCAGCGTGACGCCATGCAGCGGGTTGCGCGGCTGGGCCGGCTGGGGTGCTGGTGCAGCGGCAGGGTCTGCATCAGCCGCCGCAGCAGGCGCGGGCAGGGCGTCGAGGTCGGCGCAAGGCGTGGGAGGCATGGCCTGATTGTGTCAGGCAGCCCGCTTGGCCGGCGTTGCCCGCGGCAGGCGGGTGTTGGAGGCGCACTTAGGCGCGCCGGTCAACGGTCGCGCGCGGCCGCAGCGCGCAGGCGGTCGAGCTCGTGCTGCATCGTCGCGGTGATCTGTGAATACATCTGCAGCTGCTTGCTCAGGGCGCGCAGGCGGTCGGAAATGCGCGTGGCCAAGGCCACCATGAGCTTGGCGGCCACCCGCGGCTCTTCGTCGAGCAGCCGCTCCAGGCCCACCCGCGACAGGCCGGCGGCCTGCACCGGCGAATTGGCGATGCAGTTGGCCGAACGCGGCGCGCCGTCCAGCAGCGCCATCTCGCCGATGATGCTGCCCGGCCCGAGCACGGCCACCGACACGGAGTCCGGCCCGTTGGGCAGGCCGGTGTCGACCGACACCCAGCCGTCCAGCACCAGCAGCATGTAGCTGGAATGGCCCTCGTCGCCTTCGCGGAACAACATGCTGCCTTCCGGGTAATAGACCAGCTGCATCTGTGACACGACGGCGACCGATTCGCTGGGGTCCAGCTGCCGCACGGCGTGTGGTGTGCGCAGCAGTTCGGCCGCGCGCTGGGCCATGATCGGGTTGTCGATCAGCGGGCGCTGGCGCGGCACCGCACTGGTGGAAGGGTTCGTCGTCATGCGACGAAGTTATCAGGTTCGGAAGGCCACGGCCATCCTGGGCACTGCGACCCCACGCGTGCAAACTGCCGCAAATCCGTCGGTGGCTGGGCCGGCTGTCGTGCGCTGACTACCCTGGCTGAAGCGACGGCGGGCCGCGTGCTACATCGACGCCGGCGCGGGAGTCGCCGCAGCGGCGTCCACCTGCCAGGTCAGCAGGCCGGCCTCGGTCAGTGCCTGCAGATCGGCGTCGCCCAGACCCAGCATGGCCATGGCGATGCCAAGCTCCTCCAGGCGGCGTTTGCCGTCCACCATGATCAGGAAGGCGCGGTGTGCCTGGCTCAGCGGCATGCGACGGTCCAGCAGCGCCTGCCTGCAGCGGTCGGTCTTGTGGGGAAGGGCGAGTGCCGGCACGAGCAGACCCGAAGATTGACGAAAGCCAAACTGTAGGGAAGCGTGTCGCGCGTTACCAGTCGTAAACCTGAAACTCCAGGAACCAAATCGGTTCTGCTGCGCCGCCCGCTTCAGCTTGCCGGCCGGGCCGGGATGTTGAGTCCGGCCTGCACCGCCGGTCTGGCCGTGAAAGCCGCGACGACCCGAGCCAGATTGGGGAATTCGGCGTAGCCGACCAGATCGCCCGCGCCATAGAAGTTCACCAGATTGTTCACCCAGGGCCAGACGGCGATGTCGGCGATGCTGTAGTCGGTGCCCATGATCCAGTCGCGCTCCGCCAGGCGCTGCTCCAGCACCTTGAGCAGGCGGCGCGATTCGGCCACGTAGCGATCGCGCGGGCGCTTGTCCTCATAGTCCTTGCCGGCGAACTTGTGGAAGTAGCCCAGCTGGCCAAACATGGGCCCCACGCCGCCCATCTGGAACATCAGCCACTGCAGGGTCTCGTAACGCGCTGCAGGGTCGGCGCCAAGGAACTTACCGGTCTTCTCGGCCAGGTAGACCAGGATGGCACCCGACTCGAACAAGGCCAGCGGCCGCCCGCCCGGGCCGTTGGGGTCGAGGATGGCGGGGATCTTGTTGTTCGGGTTGAGCGACAGGAACTCGGGCGTGAGCTGGTCGTTGTGGTCGAAGCGCACCAGGTGCGGCTCGTAGGGCAGGCCGGTCTCCTCCAGCATGATCGACACCTTCACGCCGTTGGGCGTGGGCAGCGAGTACAGCTGCAGCCGGTCCGGATGAACGGCCGGCCACTTGTGGGTGATGGGGAAGCTGGACAGGGGGGTGACTGACATCGGCGTGGCGGGTGGCGGTGACGGGATGAGTTGCGCGCGGAACATGCGGCGAGCGGGCGGCGAATCTAGCGCAGTCCGCCCTGGCCTGCCCCAGGCGAACCGGGCTGGCCGGAGCGTGTCGCTACCATCCGCCGCCGTTCAATTCAGTTCCGCCCCACTCCGCCCTGCCATGCGCCTGACCCTGTCGACGTTGCTGCAGCGACCTCGTGTGCGTCGCGTGGTGCAGGCCGTGCTGTTCGAAATCGGCGGGCTGGCGGTGGTGACACCCGTGCTGACCTGGGCATTCGGCAGTTCGGGCGCATCGTCCCTGCTGCTGGCGCTGGCCCTGTCGGCCACCGCGCTGGCCTGGAACTATGTCTTCAACACCGCCTTCGAGCGCTGGGAGGCCGCGCAGGCCCGGCGTGGCCGCTCGCTGCGCCGACGGCTGGTGCACGGCCTGGGATTCGAGGGCGGCCTGCTGCTCATCACCGTGCCACTCATCGCCGCCTGGCTGCACATCGGTTGGCTGCAGGCGCTGCTGGCCGACATCGGCCTGACGCTGTTCTTCATGCTCTACACGGTGGTGTTCACCTGGCTGTTCGACCGTGTGCTGGGCCTGCCGGCGTCGGCCCGGCCGCTGCCGCAGCACGACGCCTGAGCCAGTCGGTCGGCCGGCCGGCGGGATCCGAGCCGTTCCGCGAGCCGTGTGCGCCGGCTCGCTGGCGCCTCATTCGCCGGTGAAACGTGGTCGGCGCTTTTCCTTGAAGGCGCGGATGCCCTCGGTGTAGTCGGCGCTGTCGTAGACCAGCCGGCGCAGGCCCTGGATGCGCTCGAATCCCTGCGGCGACATCGGGTGGGCGCCGGCCAGGATGCGCAGCTGCTCCTTCATCACCGCGATGCTGAGCGGTGCGTTGGCGGCGATGGTGCTGGCCAGCTCGCGGCAGAAGGCCTCGATCTCGTCGCTCGCCACCACGTGGTTGATCATGCCCAGGCGCTCGGCGCGCTCGGCGCTCACCGGCCGGGCGGTGAAGGCCATCTCCTTGACGATGCGCATGCTCGACGCGTTGAGAAAGGTCAGCATGCCGCCGATGTTGTAGGGCACGCCCAGCCGCGCCGGCGTGATGGCGAAGCTGGCTCCCGGCGCGGCCACGATGAGGTCGCAGGCGAACACCGCCTCGCAGGCGCCGCCCCACACCGTGCCCTCGATCATGGCGATCACCGGGGCGGGAAAGTTCTCGATCTCGCGGATGAGGTGGCGCAGCGGGTCGTCCCAGCCGAGCGGATCGCGGCCGGACTCGGGCAGCTCGTGCACGTCGTGCCCGGCCGACCACACGGCGCTGCCGGGCGCGGCGCGCAGGATGACGGCGCGCACCCGCGCCGCGCCGAAGGCAGCCAAGGCGGTGATGATCTCCTCCACCATGGCGTGGCTGAGGGCGTTGCGCCGTGCGGCGTTGTCGAGCGTGACGATGCCGACATCGCCGGTGTGTTCGGTGAGCAGGAGGGGCATGGTGGTGTGGGGCTGGTTTCGAGGAGATTCTTGCGGCGATTGCCGCCGCCTGCACACGGCGTCTCAATCCACCGCCCGCACCCGCTCGAAACGCTGCTCGTTCACCACCTGGCCCCACTGTGCGCCGGGCGATTGCGCCACCAGCCGGAACCCGGCGGCCTCGTACAGGTGCCGCGCCGCGTCCAGCCCCTCGAAGGTGTCGAGCACTGTGCGGCCATAGCCCCGCGCGTCGACGAAATCTATCGCCGCCTGCAGCAGCGCCCGCCCGACGCCCTGGCCGCGCAAGGCATCGGCGACGATGAACCAGCGCAGATGTGCGCCGGCGTCGTCGTCATGGCCGTGCAGGCCGTCGATGGCGATCGAACCCTCGATGCGCCCGTCGCCGTCCTGCCGCACCAGCCACAGGCCATCGCGCGCCGGGTCGTAGCGCTCGCAGAACGCCGACAACTCGCGCGCCACCCGGGCCTCGAACGCCAGGCCGAAACCCGCCGTGCGGGCGTAGTAGGTCGCGTGCAGTTCTGCGATGCGACCGATGCAGCCGGGGGTGTAGCCGAGGGTGACGTCGATCATGGCGATTCGCTTCAGTCGCGCCTGTCCAATGCCTTGGCGATCCGGTGCCTGTCGACCCTGGGCTTGGGCACGTTGAAGTCGAACCACTGCCGCACGTTGTCCTCCAGCCCGATGCCGTGCATGTAGTTGTAGATGGCTTTCTTCAGCCCGACGCCCAGGGCGTCGTGGTTGGTGCCGGTGGGGTCGACGAAGCTGATGTCGTTCTTCGCGAAGGTGCGGCCCGGCGGTAGTTCGGGCAGGGGGATGAGCTTCACGCCGTAGTCCTGCGGGTTCTGGCCGACGGGGCTGTGCACGGTGCAGGCAAAGCGGTGGAAGAAGCCGCTCTGGATGCAGCCGGCGGCGAAGAGCTGGCGCACGTATTCGAGCGCGTCGACCGTGTCCTGCACCGTCTGGGTGGGGAAGCCGTACATCAGGTAGGCGTGCACCAGGATGCCGGCGTCGGCAAAGCCCTTGGTCACGCGCGCCACCTGGTCGACGCTGACGCCCTTCTTCATCAGGTCCAGCAGGCGGTCGCTGGCCACCTCCAGTCCGCCGCTGATGGCGATGCAGCCGCTGTCGGCCAGCGCCCGGCACAGCTCGGGGGTAAAGGTTTTCTCGAAGCGCACATTGCCCCACCAGCTGATGGCGGTGCCGCGCTTCTCCAGCTCCGCCGCCAGGGCCTTCAAGCTCTTGGGCGGCGCGGCCTCGTCGACGAAATGAAAACCGGTCTGCCCCGTCTCGGCGACGATGGCCTCGATGCGGTCGACCAGCGTCTCGGCACTGGCGGCGTCATAACGGCTGATGTAGTCCAGGCCCACGTCGCAGAAGCTGCACTTCTTCCAGTAGCAGCCGTGCGCCACGGTGAGCTTGTTCCAGCGCCCGTCGCTCCACAGCCGGTGCATGGGGTTGAGCATGTCGAGCAGGCTCAGGTAGCGGTCCAGCGGCAGGCCGTCCCAGGTAGGCGTGCCGACCTCGTCGAAGGGGACGTCGGGTTCGCCGATGAAGTTGGTGTACTTCACGGCGCCGCTGCTACTGATGCAGCTGCTGCCGCCGCCACCGGCCGGGCCGGCGGGATCTTCCGGGTCGGCGTCCGCAGGCTTCACCAGATGGAAGGTGCGGACCAGCCGCGCGGCCGAGCGTTTGCCCGCCAGATGCTCCAGCAGCGCCAGCAGCGGGCGTTCGCCGGCGTCGAGGGTGAGGTAGTCGTAGAAGGCGAAGACGCGCGGGTCGTCCAGGTCGCGCAGCTCGGTGTTGACATAACCGCCGCCCAGCACGGTGACGATGTCCGGCCGCGCCGCCTTGATGGCCTGGGCGATGCGCAGCGCGGCGTAGACCGCGCCGGGAAAAGGCACAGAGACCAGCACCACGGTGGGCGCGTGGCGCTCGATGGCCGCCAGCGTCAGCTCGCGCAGCAACTCGTCCACCAGGGTGGGCGGTGCGGCCAGGGCCTCGGCCAGCGGATCGAAGGTGGGCTGGCTCAGCGCCAGGCTTTCGGCGTAGCGCACGAAGGCGAAACGTTCGTCGCCGGCCTCGCTCACGATGTCGGCCAGGTCGTTGAGGTAGAGCGTGGCCAGATGGCGGGCGCGGTCCTGCGCGCCCAGGGCGCCGAAGGCCCAGGCCAGCGGGTCGCCCGCCTCGGGGTCGTCCGGGTCGTCGTAGGCATCGAGGCTGGCGAAGCGCGGGCCTTCGGGCAGGAAGGCGCGGCTGTTGATGCGGTGCGCCACCGTGCTGTCGCGCCCCTGCAGGAAGTTGATCGTCGGCGTGATGGTCTGGGTGTAGAGCTCGAAATGCTCGTCGAAGCCCTGCAGCAGCTCGCTGCGCTGGTCCTCCGGCAGGGCGTGCACGGCGGCGCGCAGACGCGTCAGGCCGTCGCGCGAGAGCAGGGCCAGGGCCAGGGCCAGCGCCAGATCCTCCTGCACCGCGTGCACGCCGCGGCTGCGCAGGAAGCCGGTCAGATAGGCCGTCGACGGATAGGGCGTGTTCAGCTGCGTCATCGGCGCGATGAGCGAGAGCACGCGGTGGGGTGACGGCAATGCTGGCGAGGTGGACGGCATGAGCGGGTGACCCGGCCTGTAGCGGGGTGTTCTGGCGGCTGTTCTGGCGGGCGGAACGCGGACGGGCGTGATTCGGACGGGCGGACTGGCTGGCCGGCCGGCCGGCCGGCGCTGGCGCCGATTCTCAAGCAGCGCCGCATGGGCCCGCGCCGCCGCCGGTCGTTCAGCCCGGCGGGCTCACGCGCTCCCAGCTCAGGCCGAAGCGCTGCAGGTATTTGCGCAGCCGGTCGGCGTCGTTGATCACGCTGCGCTGCTCGCGCGAGCGGTCGAACAGGGTGCGCCCGGCCTGGGACAGCGTGGCCGAGCGCCGGCACACGGCGATGACGGACTGCAGTTGCAGGCGGTCGAACAGGTCCAGGCCGGCCAAGGTGTCGGCGGCCAGCAGCTCGGCCAGGTCGACGCCGCCCGGGTCGACAACCCCAGCCTGTGCGCCGCCCTGGGCCCTGGGCCGTGCCTGGGTGCCACCGCCCGCGCCGCCGTGGTGCTGCCACATCCAGCGCAGCCGGGCGATCTCGGCCTGCACCTGGCCCGTCGAGATGCGTCCGCCTTCGGCCAGCGTGGCCAGGCGGGTCAGGCTGGCGGCCAGGTCGCGGAAGTTGCCGCTCCAGGCCGCCTCGGCCGACTGGGCAAAGGTCAGGTAGGCCGCCTTGGCCTCGGCGTTGAAGCGCACCGCGTGGCCCAGTTCGGTGGCGGCGCGCAGCAGCAGATGGTCGATGTTGGGCTCCAGATCCTGCGGGCGCTCCGCCAGGCCGGGCAGGGTGTAGGACCACAGGTTGATGCGCGAGAACAGGTCCTCGCGGAAGCGCCCCTCGGCCACGTCCAGTCGCAGGTCGCGGTGGGTGCCGGCGATCAACTGAAAGTCGCTCGCCACCTCGCGGTCGCTGCCCAGGGGGAAGAAGCGTTTCTCCTCCACCGCCTTGAGCAGCATGGCCTGCTCGTCGGCGCCCAGTTCGCCGATCTCGTCCAGGAACAGCACGCCCTCGTGCGCCGCGCGCAGCAGGCCGGCGCGGTCGGCGGCCGCGCCGGTGTAGGCGCCCTTCTTGTGGCCGAACAGGGCCGAGGCCGCGCCGTCGCCGCGCAGGGTGGCGCAGTTGACCTCGACGAACTCGCCCTTCACCTGGTGGCGCGCCTTCTTCAGCTCGTAGACCCGCCGCGCCAGGTGGGACTTGCCCGCGCCGGTCGGCCCGGTCAGCAGCACAGGCGCGCGCGAGCGCACCGCCACGCGCTCGATCTCTTCGATCAGGGCGTTGAACGCCGGGTTGCGGGTGGCGATGCCGCTTTTCAAAAAATCCAGCGCCTCGGCCTGGGCCTGCGCGAAGCGGCTGGCCAGCACGTCGTAGCGCGACAGGTCCAGGTCGATGAGGGCATAGCTGCCCGGCGCGTCGCTGCCCTGGCGGCGCGGCGGCGAGGACTGCAGCAGCAGGCCGGGAATGAAACGCGCCTCGACCAGCAGGAACAGGCAGATCTGCGCTACATGCGTGCCGGTGGTGATGTGGGCCCAGTACTGCTCGGCGTCGGTGTCGAAGCGCTGGGCGCGCGCCCAGTCGTAGAGCGCGGCGTAGACCTCGCCGAAGTCCCAGGGGTCGCGCAGGGTCAGGGCGTGCAGCCGCACCTCGGTCTGCGGCGAGGCCGAGGCCACGTCAGTCGCCACCAGGCGGGCCAGCTCGAGGTGGGCGGGCACGTGCAGCAGCTCGATGCGGTCGACCAGCATCTCCTCGTGCATGGCCAGCGACACGGTGGGCCGCCACTTCTCCCAGCGCCCGGCGCCACGCCCGCCGTCGAGCTGGCTGCCCAGGAAGCCGATGACGACGGTGCGCTTGGGCTGCTTGTCCATGGCTGCAATGCTAGCGGGCTAGCCTGGATTCCAGTGATTCGGATGCTGCCGATGCCGGGTGCCTGCCGCAGAGAAGCCGGTCAGAAAGAAAAATTCCTTGCAGATCAATCACTTGCCGATCAGCATCGGTACTTTGCGCGGCGCTGGCACGGCCGCTGCAATAGCCAGGGCACGAGACACTCACAACAGCAAGGAAGATCTCACCATGGAACAGCAACAGCCCATCGACCGCGCGCCCGACGCCTTCGCCGCGGCCACCAACGAGGCCCTCAGCGAGGCCATCAACGCGTCCACCAGCGTGTCCAGCGTCAACACCCTGCAGGTGCGCGGCGGCGTGCCCATCAAGATGTGGACCCAGGGCGTGCCGGTCGAAGGCCAGGCCCGAGCGCAGCTGGAGCGCACCTCGCGCCTGCCCATCGTGTTTCCGCACGTGGCGGTGATGCCCGACGTGCACCTGGGCATCGGCGCCACGGTCGGCTCGGTCGTGCCCACGGTCAAGGCCATCATCCCGGCCGCGGTGGGCGTGGACATCGGCTGCGGCATGATGGCCTGCAAGACGACGCTGCGTGCCGAGGACCTGCCCGACAACCTCGGCCCGCTGCGCAGTGCCATCGAGCAGGCGGTGCCGCACGGCTCGGCCTTCGAGAACACCGGTTACGGCCAGCGCCGCCGCAGCCGCGGCCGCGACCCCGGCAGCTGGGAAAACCCGCCCGCTGCGGTGGACGCTGCCTGGGCCGACCTGGCCGACGAGTTCCAGGTCCTGTGCGAGCTGCATCCGCGCCTGAGGAACACCAACAACCACAAGCAGCTCGGCACCCTGGGCAGCGGCAACCACTTCATCGAGGTTTGCCTGGACGAGACCGGCGCGGTGTGGTTCATGCTGCACTCGGGCTCGCGCGGCGTGGGCAACGCCATCGGCAGCCACTTCATCGAGCTGGCCAGGAAGGACGCCGAGTTGCACCAGCGCAACCTGCCCGACCAGGATCTGGCGTATTTCGAGGAAGGTGCGCAGTACTTCGGCGACTACGTGCGTGCGGTCGGCTGGGCCCAGCGTTTTGCTGCGCGCAACCGCGAGGTGATGATGGTCAGCGTCATCACCGCGGTGCGCAGCGTGATCAGCAAACCCTTCGAGTCGCACATCGAGGCGGTGAACTGCCACCACAACTACGTGCAGCAGGAGGAGCACTACGGCCAGCAGGTCTGGCTCACCCGCAAGGGGGCGGTGAGCGCCAAGCGCGGCCAGCTCGGCATCATCCCCGGCAGCATGGGCGCGCGCAGCTACATCGTGCGCGGGCGCGGCAACCCGGAGAGCTTCGAGAGCTGCAGTCACGGCGCCGGGCGTGTCATGAGCCGCACCCAGGCCAGGAAGCGCTACACGGTGGAGGACCAGATCCAGGCCACCGCAGGGGTCGAGTGCCGCAAGGACGCCGAGGTGATCGACGAGATCCCCCAGGCCTACAAGGACATCGACGCCGTCATGCGCGCCCAGGCCGACCTGGTCGACGTGGTGCACACCCTGAAGCAGGTCGTGTGCGTGAAGGGCTGACGCGGCGCGTGGAGCGCCGCACAGGACAGGACAGGAAGGACGACATCATGGACATGATCCATGCGGGCCTGGCCGCGCCCCTGGCGCAGGGCCTGGCCACCACCCGCCCCACCGCTGCGGCGGCGGCCGGCAGGAGCGGCGCGGTGGTGGAGGTGGACGGTGCGGCCGGCGAGGGCGGCGGCCAGATCCTGCGCAGCGCACTCAGCCTGGCCATGTGCACCGGCCGGGCGCTGCACATCCGCCGCATCCGCGCCGGGCGCGCCAAGCCCGGGCTGATGCGCCAGCATCTGGCCTGTGTGCAGGCGGCGCAGGCCATCTGCGGCGCCGAGGTGGACGGTGCCCACCCCGGCGCGCAGGAGCTGCACTTCACGCCCGGCCCGGTGCGCGCCGGCGAGCACGAGTTCAGGACAGGCAGCGCCGGCAGCTGCACCCTGGTGCTGCAGACCGTGCTGCCGGCGCTCATGTCGGCCACGGCCGGCGGCCCGAGCCGCCTGCTGCTGGCCGGCGGCACCCACAACCCCCTGGCGCCGCCCTTCCACTTCATCGAGCGCTGCTGGGCACCGCTGCTGCGCCGCCTGGGCGTGGGGCTGGACCTGAATCTGCGCCGCCACGGCTTCTACCCGGCCGGCGGCGGCGAGTTCACGGCGGTGATCACGCCACCCGCCAATGGCCAGCGGCTGCAGCCCTTCGATGTGCTGGAGCGTGGCGCGCCGGTCGAGCACTACGCCGAGTGCCTGCTCGCCGGCGTGCCGGCCAACGTGGCGCACCGCGAACTCAGCGCCCTGCTGCCCGCGCTGGGCTGGGGCTACGCGCAGGTGCGCGCCACCACCCTGCGCCAGAACGAGGGCCCGGGCAATGTGCTCGTGGCCACCCTGGTGCACGAGCAGGTGAGCGAAGTGGTGACCGCCTTCGGCCAGAAGGGTGTGTCGTCCGAGCAGATCGCCGAACGGGTGGTGCGTGAGCTGCGCGCCTACCAGGCCGGCAGCGGCGCCCTGGGCGTACACCTGGCCGACCAGTGGCTGCTGCCGCTGGCGCTGGCGGTGGTGGCCAGCGGCCGCCCCGCGGCCTTCAGCTGCACCGAGCTGAGCCTGCACGCACGCAGCAACATCGACGTGATCACCCAGTTCCTGCCGGTGCAGGTGACGGTCGAGCGGCTGGCCGGGGCGGTGCGCGTGGACGTCGTGCCCGGCTAGAGGTTGCGGTCACCCGGCCGGCCGGTCGGTAGGGCGAGCCCTGCAGCGCCCTGCCCATAATCGTCCGCATGGCCGGCCCGCCTCCGTGGCGCGCGGCAGCAGCCGACAACAGGCAGCGGCAACGAGCGACGAGGGGCGAGGCGATGCAAGGTGATGTGCAGGGTCATGACAGGCAGGGCGCGGCGCCAGCGGCGTGGCGGCGGGTCGCGCCGGCCGCCGCCCTGGTCGCGCTGGCGCTGGCTGGCGGGCTGGGCGATGTGCTGACTGGTGTGCTGCCGCAGGCCGCCGCGCAGGGTGGCCAAGCCGAGCCGGCCGCAACCCGGTCGGCGGTGGCGGTGGCCAGTGCCGAACTCGTCCGCGCCGCTGAAACCGGCGATCTGGTCCGCCTGCGCCGCCTGCTCGACGCCGGTGCGCCGGTCAACGGCCGCGACAGCCACGGTCGCACTGCGCTGCTCGCCGCCACGCACAAGGACAAGGTGGACGCGGCGCGCCTGCTCATCGAGCGCGGTGCCGACGTCAACCTGAAGGACGAGCTGCAGGACTCGGCCTTTCTCTACGCCGGCGCCGAAGGCCGGCTGGCCATCCTGCGCCTGACGCTGGCGGCCGGCGCCGACCTGACCAGCGTGAACCGCTACGGCGGCACGGCGCTCATCCCGGCGGCTCACCACGGCCATGTCGAGACGGTTCGCGAGCTGCTGAAGACGCGCATCGCCCTCGACCACGTCAACCGCCTGGGCTGGACGGCGCTGCTCGAAGCCATCGTGCTGGGCGACGGCGGGCCGGCGCACACCGAGATCGTGCGCCTGCTCGTGGCCGCGGGTGCCGACGTCAACCTGCCGGACCAGAAGGGCGTGTCGTCGCTGGCCCATTCACAGCAGCGCGGCCAGCAGCGCATCGCCGAGATCCTGGCCCAGGCTGGCGCGCGGGTGCGTTGAGGCAGGCCTGCCCGTCCGTCCGCCGGGTCGCAGATGTGTCACGCGCCGGGGTTCAGTCGGCGGGCGCGGCGGGTTCCCAGGCCGGGTCGGCCGGCAATTCCAGCAGGCTGGTGGTGATGGCGCCCAGGGTGGCGGCATAGACCGTCAGGGCGGCTGCGGCCCCGGCGTCGTGCCGCTTTGCCGTGCGCACGAAGGCGGCGAAGTCCAGCCAGTGGCGCGACAGCTGGTCGACCAGGATGCGCGCCAGCTCGTACGACAGGGTGTTGGCATCGTCGCTGCGCAGGAAGGCGCTGCCCGACCAGAACTCCTGGATGGTCTGCGCGGTCCAGAACCGCTGCTGCTGCTGGTGCAGCTGCTGCGCCGACTGCTGGCGCGCCCGCGCACCGGTCAGGCGGTGCTCGGTGTTGACGGCGATGCCTTCGTCCAGCCAGCGCGGCAGGCTCAGGGGCGCCAGCGCCAGGTGGGTCATCTCGTGCGCGATCACCGGCTCGATCGCGCTCAGGTCGGCGTACACCGCCACGAAGTGCGGGCAGCCGGCGTCGATGAACATGCCGCCGCTCACCGCGAACTCGCCCTCGTCGGGGTAGTAGATCGACACGTAGGCGTAGTAGGCGTCCTCGTCGTCCAGCACCAGCACGACGGGTTTCTCGCCCGAGCGGTAGTCCGCCAGTTCGGGCAGCAGGCGGGTGATACGCCGGCGCGTGTTCGCCACGTAGTCGGCCATGGCCAGGGCGACGCGGGGCTCCAGCGATGACAGCACGAAGACCTCTTCGTTCTCCAGCAGCCGGGCATCCGGCGACATCACCTCGCGCAGGTGAAGCAGCCAGGCGCGCCGCCCGTCCTCCACCAGGCGGCGAGCCTGCTCGGGGTCAGCTGCCGTGCCAGCCCAGGCGGCCAGGGCCGGCCAGTCCATCAGCGGGTAGCCGTTCACCAGGCCGATGTGGGAGTGCAGGTCGAAGGGCGGGCCATCGGGGTGGTCAAGCTGGTGCGGCAGGGCCGCGTCGTCGGCGCTTGCGTCGCCCGGTTGTTCCGGCGGGCGCGGGCCGGGCCAGGCGGGTGGCGGACGCGCATGGTCGGCCGCGATCCATGCGCCCAGAACCGGGATCAGCCAGATGCCGATCCACAGCAGCAGCTTGCGCTGGCCCAGCGCGTCGCCATGCCGGCTCACGCGCCGGCTGGCCCAGAGGTTGAAGCCGATGAGGAGGGCAAGCAGCACACAGGCCATGGTGGTGTCTCGACGGGCAGTGGGATTCTGGGCTGGCGGTGGCTGACAGGCGTGCCGCCTCAGCAACGCGTCTTCACACCTGCGGCAGCAGGTAGCGCCGCTCCCAGGCGCTGATTTCGCGCTGGTAGTGCTCGTGCTCCAGCGTCTTGACGGCCAGATAGCCGCGCGCGAAGCGTTCGCCCAGCAGGCGCGACATCGAACCGGGCAGGGCGGCCTCGAAGCGTTCCAGAGCGTGGGCCAGGGTGCGCGGCAGGGTCTGGCCGCCGGCGACAGTGCTGGCGTTGTCCGTCGTGCCCACCGGTGCGCCGGGCTGCAGCTGGTCCTCGATGCCGGCCAGGCCGGCGGCCAGGCTGGCGGCGATGGCCACGTAAGGATTGGCGTCGGCCCCGGCGATGCGGTTTTCCACCCGCCGAGCCGCCGGGCCCGAGCGCGGCACGCGCAGGCCGGTGCTGCGGTTGTCCTCGCCCCAGTGCAGGTTGACGGGCGCCTGCGCGCCCGCCACATAACGGCGGAAGGCGTTGACGTTGGGTGCGAAGCACAGCGCCAGGTCGGCACCGTGGGCCTGCAGCCCGCCGATGAAGTGGAAGAAGCGCTGGTCGGCCGAACCGTCCGGCCGGCTGAAGATGTTGCGGCCATCCTTGTCCACCAGGCTCTGATGGATGTGCATGGAGCTGCCCGCCTGGCCGGCCACCGGCTTGGCCATGAAGACCGCGTTCAGGCCGTGGCGCAGCGCCACCTCGCGCGCCGCCAGCTTGAAGAGAAAGGCCTGGTCGGCCACCGCCAGCGCGTCGCCGTGCAGCAGGTTGATCTCGTACTGCGAGCAGCCCACCTCGTGGATCCAGGTGTCGGTGGCCACGCCCAGGGTTTCCAGCGCGGCCTGGAACTCGTCCCAGAAGGGCGCCAGCTCGTTCCTCATGTGCAGGCTGAAGGCGGCGTCGCCGGCCTCGGCACGGCCGCTGCGCAGGCCGCGCGGCGGCTCGGGCGGCAGGTCCGGGTCGCTGTGGGCGGCGAAGAGATAGAACTCGATCTCGGGCGCCACCACGGGCGTGAGGCCCAGCGCGGCGTAGCGCGCCAGCACGCCCTTGAGCAGGTTGCGCACCGCGTAGTCGCAGGGGCTGCCGTCGGGCTCCAGGCAGTCGTGGAGGGCCAGCAGGCGCGGGCGCTGTGCGCCGGCCCAGGGCACAGGGCGCAGCGTGGCGGCGTCGGGCAGCAGGCGCACGTCGGGGTCGCTGTCGGCGAACAGGCGGGTGTCCAGCGAATATTCGCCCGTCACACACTGCATGGGGATGGCCTGGGCGATGCGCAGCTCGGCGCCGCCCGCAAAGCTTGCGGCCGGCATGAGCTTGCCGCGCGGCACGCCCGAGATGTCGGGGAAGAGGCACTCCACCTCGCGGATGCCGGCGGCGCGCACCCGCTCGGCCAGCGGGGCGGCGGGGTCGGTGGCGAGCCAGGGGTGGGCTGCGGCGGGAAACGTGTTTGGGGCCATGGCTGGAACCGGGTGGGCAGGGTGGCGTGATGCGGGCGGGGCGGGCATGGCCGACAGGCAGGCAGGGCCGGACGCGGCAATCATGGCAAAGGGTCACCGCACGATAACCGCGGCCTGCGTCAGCAGGATCGCGGTGATCACGGTAATCTGCCGCTCCGCTGGTCGGACACGCCGGTACGCCGGCCCTGACCCGCCGCCGGATCGACTTCCATTCCTGGTGCCGCGTCCATGAAGATCTCCGTCAACGGCAAGGCCGCCACGGTCGACGCCGACCCCGAGATGCCACTGTTGTGGGTGCTGCGCGAGCAGTTGCAGCTCACCGGCACCAAATTCGGTTGCGGCATGGCGCTGTGCGGCGCCTGTACCGTGCACCTGGATGGCCAGGCGGTGCGTTCCTGCGCCACGCCGGTGTCCAGCGTCGGGGCACGCAGGGTCATCACCATCGAGGCGCTGGGCGCCACCCGCATCGGCAAGGTGCTGCAGGCGTCATGGATCGCCCACGACGTGCCGCAGTGCGGCTACTGCCAGTCCGGCCAGCTCATGAGCGCCAGCGCCTTGCTGGCGGCCAACAAGTCGCCCAGCGACGCCGACATCGAGGCTGCCATGAGCGGCAACATCTGCCGCTGCGGTACCTACAACCAGATCCGCGCCGCCATCAAGGACGCTGCGGCCGCCCTGGTGCTCGGCTAGTTAGGCCCTGCCATTCGGGCACCTGCCTTTGAGGTGTCTGCCGTTCAGCTGCCTGCCGCCGCCGGGGGCAGCGCTGCGACCACGGTGCGCGAGGGCACGGCAAACACGCCGCCGCCCAGATGGTGCAGGGTGTGCAGCTCGGTGTGTGCCTCGGGCAGGTGGCGCAGCTCCAGCCAGGCCACGCAGCCGTGGACCAGCGGCAGGCCCAGCACCGGGCCGGGCGTGCAGCGCAGGGCGTGGCGGGCGAACTTGTCGACCACCACGTCGACGCGCGGCGGCGATGGACTCGGACATGCCGGTGGCCAGTCGGCAAAGAGTGCGCGGCGAAGTACTGACCCGCGGAATGGTGTATCCGGGTAGGCCGCGCGGGTGTGCTTGTTGACTTGATCCCTGGCGCCGTGAAACGTTGCCGGCGTGTATCGCAAGCGCTGCGCGAGTCTTGCGGGTGGCGCCGGTAGGCCGCCCTGCCGACATGTCGCGGGCACGACGCATGTTGTCTGCGCGACAGACCATGCCCCGGCCGCCTCGGTAACATGGATGGTCCAGAGCGTGGCAGGTGCATATCCAAGTTCGCCGCCGCCGGACGCAAGGGGGATGAACCGGAAGCCACGACGGGTCCCGTCTTGGTGCGACATGCACCAGGTGCGGGTCAGCTCTGCTGGCTCAGGTGCTCGCCCAGCACTTGCAGCACTCGCCGGGCCCAGGCCCTCCATCCCACACCAGCCTCATGCCACCATGACGAAACGGCCTCGATCCGACCGTTCCCACTTCAGTCGCCGGCCACGCATGCTGGCGGCGTTGACCCTAGCCTGCGCCCTGGCCGGCCAGCCGGTGCGGGCGGCCGCTGACGACGCTGCCACGGACATCGCGGGCCTCGGCATCCGTTTCACCGGCTTCGGCACCCTGGGCCTGGCCCACCACGGCAATCGGGACGTGGGCGTCATCACGAGCTTCTCGCAGGTACGCCCGGCGGCGGCTGGCTGGTCGGGCAACCTCGACTCGGTAATGGGCCTACAGGCCGACGCCCGCCTGGGTGCCACAACCTTGGCCACGCTGCAGGGCGTGGTACGCGGCGGCGACGACTTCCACCCCCGACTGCGCATGGCGTATGTCCGACAGCAGATCGGGCGCGACCTGGCACTGCGCCTGGGCCGCCTGCGCAGTCCGGTCTTCCTTGATTCTGACGTCAACGAGATCGGCTTCGCTTACCCCACAGTACGTCCGTCCATGCCGCTGTACGGTTCGGCGGCGGCCAACTTCAATCACATCGACGGCGCCGATCTGCAGTGGCGTGAGGGCCTGGGGAACTCGGCCCTGCTGCTGCAGGCCTTTGCCGGTCGCGGCGCGTACCGCCACATGTTCTACGACCAACCCGGTGTACCCCAGGGCCGCGGCACTTTCGACGGCGCGCGCGGTCTGGCACTGAGCCTGGCCTTGCCGGATGCCATGTTGCGTGCCTCGCGCACCTGGATCCGCCGCTTCGACCTGCGCACCGACCAGACTGACCAGCTCGACGCTGGCCTGCAGGCCATCGCCGGTGGCTTGACCCAGACCGCTGCCAATCCCCTGCTGCCGGCCCCTGTAGCGGGCGGGCTGCTGGCCAAGGCCGCTGCGGTGCAGGGTTACACCGGCCTGTTCGCAGCCCGGCCCATCTACACCAGCCTGGGCGGGGACGCCTCGCTGGGCGACTGGCGACTGCAGGGCGAATGGGCCGAGTTCGATTCGCGCAGCGAGATGATTGGCCGCTATCGCGGCTGGACTGCCACCCTGGGTCACGCCATGGGCAGCGTCACGCCTTATGTGAGTCTGACGCACAACTCGCGCCAGACCCCGCTGCTGGATACCGCCGGCCTGGCGCCGACAGGCGCTGACGCAGGCCTGGACGCTGCCTTGACCGGGGTACGTGCCCAGCTCGATGGCGCCGCTGAACTGACTGATCTGTCGGCGCGTTCGGCCGCTGTCGGTCTGCGTTGGGACTGGCGCGACAGCTGCGTATTCAAGCTCCAGTATGAGCATCTCCGCAGTCGCAGCGCCCGCGCGCCGGGCGTGTACGCCGTGCGTGCCTTGCCCATCAACCCCGAGGTCCGGCTCCTCAGCCTGACCCTGGACTTCGTGTTCTGAGCCGAGGAGCGACCATGCGCAATCACTCTTGCATCCTCGCCGCCCTGCCCACTCCCCTTGCCATTGCAGTCGGCACCGCGCTGTTGGCACTGACCTCCGCCAGCGCGCCTGCACACGCCCAGAGCGCTGCGGCGTCCGGCGCCGGCGTGGTGGTGATCGCCAACAAGTCAGTGCCGGTGGACAAGCTTGACGCTGGCCAGGCTACCCAAATCTTCCTAAAGCAGGTGCAGACCTGGCCGGATGGCGCGCCCATCCAGCCTGTAGACCTCAAGGACGGCTCGCCGCTGCGCGCCGAGTTCTACGCTCGCGTCACCGGCCGGAGTGCTGGCCAGTTGCGCGCTTACTGGGCCCGCCAGGCCTTCACCGGCATGGGCTTCCCGCCGCGCGAAGTGCTCACGTCCGACGAAATGAGCCGTTACGTGCAGGCCACGCCCGGAAGTGTGGGTTATGTCGACAAGCGCAGCGTCGACCCCGCTGCCAAGGTGCTGCTCGACACCACCCGATGACCCCACCTGCCGCTGCAGTCAGCCGCCCCGCGTTGGGCTGGGGGCGGCGCATCGCGCGCCTTATGGCGCGCGTCATCGCGCCCTCGGTCTGGTTGACCGGGCGGCTGAGCTTCACGCGCAAATACCTGCTCATCGGTTTGGTCGTCGCCCTGGCGCTGGCGGCGCTGAGCGTGCCGCTGTGGCAGAAGGTCAGACAAGACCGCCGTTTGGCCGAACTGGAACGCACCGGCTTGCGACGGTTCGTGCTTGGCGCGCAGGTGTTGGCGCGTGTGGTGGCACTTCGCGACGACATGCTGGAGCCCGCCGAACCGGCACCAGGGTCCAGTTCGCCGGGCGCGAGTGCGGCAGCAGCGCAGGCACGTACAGCGTCAGCCGCCGGCGCCACGGAACTTTCGACCGCATTGCAACGTGTCATCGACGCGGCGACCACCAACAAGGCTGCCGCCCAGCTGCGACAGCGCTGGCAGCAATACCAGGCGGTCGACCCGACGGCCGGCGCCCAGCAGCGGTTCGCCACGTTGAACGGCGTGGTCAACTCCCTGTTGACGCTGCTGCAGACCGACGCACAGGCGCACCGCCTGACCGCCGATCCCGAGTTGGATCTCAGCTTTGCCCTGCTCACCGGCCGGCTGCCGGCGCTCATCGACACCCTCGGCAAACAGCAGGCCGCAGCGCGGCAGCGTGACGGCGAATTCGCACCCTACGCGCTGGGCGTCCAGGTTTTTCTGACAGAAGCTGTGCAGGCCCTACGCGAAGGGCTGGCGCCGCTGCTGGAGCCTGCTTCGCCCGCAGGTAGCCAACTGCTGGCGGCGCTGGACGCCCTGTTGGCCGGCATCGCCCAGCAGCAAGATGCCGCCGACAAGACACTTGACGACCCCGCCGCCTGGCACGAGCTGAGCACCTTGGCAGTACGCAACGAGGCGCTGGCGCAACATTTCCTGCACGAGTTGGCTGCGCTGGTCGACGCCCGACTTGACGCCCGCATTGGCGCCCTGCTTCGCACCGAATGGATCATCGGCGCCCTGCTGGCCGCAGCCCTGCTGGCCATGAGCTACCTGTTTGCCGGCATGTATGTGTCGACCCAACGCTCGCTGCACCGCCTGCGCCGCGGCACAGAGGCCTTCATCGCCGGGCGGCTGGACCAGCGCGTGCGCATCGACACCCAGGATGAGCTGGTGCAGGTGGCGGCCAACTTCAACACCTTGGCCGAGGCCTTTGCCCGCCTGCTCGACCGACTGCGTGAGCAGAACGAGTCGCGCGAGCGCGAACTGGCCAGCCTTGTTCAGGCTCGCACTGCCGAACTGGCCGAGCGCAACGAGGAGCTGCGCCAGGCCGGCGAGCGCGCACGTGACGAGCTTCTGCTAGCACGTGACATGCAGCAAGCCATCCTCACCCAGGACTTCCCGACCCACCCCGACTGGGCGGTGTATGCCTGCATGAACCCGGCACTGGAGCTGGGTGGCGACTTCTACGACGTCTACGAATTGCCCGACGGGCGTTGCGGCGTGCTTGTGGCCGATGTGTCGGGCAAGGGCGCGGCGGCGGCCCTGTTCATGGCGGTGTCGCGCACCCTGCTGTTGGACCTGGCTGCCTCCGGCCTGGGCCCGGCCGCAGTGCTGGCGCAGGCCAACGAACAGCTGTGCCGTCACAACCCCATGGACATGTTCGTCACCGTGTGCTGCGGCATCTACGACCCTCGCGACGGCAGCCTGGTTTACGCATGTGCCGGTCACCCCGCTCCGCTGTGCCAGACGACCCTGGGTGAAGCGCAGTTCCTGCCCACTGACCACGACATGGCCCTGGGCGTGATCGCGGGCATGACCTTTGCCGAACGCCACGCCATGCTGGCGCAAGGTGCCACTCTGCTGTTGTACACCGATGGCGTGACCGAGGCTTTCGATGCTGCCGGCGAGGCCTTCGGCGACGCGCGCCTGCGGGCTTGGTTCAGCCGCAGTCATTCGGCCCTTGGCGCCCAAGGCTTGGTGCAGGCGCTGGTGGCCGAGGTCAACGCATTCGTCGGTACGGCTCAGGCTTCGGACGACCTGACCTGCCTGGTGCTGACGCGCTGTACGCCACCGTCTGAATCGCCGCCGTCATCGGCCGCCGCGGCTGGCGATGTCAGCTGGGTGACCGCGCCCCTGCCCGCCGCACGCCCCGCCGCATCAGTCGGCTCGGCGACACTCGTCGCAGCTGCCGCCGACTTGACCCAACTCGATCCGCCCCAGCAAGGAGATGTCGACATGCCCGTCCGACCCCCAGTTGTCGACCCGAGCGACAAGGTACTGCTGCTCGAACACAGCCTACCAGCCCGGCTGGTCGAGATCGAACGCTTGGCTGATGCCGTGAGCGAGGTGCTGCCCGAACGCCCCGACCTTGCCTTCTCGGCCAATCTGTGCCTTGAGGAGCTGATCACCAACATCATCCACCACGGCCTGGCGGGTGAATCCGACCGTCTTATCCGCGTGCGCTTGAGCATGTCGCCCGAGTGGCTTGAGATCATCCTCAAGGACGACGCGCCCCCCTTCGATCCCTTCCACCAAGTCGGCGAACCCGATCTGGACGCCAACGTCGATGACCGCTCGGTCGGCGGCCTGGGCGTGCACCTGGTCAAGACGCTGATGGATGACGCGCGCGCCTACTACGACGGCAGCGGCAACCTCATCGTGCTGCTCAAGACGCTCAAGCGCGCCGGTGCCTCGGCTGACGATGCGGCCTGAGTGGCCCCGGCCCCGCTGGGCAATGGCGGCCTCCGCCGTCGTTCAGAATTTTCCTGTCCCAGCCCGGCCGCCGGCCGGCCTGTTCACCCCTCATTTCGAGTCCTGAGGTAATCATGAGCTTCCAGCATGTCGTGAGCCAGATCGACCAACTGCCCGTGCACGCCGTGCGCGGCCGTGTAGACAGCGCCAGCGCCGGCGAAATGGAGCGCGCACTGGCCAGCGCCTACGCGCAGGCCGGGCAGAAGGTGGTGCTCGACCTGTCGGGCCTGGACTACATCTCCAGTGCCGGCCTGCGGGTGGTACTCATGATGGCCAAGCGCGCCAAGCAGAGTAGCGGCCGCCTGGTGCTGTGTGGCCTGAGCGCGTCGGTGCGCGAGGTATTCGAGATAAGCGGCTTTCTCAAGATCCTGGAGGTTGTGAAGGATTTGCCGGCTGCCAGCGCTGCGCTGGCCTGAGGTCACGCGGCGTCCAGGCCAACTGGGATGGCGGGAGGCTAGGCCAGCCACGGCGCACGTTGTCCATGCGGGGATGGCCCGGGGTCGGCCCGGCCGGCGCGCGGATACCCTGCAACCACACTCGCTGACCTTTACCCGCTATGGCCCTGCTGGACACCCTGAACGCCTTTCTAGGCCGCGACCTGGACCGCCGCATCGTGCGGCCGCCGGCCCTGGCTTACTGGCTCGACGACCGCCCCGCGCCGATGGTGACGTTGGCGCTGGCGCTTCAGCACCTGGCCATCCAGTCGGTGTACTTCGTGCTGCCGATCGTGCAGGCCTTCGCCCTGTCGAAGGACCCTACCGAGGCGGCGCGCTACTTGGCCTTGTCCATCTTCGTGGCGGCCTGCTGGCAGCTCATGGTGGTATCGGTGCGCGGCCCGGTGGGCGCGGGCTATCCGGTGCCCGGCACTCACACCGCGGCGCTGGTGGGTGCCATCACCCTCACCGGCGCGGCCGGCGGAAGCTTTGGCGCGGCGGCGGCGATGCTGCTCATCACCGGCCTCGTGAGCCTGGGACTGACCTTCGTGCTGCATCGACTACGCGTACTGCTGCCCAACGAGGTCAGCGGTGTGGTGGTCATGCTGATCGGTGTGGCCTTGGTGGTGGTGGCGACCCAGCGCCTGGGCCTGCAGCCCGGTGGCACCTTGCCCGACGCCACCAGTGTGGGCGTTACAGCCACCTGCTTGCTGGTGATGGCCGGCGTGGCGCTGAGTCGCACGCGGGCCTCGCCCTTTGCGGTCCTGATCGGCTCGGTGGTCGGCGTGGCGGTGGCGCTCGGCTTCGGGCTGGCGCCTGCGCACGCCGCCGAGCTGCTGGCCGAGCGGCCCTGGTTCGCCTTGCCGCAGCCATTCGCGCCACGCTTCGATCAGGTCAGCCTGGCGCCGTTGGGCGCCTTCCTTGTGGCGCTGGTGGCGCTCAAGGCCACGGCCATGGGCAGCCTGGTGGTGATCCAGCGCGCGAGCGACCGCGACTGGTCGCGCCCTGACGCGCCGCCGCTGCGCCGTGGCCTGCTGGCCAACGACTTGGGCCTCATTCTGGGCGGCGCAGTCGGTTCGGCCTGCCCTGGGCCGGCCACCGCAGCCGTAGGCCTCTCCATCGCCACTGGAACGCTGGCGCGGCGCATCGTGCCCACCGGCGCCGCCCTGCTGGTTCTGGTGGCGCTTTGTCCCAAGCTTGTCCTGCTCTTCGTACTGGTGCCAGAGCCGGTCAAGGCCGCCATGCTGTTTTATGTTTCGGGTTTCATCATGGCCCAGGGCTGCCAGCTAGTGACAGCACGCCTGCTCGACACCCGCCGCATGATGGTCGTGGCCTTCGGCCTGTGTAGCGGCATTGCCGTGGCAGTGGCGCCTGCGGCCTTCACCAAGGCCATGCCAGCGCTGGCCTCGCCGCTATCAGTGGGTGCCCTGGTGGCCTTCCTGACTAATCTGTTCACCTTGCCTCTGGTGGCGCGCCGCTCGGCTCTGGACCTGCCGCTGGACGGCGGGGCGAGTCGCAGCGTGACCGACTGGGTGGCCGCCACCGCAGGCGGTTGGGCCTTGAAGCCGCTGACCGCACGCGCCGCCACTCAAGCCCTGGGTGAACTGGCCGAACTGCTGACCGAACGTGGCGCGGCGCGCCTGGCATTGGAGGCCCGCCTGGCCGAGGACCGCGTGGAGATGACGCTCACCTGGTCCGGCGAGGCCCTACCCGAGCCGCCCGCCATGGCCAGCCCCGAGGACCTGATGGGCACGGACGAGATCCGACAACGTTTCTCGATGTGGCTTGCGACTCGCCAGGCACAGGCGTTCCGCCAGCGCTCGCTCGACGGCGGTCGCCAGGAGGCCTGGCTGGCCTTTGAGGACTGATGTCTGCGCCCTGCGTGATGAGTGGGCAGGCGTAGGACTGGGTGCCGGCACCAGTGTGTTGATCGAGGTAACCAGCCGCGACTCAGATGCCCGAGCAGTGTGACTGCCATGAATGGCAACGTCTGCCGCTGCGGTCCCTGCAACCAGATCCGCGCCGCCATCAAGGACGCTGCGGCCGCCCTGGTGCTCGGCTAGTTAGGCCCTGCCATTCGGGCACCTGCCTTCGAGGTGTCTGCCGATCAGCTGCCTGCCGCCGCCGGGGGCGGCGCCGCGACCACGGTGCGCGAGGGCACGGCAAACACGCCGCCGCCCAGGTGGTGCAGGGTGTGCAGCTCGGTGTTGTCGTCGCGGAAGGACCAGCGCCCTGCAGCGAACACGCGTGCATCGGCCTGGGCAGAGACCACCTCGCCGAACACGGTGTCGTAGGCGTCTTCGGTGTGCGCCTCGGGCAGGTGGCGCAGCTCCAGCCAAGCCACGCAGCCGTGGACCAGCGGAAGGCCCAGTACCGGGCCGGGCGTGCAGCGCAGGGCGTGGCGGGAGAACTTGTCAACCTCGCGGCCGCTCTCGTTGCCCACCGCATAGGTCAGCCCGGCCAGGGCCGCGCCGGGCAGGCCGATGGCGAAGCGGCCGCTGGCGGCCAGCAGCTCGCGTGTGTAGGTCGACCTGTCGATCACCACGGCGATGCGCGGCGGCGTGAACTCCACCGGCATGGACCAGGCCGCCGCCATCAGGTTGCGCCGGCCGGCGTGTTCGGTGGCGACCAGCACCGTGGGGCCGTGGTTGACCAGGCGGCTGGCGTGGCGCAGTTCGACCGGGCTGAGCTGAGGGTCGGTCATGGGCGGGCGGGTGATGGCGGGCGACGACGGCGGAAGGTGGGCGGGCGGCGTGCCGGCGTCAGCCCTTGTCCGCCCGCACCGGCAGCCGCCAGCCCGGGCGCACCCAGTGGCAGGTGTAGCCGCTCGGGTAGTGCTGCAGATAGTCCTGGTGCTCGGGCTCGGCCTGCCAGAAGGGGCCGGCAGGCGCCAGCTCGGTCACCACCTTGCCGGGCCACAGGCCGCTGGCGTCGACGTCGGCGATGGTGTCCTGCGCCACCTGCTGCTGTTCCTTGTCCAGGTAATAGATGGCCGAGCGGTAGCTCGGGCCGCGGTCGTTGCCCTGGCGGTCGGGTGTGCTCGGGTCGTGGATCTGGAAGAAGAATTCCAGCAGCTGGCGGTAGCTGATGCGCGCCGGGTCGTACACGATCTCGACCGCCTCGGCATGCCGGCCGTGGTTGCGGTAGGTGGCGTTGGGCACCTCGCCGCCGGTATAGCCCACGCGGGTGGTGATGACGCCGGGCTGGTGGCGGATCAGCTCCTGCATGCCCCAGAAGCAGCCGCCGGCGAGGACGGCACGTTGGTTGGCACTGTTGGTGTTCATGGCATCGGTCCCGAAGGTGTGAGGCGTGGACGCGGGCGGGCTGCTCAGGCGGCCAGCATGGCGAGTGTCACCGCGCGCTGCGGCGCAGTGCCGCGAGGCGCGATCTTCGCTTCTTTGACCGTCCGCGGCTGCGCGCAGGGCCGCAGTCCTGGCCGGCGCCCGTCCGTGCCCGACGCCTGGCTCAGTTCCTGGCCGGGCGGGCGGCGGCCGCGGCGTCCACCTCGCCCCAGCTGGCGTCGATCCAGCGCAGGTGGGTGCTCAGCAGGTGCAGGTAGTCACTGCGGCAACCAGCCTGGGTCGGCGCCTCGGTTTCGAAGCAGGCGCTGCCGTCCGACATGAAGCTGTCGCTGCCGAGCTTGGCCGGCTTTTTGGCACCTGGGTCACTCGTGTCGTAGGCCGTGGCGACCCATTTGCGCGTGCTGATGAAGGGCAGGCCGTCGGCCCCGTTTTCGAGCGCCGCCTGGCTGATCTTTTCCACCAGCAGATGGGTGTAGCGACGCCCGCCGACATCGACCTTCTTGCCTTTGCTGAACAAGGCGGCGTCGAGCAGCACACCTTGACGGGCTCCCCATTCCTTGAGCCGGGCCGTGATGGCGTCATAGGCGTGCTGGCGCGCAGTGTCGCGCGCCTGCCGCACGGCCGCGGGGCTGTTGCCCAGGGCGGAGGCTTCCATCTCGATGTCGAACAGCACGAACACACGCGTGGGCGGCACGGTGTCGGGCGACGCCGCTGCCGCACTGGCGCCAGCCTCCGCTGCGGTGGCCGCCGCCTGCCCGGCGCTGCGGGCGCCGTCGCTGCCCGGCGCGGAGGCGGGTGGGGCGGACGGCGCAGCCTGCAGCAGGCCGCAGCACAGGGCCAGGGCGGCACCGAGCAGGCAGTGACGGGCGCGGTACGAGGCGGGTGAGGTCGTTCGGTGGGCGGTCATGGCAGGGCGGGCAAATTTTTGGCAGGCATGCGCGTGAGCGGTGTGCGGCGTGGTGTGGTGTCAGGCCGAGCGGCCAGGCGCGCGGTTCAGCCCCGCACTGTGCCGGCTGCGCCGCGTGCGAGCCTGAAGAAGCCGTTACGGCGCGGTCCGCCGGGCCAGATTTGGCGCGCTGCCGTGATGCGCGCACGCAGCCGACGGCCGCAGCGAGCCGCTCTGCGGTCAGGGCGATACATGAGCAGAGGCCGCGGCCGGTGCGCCCAACTCGCGTGCGGTGTGCCTGAGGCAGTCGATCATCTGCTCGATGGCCGGGCTGCGCAGCCGGCCGCGCAGGGTGATGAGGCCCACCGGCGGCAGCTCCATCGCCACCTTCACCGCCAGCGTCTGCACCAGGCCCCGGACCTGGTAATGCGCCGCCACCGACCGCGCCCAGAAGCCGACCGCGCCGCGTTCGTCCATGCTGGTCAGGGCGACGAGGAAGGAGGCGGTCTCGATCACGTCCACCGGCGGCCTGAGCTGGTGCTTGTAGAACAGCTGGTCGAGCTTGGTGCGCGACGAGGCCCAGGGCGGTGGCATCACCCAGGGCTGGCGCGCCAGCTCGGCCCAGCTGATGCGACCGGCGCGCCGGCTCGCCAGTTCGTGCTGCGGTCGTGTCACCAGGGCCATGGGCTCGTCGTAGAAGGCCTCGGTCTCCAGGTCGGGCGCGGCATAGCCGGGCTCCAGGCGGCTCACCAGCAGGTCGAGCTCGCCCAGGCGCAGGCGCGGCAGCAGCCGGGTGAGATCACCTTCCTCCACCAGCACGGTGGTCTGGGCCGAATGGGCCTTGAGCCGGGTGATGGCCTGGCTCAGCAGCACCGGCGTGGCCACCACCATGGCGCCCACGCGCACCCGGCCCGCCGCGCCGCTGGCCACGGCGGCGATCTCGTCGCGCGTGCGCTCGAAATCGGCCAGCACCGAACGCGCGAAGCGCACCAGGGTGAGCCCGTAGGCGGTCGGCTCGGTGCCGCGGGTGGAGCGCACGAAAAGCTGCAGGCCCACCAGGCGCTCGACCTCGGCCAGGGTCTTGGACACCGCCGGCTGGGTGAGGGCGAGGAACTCTGCCGCCCGCCCGAGGTGGCGGAACTGGTCCAGCGCCACCAGCAGCTGCAGGTGCTTGAGCTTGAGGTTGGAGCGCAGCAGGCGGTCCAGGCTGCTCATGGCCACACGTCCTGCGGCGCCGACGCTTGACTACATGCCGGATCGGGCATGAAGACTGTCCTGTTCTTCATTGGACGGCCATGTTACGGCGCCGAACAATCGGCGCCGCTGCACGACATTCCACCAAGCTCGACCCCGTTTTTCGGAGACAAGACCCACCATGGCCCGCCACGATCACCCCCGCTTCTTCCGTCAAGCCAACACGCTCGCCGCCGTCGACCCGTGTGATGCCAGCCGGCGCAGCCTGCTGCTCGGCGGTGCCGGCGCGCTGGCCACGGCCGCCGCGGCCGGCCTGGGCCTGGCGCCGCGCGGCGCACGCGCGGCGGGTTTTCCTGAGCGCCCCATCACCTTCGTCTGCCCCTGGCCGGCCGGCGGCACCGCCGACATGACCATGCGCGCGCTGTGCACCGCCGCCGCGCGCGAACTGGGCCAGACCATCGTGTTCGAGAACAAGGCCGGTGCCTCGGGCATGCTGGGCCTGAAGGCCATGGTCTCGGCGCGGCCCGACGGCTACACCATCGGCCAGATCCCGGTCTCGGTGACGCGCTTTTCACAGCTCGGCTCGGTGCAGATCGACCCGCTCAAGGACCTGAGCTACCTGGCGCGCACCTCGGGCCAGACCTTCGGCCTGGCGGTGCGCGCCGACTCGCCGTGGAAGACGCTGAAGGAGTTCATCGCCGCGGCCAAGGCCAAACCCGGGCGCATCAGCTACGCCAGCGCCGGCATCGGCGGCGCCACCCATGTGGGCATGGAGGAGATCGCCCACGCCGCCGGCATGCAGCTCAACCACATCCCCTACAAGGGCGGCGCCCCGGCGCTGCAGGACCTGCTGGGCGGCCAGGTCGACGCCCTGGCCGATTCGAGCAGCTGGGCGCCGCATGTGAAGTCCGGCAAGCTGCGCCTGCTCGCCACCTGGGGCGCCAAGCGCACGCAGGACTTTCCCGATGTGCCCACGCTGCGCGAGCAGGACGTCGACGTGGTGGTCGACGCGCCCAACGGCATCGGTGCGCCGCGTGGCCTGGAGCCGGCGGTCGAGGCCCGCCTGCGCGCCGCCTTCAAGGCCGCGGTCGCCAGCCCCGAGTTCACCGCCGCCTGCGACAAGATCGACGCCCCGGTGATGTACCTCGACGGCCCGGACTATGGCCAGTACATGGCCGCCACCTACCAGCGCGAGACCCAGCTCATCGAGCGCCTCAAGCTGAAGGAACTGCTGGCCAAGACCTGAACCGGCGAGCGACGCTCGTCGCGCCCGCCCACCGCCCCCGCAGTCCTGAAGCCCCGCGCATGACCCGACCGACCCCTGCCGCCGCCCTGTCCCCGCTCATCCGCCTGCATGCCGACGACAACGTGCTGGTGGTGCGCCAGCCGCTGGCCCTCGGCCAGGAGCTGGCCGAGTTCGGCCTGCGCACCCGCGCCCAGCTGCCGGCCGGCCACAAGATCGCCGCCCGGCGCATCGCCGCCGGTGAGCGGGTGCGCAAGTACAACGTGGTGATCGGCGCGGCCACGCGCGACATCGAGGCCGGTGAACATGTGCACGGCCACAACCTGAGCCTGGTGGACGAATACCGCGACCCCGGCTTCGGCCTGGACGTGGTGCCGGTCGACTACCTGCCGGCGGCCGAACGCGCCCGCTTCATGGGCCTGGTGCGGCCGGATGGCCGCGGCGTGGGCACGCGCAACTTCATCGGCCTCATCAGCTCGGTGAACTGCTCGTCCACCGTCATCCACCGCATCGCCGCGCACTTCACGCCGGAGCGGCTGGCGGCGTATCCCAACGTCGACGGCGTGGTCGCCTTCGCCCAGACCAGCGGCTGCGGCATGTCCTCGCCGAGCGAGCACTTCGACCTGCTGCGCCGCACCATCGCCGGCTACGCCCGCCACCCCAACCTGGCCGGGGTGCTCATCGTCGGCCTGGGCTGCGAGCGCAACCAGGTGGCCGACCTGTGTGCCTCGCAGGGCCTGGTGGACGGCCCGCTGGTGCACAGCCTGGTGATGCAGGACAGCGGCGGCACCCGCGCCACCATCGCCGCCGGCATCGAGGCGGTGCAGGCCATGCTGCCGCTGGCCAACGCCGTGCGGCGCGAGCCGGTGAGCGTCGAGCATCTCAAGATCGGCCTGGAGTGCGGCGGCTCGGACGGCTTTTCAGGCATCACCTGCAACCCGGCGCTGGGCGCGGCCATGGACATCCTGGTGCGCCACGGTGGCACCGCCATCCTGTCCGAAACGCCCGAGATCCACGGCGTCGAATACATGCTCACCCGCCGCGCCGTGAGCCCGGCGGTGGGCCAGAAGCTGCTGGACCGCCTGGCCTGGTGGGCCGAATACACGCGTGGCCACAACGCCCAGTTCAACGGCGTGGTCGGCGCCGGCAACCAGGCCGGCGGCCTGGCCAACATCTTCGAGAAAAGCCTGGGCTCGGCCATGAAGGGCGGCACCACGCCGCTGGTGGAGGTCTACCGCTACGCCGAGCCCATCGACAAGACCGGCTTCGTCTTCATGGATTCACCCGGCTACGACCCGGTGGCCACCACCGGCCAGATCGCCAGCGGTGCCCAGCTCATCTGCTTCACCACCGGGCGCGGCTCCATGTTCGGCAGCAAGCCCGCGCCCACGCTCAAGCTGGCCAGCAACACGCCCATGTACACCCGGCTGGAGGAGGACATGGACATCAACTGCGGCGCGGTGCTCGACGGCGAATGCGACATCGACGAGATGGGCCGGCGCATCTTCGATCACATCCTGCGCACCGCCTCGGGCGCGCCCAGCAAGAGCGAGCTGCTTGGGCTGGGCGACCACGAATTCGTGCCCTGGCACCTGGGCATCGTGTCCTGATCAGCCGCCCTTGGCCGCCGCAGCCTTGGCGGCGTTGGCCGCGGCCAGCGCCTCGGTGTCGCGCTTGCGGTCGGCATTGACGCGCTGCAGCGAGGCGCGTTCCCCCAGCAGCTTCACATAGGGCTTCCAGTCGATGCCTGCGGCGGCGACCAGGTCCTCGCCGTAGATGGCACGGGTAGCGTTGGCCACCGTGGGCAGGGTGGCGTAGGCGCTGGCGTCGGCCAGGGTGAACTGCTCGCCGGCGGCATAGGGCGCCAGGCGCAGCAGGCGCTTGAGGGCGGGCAGGTTGCGCTCCAGCGTCTTCTTCACGCGCTCCTTGACGCTGTCCTTCACCGTGCCGCTGAAAAAGGCCTCGGCGTACAGCTCGCGGCCGACCAGCTCGATGTACAGCTCCATGAAGGCGCTCATCTCGCGCACCTTGGCGGCGGCCAGCGGGTCGGCGGGCAGCAGCGGCTGCTCGGGGTAGCGCGCCTCCAGGAAGTCGACGATCACCTGGCTCTCGCACAGGGTCTGGCCGTCCACCTTGATGAAGGGCACCTTGCCCAGCGGCGTGGCGCTGAGCACTGCCTCGTCCTTGGAGCCGGTGCGCACCACCTCTTCGGTGAAGGGAATGCCTTTTTCGAGCAGGACGATCTTGACCTTGTTGTAGTAGTTGGACAGCGACATGCCGCACAGGGTGATCATCGTGAGGTCTCCGTTTTGGGGTTGGGCGAGGTTGCCGAGTCTAGGCAGTGGCGGGGCGCCTGCCCTGTCGCCGGCAGGACGTCGGCTGCGGACCTGCGTGCCCGGCCCGGCCCCGCGCCTCAGCGATCGACAAGCTGCGCGTGCAACACTTGACCGGGAGCAAGGTGGCGCTGCATGCCGCCTGCCTAGACTGGCTGATCGGAAGCGCTGGCGATCGGCCGGGTGTCATCAACCAAAGAAGTCAGGGACGCACGGCGCCATGAACCGCTATCTGGTGACCTTGGGGCTAGTCACGCTGGGCGCACTGGTGCGCATCTGGCCGCTCGGCGCGCTGGGCAGCATCCTGGTCTGGCTCACCTTCTATCCGGTGGTCATGGTCTCGGGCATCGTCGGCGGCTTTGCCTGCGGCATGCTGGCCACCGGCCTGGCCTGTGGCGTGGCGCTGTGGCTGGGCCCCTACCTCGTCGGCGGGCCCTTCATTACCAGCACCGCCGACTGGATCGGGCTGGCGGTCTTCATCGTCAACGGCACCATGATGTCCGGCGTGGCTGAAGCCATGCTGCGCGCCAGTGCACGAGCGCGCCAGGCGCAGCAGCAGGCCGAACAAGCCAACCGGGCCAAGAGCGCCTTCCTGGCCAACATGAGCCACGAGCTGCGCACGCCGCTCAACTCCATCCTGGGCTTCTCGCGCATCCTGCGTTCGGGCCTCGCCAGCCCGCAGACACGCGCCGAGGACCTGGACGTGATCATCCGCAGCGGTGAACACCTGCTGCAGCTGATCAACAACGTGCTCGACATGTCCAAGATCGAGGCCGGCCGGGTCGAACTGGAACCGGTGGACACCGACCTGCACCGCCTGCTGAACGAGATCCACACCGAAATGGCCGTGCAGGCGGCGCAGCAGCGCCAGAACCTGAGGCTGGAGATGGCCGCTGATCTGCCGCGCCAGCTGCGCCTGGACGCCGGCAAGCTGCGCCAGGTGCTGATCAACCTGCTCGGCAACGCCATCAAGTTCACTCCGCCGGCAGGCGACGTGATGCTGCGCGCCGGCGCGGCGCCTGCGCCCGCCGCCGCGCCGGCCCAGGGCCCGGGCACAGCGGCCCTGCACATCCGTTTTGCAGTCACCGACACCGGCCCCGGCATCGCCGAGGCCGACCAGCAGCGCCTGTTCAAGCCCTTCGTGCAGTTGCTCAACCAGCCGGCCGCCGGCGTGCAGGGCACGGGCCTGGGGCTGGCGATCTCCAGCCAGTTCGTCGAGATGATGCAGGGCCACCTGGCCGTGCGTTCGGCGCCGGGCGCCGGGGCGGAGTTCTCCTTCACCATCCCCGTCGCGCCCAGCAAGCAGCCCGCGGACGCCACCAGGCCACTCACGGCGGTCACCGGCCTGGCGGCGGGCCAGCGACGCTACAAGCTGCTCAACGTCGAGGACCACGAACACAACCGGCGACTGCTGCAGCGGCTGCTGGAGCCGCTGGGCTTCGAGCTGCGCGAGGCCGAGAACGGCCAGGCGGCGATCGAGCTCTGGCAGGCCTGGCAGCCCGACCTCATCTTCATGGACATCCGCATGCCGGTGATGGACGGCATGGAGGCGACCCGGCGCATCCGTGCCAGCGGCAACACGGCCGCCGCGCGGGTGCCCATCGTCGCGCTCACCGCCCATGCGCTGGAAGAAGAACGCATGGACATCCTCGCCTGCGGCTGCAACAGCGTGGTGCGCAAGCCCTATCGCGACAGCGAGATCTTCGACGCGCTGCGCGAGCAACTCGGCCTGCGTTATGAATATGCCGAGGTCGACGCTGCTGCGGTGGCGCCGCAGCATGCGCCGCTGGACCTGCAGCGCCTGGCCGCCTTGCCCGAGCCCTTGCTCAGGCAGTTGCTGCGCGCGGTGGAACTGCTCGAACCCGAGCTGTGCCTGAAGGTGGCCGGCCAGATCAGTGACCTCGACCCCGAGCTCGGCCGCGAGCTGCGGCGCTGGATCGACGCCGCTCAATACCGTCCGCTGCTTGACGCGCTGGACCAGATACTGTCGAAGACATGACCGAATTACCCGCCACCACCCTGAACGATCTGCAGCCCGACGACGACGTATTGATCGTCGACGACGAAGACCGCGATCGCCGTTTCTTGCAGGAGGTGCTGACCAGCGCCGGGCTGCGCGTACGTGCCGCCAGCGACGGCCGGCTGGCCCTGCGATCGGCCGCAGCCAAGGCCCCGGCCCTCATCCTGCTCGACGTGCGCATGCCGGGCATGGACGGGTTCGAGGTCTGCCGCCAACTCAAGGCCAACCCTGCGACCGCGGATATTCCGGTCATCTTCGCCAGCGGCCTGGGCGAAATGGCAGACAAGGTCCGGGGTTTCGAACTCGGCGCGGTCGATTTCGTCACCAAGCCGCTGCAGGCGGCCGAAGTGGTGAAACGTGTGTCGAACCATCTGGCCTTGTTTTTGTCGCAGAAGAAACTGCTGCTGAAAAATCAGCAGCTGATGGCCGCCGAACTCGCCGCGCAGCAGGCGCGGGAAACTGCCGAAGCCGCCAATCGCGCCAAGACGGTGTTTCTGGCCAATATGAGCCACGAATTGCGCACGCCCATGGCGGCCATTCTGGGCATGACCGGCCTGGCCTTGCGCCGCGCCACCGACGAACAACTCCGGCACAAGCTGGAGGTCATCGAATCAGCCTCGCAGCACATGCTGCAACTGGTCGACGATATTCTGGATATCACCAAGATCGAGGCTGAACGGCTGACCCTGGCGCACAAGCGATTCCAGGTCGCCGATATCGTCGCCAAGGTCGTCAGCCAGCACGACCACCGCGCCAGGGAAAAAGGTCTGGACCTGAGCGTCAACCTGCCGCGCGACCTGCTCAATCTGACCGTCGACGGCGACCCGCTGCGCCTGGCGCAGGTGCTGCTCAATCTGCTCAGCAACGCCATCAAATTCACACCGCAGGGGCGTATCGAACTCAGCGGGCGGGTACTTGAGCATTCGGCCGATCAGGTGCTGCTGCGCTGGCAGGTCAGTGATACCGGCATCGGGGTGGCCTCTGAACAACTGCCGCGCATGTTTGCCGCCTTTACCCAGGTCGACGATTCCATGTCCCGCAGTGTGGGCGGCGTCGGCCTGGGCCTGGCCATCTGCAAACGCCTGGTCGAGATGATGGGTGGCGAGATCGGCGTGAGCAGCGAACCGGGCCAGGGCAGCACCTTCTGGTTCACGGTCAGGCTGGGCCTGGTGAATGCCGCCGCCAGCCCTCTGCCCGAGGTGACGTCGGAATTCCCCCAGCCGGTGGCGGCCAACCGCCTCAACCAGTTGTATGCCGGCGCCCGCATCCTGCTGGCGGACGACGACGCCATCAGCCGCAAGGTATATCGAGCCCTGATCGAGGCTGCCGGCCTCAGCGTCGACCTGGCCGAGGATGGCCACCAGGCCGTCGAACAGGCTCAGGCCCAGACCTATGCGCTGATCCTGATGGACGTGCAGATGCCGGTCATGAACGGGCTCGACGCTACCCGGGCGATCCGCAGCAACTCGCTCAACACCACCACGCCCATCCTGGCGCTCACCGCCAATGTGTTGGAGGAGCACCGGCAGATCTGCCTGAGTGCGGGCATGAATGAACACATCGCCAAACCGGTGACCATGGACTCGCTGTATTCAGTGCTGCTGGCCGCCTTGGGCAATCGTGCGGTGGGGTTTGAAAACTGAGGCTGTGCGGTGCAGTGCGGCCTAGGGCGATTGTTGCGGCGTCATTCCTGAGCGGATGACGGGCCGGCTGAAATCCCCAGCAGCACCCCGTCGATGCTGCCATCGCCCAATGCCGGGTCGCCGATGGGGCCGCTGCTGATCTGGTGCGTCCAGCGGCCGGTTTCCAGCGCCTGGGCATACAACTGCGGCAGAAAGACCTGCCAAGACAAGGCAGCCGGCGCCCGATCGCCCGTGGTCTGGGCCACGGCCTGCATGGGGTGGCGGCAGACCAGCGTGCCGCCAGGGCCGAGCACGCTGAGTTGCAATTGCATGCCGTCGGGCAGTTTCTGGTCCAGTGTGCAGGCGATACGGTAACTGGCGTGATTGGCGCCGATGAAATTGTTGAGCGGCCCCTGACGGGAGGGATCGCCGGCCACACAAGCCAAGGCGTTCAGCCGCGCGCCATATTCGTAGATCGAGTCGTGGGTCAAGGTCTGGTGGCGGATGCGCGGCCAAAGGGCATGGCGCAGAAACAACTGGTCGCCATACCGCTGCCAAGCGCGCGAGCCGGTCTGCTGCAGGTAATTCGCGATCAGTGCGCTGATGCCCGGTATGACGCCGGCGCGAATACCGAACATGCCTGCCAGGATGAGTTCGGTATGACAGCAGTCGTCGCGCATGACATGAAAGGCCAGGCCCGATTGCTGCCAGTCGCGCACGCACCAGGCGTCGCGGGCGTCGATCAAGGCATCGACATCGCGCACCAGCACACAATCTGCCGCCGCGTCGTCCATGGCCAGAAATCGCCAGAAGGTGGCCGGCATGCTCGGGCCGGCTGAGCCCATGGCCACACAGTGCGCGCCCAGGCGTTTGAGGCGTTGCACCAAGGCCGGCGGCACTGAATCATCCAGATAGAAACGGCAGGTGAATTCAGGCAGATGGCGGCGTGCCGCCAGCACATTCAGCACCGCCATTTCGCCATATCGCGCCTGCTGGCCGTACAGGCTGAAAGACACGAGATTCAGTGCGCCGCGCCGCGGCGCCGCCAGGGTGGGCGCGCCGGCTTCGGCGCAGGCCAGTTCGTCCTTCAGCCGCAAGGCTTCGCGGCCGATCGTTACGGCTGCGTCGCGCTCGCCCAGTTCAAAACGTGCGTGGGCCAGATTGGCCAGCACATACATATTCGGCGGCGCCAGTTCGCGTGCCTGGTCATAAAACAGGCAGGCGAGGCGATATTCACCCAGGATGAGATGGGCAAACCCGAGCTGCTCGTAGACATAAGCCAGGTGGTCGGCCTGTCGGCACTGCTTGAGCAATTGCCGGGCGGCGTCGATGGCCAGCGGCGGGTTGGCGTAGACATGGGCCTCGATCTGCCGGATCAGGGGCGCCAGGGCATCGGGAAAGATGACCTCCATACAACTCCGCGGCGAGGTGGGTGGGGTGGGTGAGGTGTGGTGTGGTGGATGCGGGCCGGCCGGCTGCCGGGCCCGAATGATTTTCGCTGCCGCCGGTGACGCAGGCGCGGCCTTGTGCGGCCTTCTGCGGCCTTCTGCGGCCTTCTGCGGCCGGCCCACGGCAGTGCGCCGCTCACCATCCACCCTGGCGTGGGTGAGTGGATTTATTGACTTCTATCTTTGGAAAGATAAATTATCGAAATCATGATAATTGACCATAAAACGCCATGATCGCCTTCCCCCGCAGCGCACTGGCCCAGGAGATGGTGAACGCCCTGCAGGGCCGCGCCCTGCTGGGAGACGCGCACAACGGCTTGTTCCTGGCCGCGCCGCGCCGCACCGGCAAGTCCACCTTCCTGCAGGGCGACCTGCGGCCTGCCCTGCAGGCGGCGGGTGGGGTGGTGGTGTACGTCGACCTGTGGGCCGATGCCCGGCGTGACCCCGGGCTGCTGATCGCCGACGCCATCGCCCGGGCGCTGGAGCCGCATCTGGGCCTGGTGGCCCGCACCGCCCGCAAGGCCGGGCTGGACAAGGTCAAGCTCGGCGGGCTGGAGGTGGACACCAGCAAGATCGGCCGGGTCGACGGCATGACGCTCACCGAGGCGCTGCGCCTGCTGCATGAACACGTCGGCCAGCCGGTGGCGCTGATCATCGACGAGGCCCAGCACGCGCTCACCAGTGAGGCCGGCGAGGCGGCCATGACCGCGCTGAAATCGGCCCGCGACCAGCTCAACCAGCCCGGCACCGTCAACCTGATGCTGGTGATGTCGGGCTCGGACCGCGACAAGCTGCTGCGCCTGGTCAACACGGCCGGCGCACCGTTCTACGGCTCGAACATCCAGCGCATGCCGCCGCTGGGGGCGGAATTCATCGCCCATGTGGCCGCGCTGATCGAGGCCCAGCGGCCCGACCTCGTGCCGGTCGACCGGGCCGGGCTGCAGCAGGCCTTCGAGGGCTTCGGCCACCGGCCGCAGTTCTTCATGGCCGCGCTCGGCCAGGTGCTCAGCCCGCTGGCCGCCATCGACGGGCGCTTCGAACCGGCGCTGCTGCAGGCGGCGCGCGACCGACAGACGCAAGACGAGACCCAGATGGAATCGGACTACCTCGGCTTGAAGCCCACCGAACAGGCGGTGCTGTGGCGCATGCTTGACCAGGGCCCGCGCTATCGCCCCTACGACGCCGAGGCGCTGCGCTTCTACCGCGACAAGACCGGCCGCCCGGTGAACACGGCCCAGGCCCAGCGCGCCCTCGAAGCCCTGCGCCAACGCACGCCGGCCCTGGTCTGGAAATCGGCCCGCGGCGAATATGCGCTGCAGGACGCCGCCATGCACCGCTGGTTCGACGCGCGCCGCCAGGCCGGTCTGTAGCCGCCGGAACCGGCGCTGGGGCAGTTGGCGCTGGATGACGAATAGCCCAAGCCTGGGCCGGCGATATGGTGCACCGGATCAACCAGCCCGAACGCGTCACCCAGGGCACGGCCAGGTGATCCAGCGCCGCGCTAGCCGGCCCTCAACGTCCGGGCAGACTGCCCGAACCCGATGCTGAGGTCCAGGTCGTGCACCATCACCCGGCCGGCGACGATCTCGTGGCGGATCAGCCGGTCGTCGCGCACCGCCGGCTGGTCGGTGTAGTCGCGGAAGCGGTCGTTGCTGATCACCCAGGCGTCGGGCGCCGCGGCCATTTCCAGCACGGTCTGGTCGGCGCTCTGCCTGGAGGCCACCACATGCACCGTGGCGCTGGTCGGGAAGCCGTAGGCGATCTGCCGGTCATCCATGTGCAGCAGCCGGCGGATGCCAGCGTCGAACACCACCACCACCTGGTGCCGCCGCTCATCGGCCAGCGCGTAGCTGAGCGCCAGCGCAGCCTCCAGCCCGATGAACTGCTGGCCCTCGTAGCACAGGTTGTTGCCGTCCAGCACCAGCGTGGTGATGGGCCGGCTGGCCAGCTGGGCGATGCGCGCCAGCCGCGCCTGCACCTTGGCCAGGTTGCGGCGCGCGGCCTCGATGCCGCGCTGGCGGTCCTGCATCACGCGCCCGGGGCTGGCCTCGCCGCCAAAGGCCTGGCTGCATTCGTTGTGGACCTCGGCCTTGTCGCGACCGTTGGCGGCGGCGCCCAGGCGCTGCTCGAACCCCTCGGCCAGCGCCAGATCGCGGCCCAGCTGCGCCAGCTGCTGTTCAAGCCGCTGCTGCTCCTGCAGCGGCGCCTTGAGCTGCGCATCCACCCGCTCGCGGTCGGCCAGAAGCGCTGCCAGCTGCCCGCGCAGCAGAAGCAACTGCTGGTCCATCGCCCGCAGCCTGGCCTGGAGTTCGAGCGCGTCGAGCGCGCGGTGCTTCTCCATCTGCGCCTGGCGCTTCTGGTTGGCCTGCAGGATCTGCGTCGCCAGGGCCTGCTTGGTGCTGATGGCCTCGTCCAGCTTCTCCACCAGCGCCCGGGCCGCATCACGCTGGCGCACCTGCTCGGCCCGCTCGGCCGAGAACCACCGCCGCGGGTCCAGCCCCAGCCTGGCGCTGCCGGCCAGCTCCTGCGCGATCTGCGCTGCGCCGGCGCGCCGGGCCTTCAGGCCATCCAGCACCGCCTGCACCCGCTCGCCCTCGCGCTTTTGCGTGGCCAGCGCCTCGGCCTCGGTCTCCGACTTGAACTGCGCATGCCATGTGAGCTGCTTGCTGCATTCGTCCCGCTCAGCCTCCACCGACTGCAGCTGCAATTGCAGCGCGGCATGGCGCTGCGTGAACGGGTTGTATTCCAAGCGATGACCTCCGCTGACTTGCTTGTAAAGAAGATCTTAGCGGCGCAAGCGACCCTTGCCGCCGGTGCCTGACCGGCCGGCCGGGTGGGCGGGTAGCGAACCCGAAGCGACTCCCCCCGCATTCAGGTAACAGCCGCGCCAGCGTCTTGCCGGCGAGCCCGCAAGCTGCCTAGACTGCACCGACAACAAACAACCCCCGACAGGGAAAAGGGAGCGTGCGCATGCGGCGTGGCAAGCAGCAACTGCTGCAACTACAACAGGGCTGTCGAAGAAAAGACAACAGCGCCGCAGGCGCGTTCGTGGCACTGGTGGCGATGCTGCCGTGGTGGGCTGGTATCGGCCTGGCCCTGGTTTCATACCTAGTGATTCATGCCTGGGCCGGCAACCCCGGCGCTGCATCGCCAGCCCGGCCCGATCAGGCGGCGGCCATCGCATTCCACGGCATGAGGACCGCCGTGCTGCCTGTCCTGCAATATCTCGTGCCGGCGCTCTGCCTTTTCGCCGCCGCCGCGTCGGCCTGGCGCCGCCGGCAACGCCAGGCACTGGCCCGGCAATCCGCAGCGCAGCAGGATGCAGCCCAGGCCCTGAATGGCATGAGCTGGCAGGAATTCGAGCAACTCGTCGGCGAAGCCTTTCGCCAGCGCGGCTACCAGATCACCGAGACCGGCGGCGGTGGCGCCGATGGCGGTATCGATCTGGTGCTGCGCAAAGGCAGCGAGAAACTGCTGGTGCAATGCAAGCAATGGCGCGCCACGCTGGTGAGCGTCAATGTCGTGCGCGAGCTTTATGGACTGGTCGCTGCAGAAGGCGCCACCGGCGGCGTGGTCGTCACTTCGGGACGATATAGCTCGGACGCGCAGGCGTTTGCCGAGGGGCGCAATCTGCAGTTGATTGATGGCAAGCCGCTGCACGGATGGTTGCAGGAAGGCGCCACATCCAAATCATCTCAAGCAATACAGCCACGCCGGGATTATTTCGTAGGAACCCCTGCTGAGTCGCCTTCCCCTCAATCGTTCGCCGTCACGTGCACCCCCGCTTGCCCAAAGTGCGGTAAACCCATGCTTCACCGCTTCGCTAAACGGGGCTCGAATGCGGGGCAGGAGTCTGGGGGGCAGCGGGTATCCTGGGTGCAGGGAGTATCAGTGATTGGTCAGATGATTTTGAAGGCAGACAATTTTCTGTGCAAAGCGCCGAGACAGTCCGGGTGGATCTTGCCCTGCATCATCGAAGCTATGTTTTGATTCATTGGTGGAGGAAGAGAATAAATGCTTGAGAAGCTCATCTGTATCGACAACATCGGAGTCCTAAAGAGGGCGGTGCCGAAGTCTATCGACATGCAAAAGGTTACCCTTGTGTATGCAGACAATGCACGAGGCAAGTCTACGCTTTCATCTATTCTTCATGCATGCTCGGAAGCCGATGCCCAAAACCTTATAACTCGCAGAACCGTTGGCGCAACTTCAGCTCAAAGGGTAACGTTGCGCTTCACCCCACCGGGTGCTGTTGCTTTCAATGCGGAATTCGATGGGTCATCTTGGAAGGGGTCAAATGTCAACGTGCATGTATTCAATCAGACATTTATCGAGCGAAACGTTTTTGCAAGCACAGGTGTCTTGCCTGAGCAGCGCCAAGCACTATTGACTCTCGCATTGGGCGATGCTGCAGTAAGTGAGAGAGCTATATTTGAGAACCAGGCCAAGTTGCAGAAAGAATTTGCTGGAAAAGTGGCCACTTCAGAAGGTGCGCTTGTTGGCTTCCGTGGCAACTATACGGTGGATCAATTTATAGCCCTTACACCACTTGCAGATGTAGATAAGCAACTCGCAGATATTGACAAAAAAATAAGCGAAGCCCGCGCGGCTGGGCAGATAGCACACAGACCAGAGTTCAAGGAAGTTGCTGTACCAGCGTTCAGTTTTTCCGAGCTTCTCGATATTGTTCGTAGTTCGTTCGAAAGCATTTCTGTCGACGCGGAAAAAGTCGCAAAGGCCCACTTCGCAAAACACAAAGGCTCAAGTACAGAGCGCTGGGTATCTGAAGGTTTGGGACATGACCCGTACGTTGACTGCCCATTCTGTGGGCAAGAAACTGGCGAACTCGAACTGTTCAAGGCCTATAAGACATACTTCGACGGCTCATACACTGAACATCTGAAAAGAATATCCAGCCTTCGTGATAGTGTGATTAAACGATTAGGAGTTGGACAGTTATTTTCTTGGAAAGTGGGCTCTGAGTTCAACCTTGGACTGCTAAGTGTTTGGGCGGAGAGTTTAGGGATTAAAACTATTCCAGCCATCGAATTTGCGAGGGCGGAGAAGGTACTTGATGCAGTCACGGCAGATTTGCTTTTGTTGATAGATGCCAAGGAGCGATCTCCGTTGACGGCGCTAGATACGTCTCCCTTTACCGTGGCAATGGTGAAGCTTGAGGAGGTCGTCTCCATTGCGCAAAAATACAATGAGCAAATCAAAATACTCAACACACTGATTATTGCTTATAAGGCGAAACTGGCTAAACCCGATGTCACTACGCTAATATATAAGCGAAACCAATTAGATGTTCGCAAGAAGCGGTTTGATGTCGAAACTATTGTTTTGGTTGATGCAGTTACGAAAGCACGCGCGGACTATAAGTCAGCAGAGGTTGCCAAAGATGCAGCACGGGCTAAGTTGGATAAGATCATGGTCGATACGCTGGAAAAGTTCCAGCAGGCCATCAATGACTGGCTGGCGAAATTTTCAGCGCCATTTCAACTCGATAAACTGGCACCAACCTATATGGGCGGCGGGGTGCGCTCCGAGTATGTCCTGAAGGTTCGAGGTGCAACGGTAAACGTCGGCCCGGGCAGCGGTGGAGAGCTATCGTTCCATTCAGCCCTGAGCGAAGGCGACAAGCGCACATTAGCTTTCGCATTCTTTCTCGCAAGATTATTCGCAGACCCCAAGAGGATTGGGATGACCGTTGTATTAGACGACGTGTTCACGAGCCTAGATAAGCACCGTAGGCATAACACTATTGAGGTTTTGCTTAAGATGGTGGCTGAGTGTTCCCAAGTCATTGTCCTTGGGCACGATGCACACTTTTTGCGTGAATTGAAGAAACGGGTGGCCAAGAAAAAGCTAGGAACCGCTCTTGAACTTGCGTTGCATCGTGATGCCCATGACTATAGCTATCTAGATGCATTTGACTTGGATGACTACTGCTCATCAGAGTACTACAAACACTACGTTTTGGTCGAGCGATTTGTGAATGCTGAACCCTGTGCAAGTTTGTTGGAAGTAGCTAAGTCGCTTCGTCCTTTAGTCGAAGGGCACCTTCACCGCTGTTTTCCGAAAAAATTCAAGGAGGGCCAGACAGTGGGAGAAATGCTGGACCTTATCAGGAATGCCTCTGCGCCCAATCCTTTGGTGAAACTTCAGTCGCTCCATCCCGAGCTTGTGAGCTTTAATGATTTTGCTGCAGCGTTTCACCATGATACTTCAGGTGGCTATCCGCGCACCGACGTGAACGAAGCAGAATTGCTACTATTTGCGAAAGGCGCGCTTGGGTTTATACAGATTAGAAGTCTCAAGGCTTATTAATAGGATAAGGAGGATGATTGTTTGATTAAAATGGGTACTAGACGTGTTCATTATGTAACTTACAATAAGTATTTCATCATTCAACAGCCGCATTCTTCGCCAAAATCCTCGGCTTAACCACATCTGTTCCCGCGCACACGCCGTGTGATACGCCAGCAACTACAGCGGCACGGCGCGCAGGATGGGGTTGAGTTCGCCGTAGTGTTCCGACATACAAATGACGTGGATGCCTGGGGCGTTTCGATATGGGTATCACCATCGGCGAACACATAATGTTCGCCAGCGAGGGCGCGCACGTCCTGCAGATTGCTCTTGAGCTTTTCGAGCAGGGCTTCGTTAGTTGCGCCGGTGACGGCCGGCATCTGCTCGGTCACCCAAGCTGAGGCCTGCCAGCGTCAGTTGCCGGGTTTTCTCACGCCACCCACGGGTCGATCACCACCAACCCGGCCGCGGTGAAAGGTGCGGTATCCCGGGTTGCGACCGCCAGATGATGGCTCGCGGCGATGGCGGCGATGCAGGCGTCTGCCATGGCGATGGCGTGGCCGGTGGCGCGGGTTCTGGCCAATATGTCGGCGTAGGCTTGGGTGCAGGTCAGGTCGAAGGGCAGCACGCGGCCGGCAAATCTCGGCAGGATGCGTTTGGCTAGGCTTTCGCTCAGGGTGTCGCGGCGTTTGCCGGCCGGCAGCAGGGCGATGCCGGCGCGCAGTTCGGCGACGGTGATGGCCGAGAGGTAAAGCGACTCGAGCGGCTGGGCGTCGATCCAGTCGATGACGCGGGCGGCGGGGGCTGGGCGCAGCGGCTCGGAGACGAAGTTGGTGTCGAGCAAGATCATGCTTCGTGGTCGAAGCTCACGACGCGGGCTGGGGTCTGGTCGCGCAGTTGATCGAAGGTGGCGGCTTCGGCGTCGGTCAGCCGGGCCTGCTGGCCGATCTCGGCGAGCAGGCTGCCGAGCTTCACGCGCCCGGTGGGGCTGAGGGCGGTGGCGAGGATGTCGCGCGCCTCGGCTTCCATGCTCACGCCGCGCTGGGCCGCGCGCGCGCGCAGGGCGCGATGCAGTTCATCGGGCAGGTTGCGGACGGTGAGCATGGCCATGGCGGTGGATGTGCAGCATGAAAGGTGCATGCATTTTAGTGAAGTGCATGCGCCGGGGTCATGGCGCGGCCGGTGAAATGGAATGAAAAAGGGCGCCGCGCGGCGCCCTTCGTCATGGCCTGTGGAGGCTCAGCCAGCTCATTCCACCGTCACGCTCTTGGCCAGGTTGCGCGGCTTGTCCACGTCCGTCCCCCGCGCACAGGCCGTGTGATAGGCCAGCAACTGCAGCGGCACCACGTGCAGGATGGGGCTGAGTTCGCCGTAGTGTTCGGGCATACGGATGACGTGGATGCCCGGGGCATTCTCGATGTGGGTATCGCCGTCGGCGAAGACATACAGCTCGCCGGCGCGGGCGCGTACTTCCTGCAGGTTGCTCTTGAGCTTTTCGAGCAGGGCGTCGTTGGGGGCGACGGTGACGACCGGCATCTGTGCGGTCACCAGAGCCAGGGGGCCGTGCTTGAGTTCGCCGGCGGGGTAGGCCTCGGCGTGGATGTAGCTGATCTCCTTGAGCTTGAGCGCGCCTTCCAGGGCGATGGGGTAGTGCAGGCCGCGGCCGAGGAAGAGGGCGTTTTCCTTTCTCGCGAAGTCCTCGGCCCAGGCGATGACCTGGGGCTCCAGCGCCAGCACGGCCTGCAGGGCGACGGGCAGGTGGCGCATGGCTTTCATGTGGCGGGCTTCTTCGGCGTCGCTGAGCTGGCCGCGGGTCTGCGCCAGCGCCAGGGTGAGCAGGAAGACGCCGGCCAGTTGGGTGGTGAAGGCCTTGGTGCTGGCCACGCCGATCTCCACGCCCGCACGGGTGATGTAGGCCAGCTTGCATTCACGCACCATGGCGCTGGTGGCCACGTTGCAGATGGTGAGCGTGTGCTCCATGCCCAGGCTGCGGGCGTGTTTCAGGGCGGCCAGGGTGTCGGCCGTCTCGCCGCTCTGGCTGATGGTGACGATGAGCGTCTTGGGGTCGGGCACGCTGTCGCGGTAGCGGTATTCGCTCGCCACTTCGACCTGGCAGGGGATCTTGGCGATGCTTTCCAGCCAGTACTTGGCGGTGCAGCCGCTGTAGTAGCTGGTGCCGCAGGCCAGGATGAGCACGCGGTCGATCTGCTTGAACACGCCGTAGGCGCCGTCGCCGAACAGCTCGGGGGTGATGCCCTCGACGCCTTCGAGCGTGTCGCCGATGGCGCGCGGCTGCTCGAAGATTTCCTTTTGCATGTAGTGGCGATAAGGGCCGAGTTCGGCCGCGCCGCTGTGCGCCTGCACGGTGCGCACGGCGCGCTCGACGCGCTGGCGGGTGCCGTTGTCGCCGCGTGAGCTGATCCAGTATTTGCCGCCCTGCTGCATGTCGACCACGTCGCCTTCTTCGAGGTAGACGATCTGGTCGGTGACGCCTGCCAGGGCCATGGCGTCGCTGGCGAGGAAGTTCTCGCCTTCGCCCACGCCCAGGATGAGCGGCGAGCCCTCGCGCGCGCCGACCACGCGCTGCGGCTCGTCCTGGCAGAACACGGCGATGGCGTAGGCGCCGCGCAGATGGCTGACCGCCTGCAGCACGGCCTCGTGCAGGTCGTGCTGATACAGCGACTCGATCAGGTGGGCGATGACCTCGGTGTCGGTCTGGCTGGCGAATTCATAGCCCTTGGACTGCAGCTCGGCGCGCAGCTCCTCGTGGTTCTCGATGATGCCGTTGTGCACCAGGGCGATGCGGCCGGCGCGGGCGCTCTGTGCGCCGGCCCCCGTGCCGTGGCTGAAGTGCGGGTGGGCGTTGTGCACCGCCGGCGCGCCGTGGGTGGCCCAGCGGGTGTGGGCGATGCCGGTAAAGCCCTGCACGCCGTCGCTCGCCACCTGGGTGTTGAGTTCGCTCACGCGGGCGGTGCTGCGGGCGCGGCGCAGGGCGCCGTCCTGATGCACGGCCACGCCGCAGGAGTCATAGCCCCGGTACTCCAGGCGCTGCAGGCCCTGGATGAGGATGGGGACGATGTTGCGCTGGCTGACTGCACCGACGATGCCACACATGGATGAAACGCTCCGGAGATGAGGTGGGGGCGGACGAGCGGGAAAGCGGCGTGGCTCAGGCAGGGCTGGAACGCCACGGCTCGACTCGAACGCTGCGCATGGTAGAGATCAAGTCGTGAAATGAATGGTCAAAATACGCACCTTTCTGGAATGAAATAGCGCGATGCAGGTCTGATGAAATATTATTTCTCATCGAGACCGTTTGTTTACACATTCGCCATGAATGCCATCGTCCCGCCGCCCCGTGACACGACCACCGCTGCATCGCCGCCAGCGGCCGCGCTAGCGCTCGATGCCATCGATCTGCGCCTGCTCGGCGAGCTGCAGCGCGATGCCGGGCGCTCGAATCAGGAGCTGGCCGAGGTGGTGCACATCTCGCCGGCCACCAGTCTGCGCCGGGTGCGGCGCCTGGCCGAGGCCGGGGTAATCGAGCGCACCGTGGCGGTGTTGTCGCCCGAGGCGCTGGGCCATGGCCTGACAGCCATCGTCGAGATCACGCTGGACCATCAGGCGGCGGAAAAGCTCGCCCTGTTCGAAGCCCGCGCGGTGGCCGACGCCGGCGTGCAGCAGTGTTACCGCACCCAGGGCGGGCCGGACTTCGTGCTGGTGTGTCAGGTGCCGGACATGCCGGCCTACCAGGCGCTGGCGCAGCGCCTGTTCAACGCCGACACCAATGTGCGCAACGTGCGCTGCTTCTTCAGCGTGCAGCGCGCCAAGTGCAGCCTGGCGATCAGCCTGCCGCCCGCGCCGGGGTCTTGACAGCCTGGGCGCCGGACGGTTCCAGCCAGTCCCGTACCAGGCCGCCGACCAGCAGGGCCACCCCAAGCACACCGACGCCGACGAGCAGCAGGCGCGCTGCCTTGACGCCACGCGCACGCTGCACCCGCTGGGCGAGCGCGGCGCGTTCACGCGCCAGCCAGGCGTCGTAGACACCGCGTCGCAGCGGATCGGACAACACCGCGTGGGCCAGGCGCAGCTCGGCGCTGGTCTGCGCGCCGGGCGGCGGGATGCGCGCCACGACCGCCGCCGATGCGTCTTCGGCCAGGCCCAGGCGCAGGTAGTGGGTGGGCTCCAGCGGCACCCAGCCGGCGCCGGCGGGCGGGCGCATGACCTGTCGCCTCAGCCGCCGCTGGCGGCTTTCTTGGCCGCCTTGGCCGGGCGCTTCCAGGCCGGCAGGCTGGCCTGGCGGGCACGGGCCACGGTGAGCTGGCCGGCCGGGGCGTCCTTGGCGATGGTGGAGCCGCCGCCGATGGTGGCGCCGGCGCCGATGGTGACCGGCGCCACCAGCACGCAGTTGCTGCCGATGTGGGCGTCGGCCTCGATGACGGTGCGGTGCTTGTTGGCGCCGTCGTAGTTGGCGGTGATGCTGCCGGCGCCGTAGTTGACGCGTTCACCGACCACCGCGTCGCCCAGATAGGCCAGGTGGTTGGCCTTGGCGCCGTCGGCCAGGGTCGAGTTCTTAACCTCGACGAAGTTGCCGATGTGGACCTCGCGGCCGAGCCGGGCGCCCGGTCGCAGGCGCGCGAAGGGGCCGATCAGCGCGCCTTCGCCCACCTGCACGCCCAGCGCCTCGCCGTCGATGTGAGTGAACGGATGAATGACCGCACCGGCGGCGATGCTGGCGTTGCGGATGACGCAGTTGGCGCCCACGTGCACGTCGTCGCCCAGGCTGACCTTGCCTTCGAAGATGCAGTTGACGTCGATCTCGACGTCGCGCCCGCATTCGAGCTGGCCACGCACGTCGAAGCGCGCCGGGTCGGCCAGGCGCACCCCTTCTTCGAGCAGCAGTTCGGCACGGGCGCGCTGGTAGCGCCGTTCCAGGTCGGCCAGTTGCAGCGGGCTGTTGACGCCCAGCACCTCGGTCTCGCTGGCCGCCAGGGTGGCTGTGACCGGCACGCCGTCGGCCACGGCCATGGCCACGATGTCGGTCAGGTAGTACTCGCCCTGGGCGTTGTGGTTGTTCAGCCGCGCCAGCCATTGCTTCAACTGGCGGGTGGGCACGGCCATCATGCCGGTGTAGCCCTCGCGGATGAGGCGCTGCTCGGGCGTGGCGTCCTTGTGTTCGACGATGCCCAGCACCTCGCTGGCCGGCTGGCCGTCGGTGTCCACGCTCTCGCGGCGCTGGATGCGGCCGTAGCCGCTCGGGTCGTCCAGCAGCACGGTGAGCAGGGCCAGGCGCTTGCCGCCGCAGGCCTCGACCAGGGCGCGGGCGGTGTCGGCGCGCACCAGCGGCACGTCGCCGTTGAGGATGAGGGTGACGCCGTCGTCACCCAGCACCGGCACCGCCTGCTGCACCGCGTGGCCGGTGCCGAGCTGGGGCTCCTGGCGCACGAAGGCCAGCGGCAGCTCGGGCAGGGCGGCGCGCATGGCGGACTCGACCAGTTCAGCGCCGTGGCCCGTGACGGTGATGAGGCGATGGGCGCCGAGTTCGCGCCCGGTCTGCAGCACGTGCTGCAATAGGGGCAGACCGGCAAGGCGGTGCAGCACCTTGGGGCGGGCAGAACGCATGCGCGTCCCCTTGCCGGCGGCCATGATCACGACTTCGAGCGGCGGCATCAGCATGTGGTCTTCCTGGTTGGGCAACTTGAACGGGCTCGGGAAACGGGTGGCGGGCATTATCGGCAGCCGCCACGCCCGGCTTGCGGCGTCAACCTGCGGGGCGAAGGGCGGCATGACGGCTGTCGTGACGGGCGGCGCGCGAACTTTTCGCGCTTGTTGGCCGCGCGCCGTGGCGGCGCTCAGGCTGCTGGTGCTGCCGGCGCTGGTGCTGACGATGGGCGGCTGCAGCTCGGTCGGCCTGGTCTATGGCCAGGCCAGCACCCTGAGCTACTGGTGGCTGGACCGTTACGCCGACTTCAACACCGAGCAGTCGACGCGTGTGCGCGGCGCCATCCAGACCGCGCTCGACTGGCATCGCCGCCAGGCCCTGGCCGACGACATCGCCCTGTTCGAGCAGCTGGCCGGAGAGGTGACCCAGGACCTCAGCGCGGCTCAGGCCTGCATCTGGGTCGAGCGCCTGCGCCAGCGCCGGGTGGCCTATACCGCACGCATCACCGGTGCCGTGGCTGACGTTGCCGTCACCCTCGATGCACGGCAGCTGCGCCGCATCGCCGAACGCCAGGCCAGCCGCAACGAGGACTGGCGCGACGACCACCTGCAGCCGCGCCTGGCCGATCGGCAGGAAGCCGATGCCAAGCGGGTGCGCGAACGGGCCGAACTGCTCTACGGCCGGCTCGACGCGGCGCAGCGCCGCGCCATCCTGGAGCGCCTGCAGGCGCCCGACGCCGTGGCCTGGGATCCCCAGCGCTGGTACGCCGGCATGCTGGCCGACCAGGCGGCGCTGCAGGCCGCCCTGCGCGGCGTGGCCGACAGCGGCGGCGCGCCGGCGTCGCGCGAGGCCCTGGCGGCCGCGCTGCTGCGCGGTGGTGCCGAACCCGATGCCGCCACCACGGCCTGGCGCGAACAACTGCAGGCCTACCAGTGCCAGGTCGCCGCCGACCTGCACCGCCGTACCAGCCCGGCCCAGCGCGACGCCGCGGCGCGCAAGCTGCGCGGCTGGGCGCAGGACCTGCGTGCCTATCTGCCGCCCAACGCGGCAGCGGCCACCCCTGGGGGCGCAGCCGCAGGCACGGCCACGCCCTGAACGCGCCGGCGCCCTCAGCGGCGCCCGCGCACGCGCCGCGTCAGCCGCCCGGCGCGTAGGGCACGACCACGGTGCGTTCACCCTCGGGCAGTTGCGGAAAGCCCTGCAGCGCGGCGTCGAACATGGCGCCGACGCTGGCATCGCTGACGTAGCGCGCCTCCTGACGCACATGTACCTCGACCAGCGCGCTGCGGCTGGCGCGGTCGATGAGCATGAGGGCGACCTCGCGGTATTCACGCGTCGGCTCGGGGCCGAGGTAGCCGCCAAAGCCGATGCCGATCGAGCTTATGCCGCGCGGGCTGCCTGCCCAGCGGCCGGGATAACGGCCGTGGAAGCCCGGCCGGCCCCACCAGCCGCTGTAGCCGAAGTTGACCCACGGCCCGGCCTCCAGAACGCGGCCCTGACGGCCGGCCACCTGCACCAGCACATCGGCCTGTTCCGGCGCCGCTGCGGGGCTGAAGCCGGCACGTTCGAGCGCACCGCGGGCGGCGGCCTCGAGCTGTTCCTGCGCCTGCCCGACACGTTGCTGCGATGGCAGCCGCTCGATGCTGTACTGGCCGGCGGGCCGCCCGCCCGGCCAGCTGCCGTAGCTCGCCACGTCGGCGCTGATCTGCGGCGTGCCGCTGCAGCCGGCTGACAGCAGCAGGGCCAGCAGGCCGCCGCCCGCGCCGGCCAGCGCCAGCAGCCGGGTGGCGGCACGGCGGCGCAACCGGCTCGGCGACGGCAGGCTCGGCAAAGGCGTGGGGGTGGGGCTGGAGCGCACGGCCATGGCGGATCTCCTGACAGAGGGCCACGAGCTTACGCCGCGTCCAAGCGCAGGGGCGGCGGTGGGTACGGCCGTGGGTGCGGCAGCGGTGCAGCGGCGGCCGGGCACGTGCGGCAGTCGCGGCGGTCGGCATGCAGCGCTCAGGGCGAGCGCGTCTTCAGCCAGCTCAGGGCGATGGGCACACCGGCATCCGCCGCGCCATCGGCGGTCGCGCCGCCGGTCGGTGTGGCGCAGCTCTCGTCATCGTCCTCGTCGAAGGCCTTGTCGCCATCGGCGTCAGCCACGCCGGTCGGCTGCAGGGACTGGAAGGGAAACAGCGCGCGGTCCAGCAGATGCGAGGGCACGACGTTGGCAAAGGCGCGGTGCATGTTGTCGATGCGGCCGGGGAACTTGCGGTCCCACTCGCGCAGCATCTGCTTGATCTGGGCGCGCTGCAGGTTTTCCTGGCTGCCGCACAGGGTGCACGGGATGATGGGGAAGGCGCGGTGTTCGGCCCAGCGCTCCAGGTCGGTCTCGGCCACATAGGCCAGCGGGCGGATGACGGTGTTCTTGCCGTCGTCGCTCACCAGCTTGGGCGGCATGCCCTTGAGCTTGCCGCCGAAGAACAGGTTGAGGAAAACCGTGCCGAGAAAGTCGTCGCGGTGGTGGCCCAGGGCGATCTTGGTCGCGCCGAGTTCGCCCGCCACGCGGTAGAGGATGCCGCGGCGCAGCCGCGAACACAGGCTGCACAGCGTCTTGCCCTCGGGGATGAGGCGCTTGACCACCGAATAGGTGTCCTGGTTCTCGATGTGGAAGGGCACGCCGAGGCTGCTCAGGTAGGTCGGCAGCACGTCAGCCGGGAAGCCAGGCTGCTTCTGGTCGAGGTTGACCGCCACGATGTCGAAATGCACCGGCGCGCGTTCGCGCAGCGCCAGCAGGATGTCGAGCAGGGCGTAGCTGTCCTTGCCGCCCGACAGGCAGACCATGACCTTGTCGCCGGCTTCGATCATGTTGTAGTCGGCGATGGCCTGGCCGACCTGGCGGTGCAGGCGCTTGCTCAGCTTGTGGGTCTCGAACTCGGCCTTGCGGCGCGCCGCTGCCTCGGTCGCGGCGGCCTGGCTGCCGTCGGTCTGGGGGCGGTCACCAGTCGCCAAGTTCGGTGCCGATGTTGACGTCACAGTCATCGAAGATGTCCAGCTTGGTGATGCGCAATCGCACGGCCAGCACGCCGGGCAGGCGCATCAACTGCCGCGCCAGGCGTTCGACCAGGGTTTCCAGCAGCCGGGTGTGGCCGGTGCTGCAGGTGGTGAGGATGAGCTCGCGCACCTGCCGGTAGTCCAGCACATGGGCCAGGTCGTCGTCGGGCAGGGGCTCGGGCAAGAGCTTGAGCTCGGTGTCGACGCGGATGCGCTGACGCTCGGTATGTTCGTGGTCCAGCCAGCCGATGCTGGCCAGCAACTCCAGATTGTCCATGCGCAGCAGCCGGCTCGGCCGCGGCCCCGCCGGCTCCACCTGGAGCGGTGTGTTGCGCTGGCGCTGCACGGCCTTGGCCACGCGCACGCCGTCGGCCAGGGCACTGTGGACACAGGGGTGCAGCTGGCCCGAGGCATCGCCGGCCACATGCAGGCCGGCACCTGGCACTTCGGCCAGCGCCGCCGGGCCGGGCGAACGGCCCATGGCCGGGTGGCCGCTGCGGTCCAGCGCCGCCAGCGCCAGGTCGTACAGCTCGCGTGCCGGCTCGAAGCCGAACAGCACCGCGACCACGTCGAACTCGCGCAGGCTGGCGTCGGCGCTGCGCATGGGCAGCGGCGCGGGGGTAGGCGTGTGCGTGGCCGCGTCGGCCGGGGCCGCCAGGCGGTCGAAGGCCGGGCGCGGCAGGGTCGGGCTGACGATGGTCTCGATGCCCGCGCAGCCGCGCAGCCGCGCCAGCAGCGCCGGCTGGGCGCGCCAGTGGCGGCAGGCCACGGTCACACGGTGGCCGCGCTGGTGCAGGTAGTGCGCGTTTTCGACCGCGTTGTCACCGCCGCCCAGCAGCAGCACGCGCGACTGCGGCGGCAGGCTGTCGCGCGCCGCGGTCAGGCTGACGGCGTCATGGAGTTGCGGGTGCGGCTGCGCGAAATAGGCCACCGGACGGCGCGGCAGCAGGCCGGTGGCCAGCACCAGGCTGGCCGCCTCGTGGATCCGGCCATCGCTGGTGCTGACGCGCCAGCCGGCGTCGTCATGGTCGATCGTCTCGACGCTGCAGCCCAGCGCCAGCCTGAGCGGATGGCGCGCCGCCAGCGTGCGCAGGTGGTCGGCGTAGCTGCGGCCCAGTTCGGCCAGGGTGCGGCCGGGTGCACCGAGCACCCAGTCCTGCGCGAAGTCGTAAGCCGCCAGGCTGGCGCAGGCTTCGGCGGCGCGATCGATCAGCAGGCACGACAGGCCGGCCTGCGCCAGCCAGGCCGCGGCACTGCAGCCGGCCGGGCCGGCGCCGACGACGAGGGCGTCGAGTCGGCTCATGGGGCGGGCCGCCGTTGTGTGCGTCGGCAGCCCGCCACGCCCGCCACCGCGGCGAGCGAGACGTTGTGGCCGGGCCGGCGATGCAAAAGGGTGGGGCGGATGCTGGGCATGGGGTGTCGCCCGGTCGGCGAAGGGCGCGAGTTTAGGGGCGGGCGGGTGCTGACCGAGGCGCTGTGGGCTCGATGCCGCAGCGGCGACCACGGCGCACGCCTTCCTAGAATGAAGCCATGTCCCGAGCTTCCCCGCCGCCCGCAGTGCCTGTTGCGCCCGCCTCGTCACCCGTCGCCAGCGACGCATCGCAGGCCTTGTCGGTGCAGATTGCACGCGAGATCAGCGCGGCCGGCGGCTGGATCGGCTTCGAGCGCTACATGGCGCTGGCGCTGTACACGCCCGGGCTGGGCTATTACGCGCGCGACAGCCGCAAGTTCGGCAGCCTGCCGTCGTCGGGCAGCGACTTCGTCACCGCGCCCGAGCTCGGCCCGCTGTTCGCGCGCGCCCTGGCACGCCAGCTCGCCCAGGCCCTGGCCGCCACCGGCACGCGCGAGCTGTGGGAATTCGGCGCCGGCTCGGGCGCCCTGGCCGCCGGGCTGCTGGCCGAGCTGGGTGACGCGGTGGATCGCTACACCATCGTCGACCTCTCGGCCACGCTGCGCGAGCGCCAGCGCGCCACAGTGGCGCAGCGCGCCCCGGTCCAGGCGCACAAGCTGGCGTTTGCCGACCGTTGGCCTGACGCCCTGCATGGCGTGGTGGTGGCCAATGAACTGCTCGACGCCATGCCGGTGCTGCTGCTGGCCCACGACGGCGAGGCCTGGCGCGAGCGCGGCGTGGCGCTGGCGCCAGTGGACGAAGAGCTGCCAGGTCAGGCACCGGGCGAGTCCGACGGCGTACCGCGCTTCGTCTGGGCCGACCGTGCCACCGACGCCGCGCCGCCGCTGGACATGTCGGACGGCGGCAGCGAGCCGCTGGCCGGCTGCCTGACCGAGATCGGCCGCCAGGGCACGGCTTTTGTCAGCTCGCTGGCCGAACGGCTGCGCCGCGGCGCGGTCTTCTTCATCGACTACGGTTTTCCCGAATCGGAGTACTACCACCCGCAGCGCAGCGGCGGCACCCTGGTGGCGCACCGCGCCCACCTGGTCGAGACCGACCCGGCGGCGCTGCTCGCCGAACCGGGCGACAAGGACCTGACGGCGCATGTGGACTTCACCGCCATCGCCGTGGCGGCGCAGGACGCCGGCCTGGACGTGCTGGGTTACACCTCGCAGGCGCGCTTCCTCTTCAACTGCGGCATCGCCGACGATCTGGCCGCGCTGCAGCAGGCGGGCGACTACGCCGGCCTGGCCCAGGCGCACAAGCTGGTGGCCGAACACGAGATGGGCGAGCTGTTCAAGGTGCTGGGTCTGGCGGTGTCGGCGGACGACTTCGGCGCTGCCGGTGCCTTGGGGTTTGCGGTCGGTGACCGCAGCCACCGGCTTTGACGCACGCCTCGCCGGCCCGCGGGCTCTGTCGCACGCTCACACCACCGCCCGACGCAGTCACCCCATGCGCTGGCTGATCGTCTTCGTGCTCGCCTGCCTGGTGTTCAACCACCTGCAGAGCTGGCTGGCGCGCATCGGCCTGGGCCGGTTGCCGGGCGACATCACGGTGCGTCTGGCCGGCCGCCAGCTCTACCTGCCGATAGGCTCCAGCATCGTGCTGACGCTGCTGATGAACCTGATCGGGCGCTGGCTCTAGCTGGAGCTCGGCTGGCGCCTCAGTCGGGCGGTGGTCGCGGTACGGTCTGTTCGCCGGCCCAGCCGTGGTTGACCAGGGCGGCCAGACGGGCGTGGTCGACCGCACGCGACAGCGCCGGGCCGCTCAGCCCTGCGGCACGTGCAGCAGCGACGGCGGCATTGGCGTCGACGGCGCGGGTGAGCGCCAATGCCTGGGCGAGCCGGTCGGCCGCCGGCCAGGCCGCGTCGGGCCGGCCGAGCCGGGCGCGCGCGGCACAGGCGCCGGCCTGCAGCAGCTCGTCGAAACGCTCCGGACGGCGCCAGGCGTCGCAGCGCTGCAGCAGGCGCAGCACCTCGCCGCCGTCGAGCTGCGCGCCGCGCTCCAGCAGCTCGTGTTCACGCGCCACCATCTCGGCCAGGTCGCGCAGCGCGGCCGGCACACGCAGGCGCTGCGCCAGGGCGCGCAGCACCGCCTGCGCCTGGCCGGCGGGCTCGGCGCCGCCGGGTGTCGGGCGGTTGTCGTCGGCCCGGCCGACCGCATGCCCCAGGCAGGCGTAACGCACGGCCAGCGGCGCGCCCAGGGTGGCGCCCATGTCGAACAGGGCCAGCAGGCGCTGGCCGGCGTCGGGGCCCGGTGCGGCGCGACCGGTGTCGAACAGGGCGTCGACCTCAGGCAACAGGCGGGCCAGGGCGCCGCAGTCGCGCAGCACCTCGAACAGACGCGACGGGCGCGCCTCCATCAGGCCGCGTGAGAACTCCTGCCACACACGTTCGGCCACCAGGGCGTCGACCTCACCGGCCGCCACCATGGCACGGCACAGCGCCAGCGTGGCCGGGGCGACGCTGAAGTCCGGCCAGCGCGCGGCGAACCGTGCCAGGCGCAGGATGCGCACCGGGTCTTCGGCAAAGGCGGCGCTGACATGGCGCAGCACGCGCTCGTGCAGGTCGCGTGCGCCGCCGTGCAGGTCGATCAGGCGGCCACGCGCGTCCAGCGCCATGGCGTTGATGGTGAGGTCGCGCCGCACCAGGTCGTCCTCCAGCGTCACCTCGCGGCCGGCGTGGAAGACAAAGCCGTGGTAGCCCGGCGCGCTCTTGCGTTCGGTGCGCGCCAGGGCGTATTCCTCGTGGGTCTTGTTGTGCAGGAAGACCGGAAAGTCGCGCCCCACCGGCGTGTAGCCGGCCTGCAGCATCTCCTCGGGCGTGGCGCCCACCACCACCCAGTCGCGGTCGCCGGCCGCCTGCGGCTGGCCCAGTTCAGCTGCCAGCAGGCGGTCGCGCACCGCGCCTCCGACGAGATAGATCTGCATGGTTTCAGTGTAGGCGCCACCCTGCGGCCGGAGCTGCGTTGCGCTGCTGGTGCTGGGTGCGGCCGGCTCAGGGCAGCTCGCGGTTTTCCGGCGGGGCGTCCGGCGGGCGTGGGGCGATGGCTGGCGTCAGGCGCGGGCGCAGGGTGGCGCCGCCATCACCCCCCATCAGCGCGCTGTAGTAGGCGGCGTTGCCCAGCACTTTCTTGACGTAGTCGCGCGTTTCGTTGAACGGAATCATCTCGGCCCAGGCCGCGACTTCGAGCACCGGGCCTTCGCGCCAGCGCCGTGAGCGTCCCGGGCCGGCGTTGTAGGCCGCCAGCGCCAGCGCCTGGCTGCCGCCGAAGTCGTCCAGCACCATGCGCAGATAGGCGCTGCCGATGCGCAGATTGGTGGCGCGGTCGGTCAGCATGTCGGGGTGGAACTTCAGGCCCAGTTGCCTGGCCACATGTTTGGCAGTGGGCGTGATGACCTGCATCAGCCCGGCCGCGCCGGCGCCGGAACGCACGGCGTGGGCAAAGCGCGATTCCTGGCGGATCAGGCCGTAGACCAGCGCTGGGTCGAGGTTGCTCTCGGCCAGCGCGGCCTGCATCTCGGCGCGGTAGGGCTGGGGATAGCGCAGGGTGAGGTCGACCTCGTTGCGCGTGCGTTCGGCGGCGGCGATGCAGCGGTCCCAGACCTCACGTTCGCAGGCCAGGTGGGCGGCGAGGTTGAGGTCGCGGTCGTTCAGCTCGCGCAGGGTGTAGTTCCATTCACGCCGGCCCTCGTCGTTCAGGCCGAGCGAGATCATGAGCAGGGCGCGGCGCAGGCCGGGGTGGTTGGCGAGCGCCGTGCGTTCGGCCTCGCCGGCCGGCGCGGGCGTGGGCGGCAGGGGCTGGGCGCGGCCGAGCTGTTCGCTCGCCATCAGGCCGTAAAAACCGATCTGACCGGCGATGCGCTCCATCAGCAGGCTGCTGGCCAGGCGCAGGCCGTCGCCGGTCGGGCCGGGGTCGGCGATGCCGAGCAGGGCGCGCGCCTTCCAGTAGACCCAGCTGGCTTCGGTCTGCTCGATGGCGCTCATGCGGTTGGTGGCTTCGAGCACGCGGTGCCAGCGCTGCGGGTCGCCGGCGCGCAGGGCGGCACGCAAGCGCCAGGCCAGGGTGTCGTCGGTCCATTCGAGGCGGGGCTCGGAGCGTGCGCCGAGCTCCTCGGCGCGCTGGAACCAGGCTTCCGATTCGGGCAGGAACTTCTGCGCGCCCTGCTTGGCCACCGCGCTCCAGGTCCAGGCCGCGGTTTCGGGCCGCAACAGGGGCTGCCAGTGCTCGGTCAGCTGGGTGGCGGACTGCGCCGGCTCGGTGATGGCCAGGCGCGCCAGCGCCAGCGCCACCAGCTCCGGCCCGCCGGGCTGGCGCAGCAGGGCGTCGCCGCGTTTGGTGAGCAGGCGCGCCGGCTGTTCGAACAGTTCGGCGGCGACCCCGGCGGCGTTGAGGGTGCCCAGCGCACCGCCCTGGGCGTAGCCGGCCAGGGGCACGGCGCTGGCCGGCGTGCCGGCGGCGGATGCCGCGCCAGCGTCCGCTGGGGCAGGGGCCGCTGCGACGCCCGCCGCAGCCGGCGCGGCTGCCGTCGCCGGTGGGGACGCCGGTGGGGACGCGGTGGTGCCAGCGCGCGGCACGGCCACCGACGGAGCGCCGGCACCACCCGGCGCAGCGCCGGGTGCGAGCGGCGCACTCGCGGCCGCAGGGGCAGGCGTGGCCACCGGCAGATCGGCCAGCAGTTCCAGCACTTGGCGCATGACGCGCGGGCGGCCGTATTCGGCCGCCAGGCGGGCACGCGCCCACAGGTCGGCGGCGCCCAGGCTGCCGGCGCCGTGCAGGGTCTGCGCCATCAGGCGACAGCCTTCGTCCGGCTCCTTCTGCGCCAGCCAGGCGCTGCGCGCGTTCTGGCGCACGTTGTCGCCCAGCAGGTGGCGCACGACCAGGCCGTAGCAGGTCACCTCGCGGTCGTCGTTCATGCGAAAACGCGGCTGCTCGACGGCGAAGTTGCGCCAGTCACGGCGCCGCCCGAGTTCGAGCAGCCAGTCGTTGCGCAGCCGGTCTTCCTGGTAGCTGCCCGGCCAGCGGGCGTAGAAGGCGTCGAGCTCGTCCTGGCCCACCTCGCCCAGGCGCAGGCTGATCTCCCAGTAGTCCACCCAGGCGGCGGCGGGGTGGCGCGCCGCCAGCATCTGCTGCTTGAGCGCGGCCAGGCGTTGGCGGTCACGCTTCTGCCAGGCTTCGCGGGCGTCATAGACGCGCTGGTCGTCGGCGTTGTCGGTCGACACCCGCGCCGGTGCAGCGGGCGGCGCCACGCTCGCCTGGGCCAGCCGGCGCGCCTTGTGCTGGCTGGTGACCTTGCGCTTGGCGGCGGCTTCGGCGGGTTCGACGGCCAGGGCGCCGCACAGCAGGGCCAGGCCGAGCAGGCCGGCGCCGGGCCAGCACGCGGCGGCAGCGGGGGAGCGCAGGACAGTGGCTCGAACAGCGGCGGGCACCGTCGCCCGCACCGCGGCCCGGAGCGTGGTGAGTAAGGAAATGCCTGGTTGCGGGCCGGAAGGTGTCGTCATGGGGTACTGCGCTGGGGGGACTGAAGGGCGTGCCGTGGGGCTGCGGGCCCAGCCTGGGCACGCCTCGACTGCTTTGTAGCGCAGTGTGACCGGCCGCGCTCAGTGCAAGCGCGTCGCGGCAGCGTTTTCCTGCGAGCAGGGGAGGGCAGCGGCGAGGTTTTTCTCGCTCGGGCGTGCAGCCGGCGCGGCTTGTCGGTTTTCAGCTATGGACAATGCAGGCCGCACCACCCGTTCCGCGTCCCTCCGACCGAGACCGCCGCCATGACCTTCAAGCTCCCCGAACCCTCGCGCGACAAGGCCGTGCTGCGCAAGCAGCTGCAGGCCGAACGCATGGCGATGAGTGACCGCCATCAGCGCTCGGTGCATCTGCAGGAGGTCCTGCGGGTGTGGCTGCTGCAGCGCAAGGAGTCGACCATCGGCGCTTTCTGGGCCATCAAGGGCGAGTTCGACGCCCTGCCCGCGCTCTACCGCTGGAGCGACGCCGACCCGGCGCGCCGCATTGGCCTGCCGGTGATGGACCGCAAGACCAAGCAGCTGCGCTTCCACGTCTGGTACCCCGGCTGCCCGATGGAGGAGGACGCCTTCGGCATCCTCAAACCCAAGGACACCGAGGAATTCCACCCCCAGCTGCTGCTTGTGCCCTGCGTCGGCTTCGGCCCCCGGGGCGTGCGCCTGGGCTATGGCGGCGGCTTCTACGACCGCACCCTGGCCACCCTCAAGCCCCTGCCGGTGACCGCCGGCCTGGGCTACAGCCACGGCTACATCCCCTGGCTGCAGGCCGAACCCCACGACATGCCGCTGGACGCCATGATCACCGACGAGGGCGTGGTGTACGACCGGATGGTGTGAGGTTGGGGGCGGGCGATGCTGCCTTACAGCCGCTCGCTCAAGCCGCTGGCGCGGCGCCTGCGCGGCGACCTGACGGAGGCCGAGCAGTTGTTGTAGGCGCGGCTGCGGCGCCGGCAGATGGACGGCCTGCAGTTCTACCGGCAAAAGCCCATCGCCGGCTACATCGTCGATTTCTACTGTGCCGCCGTCAGGTTGGTGGTGGAGCTCGACGGCAGCCAGCACGCCGAACCGGACGCCGCCGACTACGACCGCCAGCGCACCGAGGTGCTGCAGTCCCTGGGCCTGCGTGTGCTGCGTTTTGACAACCGCCAGGTACTGACCGAGATGGAGGCAGTGCTCCAGGACATCCACCGTGCCGCCCAGCATGTTCCCCCCATTGAAAAAGGGGGGCCAGGGGGGATTTGAATTCACGTTCCCTTGGTCAACAGGTTCGTGAGATCAACTCGACCCTCAGCCCCCCAGCCGCCGGCAGATCTCCAGCACCGTGGCGCTCTGGTTCATGGTGTAGAAGTGCAGGGCGGGCACGCCGGCGCCGCGCAGTTGTTCGCACAGGTCGGTCACCACATCGAGGCCGAAGGCCTTGATGCTCTCGACGTCCTCGCCGTAGGCCTGCAGGCGCAGGCGGATCCAGCGCGGGATCTCGGCGCCGCAGTTGTCGGCGAAACGCATGATCCCGCTGGAGTTGGTGATGGGCATGATGCCCGGCACGACCGGGACGTCGGCGCCAAGCCTGGCGGCCTCGTCGACGAAGCGGAAGTACGCGTCCGAGTTGAAGAAGAACTGGGTGATGGCCGAGCTGGCCCCCGCCTGCACCTTGGCCACATAGGCCTGCAGGTCGGCCTGCGGGTTCTTGGCCTGCGGATGCATCTCGGGGTAGGCGGCCACCTCGATGTGGAAGTGCTGGCCGGTCTCGGCGCGGATGAAGGCCACCAGGTCGTCGGCGTGGCGAAACTCGCCGCCGGTGGACGAGCCGCCGCCGTAGCCGCTGGGCAGGTCGCCGCGCAGGGCGACGATGCGCTGCATGCCCATGGCCTGGAACTGGGCCAGGCGCTCGCGCACCGAGGCCCGGGTGGCGCCCACGCAGGTGAAGTGGGAGGCGCCCGCCTGGCCTTCGGCCAGGATGGCCTGCACGGTCTGCAGCGTGCCGTCCTGGGTGCTGCCACCCGCCCCGTAGGTGACCGAGCAGAACTGCGGCTTCAATGCGTACAGCGCCTGACGCACGCCGGCCAGCTTGGCCGCACCTTCGGGCGTCTTGGGCGGGAAGAACTCCAGGCTCAGGGGCAGGCCGATGGGCAGGGAGGCGGTGGCTGCTGCGGTCATGATGAAGTGCTCGTCGGGCTGGGAAACAGAGGGTGGGCGGGCGGACGGAACGATGGTGGGCGCTGGCCGGCGCGCGGCGGGGCGGATGGTGATTAGGCGCTCAGGCCACGGCGCGGCGGGCGTGCAGGAAGAACTCGCGGTTGCCGTCGCCGCCGGTGATGGCGCTGTCCAGCCAATGCAACACGGCCAGGCCGTGGGCGGCGCAGGCCTCGCGCATGCGGGCCTCGACGCGGGCGTAGGCGGCGTCGTTCTTGACTAGGCCACCGCGGCTGATGTCGGCCGGCTGCAGTTCGAACTGCGGCTTGACCAGGGCGAGCAGGTCGCCGTGCTCGGCCAGCAAGGGCGCGATGGCCGGCAGCACCAGGGCCAGCGAGATGAAGGACAGGTCGCCGCAGATGAAGCCGTAGCCGCCCGCCGGAAAGGCCGGGCCGAGGGCGGCGGCGTCGACATGGCGAGCGTTCACGCCTTCCAGCGCGGTGACGCGCGGGTCGGCGGCCAGGCGCGGGTGCAGCTGGCCGTGGCCGACGTCGATGCCGGTGACGTGGGCGGCGCCGCGCGCCAGCAGCACGTCGGTGAAGCCGCCGGTGCTCTGGCCCACGTCCAGGGCCTGGCGACCGGCGACGTCGATGGCGCAGGCGTCGAGTGCGCCTTCGAGCTTGAGCCCGCCACGCGACACCCAGCGCAGCTCGGCGGTGTCGACGATCTCGGTCTCGCAGTACTCGGGCAGGTTGTCACCGGCCTTGCCCGCCGTCTGCCAGGGCGCGTGCTTGTTGGCGCGCCAGCGCAGCGAGCCGGCGGCGATGAGGCGCTGCGCCGCCGAGCGGGTCGGCGCGAGGCTGCGGGCAAGGAGCAGGAGATCGGCGCGCATGGTCGTCGGCGGGTCGTCGGCAGGTCGTCGGTGGGTCGTCGGTGGGGCGGGGGCGGGGTGGAAGGTGCGGCCGGGCCTCAGGGCCGCGGGCTGTCCAGCCCGGCGCCCAGGGGCTGCAGCAGCCAGTCCAGCTCGCTGGCGCTGATGGCTTCGCCGCTGCCCAGGTTGGCACTGGCTGTCGTCGCGCCCGGCGCGCCGCCGTGCAGGCCGCGTGCCAGCTCGGCCTTGCGGTCCTGCAGCGCCAGGATGCGTTCTTCCAGCGTGCCTTCGGCCACCAGCTTGTAGACGAACACGGTCTGGTTCTGGCCGATGCGGTGGGCGCGGTCGGTGGCCTGGTTTTCGACCGCCGGGTTCCACCAGGGGTCGTAGTGGATGACGGTGTCGGCCTGCGGCAGGTTGAGCCCGACGCCGCCGGCCTTCAGGCTGATGAGGAAGAGCGGCACCTGGCCGCTGGTGAACAGGTCGACCTGCTCGTCGCGCTGCTTGCTCTGGCCGGTGAGCTTGGCCCAGGCCAGGCCGCTGCCGGCCAGGCGCTCCTCGATACGGCTGAGCATGCTGGTGAACTGCGAGAACAGCAGCACCCGGCGGCCTTCCTCGATCATCTCGGGCAGGGTCTCCATCAGCCAGTCGAGCTTGGCCGATTCGTTGACCTTGCGCGCCTGTTCGAGCTGCAGCAGCTGCGGGTCGCAGCAGACCTGGCGCAGCTTGAGCAGGGCATCCAGCACGGTGATGTGGCTGCGCGCCAGGCCCTTTTCGGCCAGGGCCAGGCGCACCGAGGCCTCGGTCGAGATGCGGATGGTTTCGTACAGATTGGCCTGGGCCGGCTCCATCTGCACCCGCACCACGGTCTCGACCTTGGGCGGCAACTCGGCGGCGACCATGTCCTTGCTGCGCCTGAGCATGAAGGGCGACAGGCGCCGGCGCAGCAGGGCCAGACGTTCGCCGTCGCGCTGCCGCTCGATGGGGTTGCGGAACAGGCTGCGGAAGCGGTTCTCGCTGCTCAGATAACCCGGCAGCATGAAGTGGAACAGGCTCCAGACCTCGCCCAGATGGTTTTCCATCGGCGTGCCGGACAGGCAGATGCGGTGCCCGGCGCGCAGCAGCTGCACCACCTGGGCGGCCTGGGTGCGGGCGTTCTTGATGGTCTGGGCCTCGTCGAGCACCACCGCGTGCCAGGTCTGCTTGACCAGCACGTCGCCGTCGCGCGGCAGCAGCGGGTAGGTGGTGAGCACGATGTCGTGGTCGGCGATGTCGTCGAAGCGCATGTGGCGCTCGCCGCCGTGCAGCACCAGCAGGCTCAGCTCGGGGGTGAAGCGCTCACATTCGCGCCGCCAGTTGCCCACCAGGCTGGTGGGCGCGACGATGAGCGCCGGCTGCGTCATGGCGCCGCGCTGCTTTTCGGTGAGCAGGTGAGTGAGGGCCTGCAGGGTCTTGCCCAGGCCCATGTCGTCGGCCAGCACGCCGCCGAGCTGCTGGCGCGCCAGCGCCTGCAGCCAGGCCAGGCCCTGCAGCTGGTAGGGGCGCAGGGTGGCATTGAGGCCTTCGGGCGCGGCGGGCAGTTCGTCGCCGCTGCAGTCGCGCGCCTGGATGACGTCGCGCAGGGCGGCGATGCCCGACAACGCGCCGGTCTGGCCGGTGTCGGCCGCCATGCGCAGGGCGTCGATGCGGCTGAGTTCGAGGGCCGGCACATTGAAGTCGCCGCTCTTGCGGTCGCCCACCAGCTCGACCAGCGCCGCCAGCCAGGGCTTGAGCAGGCTGGCGGGCAGGCCCCACCACTGGCCGGCCTCGTCGTGCAGCCACAGGCGGCTGCGCTGCTGGGCGCCGTCGGCGGCGTAGTGGTCGCCGGGGCCGTCGAGCTGATCCATCTGTGCCACCAGCTGCGGCAGCCAGGGCAGCAGGTTGAAGCGCCGGCCGTCGAGCTGGAAACCCATGGTCAGGCCCAGCCAGCCGCCGTCGTTGACCTGGGCCAGGTCGTCCTCACCGCCCTGGCCGGGGTCACCCAGGCGGACCTGCACCTCGTCGACGCTGCGGATGCGTTCGCCCCAGCCGCGTTCGAACTCGATCACGAAGCCGTCGGCGCGCAGGTCGGCGAAGTCGTCCGCCAACCAGCGGCTGAAGGTACGGCGGCGTGCCGCCGGGTCGGCTTCGGCGATCTGCCAGACCTGATGCGGCGTGTGGGTGCTGGCCACCGGGGCGTCGGCGCCCGGCTCCTTCGCCGCTGCGGCGGCGGCGCTGAGCTCAGGCGGGCGCTGGGCGGTGGCCAGGTCGGCCAGGTCGCCGGGGCGAGTGAAGCCGTCGTCCTCGTCAGCATGCGCTGCGGCGTCGGCATTCGCGCTGCTGTCGACGTTGGCGCTGCCGGCCGCCGCACTGGACTGCGCCAGCGCGGCCGCGCCGGGGCGGCTGATGCTTACCGCACCGGGGGCCTTGCTGTTGCCGCTGCCGGCCAGTTCGGCCAGGTGCACCGGCGCGGCGTGGCGGTTGAGCTTGACCAGCAGCGCCAGCTCGGCCTCGCTGCTGCGCTGCAGGTCGATCAGGCCGTCGGGGGTGCCGACGAACTGGTGCTCCGGGTCGTGCGGATCCCAGTAGCCGCGCACGCCGTCGTAGTCGTAGCAAAACTGCAGCTGCGGATCGGCGGCCTGGGCGCGAAAGCTCAGCTTGAGCACCGCCAGCGGCTGCACGTCGGCAATGCGGCGGCTGACCGGCTGGGCCATGCCGGCCGGCAGGGCGGGCAGCAGACGCCGGGTGCGTGCCTCGTTGGCGCGCAGGCGCAGCCAGCCGTCGGGCAGCAGCGGGGCGGCGAGCAGGCGTTCGGCCCGCGCCGGCGTGAGTTCGCCCAGCAGCAGCGGGCCGACCACACGCTCACCCGGCAGGGTGTAGGCGGGCGCGTCGCCCAGCAGCACGCGCGCACCGGGTGTGTCGTCGGCACCGTTGCCGGTGTTGCGCGGGCGGCTGCGAGCGGTGCTCGGCAGGCCCAGGGCGCTGAGGGCGGCGTCGTCCACCGGCAGGGCGCCCAGCCAGGGGTCGGGGCCGTCGGCCGGTGCGGCGCCGGCAGGTTCGGCGCGCAGCGGGTCCAGACGGGCCTGGGCCTGCGCTGCCGCCTCGGCACTGGTGCCGGGCGCCAGCAGCAGCGCCTGCAGGCGCCAGCTGGCGACCTCGGCGCCGCCGCTGTCGTCACGCTGCCAGCGCCAGGCCAGGCGGCGCGGCTCGCCCCAGTGCCAGGGCAGGCCGGGGCAGCCGTCCGGCTGGGCGACGACGGTGCGCCCGGCGCTGACCGCCCGCTCCAGCAGGGCCAGGCCGACCAGGCCGTCGATGCAGCCGGCCTGCTCGTTGCGCAGGATGGCGGCGGTGGCGTCTATCGCCAGCACGACGTCACGGAACAGGGTGTCGGAGCTGTAGGCGGCGGTCTGGCGGGCGCCGCTGGCGAGTTCGCGCAGCTTGCCGTAGTCGCCATTCTTGTTGCGCTGCCGGCTGGCGCGCATGGGCTGCAGGGCCAGGCGGGCGCTGCGCCGGCCGTTGGCCGCCAGTTCGCTCAGCGCGAAGAGCAGCACCTCGTTGTCGCCGACCGGTGCCACCGCCATGTAGCCGCCGGTGGGGGCGGTGTCCAGGGCGTCAAACCAGCGGTCAAGGGCACGTTGTTCATTCGCCACCGCCGCACTGGCGCCGGCTGCGGCGCTGGTTGCGGCGGTCGAGGTGGCCGCCCCGCTGCGCGGCGCCAGGGCGGCGCGGCCCAGGGTGGGGCGGCCGGCCAGCGGCACGGCGGCCGGGTCGAAGGCGGGCGCGCCACCGCCCAGCCCGCCGAGTCCGCCGAGGCCGGACCACAGGGCGCGCGGCGGCACGATTTCCGGTCGCTCCCTGGCCAGCACCTGCACCAGCGCAGCCAGGTGCTTGCAGCGATGCTTGACCGGGCAGGAGCAGCCGCCGGCCAACCACCAGCGGCCCTGTTCGTCGCAGCCCAGGTCGAGCCAGGTGGCGTAGCGCGCGCTGCCCTGCACCTCGGCGTTGACGATCCAGCCGATGGCGGCATGTTCGTCATCCGCAACGTCGATCTTGCCGACCCGTTCGTCGTTCGCGTAGAGCTCGCCGCGTTGCCAGGTGGTGGCATCGAAGCTGTTCTTGAGGCTGGCGATCGAGGGGTCGCGCAGGGGTGCTGCCTTGGCCATGCGCAGGTGAACCTGTCCGGTGTTGGAGTGTTGGAGTAGGGGTGGGGGTGAGCCGGCGTTCGGGCGAATGGCGCCCTGCCCGGGCGCCGCAGGCCGCGGCGCGCGCTGGAGCCGCCCGGTCGCCCGGCCGAATGCGCGGCCTATTTACATGTAGGCAGGGCCGGCTCAGTAGCGGTAGCTGTCAGGCTTGTAGGGGCCGGCCTTGCTCACGCCGATGTAGGCGGCCTGGGCCTCGCTCAGCGCGGTGAGCTGGGCGTTCAGGGTGGTGAGCTGCAGGCGCGCGACCTTCTCGTCGAGCAGCTTGGGCAGCACATAGACCTGGCCGGCCTGGTAGACGTCGGGCTTGGTGAACAGCTCGATCTGCGCCAGCGTCTGGTTGGCGAAGCTCGACGACATCACGTAGCTCGGGTGGCCGGTGCCGCAGCCCAGGTTCACCAGCCGGCCCTTGGCCAGCAGGATGATGCGCTTGCCGTCCTTGAAGATGACGTGGTCGACCTGGGGCTTGATCTCTTCCCACTGGCACTCGGCCTCCAGGCGGGCGACCTGGATCTCGTTGTCGAAGTGGCCGATGTTGCAGACGATGGCGTTGTTCTTCATCGCCGCCATGTGCTCATAGGTGATGACATCGCGGTTGCCGGTGGTGGTGACGAAGATGTCGGCCTGGCTCGCAGCCCAGTCCATCGTCACGACGCGGTAGCCTTCCATCGCGGCCTGCAGCGCGTTGATCGGGTCGATCTCGGTCACCCACACCTGGGCGCTCAGCGCGCGCAGGGCCTGGGCCGAGCCCTTGCCCACGTCACCGTAGCCGGCGACGACGGCGATCTTGCCGGCGATCATCACGTCGGTGGCGCGCTTGATGCCGTCCACCAGGCTCTCACGGCAGCCGTAGAGGTTGTCGAACTTGCTCTTGGTGACGCTGTCGTTCACGTTGATGGCGCGGAACATCAGCTGGCCCTTGGCCGACATCTCGTTCAGGCGATGCACGCCCGTGGTCGTCTCTTCGGTCACGCCCAGGATCTGCGCGCTCTTGCGGCT
>JBEEJN010000035.1:0-68252 GCA_041169165.1 Pseudomonadota bacterium
AAGGACATGCCGTGCTGGAACTGGATGGGGTTGCTGGACATGGCGCCGACTCCTCGAAAAGAGGCTGTCAGCCTATGCCACCGCTGGCTCACCACGTGAGCTTGGCGGAGGATGGTTTCGAATCAGGCAACAGGAAGTCATGCCCAAGTCACTGCTCGAACAACTGCCCGAGATCGTCGCCAACGGACGCAAGCAAGCCGAGAAGATCCTCGAAGGCCTGGAGGGCCGCCACCGCATCGGCCTGCAGACGCGCGAGTGGGTGCTGCCCTCGAAGGACAGCGCCGCCACCGACTGGATCAGCCAGCAGGGCCGGCAAGCTCATCTGCAAACCGGCGCCAGCGCCGGCACCGGCCAAGGCGCGGATGGCTGGGCCAATCGCCTCATCTACGGCGACAACCTGCTGGCCATGGCCGCGCTGCTGGCCGGCGACGAGCACACGCCGTCACTGCGCGGTCAGGTCGACCTGATCTACATCGACCCGCCCTTCGACTCCAAGGCCGACTACCGCACCAAGGTCACGCTGCCCGGCGTGGAACTGGAGCACAAACCCACCGTGATCGAGCAGTTCGCGTACTCGGACACCTGGGCGGATGGCACGGCCTCGTATCTGGCCATGATCACGCCGCGCTTGGTTCTGATGCATGAATTGCTCGCCAATACGGGGTCGATCTACGTTCATCTGGATTGGCATGTTGGACATTACGTCAAGCTGGTAATGGATGAATTGTTTGGTAAGAGGAATTTTAGAAATGAAATTGTTTGGCATTATTCTGGATGGAATAAGCAGTTGCAAAGTGGGTTTGAGAAGAGGCACGATACCTTATTCTTGTATGGCAAGGGGGAGGATCAGTATTTCGCGTCATTCTTTGAAAAATGGGAGTCTAAAGAAGAATATGTGAAAAAAAGAAAGCAGAAGGTTCATTATGATGAAGATGGGCGGGACTATGTGCTTTCAGATGCTGGGAATGGCGAGAGAATTAAGCGGTTTCTTGATGAAGTAATGCATGAGGGAGTGGTGGTTGATGATGTTTGGCATATTGATAAGCTAAATAATTCTGCAAATGAGTCGGTCGGTTATTCAACGCAAAAAACCAAAGAACTGCTTGGGCGGATAATTTCAGCCTCTTGCCCAGAGGGTGGATTGGTCGCGGATTTCTTTGGCGGGTCAGGAACTACTGCGGCTACAGCAGAAGATTTGCGTCGCCGCTGGATCACAACCGATCTCGGCAAGCCCGCCTGCATGATCATGCGCAAGCGCCTGATCGATCAGGAGGCAAAGCCGTTCCTGTATCAAGCCGTGGGCGACTACCAGGTGGAGGCGGCCAAGGCCACGCTGGGCAAGGATTTCCGCATCGGCGATCTCGCCCAGATCGTGCTGTCGCTGTATGGCGCCTTGCCCTTGGCGCCGGAAGACAACCCGACGCGCAATCTCGGCCAGATCGCCGGATTTGCCAGCCAGGCCGGCCGCGGCAGCAAGACGCTGGTGCTGGCGGATTCCCCCAACAAGCTCACCGGCACCGCCACGCTGAAAAAGGCGGTGGCCTTGCGCGATACCCTGCTGGGCGGCTGGGACCGCGTGGTGGTGCTGGGCTGGAATTTCGAGCCGGCGATTGGTGAAACCATCACGGCGATGAATGACAGCCGGCTCGAAGTGCTGGTGATTCCGCCCGATCTGCTCGACCGTCTGAAAAAGAAGGGTGGCGTCGACAAGCTGCGCGGCCAGGTGCGGTTCTCGTCGCTGCAATACCTGACGATCGACCCGGTGCACCGTCGAGTGATCGCGCCGGATGAACATGGCGTGGCGCAGGAGAAACTCACCGTCTCGCTGAAGAACTACGTGCTGCTGTCGCCCGAGGCCATCAACCTTGATGACGCCAACCGCGCCAAGCTGCAGGCCGTGATGAATGCCGATCCGCTCGCCTTGATCGAATACTGGGCGGTCGATCCGGATTACGACGGAAAACTCTTCCGTTCGGTCTGGCAGGACTACCGCGGCAATACCGCCAATGATGGCGACGCACTCAGCGTGATCTCGGTGGCTGAATTGTCCCTGCCGCTGCGCGCCGCGCCACGGCGTATATGCGTGCGTGCCGTGGACGTGTTCGGCTTCGAATCCGAGGTGGTGACCACGGTAACGATGGCGACCGTGGAGGCTCGGGCATGAACACGGGCCAGCACAAAGGTAAGAGTGCGAGCATGGAGCAGCTTGCACTGTCGGTCGCGCTCACGGCCAAGACGCAGCAGCTGTGCATCGGCCTGGAAAGCGGCGTGGCCGATCTGTTCGAACTGGTCACGCCCACCACTGCCGAACTACTGCACTGGTGGTTCGGCGAGGACATGACGGCCACGCGCGTGGGCCTGAACTTCCACCCCGGCCAGCGCCAGGCCATCCTCAACACCATCGTGGCGCACGAGGTGCTGGGTGCCACCAGCCTGCGCGAGCTGTACGAACGCGCCGCACCCCAGGCACTGCTCGCCGGTGGCCGCCTGGCCGAGGTGTCGGCCGACAAGCATGCCCACCCCAAGTACTGCCTGAAGATGGCGACCGGCACCGGCAAGACCTGGGTGCTGCAGGCGCTGCTGATCTGGCAGTTGCTGAACAAGAACGCCGCACTGGCCGACGGCCGCGACGACGCGCGCTTCACCCGTCACTTCATGGTGGTGGCGCCCGGGCTCATCGTCTACGAGCGGCTGCTGGATGCTTTCTGCGGCAAGCTGATCGCGGGCTCCAGCAGCGGTGCGCGCGAGTTTTCGACCTCGGACATGGCGCGGTATGCCGAGCTGTTCATCCCTGAAAGTTACCGCGCTGCCGTGCTGGCCTTCGTGCGCGGCAATGTCTGCGGCAAGGCCGAAATCGGCCTGAAGGCGACCGGCAATGGCCTGCTGGCCATCACGAACTGGCATCTGCTCGCCGAGGGCGACACGACGACCGACGAGGCAGAAGACGCGCCCGACGTGCTGGCACCCGGCGCCACGCTCGACGCCCAGCAGGTGGTGCAGGCGGTGTTGCCGCTCACGCCCGGTCGCGCCACTGGCAATGCGCTCGATGTGTTGGACCGGCGTTATGCGCGCGGCAACTTGCTGGAGTTCCTGGCCGGTCTGCCCGAACTGATGGTGTTCAACGACGAGGCCCACCACATCCACGAGTTCAAGCGCGAAGGCGAAACCACCGAGGTGGAGTGGCAGAAGAGCCTGAGCCGCATCGCCGAGCCCAAGGGCCGGCGCTTCGTGCAGGTGGATTTCTCGGCCACGCCCTACAACGACGTGGGCACGCCGAAGAACCGCCGCAAGGTCTACTTTCCGCACATCGTCACCGACTTCGATCTCAAGAGCGCCATGCGTGCCGGTTTGGTGAAGTCACTGGTGCTGGACCGGCGCAGCGAGATCGGTGCCTTGCCGCTGGAGTTCAAGGCCGAACGCGACGAACACGGCAACCCCATGCTGAGCACCGGCCAGCGCGTGATGCTGCGCGCCGGCCTGCACAAGCTGCGCAAGCTGGAAAAGGACTTCGCCCAGGTCGACCCGAACCGCTACCCCAAGATGCTGGTGGTGTGCGAGGACACCACCGTATCGCCCAGCGTGGCCGAGTTCCTGCGCGAGGAAGGCTTGGCCGAAGACGAGGTGATGACCATCGACTCGGGCAAGAAGGCCGAGCTGGGGCCCAAGGAGTGGTTGCCGGTGCGCGAGCGCCTGTTCAACGTCGACCACCACGCCAGCCCGCGCGTGATCGTCAGCGTGTTGATGCTGCGCGAGGGTTTCGACGTCAACAACATCTGCGTCATCGTGCCGCTGCGCTCCAGCCAGGCGCAGATCCTTCTGGAGCAGACCATAGGTCGGGGTCTGCGGCTGATGTGGCGCGATGATGAATACACCGAACTCAAGCGCGAGAACCGCGAGCGCATCAACGCCGGACAGGAGCCGGGCAGCCTGATCGACATCCTGTCCATCGTCGAGCACCCGGCCTTCCAGTCCTTCTATGACGAATTGATGCGCGAAGGCCTGGCCGGCGTCAGCACCGAGGAGACGGACCTGCAGTCCAGCACCGGCGACGTCATTGCCGCCGAGCTGCGCGAGGGATACGAGGCCTACGATTTCGCCGTGCCCTTCATCCTGCGCGAGGCCGAGGAGGTGCTGGACCATGCGCCGCTGGATGTCGCGGCCTTGCCGGCCTTCACAACCATGCCGCTGGCGCAGCTCAAGGCCTTGCTGGGCCAGGGTGACCAGTTCATCTCGCAGGATCTGCAGAGCAGCACCTTGTTCGGTGGCTACCGCGTCGACGGCGCGGTGATGAACGTGGGTGGCTACAACGACTTCCTGTCGCGCCTGACGCGACGCATCAGCCAGGCGCTCAGCCAGCCGCTCCCGAAGACCGGCAAGATCGCCACCCACCTGGCCAACCCCTATCTGCAGGTCAATACGGCCGAGCTGACCGGCTGGCTGGACGACTACATATGGAGCCAGCTGTTCGGCCCCGGCTTCAACCCGCTGGCTGACGAGAACTGGCGTGTGTTGCTGCTGCAGCCCGTGGTGGATCACGTCACCAAGGTGTTTGGCGTCGCGCTGCTGGAATCGCAGCAGGCTCACACCCAGGGGGCAACCGAGGTGAAGCACCGCCGCCTGTCCGAAGTGTCGCGGCTGATGGTCCGTGAGCGCAGCTCCATCGAGGTGGGCAAGTGCATCTACACCCGGCTGCCCTATCCCTCACGCAACGGCGGGCTGGAAAAACGTTTCATCCACTGGGCACAGGCAGACGCCAGCGCCGAAGCTTTCTGCAAGATCAGCGAGACCCGCCACAGCTTCGTGCGCCTGCGCTACGTGAAGGAGGACGGGCTGCCGGCCTTCTACTCGCCCGACTTTCTGGTGCGCACCGCCGATGCGGTCTATCTGGTGGAAACCAAGGCCCAGGAGCAGACGCTGCACCCCAATGTGCAGCGCAAGCGCCGGGCGGCGCTGGCCTGGTGTGACCGCATCAATACGCTGGACCCGGCCGAGCGCGACGGCCGGCCCTGGTTTTACGTGCTGCTGGGCGAGGATCTGGTGGTCGACTGGCAGACCAAGGGTGCCGGGCTGGCCCAGTTGCTGAACTTCGCCCGCCTGCGGCCCCTGGCCGATGCCTCGGCGCAGGGGCGGCTGATCTGAGGAAGGAACTGCTTCAGCGCACGTGGTGGGCCGGCGCCGGCTTGTACACCGTGGTGTCCAGTCCCTCGTAGCGTGCCTTGAGCTGCAGCGACAGGAACTGCGAGTAGTGCCGGCTCTGGTGCAGGTTGCCGCCGTGGAACCACAGGTTCTTCACCGGCGTGGGCTTCCACATGTTGCGCAGCTCGCCTTCCCAGGGGCCCGGGTCCTTGGTGGTGGCTGCCCAGGCCTCAGAAGGCGCCGACCTGGTCGGCCACCTCGAGTCAAATAACGTGGGCCTGCAACTCTGCGCCGTAAATGTGCATAACGCTCTTCAGGTTGATGGGCTCGACGTAGGCCCAGCTCGTGCGGCCACCATACCGCATTTTCCACCCAGGCCTTCATCGGTGCGGCTGTTCCAGGTGCGGCTGGCCAGGGCGTGTTAGGAGCCTTCGGTGACGAACAGTGCGACCGCGGCGTGCGCAGCGCTTGCCTTCTGTGCCGTGTCGAAGCGTTACGCGCTGGCCAGCGCGAGCAGTCCGAGTGGTGGTGTCGGTGATGTGCTTGTCTCGTGACACAGTCGGGCCCCAAACGCGCGCAGCTGTGCCATAAAGCGGGCGGGAATCACTTGGTCCGACTTGACGGGAGCTCAAAACATGAAATTCGATTCGACCTTCCTGCCGTGCCTTGCGGGCCTGCTGTGGCTCGTGCTCCAACTGGTCGCCTGTGGTGGCGGAGGTGGGGCAACCCCATCGATAGACCCCGTTGCGGGCACTGGCTCCGGCACGGCGGGTGGCAGCGGCGGCACAACCAGCAACGCCGCGCCGGTGGCCAGTGCCGGTGCCGGGCAGGACGTGCTGCCGGGGGCCACGGTGCAACTCGACGCCAGCGCCAGCCACGATCCGGAGGGCGCCGGTCTGACCTACCACTGGGAGCTCACTCAGCGTCCGGCCGGCAGCACCGCCGCGCTGCAGGGCATGGACACGGCCCGTCCGACCTTTGTGGCGGACCTGCAAGGCAGCTACATCGCCACCGTGATCGTGAGCGATGGACAGCGTGGTGCCAACGCCAGCGTGGCCGTGTCAGCGGCGCCGGCCGCGGCGCCGCAGATCGTGCTCGCCAACGGCGAGCCGCTGGCGGGCACGGTACAGGTCAGTGTGGCGGGCAATGTCACCGCGTCCACGCCGGTCACCTGGTATGTGGATCTCACGCAGATCGGCAGCGGGCGGACCTTGAACTGGAATTCGGCCTCGGTCACCAACGCCAGCCACCTGCTCATGGCGCGCGTGCAGCAGGCCGACGGCTCGACGCTGGAATTGCGCCGCACGGTGTCGGTGTCCAACTCGGCCATCTCCCTCGGCACCACGGTCAGCGGCAGCACCGGCAACATCCTGGTCGACGTACGTGCCAACTCGCCCTTTGGCATCAGCAGCGTGTCGGGCGCCTTTGATGGCGCGCCGGCGACCACGCTCACCGCACCGAACGCCTGTGGCGCCCAGTGCAGCGGCGCGGGTCACGAAGACCTCTATCGCTTCACGCTGGACGCCGTGGCGGCGCGCTCGGGCAGTCACACCCTGGTGGTGACGGCGCTGGACGGATCGGGCGCCACCAAGCAGTTGACGGTGGCGGTGCCGGTGTCCAACGCACCGGTGGTCGATCTGACGGCGCCTGTCGATGGCGGCTTTGTCTACGGTCACGTCGATGTGTCGGGTCATACCGCCTCGGACAAGGCCGGCAGCGTGAGCGTGCGCGTCAAACTGGGTGACGTGACCCTGCTGCAGGGCACGGCGGCCGACTTCAGCACCCGCTACGACCTCACCGGGGTTGCCGCCGGCCGCTACACGCTCACGGTGCAGGCGACTGATTCCGGTCAGGTCACGACGACCGTGCAGCGCCCGCTCATCGTCACCTCCAGCCCCGCGCTGGTCTACACGCCCCTGCTGGCGCTGGGCGGGGCGGCCACCCTGCTGGACGCCAAGGGCGACTTCATCCTCTACCGGGCCGACGATCAAAGCGTGCGGCTGCGCAATACCGCCGATCTGACGGCACCCGAAGTGACGCTGCAGGGTTCGGCCAATACCGCCTATGCGAGCGACTGGCGCATCGACGCCGGACGGGTGGTGGCCTATGGCCAGGGCAACGACTGCACGGTCAACTTCGTCTGCGTCTACCTGTGGCAGGCCGATGGCACGCGCAGCAACCTGACCAGCGCCAACCCCTGGGCCGGCACGCGGTTCCAGCAGCACCCGGTGATGCACGACGGCAAGCTCATCTGGGTCAATGACGGAGGCACCAGCGGCGGCAGCTACACCTTGTACGACCTGGCCAGCGGCAGCTACACCCAGATCGCCCAGCCGGCCGGCGTCAATTACGTCGGCAACTGGAACTACGACTTCAGCCTGCTGGGCGGCGCGGTCAATTTCTGGTTCTGGGGCCAGACCGGCGGCAGCGGCACCAGTTCCAGCTTCGACGTCTATCGCTGGAACTCGGCCAGCGGCACGTCGACGCGCCAGTCCAACCCCGGGCAGCGCAGTGTCTACACCCAGGTCGACGGGGTGCGTGCGGCATGGAGCCAGTCGCCGGTGGCCAGCACGGCGGCCACGACCTCGCTGGTCACGCAGGCGCTGGCCGGTGACGGCAGCGCCAACGGGGCGCAGAGTGTCCTGTCGTCCAGCATGGGCAGCTTCGTGCTGCGCGACGGCGTGCTGGCCTGGCTTGAATTCAACGGCGTCAACCGCGCCCTCAAGGTCTCGGTGCAGGCACCCGGCAGCCAGGCGGCCGACGCGACGGCGGCGCTGTCCATCCTCAACTCGGCCCAGCTCTACGACACCGCGGCGGGGCGGGTGATCTACGGCGAACTCGGCCGCACCCTGAACTGGTCTGCGGCCACCCGCCAGGCCAGCCTGCTCATCGACGCCGCGCCGGGCCAGTGGAAGCTCAGCGGCGACACCTTCTACTTCACCCAGGGCAATACGCAGGCGCTCTACAAGCTCACGCTGAACTGAGCTGCCGCTGCTGAGCTGCCGCTGGGCCCGCCAGCCTGGCCCGCCGGCATGATGGAATCGCGGCACGTGCCCTGCCGATGCCGATTGAATGCAGACTGAATGCCGACCGAACGCCTTCCGACCTTGCGCCATGAGTGATCCGGCGGTGCTGGATACGCCCGAGATGCGGCGCATCGCCAGCCTGCCGATCGGCGCGGCGCGCAGCGGCACGTGAGGCGGGCTGCTGCCGTACAAGACGACACCGCGCATCCACCCGCCGCGGCCCCACTTCTCAGACCCAGCTGCCATGACCCTGCGCGCCATCGCCCTTGACCTCGACGGCACCCTGCTCGACCCGCACCTGAACATCCTGCCTGACAACGTCGCCGCGCTGCGTGCAGCGCGCGAACGCGGCATCGAGGTGGTGCTGGTGACCGGCCGCCATCACATTGCAACCCGCATCTACCACCGCCAGCTCGGCCTGGACAGCCCGGCGGTGTGCTGCAACGGCATCTATCTGTACGACTTCGGCACCGACAGGCCCTTGCGCGGCGACGCGCTGCCGGTGACCGACCGGCTGGCGCTGCTGGCGCGGGCGCGCCGTGAACGCGCCCATGTGCTGGCCTATCTGGCCGACCGCTTCTGCTATGAGACCGGCGAGCCGGTGCTCGACGAGGTGATGGCCTGGGCCGCCACGCTGCCCGCGGCGCTGCGCCCGCGCTTCGAACAGGTCGACGACCTGGCCCCGGTGCTGGCGCAGGCGCCGCAGGTTTGGAAGATGGCGCTCAGCGTGAACCACCCGGACGAACTGCCGGCCCTGGCGCGCGGCGTCGAGGCCGAACTGGGCCTGGGCACGGTGCAGACCGGCCCGGTACGCCTGGACATCGGTCGGCCCGGCCACAGCAAGGCCAGCGGCCTGCTGCACTGGCTGGCCGCGCGCGCCATCACGCCTGCCGAGGTGGTGGCCTTTGGCGACAACCACAACGACATCTCCATGTTGTCCGCCGTCGGTCATGGCGTGGCCATGGCGGGCGCACCGGCGGCGGTGCTGGCCAGTGCCGCCGAGGTCTGCGGCCCCAACGACCGGCCGTCCATCGCCGCGGTGCTGCAGCGCCTGCAGGACGCCGGGCGGCTGGCCTGACGCGCCGCCTTCAGGCCGCGGTGCGGATCACGCTCAGGGTCTCGGTGCCGCTTTCCGGCAGCCAGACCTCGCCGGATCGGCCCAGGATCTGGCATTGCCGGTGCGCCGGTCGATGCGGGCGATGAAGGAGCCGGCCAGCGAGCACCACCAGACCTCGCCAGCCGGCGTGGCACAGATGCCGTAGGGTCCGCGCCCGCGCGGCGCCGGCCACAGCGCACCCGGCGCGGTGTCGCGGATGGGCATCAAGTCGCTGCGGCCGGCATTCGTGGCGCGGCATAGATCGCGCGCGGCACGCCCGGGCCGCTGCGCCACCTGTCGGGTGCCGCGGCGGCCCGATACATTGCCGGGCGGAACATGACGGACATGAATGCGCTGCAGGCGGGAGGGGCGGGTGATGACGGGATGGAGCAGGCGCGGGCTGGGCTGGCGCCGCCAGGTAGGGGCCCTGGTGATGGTCGCACTGGGCGGGTGCGCCCATTTCGAAAACTTTCAGGTGCCGAGAGTGGCCGCGCGTGCCCCGGTGCAACCGCCGCTGCTGACCGAGGTACCGACCTGGCCGGCTGCGCCCCTGGCCGGCAGCGCGGCAGCGTCGCCGGCAAGCGCTGCCGCCCTGGTGGGCGGCGGGCAGGACGGCGGGCCGGACGCGCCGGGACCACTGCGCGGGCCGGCGCAGGCCGGACCGGTCGGCGCCAACGGCGGTGCTTCGACAGCGGCCCCCCAGCGGGCCGTCGGGCAGACCGACCCGCATCAGGCCCGCACGCAGGCAGCCGCCATTGAACAGGCCGGGCGCGAACTCGGCAGCGGTCGCGCCCGCTTGTTGGTGTTTCCCAACCGCGCGTCGGCGGCGCCGGCGGCGGCGTCTTCCAGCGCGGGCGGCGGGGCTCGTTCGGCGGCGACGGCGCAGCAGCCGGCGATCAGCCGTCAGCGCGCGCCGGCCCCGGCCAGGCGGTCCGCGCCTGAGGCACACGCGCCGCGCGGCGATCGGGCGGCGAGTGCGCCGGGCGCGGGGAGCGCGGCGTCGGCGCCAGCGGCGCGTGGTCGCGCCGCGCGGCCACCCTTGCGGGTCAGCGCGCCACCGCCGCCGCTCGAACTGGTGTACGGCGAACCGCCACCGCTGCGGCTGGCCACTCCACCGGCGACGCGATCAGCGCGTTGAGCTGGCGCGGGGCATGCGCTGCCGTTGCCGCTTGTGCTCAGACCAGTCCCAGGGTGTGGTGCCACAACAGGCTGCCCAGGTAGCGCCCGGGCAACAGGGTGAAGGCGCCAGCGATCAGCAGTGACACATACATCGAGCGCATGACGCGGCGATGTTGCTGCACGCGCCGCTGCACGATGTGACGCAGGCCACCGAACACGCCGGCGAAGGTGAGCAGGGTGAACAGGTGGATGGGCGTGTAGCCGGCCAGGTTGGGCAGGCTGACATCGCGGATGAACAGGCTGGACACGGCGGTGAGCAGCATGAGGCTGATCCAGACATAGCCGGCGCCGCGGTGCAGCGTCGTGCCCTTGCGTGCGCGCAGGGCCAGCGGACCCAGCAGCACGGCGCCCAGGGCGACCGCCAAATGCAGGCTGACGGCGAGCGGCAGGGCGGACAGCTCGGCACTCTTAAAGAGGATCGGTGACATGGGGTGGCTCCTGGTCGCGGGACGATGTCTGGGAGAGAAGGGCCGGCAGGGCCCGGGTCTGCGCTGACGACACGCGACAGCCTGGGCGAGATCCTGCGCGCTGCGGGGTGCCGCAACCAGGGCCATGCGACGAACGATGCCCTGGCTGGCGCGACATGCCGCCCACCGAGGGTGAACTGCCGGCCGGCACGACACGGTGCGGCTCGGCCGCAGGCCCGGCAAGCCGGGGGGATGCGGGCTGATCCGGTGTCGAGGCCTGCTCGGCTCGGAGATGATCGGGCTCCGGTTCGAGCGCGCGCTCGCCCCACCGGTCGAGCCTGCCCAACGCCCGCGCAACCTGCGCCACCCGCGCCGACCGTTCCGTCTGCTCCACGCCAGCTCATGTGCGCCAACTACACCCCCCCGCCGCCACGCGCCTTGCGTGAGCGCCTGCCGTTTGTGCAGCGCCAACCGGTGACCGAGCCGCGCTTTGGCTACCCGGCCGAGGTCTGGCCGGCTGGCGAAGCGCCGGTGTTGTGGCAGGAACCTTCGGCTCCGTCCGAGGCGCCGATCGAGCCGCGGCTGGCGCGTTTCGGCCTGCTGCCCGGCTGGGCGCGCGACGACAAGCTCATGCGCCAGACCTACAACGCCCGCAGCGAAACCGTGGCGGAAAAGCCCAGCTTTCGCAGCGCCTGGCGCAAGCGCCAGTTCTGTCTCATCCCGGTGCAGGCCTTCTTCGAGCCCAACTACGAGGACAGCAGCGGGCCGCCGGTGCGCTGGCGCATCGAGCGCGGCGACGGAGCGCCGTTCTGTGTCGCCGGCCTGTGGGAGATGGCCTGGCGCGACGAGGCGCCCGCCGCAACGCCGCATCGGTCGTCGCCGCCGGCATCCGTCGCCGCCACCCGCTCGCTGTTCGATGACGAACTGCCGCACCATCCGCCGCCGATGGCTGAAGCGCTGCCGCCGCGCGCCGCGCAACGTCGCCAGATCTGGTCCTTCACCATGCTCACCGTCACCGCCCAGGGCCATGCGCTGATGGGGCGTTTCCACGCGCCGCAGGACGAGAAGCGCTCCATCGTCGTGCTCGATGCGGAGCAAAGCCTGGCCTGGCTGCGCGCCGGGCGCGACAACGACGAAGCGGCCGCCCGCGCCCTGCTGCAAGCCTTGCCGGCGCAGGACTTCGTCGCCTCGCCCAGCCCGCGCGCGGCGCGTTCGGCCCGCCGCGGCGAGCCGGCACAATCGCCCGCGCCGTCCGGTCCGGACGAACGCCTGCCGTCACCGCCTTCGGGTCCACGCCTGCTGCCATGAGTTCCAGCCCGCCCCGTCCTCGCTCCGCCGCCGCCGCCAGTCTCCGTTCAGCCTGGTGCGCCCTTCCTGTACGGCTTGCCGCAGCAGTGGCCGGCCTGGCCCTGGCCGATGTGCTGTGCGGTGCGCCCCTGGCGCTCGCGGCCGGCGCCGCACCAGTGGTGGCCCCGGCGGCGTCCGCTGCACCCGCTGCACCCGCTGTTGCGCCGCCGGTGCAGACCGGCGCCTGGCTGCACGCCATCTCGTCCTACCAGCCGCCCAAATATCCGGTCGGCTTCGACCACTTCGACTACGTCAACCCGGCCGCGCCCAAGGGCGGCCTGCTGCGCCTGTCCAACCCGGACCGCCGCTCCAGCTTCGACAAGTTGAATCCCTTCACCGTGCGCGGCGTGGCACCGGCGGCGGTGTCGCTGCTCATGATCGAGAGCCTGACCTACGCCTCGCAGGATGAGCCCCAGGCCATGTACGGCCTGCTCGCCGAGGCCATGTACGTGGCGCCGGACCTGTCGTCCATCTCCTTTCGCCTGCACCCCAAGGCGAAGTTTTCCAACGGCGACCCGGTGACGCCCGAGGACGTGGTCTACAGCTTCCAGATGCTGACCAGCCCCATGACCACGCCGGGCATACGCGCCGGCTACGCGCCCATCGAGAAGGCGGTGAAGGTGGACGAGCGCACCGTGCGCTTCGACCTGCGCGAGCGCAAGGTCGAGCCGCTTTACATCGCCGGCGGGCTGCCGGTGTTCTCGCGGAAATGGGGCCAACCAGGGGGCCAGACCGGGGGTGACGGCAAGCCCAAGAAGTTCGACGAGATCATCAACGAGCCGCCCATCGCCAGCGGCCCCTACCTGATCGACAAGGTCGAGATGCCGCGGCGCATCGACCTGCGCCTGAACCCGGCGTACTGGGCGCGCGATCTGGGCGTGCGGCGCGGCTTCTACAACTTCGAGCGCATCACCTACCGCATGTACAGCGACCCGGCGGTGCGCCGCGAGGCCTTCAAGGCGGGCGAGTTCGACATCATCAAGGAGTACAGCGCACGCTCCTGGGCGCGCCAGCACGATGGCCCCAAGTGGCGCGACGGGCGCATCGTCAAGACCGCCTTCCCGACCTCGATCGGCCAGGCCATGCAGGGCTCGGACTTCAATCTGCGCCGGCCCAAGTTCCAGGATCCGCGGGTGCGCGAGGCCATCATCCTGTCGTGGGACTTCTCGGTCATCAACCGCTACAAGGCCTACAAGCGCGCCGACAGCATGTTCAACAACTCGGCCTTCGCCGCCCAGGGCCTGCCGTCGGCCGAGGAGCTCAAGCTGCTGGAACCCTTCCGCGCCGAGCTGCCGGCGCGGGTCTTCGGCCCGGCCTATGTGGCGCCGCGCACCGACACCGGCCCCAATGCCCTGCGCGACAACCTGCGTCGCGCGCGCGACCTGCTGGCCGAGGCGGGCTGGAAGATCGCCGCCGACGGCCGGCTGCGCAATGCCCAGGGTGAGGCCTTCGAGATTGAATACCTCGAACCCAGCCAGGCCGGGCGCAACACCGAGTGGCAGCGCAACCTCGAAAAGCTCGGCATCAGCTTCAAGGAGCGCCTGGTCGACTTCGCCCTCTACCGCCGCCGGCTGGAGACCTTCGACTTCGACATCGTCACCATCGTCGAGGGCGACTTCACCCTGCCCAGTGCCAGCGATCTGGAGTCGTCCTACGCCAGCAAACATGCCGACGAGGAGGGCAGCAACAACCTGCGCGGCGTGAAGAGCAAGGCGGTCGATGCGCTCATCGAGACCATGAGCCAGGCCAGCACCCTGGAAGAACTGCGCACCGCCGCACGCGCCCTCGACCGGGTGCTGATGTGGAGCTTTCTGCAGGTGCCCGAGCTGTATGGCAGCAGCGAACGCGCCTCGTACTGGAACAAGTTCGGCATCCCGGCCGTGCCGGCGACCTACTTCAGCATCGACACCGGCGCCGGCGGCGGCCCCTGGCCGATCTGGTGCTGGTGGGACAAGTCGCTCGGCGACAAGCCCGGCGCAGTCACCGGCGCGGCTGCCGCGTCGCGCCCCTGAGAACCGGAACCAACCCCACCGCCTGCTGCCCCATGCTGAGCTACATCCTCAAGCGCATCCTGCTCATGGTGCCCACCCTGCTGGGCGCACTCACCATCACCTTCGTCGTCATCCAGTTCGTGCCGGGCGGGCCGGTCGAGCAGCTCATGGCCGAGGCGCGTGCCACCGAAAAGGGCGGCGAGGGCGGCGGCTACAAGGCTGCGCGCGACCTGGACAAGAAGCAGGTCGAGGAACTGAAGAAGCTCTACGGCTTCGACAAGCCGGCGCACGAGCGCTACTTCGAGATGCTCGGCCGTTTCGTGCGCTTCGACCTGGGCCGCAGCTTCATGCACAACAAGGACGTGTGGCAGCTCATGAAAGAAAAGCTGCCGGTCTCCATCAGCCTGGGGCTGTGGAGCTTCCTCATCTCCTACCTGGTCTCCATTCCGCTGGGCGTGGCCAAGGCGGTGCGCGACGGCTCGCGCTTCGACGTGCTGACCACCCTGGCGGTGCTGGTGGGCTACGCCATCCCCGGCTTCGTGCTGGGTGTGCTGCTCATCGTGCTGTTTGCCGGCGGCAGCTTTCTGGACTGGTTCCCGCTGCGCGGACTGACCTCGGACAACTGGGAGGAACTCGGCTTCTTCGCCCGCATCACCGACTACCTCTGGCACCTCACCCTGCCGCTCATCTGCCTGGTGATCGGCAGCTTCGCCACCATGACCCTGCTGACCAAGAACACCTTCGTCGAGGAGATGCGCAAGCAGTACGTGCTGGTGGCGCGCGCCAAGGGCCTGTCGCAGCAGCGCGTGCTCTACAAGCACATCTTCAGGAACGCGCTCATCCCGCTCATCACTGGCTTTCCCGGCGCCTTCGTGGGCGCCTTCTTCGCCGGCTCGGTGCTGATCGAGACCCTGTTCTCGCTCGACGGTCTGGGCCTGCTCGGGTACGAGGCGGTGGTGCGGCGCGACTTCCCGGTGGTGCTGGGGTCGCTCTATTTCTTCACCCTCATCGGCCTGGCGGTGAAGCTCATCGCCGACCTGCTCTATGTGCTGGCCGACCCGCGCGTCAACTTCGGGAGCGTGGGCAAATGAGCGGCGCCGAGTCCACCACGATGGCGTCGTCCTCTGCCGCCGCCGCCCCTGCCACTGCCAACGTCATACCGCCGCGCTACGCCTCGCCCAACCAGCGCGCCTGGCAGCGCTTCCGGCGCAATCGGCCGGGCTTGCTGTCGCTGTGGGTTTTCGCCGTCCTGCTGCTGCTGTCCACCTGCGCCGAACTGGTCAGCAACGACAAGCCCTTTGTCGCCCGGATCAACGGCCAGTGGTTCACGCCCGCCTTCAGCAATCCGCCCGAGCAGGCGCTGGGTGGCGACTTCGCCACGCCCACCGACTGGAAGGACCCCTTCATCACCGGCCTGCTGGCCCAGCCCGGTAACTGGGCGGTGGTGACCGTGAACCCGCACTCGGCCAACTCGACCGACTACTTCAGCAAGCTGCCGCCGCCGTCGCCACCGTCGGCGACCAACTGGCTGGGCACGGACGACAAGGGCCGCGACATGTTCGCGCGCCTGCTCTATGGCTTTCGGGTCAGCATCTGGTTTGCCATCGCGCTCACCGTGGTCGGCAGCCTGATCGGCATCCTCATGGGCGCCATCCAGGGCTATTTCGGCGGCCGGCTGGACCTGGGGCTGCAGCGCCTCATCGAGATCTGGGGCGCCGTGCCCGAGCTGTATCTGCTCATCATCTTCGCCGCCGTCTTCGAGCCTTCGCTCCTGCTGCTGCTGGTGCTGCTCAGCCTGTGGGGCTGGATGGGGCTGTCGGATTACGTGCGCGCCGAGTTCCTGCGCAACCGCTCGCTGGAATACGTCAAGGCGGCGCGCGCCCTGGGCCTGTCGGACTGGCAGATCATCCGCCGCCACGTGCTGCCCAACTCGCTCACGCCGGTCATCACCTTCCTGCCCTTCCGCATGAGCACGGCCATCCTGTCGCTCACCTCGCTGGACTTCCTCGGTCTGGGCGTGCCGGCCAGCGTGCCCTCGCTGGGCGAACTGCTGCAGCAGGGCAAGGCCAATCTGGACGCCTGGTGGATCATCGTGCCGACCTTTGCCCTGCTCGTGCTCACCATGCTGCTGCTCACCTTCATCGGCGACGCCCTGCGTGACGCCTTCGATACCCGCAAGTCCTGATGAGCGACCGTCCGATGAGCACTGCCGCCGCCCCCGCATCCCCCGACGCGACTGTTCCTCTCCTGGCCATCGAGCACCTGAGCGTGAGCTTCGGCCCCGCCACGGTGGTGAACGACGTCAGCTTCAGCGTGGCGCGCGGCGAGAAGTTCGCCCTGGTGGGTGAATCCGGCTCGGGCAAGAGCATCACCGCCCTGTCGGTGCTGCGCCTGCTCGACAGCGCGCAATCGCAGGGCGCCATCCGCTTCGATGGCGATGACCTGATGGGCAAGAGCGAACGCGAGATGCGCGGCATCCGCGGGCGCGACATCGCCATGATCTTCCAGGAGCCCATGACGGCCCTGAACCCGCTCTACACCGTGGGCAACCAGATCGGCGAGGTGCTGGAGCTGCACGAGGGCCTGAGCAAGCCGGCCGCCCGCGCCCGCGCCACCCAGCTGCTGGAGCGCACCGGCATTCCCGAGCCCGGCCGCCGCATCGACGCCTATCCGCACGAACTCTCGGGCGGCCAGCGCCAGCGCGCCATGATCGCCATGGCCCTGGCCTGCCGACCGCGCCTGCTGATTGCCGACGAGCCGACCACGGCGCTGGACGTCACCATCCAGGCCCAGATCCTCGACCTGCTGGCTGAACTGCAGCGCGACTTTGGCCTCACCCTGCTCTTCATCACCCACGACCTGAATCTGGTGCGCCGCTTCAGCGACCGCGTGGGCGTGATGGAACGCGGCCGGCTGGTCGAGACCGGCGCCACCGCCGAGGTGTTCGAGCGCCCGCAGCACGCCTACACCCGCCGCCTGCTCGACACCCGGCCGCGCCGGATCGTGCAGCCGGTGCCGGCCGGTGCGCCGGTGCTGCTGCAGGGCCGCGCGCTGGACGTGAGCTTCACCCTGCGAGGTGGTGGCTGGTTTCAAAAGAAGCGCCAGTTTGCCGCCGTGAAGGCAGTCGACCTGGCGCTGCAGCGCGGCGAGACGCTGGGCGTGGTGGGTGAATCCGGCTCGGGCAAGACCACGCTGGGCATGGCCCTGCTGGCCTTGCAGGGCCTGGCCGGCGGGCAGATCGAGTTCGATGGCCAGCGCATCGATCAGGCGCCGCGCGCAGCACTGCGCGCCATGCGCCGGCGCATGCAGGTGGTGCTGCAGGACCCCTTCGCCTCGCTCTCGCCGCGCATGACGGTGGGCCAGATCGTCGGCGAAGGCCTGGCCCTGCACCAGCCCGAGCTGAGCCCCGCCCAGCGCGAAGAGCGCGTGCTCGCCATGCTCGACGAGGTGGGCCTGTCACCCCGCCACGGCGTGGCCGACGTGCTGCAGCGCTACCCGCACGAGTTCTCCGGCGGCCAGCGCCAGCGCATCGCCATCGCCCGCGCCGTGGTGCTGGAGCCCGAGGTGCTGGTGCTCGACGAACCCACCTCGGCCCTGGACGCCTCGGTGCAGCAGCAGGTGCTGGCGCTCTTGGCCGAACTGCAGCAGCGCCACGGCCTGAGCTATGTCTTCATCAGCCACGACCTGGCGGTGATCCGCGCCATGGCGCACCGCGTGCTGGTGATGAAGAACGGCGAGATCGTCGAGCAGGGCGAGACCGAGGCCTTGTTCGGCGCGCCGCAGCAGGGCTACACACGGGAGCTGATCGCGGCGGCGCATCTGGCGTGAGGGGGGAGCTGGGCGCCGGCGGTGCCGGGCCGGGGTGGGACGTGGTTGCATCGCCGCACTATTCGTACAGATGGCGCTGCATGCCAACAAACACGGCGCGCACCTGCTCGGGCTGACCGAGGTCGGCGAAGGCATCTTTCAAAGCATTGCGATAACGCAGTTTCAGCAGCGGTGACAGGCGCTCGCCGTCGAGTTCATCCACGCCCAGGCTGACGTATTGAGCCAGCACAAAGTCGACGAACGCCTGCTGCCGGTCAGTGAATTGCCGTGCCGTGGCCGTTGCCGACCGGGCTGCATCGGCACGGGTGCTGCGGCTGATCGGCTCGATGGCATAGGCCACATAGGCCAGCACGTCGAACAGGTCGCTGTGCTCGGCCTCGATACATTTCTGCATCTCCGCCAGGGTGTCCCTGCCATAACCCTGTTCGGCCAGACCGTCGAGCAGCGCCTTGCGGGTATCGGGGCGGCTCCAGAGCCGGCGCAGTTCGTCCTCGTCCTTGAAGAACTCGGGTAGGGCGCCGTACAGGTTTTCCATGAACTGGGCGGCCGACATGGGTTTGCCGTCAGCGCTCCAGAAGCTGGTGGCACTCATGTGCTGGATTTTCCTGGCCTTGCCGTCGGCGAGTTTCACCACGATCTTCTGCGGTCGCGGCGCGGATTCACCGGCCTTGAGTTCGGTGGCCGGGTCGGGCGGTGGAAATACGGCGCCGGGTGACTTGCGTGTGGCCGTCGACTCGTCTGGTTCGGCCGGCTCACCATCCCATTCCGGATCACTGAAGTGGTAATGCGCCTTCACGAAGTCATAAATGGTGAAGTAGTCCTTGCCGTCGTAGAGCCGGGTGCCGCGGCCGATGATCTGCTTGAACTCGATCATCGAATTGATGGGCCGCAGCAGGACGATGTGGCGCACGTTGCGCGCGTCCACACCCGTCGAGAGCTTCTGCGACGTGGTGAGCACGGTCGGGATGGTCTTCTCGTTGTCCTTGAAGTCTTCGAGGTACTGGTCACCCAGGGCGCCGTCGTTGGCCGTCACCCGCACGCAGTAGAGCGGGTCGGCGCTGGTCTTGACCTGGTTGACGAGGTCGCGCACCGCCGCGGCATGGGCCTGGGTGGCGCAGAAGACGAGCGTCTTCTCGCGCTGGTCGATCATCCCCATGAAGGTCTTGACCCGGTAAGCCTCGCGCTCCCGGATCTCGATGATCTTGTTGAAGTCCTTTTCTTCATAGCGCTTGCCGGCCTCGATGCTGCCTTCCACCACCTCGTCGTCGGGCGTGTAGACGTAGTCGTCGAGCGTGGTGGCCACCTGCCTGACCTTGAACGGAGTCAGGAAGCCGTCGTTGATGCCGTCCTTGAGCGAGTAGGTGTAGACCGGTTCACCGAAGTAGGCATAGGTGTCGGCATTGATCGTGCGCTTGGGCGTGGCCGTGAGGCCAAGCTGCACGGCCGGCGCGAAGTACTCGAGGATGGCCCGCCACTGGCTTTCGTCCTTGGCGCCGCCGCGGTGGCACTCGTCGATGATGACGAGGTCGAAGAAGTCCTTCGGGTAGTCGCCGAAGTACGGCGAATCCCCCGGCCCGCTCATGAAGGTCTGGAAGATGGTGAAGAACACGCTGCCGTTCTTGGGCACCCGCCCGCTCTTGCGGATCTCGTCGGGGGCGATGCGGACCAGCGAACGTTCCTCGAAGGACGCGAAGGCATTGAAGTCGTTGTAGGCCTGATTGGCCAGGGTATTGCGGTCAGCCAGGAAGAGCACGCGCGGCTGCCGTGTGGGCTCGCCCGCCAGCGACCAGCGGGCACTGAACAGCTTCCAGGTGATCTGGAAGGCTATCGAGGTCTTGCCGGTGCCGGTGGCCAGGGTGAGCAGGATGCGGTCGAGGCCTTCGCTGACCCGGTCGAGCACTCGGCCGACCGCGTTCTCCTGGTAGTAGCGCAGCGTCCATGAGCCGCCCTTGTCCGGGTAGCGCACGGCCGCGAAGCGGTCCCGCCACGCATTGGCCGCGGCGAAGGTGGCCTGCCACAACGCATCCGGGCTGGGGAAGGCGGCCACCTCGCCCTCGGCGCCCGTGGCCATGTCGATGCCGTAGATCTGCTGGCCGTTGGTGGCATAGGTGTGCCGCACCGCCAGCCGGGCGGCATAACTCTTGGCCTGGCCGACCCCTTCGGTATGGGGCTTGTCCCAGGCCTTGGCCTCGATCACCGCGAGCTTGGTGTTGCGGTACACCAGCACGTAGTCGGCGATGTCCGCCTTGGTCCGCCTGCCGCCGCCCTGCAGGCGCCCCAGCGTGATGTGATGCTCCCGCAGGACACGGCTGCCTTCGACCACGCCCCACCCGGCCGCCTTCAAGGCCGGGTCGATGTGCTCGGCGCGGGTCTCGGCTTCGTTCATGTGGGCGGCGCTCACGGCTTGCGGGTTGGCGGCGGCACCAGGCGCAGCAGGGTCTGCGCGGTGGCCACGTCGGTGATGTAGTGCTTGCCGTCGGCCGCTGCCAACTTCAATCGGTGAGACGCTGTCACCGACTCACTGCTCTCCTTGTCCAGCCGGCGCTTGAGCTGGTTCCAGTACTTGCGGGCGGTCAGGTCGTCGGGCTGCTGGGTCAGCACCTGCACCACGTCCACCACCGAGAACCACCAGGTGTCGGTGGCCTCGTCGTAGACGCGACGGATGGCTTGGCCATCAAATTGCGCTGGCAGGATCTTCACGGTGATGCTCCCTGGGTGTTCTTACGCGCCGGCGATGCCGCGCAATCACCGGCCGCGCGCGGTGACCTCACGGCGGCGGCGGCTGCCGTCGACCACACCCCAGCCCGACCCTTTCAAGGCCGGGTCGATGGGTTCGGCGTGGGTCGCGGCTTCGTTCATTCGATCGCCACCACACCTACCCCGGGCGTTGTCAGCGCCGTTTCCAGCCGGTCAGCCGCAGCGAGCAGGGCTGCCAGCACCGCGTCATTGCTGCTGTTGCCCAGGGCCAGATGTACCAGTTGCGGCCGATAGGCACGTGCCGCCACCAGCCGGTGGAAGTCGTCGTCCTTGGAGCACAGCACGTAACCGTGAGTGGCCGCGTATTCGCAGAGCTGCGAATCGCTGGATCGCTCCAGGCCCAGCAACGCCACCTGGCTACTCCCCGGGAAACGCGCCTGCAGCGCCGGCACCAGCCGGCGCGAGAGGTTTTCGTCGAGCAGCAGCTTCACGCCGCCGCGGGCAGACGCAATTCGTGCGATTCACGCGCCGCCGCATAGGACAGGCAGGCACGGATGTCGTCCAGCGTCAGCTCCGGATAGTCCGCCACCACCTGCTCGGGCGACAGGCCATCGGCCAGCCAACCCAGCACGTCACCTACGCTGATGCGCAGGTCACGCACACAGGCGCGCCCACCCCGGCGCTGCGGATCGATGCTGATGAGCGGCAAGGCAGTGTTCATGGGTCCATCCTGACACAGGCCCCCGGGATCGGCAAACCCGAACCCAGGTGGCGGTTTCGATCATGTCCTTTCAGCCGAACACCACCTGCGAACGCTTGATGTATTCGATGAAGTTCAGCGTCCGCACCTGCACCTCCGGCAGCGCGCAGACGGCCGGAATCTTGTAGCGGCGCCGGTCCTGCGGCAGGCCGGGCTGGCGGGCCTCATCGGTCAGCAGGTCCAGTCCATGAGCCCGAGCCGTGGCCACGATGATCAGGTCGTTCTCACCCACGCCGCTGCTGTAGAGATCGCCCTGGATGCCCAGCAGTGCCTTGATCCGAAGGGCATCCAGCAGGATGGCCTGGGTGACCACGTGGACCGTGATGCGCTGCGCCTTCAGCCAGACCGCGCAGGCCTGGGACTTGTGGCTGACCTCCTCCAGCGCCACCTGCGGGATGCTCAGCTCCCCCTTGGCAATTTGCTGCGTCAGCCAGGCCCACAGGGGCGGGAATTGTTCGACGGGGTAGTTGTCCCAGGCGTGGAGCGCGGATGAGGCATCAAGCACCGGCATGGTGGCGTTCCAGCTTGTGCACGTCGCTCACAGTCAGTCCGTCGAGGTAGTCGCTGGCCTTGCTGAGGCTGATCTGCCGCGCATCCAGCGCGCCCAGCACGGTGCGCACGTAACGCTCGCCGAACAGGTGGCGCGGCTCACGGTGGCGGTAGGCGCGCGAGCCGCCATCGCCCGGCGGTGGCGGCTGCAGCAGGCGCCAGTCGCGGTAGGCCTCGAACACCGCCCCCGCCAGCCGCCCGGCGCCCACCAGGCGCAACAGGATGACCTCGGCGCTCACCCCCCAGGCCTTGCGCCAGGGCTTCAGCCAGGCATCCAGCTCGGCCGGCGCCTGCGGGCGACCAGCCTCCGGCAAGAGGGCGAGGTAGGCATCAGGCACCAGCACATGGGCGGCAAACAGGTTGGCCTCGCGCTCCATGCCCTGGGCGGTGGCCGGCTGCATGTCGGCCTCGTCGTCGACCGCGCTCAGGCGGTGCAGCAGCACATGCCCCAGCTCATGCATCAGCGTGAAGGTCTGGCGCGCCTCGGCGTCCTGCTTGCGCACCAGCAGCACCGGCATCACCGGGTCGTAGAGCGCAAAGCCCAGGATGGGGCTCTCCTTGGCGATCTGCCACTTGCCTGCATAGCCATTGCTGCGGAAGACGAGCACGCCCTGGTCCTCCACCGCCTGGCGGAAGCCCTCGAAGCTGTTCACGCCGTCCAGGCCCAGCCAGGTGCGCACGATGGCCGCCGCAGCCACGGGGTCAGCCGGGAGATCCCGCGGCGGCCGGAAGGGCGGGTGGCTCACCCCACCGTCCATCTCACCCAGCAGCCCCTGGTAGACCGCCCGCTGCCGCTCGACCCGCTCCACCAACTGGCGCACCCGGCGCGAGAGCCCGGGCTTCTGCCCGGCCAGCGTGCGGAACTGCGCCGAGTGGGTGTGCTCCGCATCCACCGGCCCGGGCTCCAGGAAGAACAACACCGAGCGCCCGAAGTACTCCGCCAGCGCCCGCAGCTGGGCAAAGGTCAGCCCACCTTCCCCATCGACCAGCGCCTGCAGCCGCTCCGCCGGAATGCCCGTCTCCAGCGCCACCTCGTCCAGCGACACCCGCAGATCCGCGCAGCACCACGCCACACGCAGCGGATTGATGGCAGTGATGCGGTCCATGTCGCGCATTTTACGAAGCCACAGCCCTCAAGGCCGGCCGCCCACCCGCGCGGGGGACTGAACTGAACTGCAAATCGAGCCCGACACAAATCCAGCGCCATCCCTGGGCAACTTCTTCTGCGCGCTCATACAACCGCCCCCACAAGCCGATCGGTTTTCTTGGCAGTCAGTTGGCCGGTGAAGGCGTGGTGCAGAAGTGACTTCTTGAGTTCGTCGAGGTCGGCGAGCTTCCTTGTATATAGGAACTCTACGCCGCACATTTCTTCGTCGAGCTTTTTCAATGTTTCGACAAGTTCTTCTTGGGCCGAAATAGATGGCACAGGAATTGGCAATTGCCTCAGGTCGACAATCGAAAGATTGGGTTGCATCAGAGTGTTGACGTGTGCCTTCACGTAGTTGAATACGCCGCGCGTGGAAAGAAAAGCGTACAAAAACGCGCACTCTAGCCGCCCAGAATTTGGCCGAATTGCAGCCACACGCTGATTAAGCAATGCCCCATGGAATGCCTCTGGCACAACGGCCACTTTTAAACCATCTGCGATAATGGTTCGTGTCAGGGCCAGGACGATACTACCTTTATCCACTGAAAAAGCAGCATGTTTTCGAGAAAACGTCTCAGGAAGGAAATTGCTCGAATCGTCTACGAATTCGCGGACCCCCACATTGGTGATCTTTATTGATCGGACCCCAGGAGCGGATTGAAAGTCGGTGCTTTTAAATGCATAGCCATTTATAATTGCAGAAACTTGGTCAAGCGGCAGCAACGGCCACCGGCTGTTCCCTGTGGAGAATATTGACTCGATTTCTGTCTCATGCAGATCGTGGTAGTTCTGCAGATTCTTCTCCGCATTCCCATTTGCCACCCCAATCGCCTCGAACGCCTCATCGAGAATTTCAACGATGCGGCGCTGTTCTACGCGGGGCGGTATTGGCATTTCAATGCCAAGTATCTGCTTTGAAGATAAATGCTTTACTGTCGTGAATCCGGTAACATCCTCAATTTCTTTGAGATACGAATTAATCCCATAAAACAAGAAGCGAGGCTCAAGCGCATCCATGAATCCTTGAAGGCGGCACACTCGCTGATTAAGCAGCGCAGCCTCGCCTTTCCATTCATAACACCCGAACTCGCCATCCATCCCTATCAGAAAATCACCAGCATTGACGACATATTTCCCGTCGTACTCGCCGCCGTATCTTGTCTCCGTCGAAATGCCCGCCTTCAAGTCGCGAATTCGGATCAATGGGAATCCGGTGCTTCCGAATTGTTTGGAGTCAAACGCATACCCGTTCTGGACGGATAGCACATTGCCAAGGGTTGTCCGCTTCCACCCGTTCATCACGCCACCAGCCCCCTGATCGTTTCCAGCGCTTCGGCGCTTTCGCGGTCCAACTCGGCGATTTCGTCGAGGATTTCCTGCGGGCTGCGGATGGTGACGGCTTCGCCGCCGTTCGGGTTTTTCACTGATAGGTCGTAGGTGGTGGTGTCGACGCTGGCGGCGTCGAGTGACCAGCTCTTGGGGCTGTCGGCCTTGGTTTTCTGCAGGGTGACGAAGTCGGCCAGGTCGTCGTCGTTGAGCGGGTTGGTCTTGCCCAGGCTGCGGCCGGGGTCGAGTTGGTAGTACCAGACCTTGGCGGTCTTGCGGCCCTTCTCGAAGAACAGGACCACGGTCTTCACGCCCGCGCCCTGGAAGGTGCCGCCGGGGCAGTCCAGCACGGTGTGCAGGTCGCAGCTTTCGAGTAGCAGCTTGCGCAGGCTGACGCTGGCGTTGTCGGTGTTGCTGAGGAAGGTGTTCTTGATGACGATGGCCGCGCGGCCGCCCGCCTTCAGGCTCTTGATGAAGTGCTGCAGGAAGAGGAAGGCCGTCTCTCCCGTCTTGATGGGGAAGTTCTGCTGGACTTCCTTGCGTTCCTTGCCGCCGAAGGGCGGGTTGGCCAGGATGACGTCGTAGCGGTCGCGCTCCTGGATGTCGTTGATGTTTTCGCCCAGCGTGTTGGTGTGGACGATGTTGGGCGCCTCGATGCCGTGCAGGATCATGTTCATGATCGCGATGACATAGGCCAGGCTCTTCTTCTCCTTGCCGTAGAAGGTGCGCTTCTGCAGCGTCTCCAGGTCGGCGGCCTTGCTGGCCTTGGGGCTGAGGTAGTCGAAGGCCTCGCACAGGAAGCCGGCCGAGCCGCAGGCGCCGTCGTAGATGCGCTCGCCGATCCGGGGGGCGATCACCTGGACCATGGCGCGGATGAGCGGCCGTGGCGTGTAGTACTCGCCACCGTTGCGCCCGGCGTTGCCCATGTTCTTGATCTTGGCTTCGTACAGGTGCGAGAGCTCGTGCTTCTCGGTCTGCGTGCCAAAGCGCAGTTCGTCGACCAGGTCGATCACGTCGCGCAGGGTGTAGCCGCTCTGCACCTTGTTGGTGATCTCGCCGAAGACCTCGCCGATCTTGTAGTCGATGGTGCCCGGGCCGCTGGCGCGCTGCTTGAAGCCCGCCAGGTAGGGAAACAGGTGCTCGTTGACGAACTTCTTGAGGTCGTCGCCGGTCTGCGCCTTGTTGTGGTCGATGCGGCCGTCAGCACCCTTGGGCGCTGCCCAGCTGCTCCAGCGGAAGATGTCGTGCTGGATGATGTACTGATAGGCCTTGCCTTCCAGCTCGGCTTCCTGCGCCTTCTCGTCTTCGAGCGCGTCGAGGTACTTCAGGAAGAGCAGCCAGGATGACTGCTCGGTGTAGTCCAGCTCGCTGGTGCAGCCTGCGTCCTTGTGCAGGATGTCGTCGATGTTCTTGAAGGTCTGTTCAAACATGCTATCCCTTGGTCTTGTCGGTCGCGGGGCGATACACGGTTCGGCCCGGCTCAGTCCAGCCTTATAGCCTGCGCCCGCGTGCCTTGACTAGCCGCCGCTGCGGGGCCAGCTGTGCCCGGCGGAGAGGACGACGCGCCGCTGTCCCAGGGCCGGGCCGGCAGCTCGCTCGGCGCCCGTGCCCGGATGCCGCTGCAGCGCCCGGAACGGCCCGAACAGCCACGAGCGCATGCCGATGACCAGGGTGTAGGGCCGCTTCTGCTCGTCCGGCAGCTTCTGGTCGGCCAGGTGCTGTTGCGCGAAATCCTGCGCCAGGCGGGTGATGCGTTCGTTGAACTGGCCGGCCAGGCTGCGGCCGATCTCGCCGTGTACCAGCATGAGCTGCTCGCCTTCGCCGTCGAAGCCGCCGGCGTAGTAGTCGGGCACCACCTCGCGGCGGAAGTAGTCCATCACCGGGCCGTCTGGGCGCCAGCGGAAGAGCTTGTCCACGCGCAGGCGGTAGCGGTTGAGCGGCCTGAGTTCGATCACGCCCAGGCGGTCGAGCTGGGCCAGCGTGGCGACGAGTTCGGCCTCGGTATAGGTGTAGCTGGCCAGGATCTGCTCGAAGGTCCACTGGCTGAGGCACGAGATGGCGGCCAGCAGCAGTTTCGGGTCGGCCACCAGGGCGCTTTCCTGCTCGGGTGTGAGTTCCAGGCGCTGTGGTTGCGCGGCGGTGAGGGCGCGGGCAAGGTCGGCGAAGTCGAGTTTCAGCACGCGGCAGATCTCGTCCACGCGGCTGAGCGGCATGTCGCCCAGGGCAAACATGCGTTTCACGCTCGATTCGGCCAGGCCCAGCGCCACGCCGAGCTGGGCGTAGGTGATGCCGGCGAGTTTCAGCTCCTGCTTGAGCACGGTGATGAGGTCGGCGCTGCTGCTCATGGCATGGGGGATGCTGTCGGGGTTGACGGAATGGTATCGCTATACGGTACCTGACGTGCATCAATCCGGCACTTCGTCTAGTTTGATTGAATTCGTGTGGCGAGGTCACGAAGATCTGGTCCGTGCTCAAGACCCGGCCTCGGCACAGGCCGAAACAGCGAAGGAGATCGCATCATGTCCGCCCTGAACACCGTATTCACCACCACTCGCCGCCTGGCCACCGCCCTGGCACTGGCCGGCGCCTGCGGCCTGGCCGTGTTGGCCCCTGTGTCGTCGGCGCAGGCCAACGAGGATCTGTCGGCCGCCTCATCGCTGGCGCTGAGCCTGCCCATCGCCGTGGCGGCGAGTGCGCCGGCCCTGGTCTTGTCGGCCGGTGTGCAACTGGTGGTGGTGGCGGTGACCGTCACCGCCACTGGCACCGTGTGGGTGCTGGAGCGTGCCTCGGACGGCGCACGCATCGTGCTGCGCCTGAGCGGCAACGTGGTCAAGGGTGCGTCCATCGGTGCGGGTGCGGCGCTCAGCGTCACCGCGCTGTCGGCCGGCTGGCTGTTGGTGGCGTCGGGCGAGGCCCTGTGTTTCGTGCCCAACGAGCTGGGCTCGACCCTGATGCACAACGAGCGGTTGACGTACTGATGGTCGGCGCCGCCGCCCTGTTCCTGCTCACCTCACTGTTCACCTTTTGCCCCTGGAGTTCATCATGTCCGCCCGCCACGCTCCGGTTTCCCGTGCTGCCACTGCCATCCGTCGTCTGCGCGCCAGCGCCCTGGGTGTCGTGTTGGCGTCCTGCGCGGTCTGCGCTGTTCTGCCGCAGCTAGCCCAGGCCGGCCAGAACTGCGAGGCCAAGCCGATGCGCGCCATGCAGATGGCCGATGCGATCGAGCTCGCCGCCCGCACCTCGCGCTGGCTGGACGCCAGCGGTGCGCAGGTGGTGCTGATCGCCCGGCGTGGCCAGAACCTGGACGAGTGGAACCTGCGTTATTCCCACCTCGGCTGGGCCTACAAGGATGTCAATTCCAAGGCCTGGCGCGTGGTGCACAAGCTCAACCAGTGCGGCACGGCCGAAGGCTCGGTCTATCGCCAGGGCCTGGGCGAGTTCTTCCTGGACGACCTGTACGCGCTCGAAGCCGGCATCGAGATTCCGAAACCCGACGTGCAGTCCGCGCTGTTGGCCGTGCTGCAGGACAGCACACGGGCGACGGTCATGCACCACAAGCCCTACAACATGGTGGCCTACCCCTGGGCGCGACGCTATCAGCAGAGCAACCAGTGGGCGCTGGAAACCCTGGCCATGGCCGTGGAGCCCGGCGCCACCACGCGCGAACGCGCCCAGTCGTGGCTGCAGTTCAAGGGGTATCAGCCCACGGTACTGCGCATCAACCCCATGAAGCGTCTGGGTGCACGCGTGGGCACGGCCCACATCGCCTTCGACGATCACCCCAACGCCGAGCGTTATGCCGACCGCATCGCCACCGTCACGGTCGACTCGATCTTCAGCTTCATGCAGACCGCCGGCCTGGGCGCGGCGCCGGAGGTGGTGCGCTGAATCGGTCTGCCTCGCCGCAGCCCGGCCTCAGCCCCGACCCAACCTCGACCTATAGTCCTCAGGCCTCACCCCGGAGCGACCGTCCATGAGCCATCCCTCCCACGCCAGCCAGTTTGCCCTCCTGGGCCAGCGGCGTTTTGCGCCCTTCTTCTGGACCCAGTTCCTCGGCGCGGCGAACGACAACCTGTTCAAGTTCGCCTTCACCGTGCTGGTCACCTACCAGCTGCAGGTGGCCTGGCTGCCGCCGGCACTGGCTGGCCTGGTGATCGGCGCGCTGTTCATCCTGCCCTTCCTGCTGTTCTCGGCCACCAGCGGCCAGCTGGCGGACAAGTACGACAAGGCGCGCATCATGCAGCTGGTCAAGAGCCTGGAGATCGGCATCATGCTGCTCGCCGGCTGGGGCTTCATGACCACCGCGGTCGACATCAAGGTCTACCTGCTGCTCGCCTGCGTGTTCCTGATGGGCCTGCACTCCACGTTGTTCGGCCCGGTGAAGTTCGCCTACCTGCCGCAGCACTTGCAGGAACACGAGCTGACCGGCGGCAACGGCATGGTCGAGATGGGCACCTTTGTCGCCATCCTGGTGGGCAATGTGGTGGGTGGCCTGCTGATTGCCCTGCCGGGGGTGGGTGCCACGGTGGTGGCCATCGCCTGCTTCGCCCTGGCGGTGCTGGGGCGCTTCACGGCGCAGTTGGTGCCGGCCTCGCCGTCCACCGATCCGCGGCTGAAGATCAACCTCAATCCCGTCAGCGAGACCTGGCGCAACCTGAAGCTGGCGCACGGCAACATCGTGGTGTTCCGTTCGCTGCTGGGCATCTCGTGGATGTGGTTCTTCGGCGCGGTCTTCCTGGCCCAGTTCCCCTCCTTCGCCAAGGAGGTGCTGCACGGTGACGAACACGTGGCCTCGCTGCTGCTGGTGGTGTTCTCGGTCGGCATCGGCACCGGCTCGCTGCTGTGCGAGGTGCTGTCGCGCCGGCATGTGGAGATCGGCCTGGTGCCGCTCGGCGCCATCGGCATGAGCGTATTCGCCATCGACCTGTACGCCGCCACCCAGGGGCTGCCGGCCGCTGCGGACGGCGTCTACACCCTCAGCGCCTTCATGGCCCAGCCGGCCCATTGGCGCGTCATGCTCGACCTGGCGCTGCTGGCGCTTTCGGCCGGCCTGTACAGCGTGCCGATGTACGCCCTCATCCAGCTGCGCTCGCCGGCCAGCCACCGTGCCCGCATCATCGCGGCCAACAACATCCTCAACGCGGTGTTCATGATCGTCAGCTCGCTGCTGGCGGGTGCGCTGCTGTCGGCCGGCTTCACGGTGACGCAGGTCTTTCTCGCCACCGGCCTGGCCAATGTGGTGGTGGCGGGCTACATCTTCCTGCTGGTGCCCGAATACCTGCTGCGCTTCGTCGCCTTCGTCATCACCAACACGGTCTACCGCCTGCGCATCAAGGGCGAGCAGCATCTGCCGGTCGAGGGCGCGGCGGTGATTGCCTGCAATCACGTCAGCTTCGTCGACGCCATCGTGCTGATGGCCGCCAGCCCGCGGCCCATCCGTTTCGTCATGGACCACCGCATCTTCGCCACGCCCGTGCTGGGCTGGCTGTTCCGCCTGAGCAAGGCCATCCCCATCGCACCGCAGAAGGATGCACCCGAGGTCTACGAGCGCGCCCTGGCCGAAGCCGCCAACGTGCTGGCCGAAGGTGATCTGCTGGGCATCTTTCCGGAAGGCAGCATCACCCGCGACGGCCAGCTCCAGCCCTTCAAGGGCGGTCTCATGAAGATCCTCGAACGCCAGCCGGCACCGGTCATCCCGGTGGGGCTGAACAACCTCTGGGGCTCCTACTTCTCGCGCATCGAGGGCGGCCAGGCCATGGTGAAGCCATTCCGCCGCGGGCTGTTTTCGCGCGTGGGGCTCAACGTCGGCCCGGCGCTGGCGGCGCCCGAGGTGACGCCTGAGGGTCTGCGCGGTCAGGTGGCCGGCTTGCTGGACGCGCCTGGCGCCTGAGCTGCGAGTCGCGAGCCCATGCGGCGCCCAAGTGGCGCACTGGCGGACGGCCAGGCGGTTCTGACGGATCAGTTCGCCGGCAGCAGTTCGAATTCACCCAGCGCCCGCACGTCGCCGTTGAGCACCAGTTCCACCCGGTGCCGGCCGGGGTAGTGCTTGCGTGTCGTCATCGCGGCCAGCGAGATGGTCTTGCCCAGGCCTTCGGTGGCCCAGGGCGCGAGTGCGACGTTCCTGAGCTTGAACACCTTGGGGCTGGTGGCGCCATTGGCCTTGACGAAGTGCAGCTTCAGGTCGACGCAGATTGTCTGCGCGTCGGCGCTGGTACTGGTGAGATCCAGCGTGATGTTCACCTTGCCGCCGATGCGGGCCTGCGCCGGAGTGATCGACACCGCCGTCACCGCCAACCGGGCCGCAGTGCCGTAGCCCAGGGCCTGCAGCGCGCCGGCCTCGCCGCGTTTCACCGCCGAGCGCAGGGCGTGCTGCACCAGCCAGCGGCGCTCGGCGCTCGCTTCGGCCTGACCGGGCGGCGGCTGCAGCCAGCGCCTGGCCGTGGCGAAGAGCAGCTCGGGATGGTCCTTGCCGATGTCGTTGAGGTTGTTGGCCACCGAACGGCGCACATACAGCTCGGGGTCGTCCTTGAGCCGTTCCAGCAGCGTCAGCACGGGCGTGGGGTCGCGCTGGAACTCGCGCAGGCGCGGCGCCCAGGGCAGGCGCGGGCGTGTGCCTTCGCTCACCAGGCGGCGCACATGCGGGTCGGGGTCGTGTGCCCACTCGGCCAGCATCGCCAGGGTGGCGTCGCGGTGGCGCTCCAGGTAGGGGCGGATGCTGAACTCGGCGGTGAAGCGTTTCGTCAGTTCCTTCTGCGCCTGCATCGAGACGTGGAAGTGGTCCAGGCCGTAGTGGGCGACGAAGAAGACATGCGGCAGGTAGAAAAAGCCGCTCATGCCGAAGTCGTCGGTGCGGTCCAGCGCCGGTCCGAGTGTGCGCATCAGCAGCGCCAGGGCGGCGTCAAAGTCGGCCGGCAGCTGGCGGCGCAGGGCGTGGGCGATCTGCCAGGCGCGCGGCATGAGCTCCAGGGCGTCGTAACCGGACAGGGCGTCGGACAGAAAGGCGCCGGCATCGAAACCGGGGTGCACGGCCAGCAACTGGGTGGCAATGCGGCGCGGCAGTTCCGGGCCGAGATGGTGCTTGAGCGGTTCGGCCATGGTGGCGGGAGGTGGGGCGCTTGAGCGGGGCGGGGGCGGGCGACGGATCAGCCTTTTGTGTCCGCGGCCTTGAGCAGCCGACCGACACGCCGCACCACCCTGCGCGCGAACGCCCGGCCGGCGCTGGCCGCCGCCTGTGCCGCCCGCCAAGGCGCTGAGGCGCGCACGCGGGCGAGCAGGTCGTTCTTGAAGTGCATCCAGCGCGCGTGCAGGCGGGCAAACCAGGCCAGTTGCATCAGTGCTGGCTGGGTGAGGGCGAACAGGCGCGCCAGCACGGCGGTGCCGGCCAGTTTGGCGGCCACGATGACAGCCAGGCCCAGGCCGGCGTGACCCCGGCCGATCAGCCACAGCGCCAGCAGCTTGATGGGCAGCAGGGTGAGCGAGGGCAGCACAAAGATCGCCAGCGCACCGTAGGGCGGCAGACGGGCGATCCAGGCTTCGATCTGGCGCAGCAGCGGCAGCCGGCCCAGCCAGGCCATGGCGCGCTGCAGTGGACCCCAGCCCCATTCCTCGAACAGGATGAGCAGGGCCAGCAACAGGCCCAGAGCCCAGCGCAGAGGCTTGAAGGCCAGACGCAGCAGACGGCGCCAGAGCGGCGGGCCGGCCATGGCGCTCACACGCCGCGCGCGCGGTCGGCCTTGAACTGTGTGCGCCAGGCCTCGAAGCTGCCGGCGTCGAGCGCCTCGCGGATCTCGCGCATCAGGTTCAGATAGAAGTGCAGGTTGTGGATGCTGGCCAGCATGGGGCCGAGCATCTCGCCGCAGCGGTCCAGGTGATGCAGGTAGGCGCGGCTGAAGCCGCCGTTGCCGGCCATGGGGCTGGCGCTGTTGCCGCCGTCGGCCGTCGCCCCCGGCGCCTGGCCGGCGCAGCAGTAGCAGCGGCAGGTCGGGTCGATGGGACCGTGGTCGGCCTTGTGGCGCGCGTTGCGGATCTTGAGGTCGCCGAAGCGCGTGAACAGGTGGCCGTTGCGTGCGTTGCGGGTGGGCATGACGCAGTCGAACATGTCCACGCCGCAGGCCACCCCGTCGACCAGGTCCTCGGGCGTGCCCACACCCATCAGGTAGCGCGGCTTGCCGGCCGGCAGGCGGTGCGGGGTGTGCGCCATGATGCGCAGCATCTCGTCCTTGGGCTCGCCTACGCTCACGCCGCCGATGGCGTAGCCGGGCAGGTCGAGTTCCACCAGGGCGTCCAGCGACTCCTGCCGCAGGTTTTCATACATGCCGCCCTGCACGATGCCGAACAGCGCGTTGGGGTTGGCCAGCCGCGCGAACTCGGCCTGCGAGCGGCTGGCCCAGCGCAGGCTCAGCTCCATGGAGCTGCGCGCCTCCATCTCGGTGGTGATGTGGCCGACGCCTTTTTCACCTTGCCAGTAGGGTGTGCATTCGTCGAACTGCATGACGATGTCGGAATTGAGCACCGTCTGGATCTGCATGCTCACCTCGGGCGTGAGGAAGAGCTTGTCGCCGTTCACGGGCGAAGCGAACTTCACGCCTTCCTCGCTGATCTTGCGCATCTCGCCCAGGCTCCAGACCTGGAAGCCGCCGCTGTCGGTGAGGATGGGCTTGCCCCAGCGCTCGAAGCCGTGCAGTCCGCCGAAGCCGGCCATCACGTCCAGCCCTGGGCGCATCCACAGGTGGAAGGTGTTGCCCAGGATGATCTGCGCGCCCATGGCCTCGAGGTCGCGCGGCATCACGCCCTTGACCGTGCCGTAGGTGCCCACGGGCATGAAGATGGGCGTCTGAACCACGCCATGGTTGAGCGTGAGCCGGCCGCGCCGGGCGTGGCCTTCGGTTCGGGAAATCTGGAATTCGAGCATGGGCGCATTGTCGTTGTGATGTCACAAGCTGCCGTCCGCAGTGGCAGGGAGTGGCGACTACACCCCGAAACAGGCGTCAAGCCTGAGTTCCTCCGTCGGGCACCCGAGGCCGCCGAGCCTTAGGCTTTGTAACATGGCGGCATGTGGACCCTGCTCGTAGACGATCACGCGCTCATGCGCGAAGGTCTGGCGCTGCTCATGCGCCAGGCCTTTCCTCAATTGCAATTGCTGCAGGCGGCCAGCCTGGGCGAGGCCTGCATCTGCGTGGGCAACCAGCCCGGCATCGAGCTGGTGTTGCTGGACCTGAACCTGCGTGACAGCAGCGGCGTGGACAGCGTGCGGCGTCTGCGCCGCGCCGCGCCCAACGCGCGCGTGGTGGTGCTGTCGGCCGATTTCGACCGCGACACGGTGCAGCAGGCGTTGGCCGCCGGCGCGAGCGATTTCATCCCCAAGACCGCGCGCCGTGGCGTGATCGAGCAGGCCCTGCGTCGGGCGCTGGACGGGCTGATCGACCTGACATCGTCAGGTCGACCGGTGGCCGGTACCGATGTCCGGCCGGCAGCCGAGCCGGCCGACGCGCCGACGGCAGACGGCGCACCCGGCGCCGTCCCGGCCCAGCCCAACGCCTGGACCCAGGCGTCGCCAACCCTTGGGGGGTCGGGCCAACGCTTGGCGGAGGCCTTTGCCGGGCTGACGCCGTTCAACAGCGGTGCCGGCGCCAGCACCTGGCGGGTGAACGGCGCGGCTGCGTCAACGATGCAGGCGCAAGCGCAGGCCCAGATGCAGACGCAGACGCAGACGCAGACGCTGATGATGTCGGCCGAGGCGCGGCTGCGCCAGCTCGGGCTGGCGCCGCGTCAGGTCGAGGTGTTGCGCCTGCTGCTTGAAGGCGAACCGAACAAGGTGATTGCACGCGAACTCGACCTGGCCGAGTCCACCGTCAAGTCGCACGTGATCGCCATCTTCCGCAAGCTCAATGTTTCCAGCCGGGCCGAGGCGGTGGCGCACGCGAGCCAGAACGGCCTGTGCCGGCTGCTGCGACGCACGGGCCGCGGCGGCGAGGACTCGGCGGCGGTGCCGGCCTGACGCGACGGACAGGGGCCGGGCGCGTGGCGCGCCGGTGGGCGCCAGCGGGTGGGCGGCGCAGGCGCCTGCGCCCAGGCGCCAGCTGATCGACGCGACCGACGGCGTCCGACCCGGCACGGCCGTCTAATCGCCGGCTGCCGCCGGCCTCGCCGTGGCGACGACCGGTGGCACGCGCGGCAGCTCGATGCTGAACACCGAGCCGCGCAGTGGTGTGGAGCGCAAGTGCAAGGGGTGACCGAGTAGCTCGGCCGTACGCTTGACGATGGACAGCCCCAGGCCCAGCCCCTGGCTGCGGCTGGGCCCGGCGCAGTCGTCGAGCTGCACGAACTCCTCAAAGATGGCGCCCTGCAGGTCATAGGGCACGCCGCGGCCGCTGTCCCATACCTGCAGCACAACGTGGTCACGACGGGCGCGGGCGGCGACCAGCACGCCCCCGGCGTCGGTGTAGCGCAGGGCGTTGCCGACCAGATTGCGCAGGATCTGCTCGACCAGCAGCCGGTCGCTGCGCACCACCAGCGGCGTGGCGCGCAGGCGCAGGCGCAGGCCCTTGCGCCGGGCGGCCTCGCTTTCGTGCACCGCAATGGCGTCCAGCAGTGGCTGCAACGCGAATTCCTCCAGACGCGGCTGCACCGTGGCCGCCTCCAGACGCGACAGGTCGAGCAGGCCGCCCAGCAGGCCTTCCATCGAGGCAACCGCCTCGTCGACGCGTTCGATCATGGCGCGTTGTTCCGGCGGCTGGATCTGTTCACGCAGCACGCTCACCAGCAGGCCGATGGCGGCCGCTGGTTGGCGCAGGTCGTGGCTGGCGGCAGCGATGAAGCGCTTTCTGGCCAGATTGGCCGCCTCCAGCTCGCGGGTGCGGGCGGCGACGCGCTGTTCCAGATGGGTGTTGAGCTGTTCAACCTCGACCAGTGCCACCACCAGGCGCTGCATCATGTGGCTGGCGGTGGCGACCAGGGCCAGCGGCACGGCATAGGGCGTCCAGTAGACATCCATGACGGAGGTGACGCCGCGCCAGCACAGATAGTCGTGGCCAGCCGCGAACACCAGTGCGCTCACGGCCAGCAGCAAGGTGGTGCGCGCGCCCACGTCGTGGCGCCGAAAGCCCCGCCAGCCCTGGCCAAGCGCGGTCACGACGACGACCAGCAGCAGCGGATAGCTCCAGGTGCGCAGGGCCTGCAACCAGCCTCCGGCGACCGCCCAGGCCCCCAGGGCGAGCAGCAGCGCCGCGCTGCCCCACAGCAACGCCCGGCGGCGCGGTGTGTCGCGCTGCGCCAGCGACAGCGCGAAATGCGCCGTGCCGATGGCGGTGAACACCTGCAGGGCGTGGAAGAGCCAGTCACCGAACTGGTGGGCGAGGAAGTTGGCGTCCGCGGCGTAATAGCTCAGGTCGCGCAGGCAGGCCAGCCCGAGCACCGCGCCCATGCCGCCCAGCATGCGTTCGCTGCGCCGCCGCCACCACAGGATGAGCGGAATGAGGGCCAGCGACAGGCCGGCGACGTTGAGCAGGCGCGGCAGGTCGGAGGCCAGCAGTTCGGCGCGTGTGGCGGCGTCGCGCAACTGTTCGGCCGGGCCGATCCACACGCTGGACAGGCCGCCGCGCAGGCCATAGTCGACCTGCACCTCGATGAGATTGCGGCCGGGGTGCAGCAGGCTGGGCGGCAGTTCGACCCAGTGCGGCAAGGGCCGCGCCAGCAGGGCCTGGACCTGGCCGCTGATGCCGCCACTGACCAGCATGCCGTTCACGCGCACTTCGTGGCGCGGGCTCATGCGGTCGATGCGCAGGGCCCAGAGCACGGTGTCGATCTCGCCCAGCTCGACGTCGAGTTGGTACACGCCCTGGCCGGCGCTGGGCAGCCCGCGCTGGGCCCAGGTGTCAGGCAAGGCCAGGTCGACCGCCGACGGTGTCGGCAGGTCGGGCGACCCGGGGTCGCGAGCGGCGCTCGGGTTGATGTAGGCAAACACCGCCCGCGTCAGTTCTTGCGCGGTGCGAGAGTCGGAATTGCCGTGTTCGCCCAGGTGCGCTCGTGCTGCATGAGGGGCCAGGCCGATCACCAGCAGCAGCCACAGGCCCAGCCAGGCGCCGATCAGCGGCGTGGCGCGCCCGGGCCCGGCTGAGCGGCGGGGTGGGGCGGGCAGGGTGAGAGGCATGCACAGGATTGTGCGTTGCGCCCATGCGTCGGCGCCGCCACGCGGCCACGCCGACGGGCCGACAGGCCGCCAAACGGCCTGCCCGTGTGGCTCGGCTACTTGGCGGCCGGCAGGGCCAGGATCCAGCCCACCAGTTCACGCGCGTCGGCTTCCTTGATGGCCAGGGCGTTGGGCGGCATCGACAGGCCGGAGGCCTGGCCCTTCCAGTGGCTTTCATAGGGGCTGGAGCCGCGCAGCACGGTCTGCGTCAGGCGCTCAAGCGCGCTCTGGTCGCCGCGGTACTTGGCGGCCACGGCGCGCCAGGCCGGGCCGACAGGCGGTAGGCCGTCCGGGCCCTTGGCGCCGGTCTCGACGTGGTGACAGATCAGGCAGCCGCTGAAGTTGGCCAGGCGCAACATCTTGTCGTCCTGCGGGCCGGCCAGGGCAGCGCCGGCGGTGGTGGCCAGCAGCGTGACGGTGAGCGCGGCGCGGATCAGGGCGGGGCGGCGAGTCGCGAGAGACATGAATGAAAACTCCGGGTTGAGGGGTGACGATGGCGCGCAAGTTAGTCCCGGGCCTGGCGGCGGACTTGCGCGACATCAACCCGCGCCGGCTTATTGCCGCGCTGGAGCAGCCCCTGTGCTGCGCTGCAGCAACCCTGTGCCGCGCTGGAGCAGCATGGCGTCGCCATAACTGAAGAAGCGGTAGCGCTCGGCGATGGCGTGGGCGTACAGCGCACGCATGGTCGTGTGGCCGATGAAGGCGCTCACCAGCATCAGCAGGCTGCTTTTGGGCAGATGGAAGTTGGTGACCAGCAGGTCGACGACGCGGAAATCGAAACCCGGCGTGATGAAGATGCGCGTGTCACGGGCGCCGGTGGCCAGCACGGGTGCGGTCGCACCGTCGGCCGGTGCGCTCTGCGCCGCCGCCAGCGCGGCGGACTCGAGCGCCCGCAGCGTCGTCGTGCCCACGGCGACGACGCGCCCGCCACGCGCCCGGGCGGCGGTGATGGCGTCGGTGGTGGCCTGCGGCACCTCGAACCACTCGCTGTGCATCTGGTGTTCGGCGATGCGCTCCACCCGCACGGGCTGGAAGGTGCCGGCGCCCACGTGCAGCGTCACGCTGGCGGTGGCGACGCCGCGTTCGGCCAGGGCAGCCAGCACGCCTGCGTCGAAATGCAGTGCGGCGGTGGGCGCGGCCACGGCGCCGGGTGCGCGGGCGAACACGGTCTGGTAGCGCCGCTCGTCGTCGGCGCTGTCGGCATGGGTGATGTAGGGCGGCAGCGGCACATGGCCGTAGCGCTCCAGCAGGGCCAGGGCGTCGCCGGGCAGGCGCAGGTGGAAGAGAGTGTCTTCCGGCCCGCAGCGGCCCAATACCTCGGCGCCCAGGTCGGGCAGGCCGTCGGCCGTGAAGTAGACGTGCTGGCCAGCGCGTGGCGACTTGCTGGCGCGCAGGTGAGCCCAGACTTCATGCCGGCCATCGTGGGCAGGCAGCACCCGCTCCACCAGCGCCTCGACCGCACCGCCGCTGGCCTTGCGGCCGTACAGGCGCGCCTTGATGACGCGGGTGTCGTTGAAGACCAGCAGGTCGCCGGTGCGCAGCAGCCCGGGCAGATCGCGGAAGGTGCGGTCGACGGGTGACTCGGACAGCGCATCCAGCAGGCGCGAGGCGCTGCGCTCGGCCAGCGGATGCTGGGCGATCAACGCTGGCGGCAGCTCGAAGTCGAAGTCGGCCAGGGTGTAGTCACCGGTCGGTGCGGGCGAGGCGACGGGGCTGGCGGCGCCCGCGGGCAGGGCTGGTTCGGTGGGCGTCGGCACGTTGGTGGTCACGGCGGAACAGGGCTTGCGGCCCGGGGGTGCTTGCGAAAGGGGGGCAGGGGAGTTCAAAATATAACAAACGTTATAACTGGAGCCCGCGATGCACAGCCTCAAGCTCACCCAGATCGGCAACTCGGTCGGCGTCATCCTGCCCAAGGAGGTGCTGGCGCGGCTCAAGCTGGAAAAGGGCGACACGGTCTACCTGACCGAAAGCCCGGACGGCGTGCGCATGACCCGCCATGACCCCGAGTTCGAAAGCCAGATGAACGCGGCACGCGACATCATGAAGCAGCGCCGCGCCGTGCTTCATGAGCTGGCCAAGTAAGCTGACCCACAACCCGGAGGGCGAGCCATGGGCGCTGCCAACCAGACCTGGGTGTGGCTGGACATCGACGTGATGCGCGCCGTGCACGACGAGCAACTCGCCGAGCACGGCGGTGCCGGCGGCGAGCGCGACACGGGCTTGTTCGAGTCCGCTCTGGCGCGGCCCAAGAACCTGGCGCTGTACGGCCAGCCCGATGCGGCCGACCTGGCCGCGGCCTACGGCTACGGCCTGGCGCGCAACCATCCCTTTGTCGACGGCAACAAGCGCACCGCCTTCGTGGCGGTCGAACTCTTTCTCGTGCTGAACGGGTTTCAGCTGCTGGCCGACGATGCGTCCTGCATCCTGACCATGCTCAGCCTGGCGGCCGGTGATCTGGAGGAAGCCGCCTTCGCCGACTGGTTGCGGCAACACAGCGTGCGTCGTGCCCCGCCCTGAGCGCAGCGCCTCGGTGACCGACGACTCACCCGCGCCTGCTGCCCTGCCCGCGGCGGCGCCAGCCAAGTCTGGCGCTGCCGCCGCCCAGCGCAGCGCCCCGCAGAAGGCCATGGACAAGCTCGGCCTGGTGCGCGACATCGATCTGGCCCTGCACCTGCCGCTGCGCTACGAGGACGAGACACATCTGACACCGCTGGCCGGCGCCCACGACGGCGAGACCGTGCATGTGGAAGGTGTGGTGAAGGACGCACGCATCGAGCTGCGGCCGCGCCGCCAGTTCATCGTGCGCCTCACCGAGGCCGGGCCGGACGGCCTGCTGCTTGCGCGCAGCGAGCTGGTGCTGCGCTTCGTCAACTTCTATCCCTCGCACCAGAAGACCTTCGCCACCGGCGCGCGGTTGCGGGTGCGCGGCGAACTTCGCGCGGGCTTCTTCGGCCGCGAGATCGTGCATCCGGTGTTCAAGGTGGTGGTGCAGGGCGCACCCATGGCGCGCGAGCTGACGCCGGTGTATCCGACCAGTGCCCAGCTGCCGCAGGCCTATCTGCGCAAGGCCATTGCCGCCGGGCTGGCGCGTGCGCGGCTGGAAGAGATATTGCCGCCCGCCGTGTTGCCGCCGCACCTGCCGACCTTGCGCGACGCGCTGCAGGTGCTGCACCACCCGCCCGCCAGCGTGTCCATGCATGCGCTGCAGGAGCGCGAGCACCCGGCCTGGCAGCGCATCAAGTTCGAGGAACTGCTGGCCCAGCAGCTCTCGCAGCTGCAGGCGCAGCGCGAGCGCGCCAAGCTGCGCGCGCCCATGCTCAGGGCGGCCGAGGGCGGGCTGGCGGCGCAACTGCTGGCCGCGCTGCCGTTTGCGCTCACCGGCGCGCAGCAGCGGGTGACCGACGAGATCGCCGCCGACCTGGCCCGCCCCGCGCCCATGCACCGGCTGCTGCAGGGTGACGTGGGCTCGGGCAAGACGGTGGTGGCGGCCCTGGCCGCGGCGGTCGCCATCGACGCCGGCTGGCAATGTGCGCTGATGGCGCCGACCGAGATCCTGGCCGAGCAGCATTTCCGCAAGCTGCTGCAGTGGCTCACGCCGCTGGACATCGAGGTGGCGTGGCTCACCGGCAGCCGCAAGGGCAAGGCGCGCGCCGCCATGGTGGAGAAGGTCGCCAGCGGCGCGGCGCGCCTGGTGGTGGGCACCCACGCGGTCATCCAGGACGACGTGCAGTTCGCCCGCCTGGGCCTGGCGGTGATCGACGAGCAGCACCGCTTCGGCGTGGCCCAGCGCCTGGAGCTGCGCCGCAAGCTGGCCTCGCAGAAGCTGGAGCCGCATCTGCTGATGATGAGCGCCACGCCCATCCCGCGCACCCTGGCGATGACCTATTTCGCCGACCTGGATGTCTCGACCATCGACGAGCTGCCGCCCGGGCGCACGCCCATCGTCACGCGCGTGTTCTCGGCGGACCGGCGCGAGCAGGTCATCGCCCGCGTGCGCGACGAGGTGGCCAAGGGCAGCCAGGTCTACTGGGTCGTGCCCCTGATCGAGGAAAGCGAGGCCCTGGATCTGCAGAACGCCACCGAGACCCACCAGCAGCTCGGCGAGGCCCTGCCCGGCACCATGGTCGGCCTGCTGCACGGGCGCATGCCGCCGGCCGAGAAGGCGGCGGTGATGTCGCTGTTTTCGGGCGGGCAGATGCAGGTGCTGGTGGCCACCACCGTGATCGAGGTGGGCGTGGACGTGCCCAACGCCAGCGTGATGGTGATCGAGCATGCCGAACGTTTCGGCCTGGCCCAGCTGCACCAGCTGCGCGGCCGGGTGGGGCGCGGCGCGGTGGCGAGCGTGTGTGTGCTGCTCTACACCGGCCCGCTCAGCCAGACCGGACGCGACCGCCTCAAGGCCATGGCCGAGACCACCGACGGCTTCGAGATCGCCCGGCGCGACCTGGAAATCCGCGGCCCGGGCGAGTTCATGGGCGCGCGCCAGAGCGGCGACGCCCTGCTGCGTTTTGCCGATCTGGCGCAGGACAGCGCGCTGCTGGAGCACGCCCGCGAGGTGGCACCCATGCTGCTGGACCGCCACCCGCAGGCGGCGCAGCAGCAGATCCAGCGCTGGCTGGGCGGCAGGATCGAATACCTCAAGGCCTGAAGCGGGCTCCGCGACCCCGCGGTGCGGTGGCGTCAGCGGCCGTCCTCGTCCAGCAGCGGCAGGCTGGCGCTGTGAGGGGCGAAGTCGGCGCCAAAAGGGGGCACAGGCTCGTCTAGCGCGGCCAGGGCGGCGGCGTCGAGGTAGGGCTGCAGCAGGGCGCGCAGCTGGGCCGTGCCGCGCGCCAGCACGGCGGCCTCGTGGTCGGGCTCCAGGGCGTGGCGCGGGTCGCGCACGTATTCGTGGCAGAACCAGTAGCTCAGCAGCAGCAGCAGGTTGGTGGCCAGGGCCTGGGCGTCGGCGTCGTCCAGCGCCTGGCCGCGGCCGCCCTGCAGCCCGCGCGCCAGGCCTTGCAGCGTGGCGTGCTGGCGCTGCAGCGCGGACTGGCAGCGGGTTTCCAGCTGGCGGTTGCGTGCCAGCAGGTCGTTCAGGTCGCGAAACAGGAAGCGGTAGCGCCAGCCCAGCGCCAGCAGCGCCGGCAGCAGGGTCCAGCCGGGGGCGGGCGGGTCCTGCTCGTCCAGCAGCCGGTGCAGCGCCGCCTCGTAGCGCTCGACCAGGGCGTTGACCAGCGCCTCCTTGGCCGGGTAGTGGTAGTAGAGGTTGCCTGGGCTGATCTTGAGTTCGGCCGAGATCAGCGTGGTCGACACCTGGGGCTCGCCGCGCCGGTTGAACAGGTCCAGCGCCACGGCCAGGATGCGCTCGGCGGTGCGCCGCGGCGGCTTGCGTCGTTCGTCGCGGGGGGCGGGCTGGAGCGTCATGATCGGGCGGCGTGTGCACCAAAATCTAGCAGCATCACCCTGGTGCGGAGAGGGGGAAAACGTCCAGCCGCACTGCAGCACGGTGCTGTGACCACGGCATGACGGCCCGGCCTTTGGCGCCGCCGCGGGTGGCCTGGCCGGGTTCCTGGCCGGCGCGGGGTAGGGCCGGGCTCAGACGAATCCGGGGGGTGCTCCCTACAATCTCTCCCCCATGACCCAGCCCCTGCCCGCGCCTCACAACGTCGACCCTGCCGAGCCCACCACCTTGCCGGCGAGCTGGCCGGCCGAGGCCATCGGCGAACGTCCGGCGGTAAGCATCCGCGGCGTGGGCAAGACCTTTCGCGGCGCGCGCGGCGAGCTCAAGGCGCTGGACGACGTCAGCCTGGACATCGCGCCGGGCGAGTTCTTCGGTCTGCTGGGCCCCAACGGCGCGGGCAAGACCACGCTCATCAGCATCCTGGCCGGCCTGGCGCGCGCCAGCAGCGGGCGGGTGAGCGTGCTGGGCCACGACGTGGTGAACGACTACGCGGCGGCGCGCCGCTCGCTGGGCATCGTGCCGCAGGAGCTGGTGTTCGACCCCTTCTTCAGCGTGCGCGAGACGCTGCGCATCCAGAGCGGCTACTTCGGCGTGAGGAACAACGAGGCCTGGATCGACGAGCTGCTGGCCAGCCTGGGCCTGGCCGACAAGGCCGGCGCCAACATGCGCCAGCTCTCGGGCGGCATGAAGCGCCGCGTGCTGGTGGCCCAGGCCCTGGTGCACCGCCCGCCGGTGATCGTGCTGGACGAACCCACCGCCGGCGTGGACGTGGAACTGCGCCAGACGCTGTGGCAGTTCATCGCCAGGCTCAACCGCGAGGGCCACACCGTGCTGCTCACCACCCACTATCTGGAAGAGGCCGAGGCGCTGTGCGGGCGCATCGCCATGCTCAAGCAGGGCCGCATCGTGGCGCTGGACCGCACCTCGGCCCTGCTGGCCGGGCGTGCCTCGACCATGCTGCGCTTCAAGACCGACCAGGCCCTGCCGGCCGAACTGGCGGCGCGAGCCCGCGTCACCGGGCGCATCGCCCAGGTGAAGGCGCATGACGCCGGCGAGGTGGAGAGCATCCTCGCCACCCTGCGCTCTGCCGGCGTGAAGGTGGAGGATCTGGAGATCGGCCGCGCTGATCTGGAGGATGTATTTCTGGAAATCATGCAGGGCGCCGAAGCCTCGCCGATGCCCGAGTCTGCCGAGGTGAGCCCATGAGTGCCGTCATGCCTTCGTCCAGCGCCAAGCACGATCAACAGCCCGCGCGCCCGGGTGGTTCGTTCACCGGCGCAAGCACCTTGTTCTACAAGGAGATCCTGCGCTTCTGGAAGGTCAGCTTCCAGACCGTGGCCGCGCCGGTGCTCACCGCCGTGCTCTACCTGATGATCTTCGGCCATGTGCTGGAAGATCACGTGAAGGTGTTCGAGCGCGTGAGCTACACCGCCTTCCTCATCCCTGGCCTGGTGATGATGAGCGTGCTGCAGAACGCCTTTGCCAACACCAGCTCCAGCCTCATCCAGAGCAAGATCACCGGCAACCTGGTCTTCCTGCTCGTCACCCCCCTGTCGCACCGCGCCTGGTATGTGGCGTACGTGGGCGCGGCCATGGTGCGCGGCCTGGTGGTGGGCAGCGGCGTGCTGCTGGTGACGGTGTGGTTCGCGCCGCCGGGGCTGGCGCAGCCGCTCTGGGCCATCGTGTTCGCGGTGCTGGGCGCGGTGCTGATGGGCTCGCTCGGGCTGATCGCCGGCCTGTGGGCCGACAAGTTCGACCAGATGGCGGCCTTCCAGAACTTCATCGTCATGCCCATGACCTTTCTGGCCGGCGTGTTCTATTCCATCAAGACGCTGCCGCCCATCTGGCAGGCGGCCAGCCACCTGAACCCCTTCTTCTACATGATCGACGGCTTCCGCCACGGCTTCTTCGGCACCGGCGACGTCTCGCCCTGGACCAGCCTGGCCATCGTCGGCAGCACCTGCGCCGTCGTCGCCCTGGCCGCGCTGCGCCTGCTGGCCAGCGGCTACAAGCTCAGGCACTGAGCGTGCCCGCGCCCGAGGGCGCGAGCCCTGGGCGGGCGTCGGTACAATTGGTCGCATCATGGCCGATCCCACTCCTCAACACGTGCAAACCCTCATCGCAGCTGGCTTGCCCTGCGAGCATCTGCAGGTCGAGGGCGACGGCCGACATTTCTTCGCCACCATCGTCTCGGCCCGTTTCGAGGGCATGAACCGGGTGCGTCGACATCAGGCCGTGTACGCCGTGCTGGGCGATCGCATGCGCGAGGAAATCCACGCGCTGTCGATGAAGACGCTCACGCCAGCCGAGTGGGCCGCGGCGCCGGTCGCTGGCGCCTGAGTTCAACCGCGTCGGGGCGCGCCAGCGCTTCGTCCGGCACTGCGCCTGCCAGGGCACGCCTCACCCCGCCGTTTTCGGCGCCCGCCCTTGTCAGAGGCTGTGCGCCGCCTGCTTTTCCAGTTTTCGAGCCGAGTTCCACATGGACAAACTGCTGATCCGCGGCGGACGCCGACTGCGTGGCGAGATCGCCATCTCCGGTGCCAAGAACGCCGCCCTGCCCGAACTGTGCGCCGCGCTGCTGGTGGCCGAGCCGGTCAAGCTCGCCAACATCCCGAAGCTGCAGGACGTGGCGACCACGCTCAAGCTGCTGCGCAACATGGGTGTGGCGGTGAGCGACGCGGGCCTGGACGCCGGTAACCTGGTGCTCGACGCCACCGACATCACCCAGCCCGAGGCGCCCTACGAGCTGGTCAAGACCATGCGGGCGTCCATCCTGGTGCTGGGCCCGCTGCTGGCACGTTGTGGCCAGGCGCGCGTGTCGCTGCCGGGCGGCTGCGCCATCGGCTCGCGGCCGGTCGACCAGCACATCAAGGGCCTGCAGGCCATGGGTGCGGAGATCACGGTGGAGCATGGCTACATCGTCGCCAAGGCGCCGACCGGTGCCGACGGCCGCCCGCGCCTGCGCGGCGCGCGCATCACCACCGACATGATCACGGTCACCGGCACCGAGAACCTGCTCATGGCTGCCGCGCTGGCCGAGGGCGAGACGGTGCTGGAAAACGCCGCCCAGGAGCCCGAGGTGGTCGACCTGGCCGAGCTGCTCATCACCATGGGTGCCCGGATCGAAGGCCATGGCAGCAGCCGCGTGAAGGTGCAGGGTGTGGCCGCGCTGCATGCGCCCAAGGTGCCGCACCGCGTGATTCCGGACCGCATCGAGACCGGCACCTTTCTGTGCGCCGTGGCGGCCGCCGGCGGCGACGTCACGCTGCAGGGCACCCGCGCCGACCATCTGGACGCGGTGATCGACAAGCTGCGCGAGGCCGGCGTCACCATCGAGCTGGGCGAGGGCACGATCCGTGTCGCCGCCGAAGGCCGCCCGCGCGGCGTGAGCTTCCGCACCAGCGAGTACCCGGCCTTCCCGACCGACATGCAGGCGCAGTTCATGGCGCTGAACTGCATCGCCCAGGGCACCTCGCGGGTGACCGAGACCATCTTCGAGAACCGCTACATGCACGTCAACGAGCTGGTGCGCCTGGGCGCACACATCGCGGTGGACGGGCACACGGCCATCGTCGAAGGCATAGCCGGCCTGTCGGGCGCGACCGTGATGGCGACCGACCTGCGCGCCTCCGCCAGCCTGGTGATCGCCGGCCTGGTGGCCGAGGGCGAGACGCGCGTCGAGCGCATCTATCACCTCGACCGCGGCTACGACCGCATGGAGGCCAAGCTGGCCGCGCTCGGCGCCGACATCGAGCGCATCAAGTAAGAAATCAAGCAAGTCCAGACGAAGGGACAGGCGCTGCCATGACCATCACCCTCGCCCTTTCGAAGGGCCGCATCTTCGAAGAGACGCTGCCGCTGCTGGCCGCCGCCGGCATCGCCGTCACCGAGGACCCGGAGAAGACGCGCAAGCTCATCCTGCCGACCAACCGCGACGACGTGCGTGTGGTGCTGGTGCGCGCCACCGACGTGCCGACTTACGTGCAGTACGGCGGCGCCGACCTGGGCGTGGCCGGGCGCGACGTGCTGATCGAGCACGGCGGCGAAGGCCTGTTCCAGCCGCTCGATCTGCAGATCGCCCAGTGCCGCATGAGCGTCGCCGTGCGCGACGATTTCGACTATGACGGCGCGGTGCGCCAGGGCTCGCGCATCCGTGTGGCGACCAAGTACACGGCGATCGCGCGCCAGCACTTTGCCGACAAGGGTGTACACGTCGACCTCATCAAGCTCTACGGCTCGATGGAACTGGCGCCGCTCACTGGCCTCGCCGACGCCATCGTCGACCTGGTGTCGACCGGCAAGACGCTCTCAGCCAACAAGCTGCGCGAGGTCGAGCCCTTCATGCAGATCAGCTCGCGCCTGGTGGTGAACCAGGCGGCGCTGAAGCTCAAACGCGAGAAGCTGCGCGCGCTGATCGATGCGTTTGCCGGCGCCGTGGCTGCGCGTGGCACCACAAGCTGAATCTGTCGCCCTGTTCCACCCGCCATGGCCATCGTCAACATCCCCGTCCTGAGCACGGCCCAGGCCGATTTCCAAGCCCGCTTCGCCCGCCTGCGCTCCTGGTCGGCCGACACCGACGCCGCCATCGAGCAGCGCGTGGCCGACATCCTGGCTGATGTGCAGCAGCGCGGCGACGCGGCGCTGCTGGAGTACACCGCGCGTTTCGACGGCGTGCAGGCCGACAGCGTCGCCGGGCTGGAGATCAGCCAGGCCGAGCTGGCCGCTGCCTTCGAGGCCATCACGCCTGCCCAGCGCAGCGCGCTGCAGTCCGCCGCGGCGCGGGTGCGCAGCTACCACGAGCGCCAGCTGGAGGCCTGCGGCCGCAGCTGGAGCTACCGCGATGCGGACGGCAGCCTGCTGGGCCAGAAGGTGACGCCGCTGGACCGCGTGGGCATCTATGTGCCCGGCGGCAAGGCGGCCTATCCATCCAGCGTGCTGATGAACGCCATCCCGGCGCATGTGGCGGGCGTTGGCGAGATCATCATGGTCGTGCCCACGCCCCGAGGTGAACGCAACGCTCTGGTGCTGGCCGCCGCCCACGTGGCGGGTGTGAGTCGCGCCTTCACCATCGGCGGCGCCCAGGCGGTGGCCGCACTGGCCTACGGCACGGCCACCGTGCCAGGCGTCGACAAGATCACCGGCCCCGGCAATGCCTATGTGGCCAGCGCCAAGCGGCGCGTCTTCGGCCAGGTCGGCATCGACATGATCGCCGGCCCGAGCGAGATCCTGGTGCTGGCCGACAGCAGTACCCGGCCGGACTGGGTGGCCATGGACCTGTTCAGCCAGGCCGAACATGACGAGCTGGCGCAGAGCATCCTGCTGTGCCCGGACGCGACCTACATCGAGCGTGTGCGGGTCGAGATCGAGCGCCTGATCGACGCCATGCCGCGCAAGGATGTCATCCGCGCCAGCCTGGAAGGCCGCGGCGCGCTGATCCACACCGCGTCGATGGAAGAAGCCTGCGCCATCAGCAACCAGATCGCGCCCGAGCATCTGGAGGTGTCGAGCGCCGAACCCCATCGCTGGGAGCCGCTGCTCAAGCACGCCGGCGCCATCTTCCTGGGCGCCTGGACGAGCGAAAGCCTCGGCGACTACTGCGCCGGGCCCAACCACGTGCTGCCGACGGCCGGCACGGCGCGTTTCAGTTCGCCGCTGGGCGTGTACGACTTCCAGAAGCGCTCCAGCGTGATCGAGGTGAGTGAGTCCGGCGCGCAGATCCTGGGCCGTGTCGCCGCCGAGCTGGCCTATGGCGAAGGCTTGCAGGCACACGCCCAGGCGGCCGAGATGCGGCTCAAGTAAGGGTTTGACACGAACTTCGTGTTCCACAAGAATCGTGCAACACGAACTTCGTGTGAACTCTCTCGGGCAGGCTGAGCGATGAAGAACGTCACCGTCACCATGGAAGACAGCGTCGCCGAATGGGCGAGGCTGGAGGCCGCACGGCGCAACACCAGCGTGTCGCGCCTGATCGGCGAGATGCTGGGCGAGAAGATGCGCCGCACCGACGCCTATACACGCGCCATGAACGAGGCGCTCAAGTTCAGGCCCCTGCCGCTGCAGGGGGAGTACCTGACGCGCGACGAGATCTATGCCGAGCGACTCGACCGTTTTCGTTGATACCAACGTCCTGCTGTACTCGCGCGATCCGCGTCGCGCGGACAAGCAGGCGCAGGCGGCCGCCTGGCTGCGGGCCTGCTGGGAGCGCCAGGTCGGGCGTATCTCCAGCCAGGTGATGCACGAGTTCTACGCCAACCTGCGGCGCCTGGCCCCCAGCCTGACGGCCGAAGAGCAGCGCAGCGTGGTGCGCGAATACCGGGCGTGGACGCCCTGGCCGGTCGAGGACGACACCGTTGATCTGGCCTGGACGCTGCAGGACCGCTACACGCTCAGCTACTGGGACGCGCTGATGGTGGCCGCTGCCATCGAGCAGGGCTGCCGCTATCTGCTCACCGAAGACCTGCAGCACGCCCAGCACCTGGACAGCGTGCAGGTGCTCAATCCCTTTGTGGTCGGCCCCGAAGTGCTGGATGCGCCCGACACGGTGGCCTGATCGGCAGTCGCCCGTGCCTCCTCCTTCAAGCCATCCTGCCTCATCTCGCTCGTCGTTTTCTTGTTCCCTCTTCAACTGAAAGCCCGCAATGACCTCCGCCCCCGCCGCTGCACTCGCTCCTCGCCTCGCGCGCACCTTGCGCTCCGATGTGCAGGGCATGCATGCCTACGCGGTGCAGGACAGTAGAGGCTACGTGAAGCTCGATGCGATGGAAAACCCCTTCCATCTGCCACCCGAGCTGCAGGCCGAGCTGGGCGAACGCCTGGCCCGGGTCGCTATCAACCGCTACCCCGGCTCGCGCGTGGATGACCTGAAGGCTGCGCTGGCCCGCTACGTCGACCTGCCGGCCGGCTGCAGCCTGATGCTGGGCAATGGCTCGGACGAGCTGATCTCGCTGCTCTCGATGGCCTGCGACGTGCCCGGCGCCAAGGTGCTGGCGCCTGTGCCCGGCTTCGTGATGTACGCCATGTCGGCCCAGCTGCAGGGCCTGCAATTCGTCGGCGTGCCGCTCACGCCCGACTTCGAGCTGGACGAGGCGGCGATGCTGGCCGCCATCGCCGAGCACAAGCCGGCCATCACCTTCATCGCCTACCCGAACAACCCGACGGCCAACCTGTGGGACGACGCCGTGATCGAGCGCATCGTCGCGGCCGTGGGCGAGCAGCACGGCCTGGTGGTGTTCGACGAGGCCTATCAACCGTTCTCGTCGCGCAGCTGGATGGCGCGTGTCGGTCAGCAGGACCATGTGCTGGTGATGCGCACCCTGAGCAAGTTCGGCCTGGCCGGCGTGCGCCTGGGCTATATGGTCGGCCCGTCGGCACTGATCGGTGAGATCGACAAGCTGCGCCCGCCCTACAACGTCAGCGTCCTGAACGCCGAGGCCGCCCTGTTCGCGCTCGAACACGCCGACGAATACGCTCGCCAGGCCGCGCTGCTGCGCAGCGAACGCGAGCGTCTGCAGGCTGCGCTGGCCCAGCTGGCGGCCCGCGTGCCCGGAGTTCGCGCCTATGTCAGCGAGGCCAATATGATTCTTGTGCGTGTGCCCGATGCCAAGGCCGCCTTCGAGGGCATGAAGCAGCGCGGCGTGCTCATCAAGCACGTTGCCGGCCTGCACCCGCTGCTGGCCAACTGCCTGCGCCTGACGGTGGGCACGCCCGAAGAGAACACCCTCATGATCGACGCGCTGGCCGCGTCGCTGCAACCGAGCCCGCTGTAATGACTGCTGTCGCCGCCCTGATGACCCCCACCCCGCGCCGCGCCGAAGTCAGGCGCGACACCAAGGAAACGCAGATCCGCGTCGCCGTCGATCTGGACGGTAGCGGTGCCGCCCAGCTCGCCACCGGCATCGGTTTCTTCGACCACATGCTCGACCAGATCGCCCGCCATGGCCTGATCGATCTGGACATCGAGGCCAAGGGCGACCTGCACATCGACGGCCACCACACGGTGGAGGACGTCGGCATCACGCTGGGCATGGCGGTGGCGCAGGCCATCGGCGACAAGCGCGGCATCACCCGCTACGGCCACAGCTATGTGCCGCTCGATGAAGCGCTGTCGCGCGTGGTGGTCGACTTCTCCGGCCGCCCCGGCCTGGTGATGGACTGCGAGTTCACCGCCGGCAGCATCGGCGGGCTGGACACCCAGCTGGTGTTCGAGTTCTTCCAGGGCTTCGTCAACCACGCCCTGGTGAGCCTGCACATCGACAACCTCAAGGGCCGCAACGCCCACCACCAGTGCGAGACCATCTTCAAGGCGTTTGGCCGTGCGCTGCGCATGGCGCTGACGCCGGATCCACGCTCGGCTGGTGTGATTCCGTCGACCAAAGGGACGCTCTGACATGGCCACTCGTACCGTTGCCGTCGTCGACTACGGCATGGGCAATCTGCGCTCGGTGTCGCAGGCCGTGATGCATGTGGCCGTGGGATCGGGCGTCGAGGTGGTCGTCACCCAGCGGCCCGAGGACGTGCGCGCCGCCGAACGCGTCGTGCTGCCCGGCCAGGGCGCCATGCGCGACTGCATGCGCGAGCTGCACGACTCCGGCCTGAAGGAGGCCGTGCTCGAAGCCGCCGTGAACAAGCCGCTCATGGGCGTGTGTGTGGGCATGCAGATGCTGCTCGATCATTCCGAGGAGCAGGACACGCCGGGCCTGGGCCTCATCGCCGGGCGCGTGAAGCGCTTCGACCTGGCCGGCCAGGTGCAGGGCGACGGCAGCCGCTACAAGGTGCCGCAGATGGGCTGGAACCGGGTGCACCAGAGCCGCCTGGCCGGCGGGCAGCCACATCCCGTCTTCGCCGGGGTGGACGACGGCGCCTGGTTCTACTTCGTGCACAGCTACTACGCCGCACCGGCCGATGCCGCCCACAGCGCCGGGGAAACCGAGTACGGCGCGCGGTTCAGCTCGGCCGTGGCGCGGGATAACATTTTTGCCACCCAGTTCCACCCCGAGAAGAGCGCGGACCAGGGCCTGGCGCTGTACCGCAACTTCCTCGCCTGGCAGCCCTGAGCGGCCTGCAGTGCCAGGCTGACCCCTTCTCCATCCTTCACACTTCCTCTAGAACAGCCATCATGCTGCTGATCCCCGCCATTGACCTCAAGGACGGCAAGTGCGTGCGCCTCAAGCAAGGCGACATGGACGTCTCCACCACCTTCGGCGACAACCCGGCCGAGATTGCCCGGCGCTGGCTCGACGCCGGGGCGCGCCGCCTGCACCTGGTCGACCTGAACGGCGCCTTCGCCGGCAAGCCTGTCAACGAGCCGGCCATCAAGGCCATCCTCAAGGAAGTGGGCGACAGCATTCCGGTGCAGCTCGGTGGCGGCATCCGCGACCTCGACACCATCGAGCGCTACCTGGACGACGGCATCAGCTACGTCATCATCGGCACGGCGGCGGTGAAGAACCCGGGCTTCCTGCGCGACGCCTGCACCGCCTTTGGCGGCCACATCATCGTGGGCCTGGACGCCAAGGACGGCAAGGTCGCCACCGACGGCTGGAGCAAGCTCACCGGCCACGAGGTGGTCGATCTGGCGAAGAAGTTCGAGGACTACGGCGTCGAGGGCGTGATCTACACCGACATCGGCCGCGACGGCATGCTCTCGGGCATCAACATCGAGGCCACCGTGCGCCTGGCCCAGGCGCTCACCATCCCGGTCATCGCCTCGGGAGGCCTGTCCAACATCGACGACATCCGCGCCCTGTGCGCGGTCGAGGGCGAAGGTGTGGAGGGCGTCATCTGCGGCCGCTCCATCTACACCGGTGACCTCGACTTCGCCGCCGGCCAGCGCCTGGCCGACGAGCTGAACGGCGGCGCCTGATGCTCGCCAAACGCATCATCCCCTGCCTGGACGTCACCGGCGGCCGGGTCGTCAAGGGCGTCAACTTCGTCGAGCTGCGCGACGCGGGCGACCCGGTCGAAATCGCCGCGCGCTACAACGAACAGGGCGCCGACGAGCTGACCTTTCTGGACATCACGGCCACCAGCGACGGCCGCGACCTCATCCTGCACATCATCGAGGCGGTGGCCTCGCAGGTCTTCATCCCGCTGACCGTTGGCGGCGGCGTACGGACCGTGGAGGATGTTCGCCGGCTGCTCAATGCCGGCGCCGACAAGGTGAGCTTCAATTCGGCCGCGGTGGCCAATCCGCAGGTCATCCGCGACGCCAGCGAGAAATACGGTGCGCAGTGCATCGTCGTCGCCATCGACGCCAAGCGCCGAGTGGGTGAGGACCTCGACAAAAAAGGCCCAGGCTGGGATGTCTACACCCACGGCGGGCGCAAGAACGTGCACCTCGATGCCGTGGCCTGGGCACGCCAGATGGCCGACTACGGCGCCGGCGAGATCCTGCTCACCAGCATGGACCGCGATGGCACCCGCATCGGTTTCGACCTGGAACTCACCCGCGCGGTGGCCGACGGCGTGCCCGTGCCGGTGATCGCCTCGGGCGGCGTCGGCAGCCTGGATCACCTGGCCGACGGCGTGCAGCAGGGCGGCGCCGACGCCGTGCTGGCCGCCAGCATCTTCCACTACGGCGATCACACGGTGGCCGAGGCCAAGGCGGTGATGGCGGCGCGCGGCATTCCAGTGCGCATCTGACGGCGGAATTGAGGGTGGCTGCGGCCGCAGGCTGCGGGCCGCACGCCGGTCCGGCGGCGGCGTTTGCGACGGTGACCAGGGTCTGAGCCCAGGGGCTCAAACGATGCCGTTGCGGATGGCGTAGACCGTCAGCTCGGCGTTGTTGGCCAGGCCGAGTTTTTCGAGCACGCGGGCGCGGTACACGCTCACGGTCTTGGGACTGAGCTTGAGTTCCTCGGCAATGTCGGCCAGTCGCTTGCCGGAGGCAATCATCACCAGCGTCTGCAACTCGCGGTCCGAGAGCTTCTCGTGCGCCGCCTCGATTTCGGGCTGGGTGAGGTTTTCCACCAGCATCTGTGCGATTTCGGGCGTCACGTACTTGCGGCCCTGCGCCACCGTGCGCACCGCGGCCACGATCTGCGCCGTGTCGCCGCCCTTGTTGACGTAGCCGAAAGCGCCGGCGCGCAGGGTACGCATGGCGTACTGGTCCTCGGGGTACATCGAGACGATCAGCACCTTGATGGGCGAGCCTTCTTCCTTCAGCGCGTGCAGCACGTCCAGCCCGCTGCGCCCGGGCAGGTTGATGTCAAGCACCAGCACGTCGCAGGGTGTAGCGCGCAAGAGGCTGCGCAGCTCGCCGTAGTCACCCGCTTCACCAACCACGTCGAAGTCGGGCTGTTCGCTCAGGGTGTCGCGGATGCCTCGACGGATCAAGGCATGGTCGTCGCACAAGACGATGCGGGTCATCGATGCTCCGGGCAATTAAGTCGGATGGGCGAAGCTTGCAGTATCGGGCCGGTTGGGCATACCGCGGCAGCTCACAGCTCGCCCCAGCTTGACGGATCGTGCACGCCGCCGTTGCCGCTGCCGTCACCATCGCCGTCCTCGCCTGCCCCGTCCTCGATGGGGATGGACAGGATCAGCGTGGTGCCGTTGGAGGTGCTCGACAGGTCGACCCAGCCACCCACGGTGCTGGCGCGTTCGTGCAGGCCGCGGATGCCGAAGGAGCGCGCCTTGGCCAGATCCTGCGTCGACAGGCCGCGGCCGTTGTCACTGATCTCGAGCGACAACACGCCGGCGGCGACCGCCAGGTCGATCAAAACGCGCGACGCACCGGCATGCTTGCTGATGTTGGTGAGCGCTTCCTGCGCCGTGCGGTAGGCCACCAGGGGCACACCGGTCGGCAACTGAATCTGCTCGTGACTGGTGCGGAACACGGTGACGATGTTGGTCCGCTTCTCGAAGCGCTGGGCCATCCATTGCAGCGCCGCCACCAGGCCCTGCTCCAGGATGGCCGGGCGCAGGTTGTGCATGATGCGCTGGCTGGCGTCGACCGCATGTTTGACGGTCTCCAGCGCCTGGCGGGCGCGTTCGGCGATGGCTGGTTGGCCGGCGTTGCGGGCGATCCAGGCCAGGTCGAACTTGACCGCGGTGAGCGAGCCGCCCACGTCGTCGTGGATCTCGCGGGCGATCGCGGCGCGTTCCATCTCGATCGAGGTCTGCAGATGCTGCGCCAGTTCCGACAGCCGGGTGCGCGAACGCGCCAGTTCGTCGTCGGCCACGGCGCGTGCGCGTCGGCTCTCGCCGGCTTCGACCGCGTGCAGCAGGGCAGGCACCAGGCGAGCCAGATTGCTCTTGAGCAGATAGTCCGAGGCGCCGTTGCGCATGGCCTCAACGGCAGTGTCCTCGCCGATTTCGCCTGACACCAGGATGAAGGGCAGGATGGGATCGCGCGCGCGCAGCAGGTCCAGCGCCACCAGACCGGAAAAGCCCGGCAGGTTGTAGTCGGACAGCACCGCGTCCCAGCCTTCGTTCAACGCGGCGACGAAGTCCGGCTCGGTGTCGACGCGGCGCACCTGGGCCTGGATGCCGCCGCGGCGCAGGTGCGCCAGCACCAGCTCGTGGTCGAGCTCGACGTCTTCCAGGTGCAGGACGCGCAGATGGCGGGGCGTATTCAGCCGGCCCCCGCGGCTGCGCGAGGCGGCGCCGGACGGGGCACCAGGCGCCATCGGCGGCGCGGGCAGGGAGGCGTTGGAGTCAGGCGTCATGGCGGGCAGCAGCGTACCGCAAGGCGGACCGGTACGCCGCAGTGGGCGCGTCCCGAAGTGCGGAACTGGGCGGGCTTTCACCGCGTGATCCGTGCTACGCGGGCCCGCTGCAAAGGAAGAATTCACACCATCGGCAGACCCAGCGGCGCGCACGCACCACCGGCTGCCGGCCACTGCGACGAATCCGGCTCAAGTCGGGCGCCGCACGCCCGAAATCATCGCCAACCTCTTGCGCACCAGCGCCTATGACCACCGCCGTTGATGCTGCCATGCCGAAGCTCGAAGACCAGGCGCCCATCACGCCCGCCGAGTCGTCGGCCATGCATACCCTGTTGCTGGCCGCCGAACTGCAGGACCACCTGCTGATCGCCAGCAACGATCTGGAGCGATTGCAGCGCCTGTTGAACGACGCCAGCGAAGCCCTTCAGGTGCACTTCTATGCAGCCAATGGCCATCTGGGCAAGCTGCTGCACCAGGGGGCGGCGTTTCCCAATCTGGATACCTCGGCACTGCACGACGCGATGCAGAACATGGCCGGCGCGGTGACCGCGCTGCAGTTCCAGGACATGGCCTCTCAACTCATCCATCACACCAACCGGCGGCTGCGCAATTGCGCCGACCAGCTGGCCCGCGAAGCCATGGGCCCGGACCCGGACGGCGACGGTGTGATCGAGGAAGCGCCGCAACGCCCCAACCCAGTGACCCAGGACGAGATGGACGCCGGCTCGGTCGAGCTGTTCTGAAGCGCCTGCCCGCCCCATCCCTCCACGAACCTCACAGATTCCCCTCGGAGAGCACTATGCAATCTATCCTCGCAGTCGACGATTCCGCTTCGATGCGCCAGATGGTCTCGTTCACGCTCAAGAGCGCCGGCTACAGCGTGGTGGAAGCGGTCGACGGTCAGGACGCACTCGAGAAAGCCGGCACGCGCAGCTTCGACCTTGTGCTCACCGACCAGAACATGCCGCGCATGGACGGCATCAGCCTGACCAAGAAGCTGCGCGAGACCTCGCAGTTCAAGGCCACGCCCATCCTCATCCTGACCACCGAGTCGAGCGACCAGATGAAGCAGGCCGGGCGTTCTGCCGGCGCTACCGGCTGGCTGGTCAAACCCTTTGATCCCACCAAGCTGATCGAGGTGATCAAGAAGGTCATCCGTTGAGGACTGCGCCGCAACCGCGCTGAGCAGCGCGCGCCCCCGGCCCGGCCCGCACTAGGACACCACCATGGCAGACATCAGTTCAGACAGCGCCTCAGGCGGCGCAGGCATCGACCTCAGCCAGTTCTACCAGGTCTTCTTCGAGGAAGCCGGCGAGAACCTGCAGCGCATGGAGCAGTTGCTCATCGAGCTCGACGTGAGCGAGGCGGACGACGAGGCACTGAACGCCATCTTCCGTTGCGCCCATTCGATCAAGGGCGGGGCGGCGACCTTCGGTTTTTCCGACGTCGCCGAACTGACGCACGAAATGGAGACGCTGCTCGACAAGCTGCGCCGCCACGAACTGCAACCAACGACCGGCATGGTGGATGTGCTGCTGGCCTCGGGTGATGCCCTGCGCGCCCAGCTTGGCCGTCACCAGGGCTCGGGCGGTGACCCGGTCGATACCGGCGAACTGCGGATGCACATTCGTGCCCTGGCCAGCGGCGAAGGCGCTGCACCGGCTGCGGTACCTGCACCGGCCGCCGTCGCCGCGCCGGCGGTGGTCGCGGCTCCAGTTCAGCCTGCGCCCGCCACCGTCGAGCGCTTGCTCGAACTGCGCCTGGGCCCGCTCAGCGACCTGCGCCAGGCGGACAGCCTGGTCGAGCTGTTCAAGGAAATCACCGACCTGGGCCGCATCGAACCGCTCGATCACGGCCAGTCGGTCGACGGCATGCGCCGCTTCAAGGTCATGACGCACAGTTCGGACGCCGACCTGATCGACCTGTTCACCTTCCATGTCGCGCGCGAGCAGGTGCAGCTGCTGCCCCTGGGCCCGGGTTACGGCTTTTACGCCGGCAATCCTGGCGCGCCGTCTGAGGTGCCGGTAGCCGCCGCACCTGTCGCGCCTGTCGCGTATCCCGCGCCGGCACCAGCATCCGATCCGGGCTACGGCTTTTTCGACGATGCGCCCGGCGCACCTGCCGCGCCCGCACAGGCCGCCGCTCCCCAGGACGCCGAGCCGGCGCCGGAGGTCGTGCCACCGCCGGCCGAACCGGTGGCAGCAGTCACCTCGGTGGTCAACGCGGGCAACAAGCCGGCAACGCGCCAGGACAAGTCGGGCCACGAGAAGTCGGGCGGCGGTACGCTGGACGCGCAGACGCTGCGCGTCTCGGTCGAGAAGGTCGACCAGCTCATCAACCTGGTCGGCGAACTCGTCATCACCCAGGCCATGCTGGCGCAGAACAGCCGTGACCTCGACCCGGTGGTCTACAAGCAGCTCGTGGCCGGCCTGAACGATCTGGACCGCAACACCCGCGACCTACAGGAAGCGGTGATGTCGATCCGCATGATCCCGATGTCGACCGTGTTCAGCCGCTTCCCGCGCATGTTGCGCGACCTGGCTGGCAAGCTGGGCAAGAAGGTCGATCTGGTCACCCTGGGCGAGGCCACCGAGCTGGACAAGGGCCTGATCGAGAAGATCACCGACCCGCTCACCCATCTGGTGCGCAACTCCTGCGACCACGGCATCGAAAGCCCGGCCGACCGTCTTGCCAAGGGCAAGCCCGAGCAGGGCACCATCACCCTGTCGGCTTCGCATCAGGGCGGCTCGGTGGTGATCGAGGTGCGTGACGACGGCAAGGGCATGTCGCGCACCAAGCTGCTGAACAAGGCGCGCGAGCGCGGCCTGCCGGCGCCCGACACGCTGACCGACCAGGAGGTCTGGGCCCTCATCTTCGAGCCCGGCTTCTCGACCGCCGAGGTGGTGACCGACGTGTCCGGCCGCGGCGTGGGCATGGACGTGGTCAAGCGCAACATCACCAGCCTGAACGGCACGGTCGAGATCGACTCCGCCGAGGGCTACGGCATGAGCGTCAAGGTGCGCCTGCCGCTCACCCTGGCCATCATGGACGGCATGAGCGTGGGTGTAGGCGACGAGGTCTACATCCTGCCCCTGGCATCGGTGGTGGAAAGTTTCCAGGTCACCGACAAGACCATCAAGACCATCGGCGGCAGCGGCCGCGTGGTGCAGGTGCGCGACGAATACATGCCGGTCATCGAGCTCGAGCGGGTGTTCGACGTGCCACGTTTCGACTTCGAGCGGGTTGCCAACATCATGGTGGTGGTCGAGGCCGAAGGCGGTCGGGTTGCCCTGCTGGTCGATGCCCTGCTCGGCCAGCAACAGGTGGTGGTGAAGAACCTCGAGGCCAATTACCGCAAGGTGACCGACGTGTCGGGCGCCACCATCATGGGTGACGGCCGGGTGGCCCTCATCCTGGACACCGGCTCGCTGGTGCGCCGCTCGCGTCATTGATTCCTGCCGCCGCCATCGTCGACTCCTTCGCCAGCCTCAGACCGGAAGCCAGCATGAACGTCCTCCATAAGCTCCTGCGCGCCTACACCATCCGCGTACGCATGCTTGCTGCCATCGCCATGGTGCTGGCGCTGATCAGTGCCGTCGGTGGCGTGGGCATGTACGGCATGTATACCGCCAAGCAGCACACCGACCTGTTCATGGCGAACTCCTACGTCGAGGCCGAGCACTTGATCGACATCTCGACCGCCATGGGCAATCTGCGGCGCTACGAGAAGGACCTCATCCTCAACTACGAGAAGCAGGCAGAGCAGGTCAAGTACACGCAGGCCTGGCGCGACGCCTATCAGACGCTGGTCACCACCGCCAACAAGCTGCTCGAAGGTGAGGATGACGTCGACAACCCGCATGTGCGCGAGTTGCTCAAGCTGGTCGAGGCCTATCACGCCAAGGTCGAGGCCTTGCTGCCTCAGATCACCAGCGGCGCCTATGACAGTGCCACGGCCATCAACCGCCTACTCGGCCCGGCCAAGGAACAGGCCCATGCCGCCGAACTCAAGTTGGCCGATCTCCAGAAGGTGCTGCACGGCGAGGCTGCTGCCGATCAGGTGGAGGTGCAGAAGGTGCAGCAATATTCGGTCTTGTTCTTCGCCGCCAGCCTGCTGCTGGCCGTGGTGCTGGTCGTGCCGCTGACGCTGATCAATTCGCGCAGCATCGTGGCGCCGATCGAGCAGGCACGTGACCTGGCCCAGGCCATCGCTGGCGGCGACCTGACGCGCTCGGTGCAGGTCAACGGCCACGACGAATGCTCCGACCTGCTGGATGCGCTGGGCGGCATGCAGGACGCGCTGCGCGGCATGGTGGGCAATATCCGTCTGACCACCGAATCCATCTCGACCGCCAGCACCCAGATCGCCAGCGGCAACCAGGACCTGTCCGGCCGCACCGAGCAGACGGCAGGCAGCCTGCAGCAGACCGCCAGTTCGATGGAGCAGCTCACCGGCACGGTGCGCCAGACGGCAGATTCCGCCCGCACCGCCAACCAGCTCGCCAGCTCGGCTGCCCAGGCCGCCCAGCGCGGCGGCGAGGTGGTGAGCCAGGTGGTGCAGAACATGGACGAGATCAGCAGCCAGAGCCGCAAGATCGCCGAGATCATCGGCACCATCGACGGCATCGCCTTCCAGACCAACATCCTGGCGCTCAATGCGGCCGTGGAGGCCGCGCGTGCCGGCGAGCAGGGCCGTGGCTTTGCGGTGGTGGCCGGTGAGGTGCGCAATCTGGCGCAGCGCAGCGCCAACGCGGCGCGCGAGATCAAGAGCCTGATCGGCGCCAGCGTCGACAAGGTCGAAAGCGGCAGCCGCCTGGTACAGGACGCGGGTGCCACCATGAGCGAGATCGTCTCCAGCGTGCAGCGGGTGTCCGACATCATCAGCGAGATCACCGCTGCGACCACCGAACAAAGCAGCGAGCTCGGCCAGGTGAACACGGCCGTCACCCAGCTCGACCAGATGACGCAGCAGAACGCCGCCCTGGTGGAGGAAAGCGCCGCCGCCGCCGAATCGTTGCGCGAGCAGGCCGGCCGCCTCTCCAGCCTAGTGTCGGCCTTCCGGACCGCGGACATGCACGGCCAGCACCAGCTGGCGGTACAGCAGGCGCAGGCGCTGACGCGTGCCACCATCGACCACGCCCGCGGCAGCGCCGCCAGCCAGGCGCCAACCCACACCAAGGCCCACCGACCAGCCGTCGCTTCGCCGCGTGCACCCGTCGCCACTGCCGCAGCCACAAGCTCGGCCGCAACCGGCAGCGCGACGTCGGCCTCAGGATCCACGGCGCCGCGCGTTGCGACAGCCCGTGCACCGGTGGCCGACAGCCACGACGGCGACTGGACCTCGTTCTGAACCCGGTCCGGCCACCGTCGCGCCAGTCCACTTCCCCGCCCACGCCTTAGCGTCGATCGAGACCGCCATGAATGCCATCCTCGCGCCCCAACAAGATCGTGCCCGTTCCGACTTCGGCGCCCACGCCGGCGGTCGCAAGCCGCGTGTCGACGCCCAGGCGGCCGGCGGTGAATACCTCACCTTTCGCCTGGGTGCCGAGGAATACGGCATCGACATCCTGAAGGTGCAGGAGATCCGCTCCTACGAAGCGCCGACCCGCATCGCCAACGCGCCGAGTTTTCTCAAGGGCGTGGTGAACCTGCGCGGCGTCATCGTGCCCATCATCGACCTGCGCCTGAAGCTGGGCTGTGCCACGGCTGAGCTCAACGCGCTGACCGTGGTGATCGTGCTCAACATCCAGGGCCGGGTGGTGGGGGCCGTGGTCGACTCGGTCTCCGATGTGATGCAGCTGGCCACCAACACCATCCAGCCGGCGCCCGACATGAGTGCGGTGGTCGACATCCGCTTCATCCAGGGCATCGCCAACGTCGGCGAACGCATGCTCATCCTGATGGACATCGAGCGCTTGCTCAGCAGCCACGAACTGAGCCTGCTCGACAGCGCCGTCTGAAGCTGCAGGCCGCGCGCCGAAAAAAGAAAAGCCCCGTGAGGGGCTGAGGGGCGTGCTGGTCGCGTGAGCGCCCTGCGTGGACACGATGGCGCGACCAGGGCCGCCGCGCTTCCTGCCCTGTTGTGATGATCCCGAATTAGTCCGTGTAGGCTGCAGTTGCCGCTTGGCAGTTGCAGCCTCGTGTTTTTGCGCGCCTGTCGCCAGCCGCACGGTTGAGTCGTATTTCAACAAATGCGAGTTCCCCGCGCCCTCCCGGCGTTCATGCACATGTCGATCAGTCGCGAGTGGCGGGACAACTGCATGAACGCCACCCGTTTTCTCCCTTGTGCACTGACGTGAAAGCAACGCCGCGGTTGCCTAGGCACAACACCTTCCTCAATGAACAAGGGGCGATGCATGCGCATCGCCCCTTGTCGCTTCTGGTGTGACCAAGCCAGGGCCTTTGCCGTTCGGGGCCCAGGCGTAACGATGCCGTCTACTGGCGTGCGACGCGACGCTGGTTCATGGGCAGGGCACTTTCCTCGTCGATGAAACCCAGGAGATTGTTGATGTCCTTGGGATCGAGCTTGAGGTTGGGCATCGCCACCTTGTTGTACTGGTTGAACATGGCGGTGGCGATGGGGTCCTTCTCGGCCAGCATGCGATCAGGCTCGCGCAGCCAGCGCTCCAGCCAGGCACGCTGGCGGCGCTTGCCCACGCCGTCCAGGTCCGGGCCGATGGAGCGTGCCGATGACCCCGCCTTGGAGCCGTCCAGCGTGTGGCACGAGGCGCAACGGTGGCGGAACAACTTTTCGCCGTCCGACTGCACGCGCACATAGGTCGGCGCGTTCTCGAAGCGGGTTTCCTTGGGCGGCGCGTACTTGTAGTTGTGCAGCCAGCTGCCGAGCTGATTGGCGGTGAAGGCCGGGTCCTCGTAGGGCGAGCCGCGCATCCAGCGGCCGGTGGCCTGATTGCCCAGCATGGTGTGCAGCACATGGTCGGTGAGGTTCTTGGCCTTGCTCTCGTCGTCCTCGTACATGCCCAGCTTGCGGCGGATGAGGGTGATGTCCTCTTCCTTGCCGGTGAGGAAGCGCCAGCCCGGCAGGTCGGCGCCGAACTTGGCGGCGTACTTCTTGAGCTCGGCCGGGGTGTCGGTCAGCGGATCGATGCTGATCGAATAGAAAAAGACGTCCTTGCCCAGGCGATCGCCGAGCAGTTGCTGGACCTCGCGCAGGCGCGCGGTTTCCAGCCCGCAGCTGGACGAGCAGCTGGTGAAGATGAAGTTGATGGAGACGACCTTGCCCTTGATCATGTCGTCGAAGAAGCGCAGCTGCTTGCCGTCCTGGTCGGTGAGCTTGACGTTCGGAAAGTAGCTGGCGCCCCAGACTTCATCGCCCGTGCCCTTGAGCCGGGCTTGCTCCGCCGTCGGGCCGGCTGCATTGGCCAGCGTGCTGTCCGGCTTGAGCCACTGGGCGGCGCCAGCGGCCAGCAACACCAGGGCGCCGGCCACAAACGGCAGACGGGCGGCGCGGGCAAAGGTCTTGAAGCGTTGTGCGGTCATGTACGACTCCAGATCCAAAAGGGACGAGGCGGCCCTCGCGGGGCCGCCTCGTGGTCAGGTCAGCAGCGCTTCGCGAGAAGCGCAACCCGTGTCATCGGCATTACTGGCCGGCCTTGTAGCTCGGACCCTTGTTGTCGCCGGTGCGATACGTCGTCCAGGCGGTGCTGGGCGTGTAGTGCACGCCGTCCCAGGTCGGGATGGGCGAGGGCATGGCGAGCTGCTGGCCCGGACGCTCCAGATCCCAGCGGATCAGCATGGCGTTGTCCTCGTGCTGCGTGGCATGGCAGTGTTCAACGAAGGTGCCAGCGAACTCGCGGAACTGCAGGGCGACTTCAACGCTGCTGCCAGCGTGCAGGTCCGGGCCGATGCGGTAGACGTCCTTGCGGGCGCCCAGTTCCCAGGCCGGGGGCAGCTTGCCGTTGCGGCGCAGGATCACGCCTTCTTCGAAGTGGATGTGGACCGGGTGATCCCAACCGCCTTGCAGGTTGATCTTCCAGACTTCGTACGGAGCGTCCTTCTGCAGCGTGCCGCCATCGGTCGGGCCGGTGGCCAGGCGCGGAGCGGCGGAGATGCGACGGGTGTCGGCGTTGTAGGCCGGGCCACCGTCCACGGCGACCGTCCAGGGCTGCTCGTCAGAACCACCACCGTGGCCGAAGGTGAAGCTGCGATGGGTGGCATTGCGCACCTTCCAGTCTTCGGCGACGACATCAGCGTGGACCTTGAGCGGGATCATCTTCATCTTGCCCTTGGTATAGAGCGAAGGATCCATGGACTTGTCGATGCCGCTGTAGGGCTTGACGTTGAGCTGCATGAACTTGCCCACGCCCGGGTCGCCGCCGGCGTAGCGGTCGGCAACGCCGTCGCCATCGTCGTCGATCTCCTTGGCCGGGGTGTACTTGCCCGACAGCACGTCGGCCAGCGGCACACGGCGCGCCGTGATCTGCGGAGCCTTGTGTTCCTGCAGGTTTACGAAGAACAGCTTGTCGCCGGCGGCGATGCCATTCTTGGCGCCGAAGTTGACGATGATGTCGTAGCGCTCGGCGATGGATTGCTGCGGCAGGGTGCCCTTGTGCTCCAGCGCATCACCGTTGCCGTCCAGGTCAGCCTTGCCGTCGAAGGCCACGGCGTGCTCCAGGATGTTGCCGTCGTTGGCGATCATGTGGAAGGGCACGCGGTCGTACGACAGGTTGGAGCCGGCCGGTCCGGGCAGTTCACCCTTGAGGTCGTTGCGTTCCTTGACCAGAGCCAGCGACAGGTAACGCGACACGGCACCGTTGAGGATGCGGAAGCGGTAGCTGCGTGCACGCACGTCCAGGTACGGGTGGTAGACGAAGTTGGTCAGCAGACGGTCGCCCAGGAAGCCGTTCTTGTTGAACACGTTGAAGTACAGCTGACCCTGCTGGTCCCAGGCCTTGTCGGCGATGACCAGGTTGATGTCGTAGTCGCGGTTGCCCCAGGGCAGCGCGGTGCCGCTTGGGAAGCGCAGGTTCACGCCGTCGTTCAGAGCCTCGTTGCCGCGGTCCAGGGCGCTGTAGTAGTTCATCATGACCGCGTTGCCCTTGTACACGTTCTGAGCCGTGTAATCGAGCATGTGATCGTGGAACCACTGGGTGGACATCGTCTCCTTCCAGTCGCCGCGGATCTTGATGCTGCCGTTCACGCAGTCCTTGATGCCGGGGTGGGCATCGTTGACCCACAGCTTTTCACCCGGCGCGCAGGGGAAGGCGGCCTTGGGATCGGTGGCGCCGGTGTTGATGCTGTCGTAGCCGGCGAGCTGGATGGGCCAGCGGTAGTCGTAGTACTGGCCGGGGAAGAAGAAGGCACTCGCCACGCCATCAGACTCGGCCGGGTTGTGGCCGTTGTGCATGTGGGTGGTGACGGTGTGAAGACCGAAACCCTTGTTGGCCGACGGGTCGATGGGCAGCGCGTTGTAGTGGCGCATGAGGATGGGCTGGCCGTAGCGCACCATCAGCAGCTTCGGGGGCATGGTGCCGTCGAAGGTCCACACCGAGTTGTGGTTTTGCACCGGCAGATTCGGGTGGAACAACACGGGGATGCCGGCGTTGGTGCCCTTGATGGGGTTGCCGGGGATGTTGGCGGTGGTGTTGTACAGCCCGCCCTCGCCGAATTCGGTGAAGTCAGGGTAGCGCTGGGTGTGGCCGACGCCCCAGTTGTGCATCTGCTTCTTGTCGCGGAAACCGTTGTTCACGCGTGCGCCGGCCTGGGCCGTCTTGAAGTAGGCCTGGGGGTAGAACTCGTTCCAGCGCTGGTGGGCCCAGCCTTCTCCGGGCGGACGGCCTTCGGCGGGCGACGCCGCGGGGCGCTGGAGGAAGTTCTTGATCTCCGGGCGCCAGGGGTTGGCGTCCTGCACATTGGACAGGGCGGTCGGGAAGGGGAAGATGCCGGCCTGGCCCAGGAAGTTTTCCAGGGCTACGCCGTTGGGAGCGCTGCGCGCCACGCTGTCGGGGTCCTGTTCAGGCGCTGCGCCAAGGGTGGGGCTAGGCATCGGATCTTGGCCAGCAGCCACACCTGGGTCGAACTTCTCCGGGCCGAACTCTTCAAACTGCAGCAGGTTGAAGGTGTACTCGGTCGCTTCCTTGACGGTGCCAGTCGTCTTGTCGACGAACTTCAGCGGGCTGGGGCGGGAACCGGTCGGAATGTTGTTGCCGGTCTGCATCGCCAGCGGGATCGTGGTGTCGACACGGGTGTCGAAGTGGCTGCCCGGGCCGGAGTTGTTTTCGAACGCACCTTCGTTGACCGGAATAGCCGACTTCAGGGCGTCGTTGGCGGTGATGGTCGTACCCACGGGCATCGTCAGGTGCGACACATCGGTGGGCATCGGATCGCGGAAGACGTCGCCGGTCACCAGGGCGGTGCCGCTTAGCGAGAAGCCTGCGGCGCCGACGGCGGCTGCCAGATAGGCGCCGCGCTTGATCCACTGTTTCTTCTTGCCGTTGCTTGCGCGCGGCGTTGCTGTTGCCATGCCTGCCGAAGCGGACATATTGCCGGTATTTTCTTCGCGCTGTTCGTCGTGTCTTTGTGACATATCCAAACCTCTCGTTTGCTTGAGTTATCGATGCGGTAGCTGCTATTTACGCGGCTACTCGGCACTACGACGGCTTCAAACGCCGGGCAAAAACGATCCCTGGGCAACATTACTGTCGCCTCGCTTATGCGTCGGAATTGGGAAGTAAGTCGAGTTAACGTAAAGATACGAGACGAAGGTCGAGGGCACAAGAGCGGCGGCGGCGAGCACAAACCTGGCCGGCGACGCTTCAAACGGTGCGGCCGAAACCTTGAAATGTGATGTGACGGAGTTGGCAGAAGCGAGTTAAGCAAGCGTAAGCATGCAAGCTCAATTGCGTGACTCGATTCACGGCGTGTCATCAGGTACTGGGAATTATTCCCATCGATTACCTCGACGTGTCGAAGAGGTCATCGAAAATGTCTGTTCGTAGTGTTATGTAAAGTTACGTCAACATTGCCTGAACGTGGCTGACTGTTGCTGAAGGACAGCACTTGGCGACGCTTGACTGCAAGCGGAAGAGGCCAAGCACCAACGCCCGGCCAGCGGGTGCTGGTCGGGCGCAGGTGATCACAAGGGAATGGCTACTGGACAGCGACGCGGCGCTCGTTCAGCGGCCGGCTGCTTTCCTCCTCAATGAAGCGCAGCACATGCTCGATGTCCTTGGGGTCGAGCTTGAGATTGGGCATGGCGATCTTGTTGTACTGGGCGTACATCGCCATGGCGATTGGATCCTTCTGCGCCAGCATGACATCTGGCTCCTTGATCCAGCGACGGATCCAGGTCGCGTCGCGTCGCTTGGAAACATTTTCCAGGTCTGGGCCTATGCGCATGCGTGCCGCCACTCGGTTGCCGTCGATGGAATGACAGGACTGGCACCGGTGTCGGTAGAGCTGCTCCCCAGGGCCCATGGCGGCAGTGGGTGCAGGCGCGTTTTCGTAGCGTGTCTCGACCGGAGCGGCCGTCTTGTAGTTGTGCAGCCAGCTGCCGAGCTGGTTGGCGGTGAAGGCCGGATTTTCATAGGGAGAACCCTTCATCCAGCGGCCGGTCGATTGATTGCCGAGCATGGTATGCAACACATGGTCGGTAAGATTCTTGCCCTTGTCTTCCAGATCGTCATTCATGCCGAGCTTGCGGCGGATGAGCTCGATATCTGCCTCCTTGCCGGTCAGAAACCGCCAGCCTGGGATATCGGCGCCAAACTTTGCAGCGTATTTCTTCAATTCGGCTGGGTTATCGTTCAGCGGGTCGATGCTGATGGAGTAGAAAAAAACGTCCTTGCCAACCCGGTCACCCAAAATCTGCTGAACCTCCTTGAGGCGCGCTGTCTCCAGACCACAACTCGCCGAGCAACTCGTGAAGATGAAATTGATGGAGACGACTTTGCCCTTGATCATGTCGTCGAAGAAGCGCAGTTGTCGGCCATCCTGATCGGTGAGTTTGATGTTAGGAAAGTAGCTGGCCCCCCAAACCTCGTCGCCCGTGCCCTTGGCAACGTTTGCACCGCTGCTTGTGGTACCGCTGTTGGCCGCACGGGTGGCATCGGCAGCCGTCCCGGGCATGAAACCCAGGGTAAGAGCTGCTGCTGCGGCCGCAATGCCGATACCACCCAGAAGTGGCATCGCGATTTTTTTCAAGGCTAGGGACTTGCTGCTAGGCATGGTCGACTTCGTTTTTGCGGTCAAGACGAAGCAGCCCCGAAGAGCTGCCTCGTCGCTATGTCAGCGTTTATGGTCCCGGCCTGAAGAGGTCGTCGCCAACCTCACTGGCCCGCCTTGTAGCTCGGGCCCTTGTTGCTGCCTGTGCGGAAGGTTGGCAGTGCCGCCGTGCCTGTGAAGTGCACGCCGTCCCAGGTCGGGATGGGCGAGGGCATGGCGAGCTGCTGGCCGGGGCGCTCCAGGTCCCAGCGCACCAGCATGGCGTTGTCCTCATGCTGAGTGGCATGGCAGTGCTCGACAAACGTGCCGGCGAATTCGCGGAACTGGTAGGCCACTTCCACGCTGTCGGTGGCATGGGCGTCGGGGCCGATGCGGAAGATGTCCTTGCGGGCCCACTTTTCCCACTCCGGCGGGCGCTTGCCGCCACGGCGCAAGATGATCCCTTCCTCGAAGTGCACGTGGATCGGATGATCCCAGCCGCCTTGCAATTGAAGTTGCCAGATTTCGTAGGGCGCTTCCTTTTGCTGCGTCCCGCCATCGGTCGGGCCCGTGGACAGGCGGGGCGCGGCCGAGATGCGGCGTGTATCTGCGGTGTAGGCCTTGCCGCCGTCAACCTTGACGGTCCAGGGCTGCTCGTCCGTGCCGCCGCTGTGTCCGAATACAAAGTTGCGAGCAATACCGGTGCGCAGCTTGGCGTCGTCGGTCTTGAGGTCGCGGTTGAGCTTGAGCGGCACCATCTTGAGCTTGCCGGTGGTGTAGAGCGCCGGGTTCATGGACCGGTCGATGCCCGCGTAGGCTTGCACGCGCAGTTCCAGGAACTTGCCGACGGCCGGATCGCCATCCACCCAGCGGTCGCTCACGCCGTCACCATCATCGTCGCGCTCGCTGCCAGGCTTGTAGGTGCCGGACAGGACGTCGGCCAGCGGAACGCGGCGGGCCGTGATCTGCGGGGCCTTGTGCTCTTGCAGATTGACGAAGTACAGCTTGTCGCCGGCGGCGATGCCGTTCGCAGCACCGAAGTTGACGACGATGTCGTAGCGCTCGCCGATGGCCTGCTGAGGCAAGGTGCCCTTGTGTTCCATGGCGTTGCCGTTGGCATCCAGGTCGGTCTTGCCGTCGAAGGCCACGGCATGCTCCAGGATGTTGCCGTCGTTGGCAATCATGTGGAAGGGCACGCGGTCGTACGACAGGTTGGAGCCGGCCGGTCCGGGCAGTTCACCCTTGAGGTCGTTGCGTTCCTTGACCAGAGCCAGCGACAGGTAACGCGACACGGCACCGTTGAGGA